>DASZOC010000024.1:0-24117 GCA_035550975.1 Actinomycetota bacterium | reverse complement strand
AATCTCAACTCCACCTCGACGGAGGCTCCAACTAGCTAATCGCTATGCGCACTCGTCCGGCGTATCGAGCGGGGTGATGTGGTGCGCCGATCCCTTGGGAAGGAGGTATGTGGCGTAGACCGCGGCTCCATCTGCACCCGCCACGACCCGGTGGGTGTCTCCTCCGTCGAAGAAACCTTTACCCGCGGGGACCACCCTTCGCAGACAGGAACTCTCCGTCGCCGTCTCCAGCGTTAGCGACCCCTCTGCGACCGTCACGAACACGGGTCCTGGGTGGGTGTGCCACGGTGTGGCGACGTTGGGCCCGAGGTCGACGCTTTGAACGAAGACCTCTGCTCCATCTGGTTTGACGGCACGCGCTATGGCGTCCAGCCCGATCCAGTCGATCTCGTTGTGCGTTGCCAGGAACCCGGCCGGCACCGTAGAGGCGTCGACCTGGGCTACATGTGAGGCCACCGCCGCTCCGGTCAGCCCGGCACAGCAAATGGTGACTGCTACCAACAGACGCTTCGTTCTCATGCCGCTCCTCCTCGTTTCCTCGAGGCATCGCCCGCTGCGATCGCCCCTAAGAGGCATACGATTACGGAGCAAGCGTTCCGAAAGCGTTCTATGGAGCGTTCGGGGGCGGACCGATGGAAATCCCCCCTAGGCGCCGGCTAGGAACTCCCTCGCCTCGACCAGGTCTGCGGTGTTATGGCCTTCGGTGAACCAGGAATACACCTCTTGTAGAAGCCGGCGCGCATCCTGTTTTTGGTCCTCCGAGCCGCTCGACTCCCGCCAGCGGGCGAGACCCAAGGCAGA
Organism: Actinomycetota bacterium; assembly: GCA_035550975.1. Lineage (GTDB taxonomy): Bacteria > Actinomycetota > CADDZG01 > CADDZG01 > WHSQ01 > DASZOC01. The sequence continues at coordinate 23,316 of DASZOC010000024.1, read as the reverse complement.
CCGCAGCTCGAACGACTTTGCCGACTGGCGCCGAGCAACCTCGAGGGCACGTCCGAAGGCGACCTCGATGTCCGGTTCGTCGGTGGGATCTAGCGCGATGAGAGCTTCGGCTCTCAGACGATGCAGTTCCGCGTCGAGGTGGTGGTTGTTCGTTCTGTCGGCGAACTCAAAGCAGTCGCTGATCACGTCGAGCGCGGCCGATGGATCCGCGGTGAGGAGGTGAGCGCGAGCGAGAAGCATCAATGCGTAGGGAAGGTGTAGATCTTGCCCAGTGGCTTCGTAACGAGCTAAGCCCTCATGGATCATGGAAATCCCGGAGGTCGATCCCTCTCGTTGAACCTGCATCCATCCACTAAAGACGACGCGGAGAGCCTCGTTGTAGAACAGGTACATGTCTCTCGAAAACGCCGCCTGCGCCGTCGTGAGCTCCTCGATCCTGTGTACTTCTCGGCAGTCGTTGGTCAGCATCATCATGAAATTGATCGCGTAGGAAAGACTCAAGGGATGCGCGAGGTCCTCGGCGAGGGCGAGGCCTTCTTCACCTGTCGCGATCGCCTGATCGGGGTATCCGAGATGCCAAAGGGTGTATCCCAGCCGCGTGAGGCAAATGACCTTCGGATCTTGTGCGAACAAATTCACGTGCTCCCGGTGGTTGTCCGGACTGTAGAGCGCGATCGATTCCTGTAGATGACGACGAGAAGCCTCGAACTCCCCTCGCCAGAACGTCGTGACCCCGAGCACGTAGTGCGCTTCCACTATGAGAAAGGCGTTCCGCTCGGTCTCGGCCATGGTGAGGAGTTCTTCCCCCAACTCAAATGCCTTGTCGATCTCACTTCGACCTATGGATGCCATAGCGAGTCCACGCAGGATCGGTGCGGTCGAGACCGTGCCCAGGCGCTCGCACAACTCGCGCGCGCTCGAGTAGATCTCCCGAGCGTCGGGCGAACCGTAGCCTCGCAGGGCGACTGTAGGGGGTCCGATGGCCATCAGCAGCTCGAGCTCTTGCTCATCGCGCGCCCGGTCAAGGGGTAGTTCACTGAGAAGTCGTAGGGCGCGCTTCAGAAAAGCGATCGCTTCCTCGTTCGCAAACCTGGCTTGGGCCACGGCGGCCGCCCGCGCGTAATGCGGGATCGCCTTTGCCGGTGACCCGGCGCGTTCGTAGTGCGTGGCGATCTGGCCACTCACCGGATCGAGATCCGAGGCATAGTGTGTCTCGAGGGCGCGCGCGATGCTGAGATGCAAGCGAGTCCGCCGGATGGGACCTAGGAGCGCGTAGGCAACTTCGCGGAGCTTGTCGTGACTGAAGTCATAGGCATTGGCCCCTTGCTCCCGGATGATGCGGCGGCGCCACAATTCGTCGAGGCCGCGCACGAGCGTGTCCTCGTCGTGTGTAGACGCTCCTCGTAGGACCTCGAAGGTGAACTCTCGTCCGACCGTCGCGGCCAGACCCACCATGTCCCGCGCCACCGGCGAGAGCTGCGCGAGGCGGGCCTCGATCACCGATTGGACCTTCGGCGGCATCTCCCCGGTAGCCAGTCCGGCGCGCACCGACTCCACCAAGAAGAGGGGGTTCCCTTCAGCCTCGCGGTAGAGACGCTGAGCTACCTCCGGTTCGATCTCACGATCGCTGAGTTCCTTGGCGAGCGCGAAGGACCCGGCCTCGTCTAGGGGACCGAGGGATATCTCGACAAGCTCGTCGCGGCTGCGTATCGCGGCAAAGAGCGTTGTCGCAGGATGATCGGTACCGACCTCCTCGACGCGCGCGGTGGCGGCGATCAATAGAGGCATACCGGGATCGAGACGGACCAGGTAGTGCAGGAACTCCAGAGTTTCCTGATCGCACCATTGGATATCGTCGAGTACCAGGAGGAGTGGCTTCTCGCCGACGAAGATCGCGCGCGCGAGTGCCTCGAACAACCGCTGGCGCTGTTCGCTCTCCGTCAGCCGGTCCGGAGGAGGTAGCTCAGGGTTGTCCGTCAGAAGCTCCGGCAAGAGCCGCGCGACCTCGGTCAGCCAGACGTCGGACAGCTTGGCGAGACCTGGCCGGAGGGTTTCCGAACGAAGCCACTCGACCACGGGCGCGTAAGCCAGCGTGCCCTCGGCGACATACGAGCGGGTCCGAGCTGTAGCGATCCCTTGACGCGCGCACCAGATCTCGAGTTCCTGGACCAACCGGCTCTTGCCGATACCTGGCTCGCCGTTCACCACGAGGAATCGGGAACCCCCCGCGACGGCGGCGTGCCACGCCGCCACCGCGCGCTCCCATTCGGCGTGGCGCCCCAACAACGGCCATTCCGTCGCGAGAGTTGGGGGCCGCGTCTCAGGGACATCGACAGCGGACTCGAGGGACAGCAGCGCCGCGTACGCGTCGCGCGTCGCTGGGCTTGGCTCGACCCCGAGCTCGCGCTCGAGCACCGTGGCGCACCTGTGGTACACGCGCAATGCTCGTGCCCGATCCCCGCACAACGAGTAGAGCCTCATCAGCCGTCGGTAGGTCGACTCATGCAGTGGGTCGGACCGGAGCAGGAGTTCGGCATATCGAGCTCCGGCCTGATAGTCCCGCTCCTGTTCGAGGATCGTAATCAGCTGCTCGAGGAGCTCGACGTTGCGGTCGCGCAAACCCTCCCGCTCGGCAAGGATCCACTCGTCGTAGCAGCCCGGCAGAAGCTCACCGCCATAGAGGGCCACGGCCTCCTCGAGGATCTCTCTTGCCTCGTCATCGTCAGCCTTGTCGGCGCGATCCGCCGCTAGCTCGAACTGGGCAACGTCAAGTGAAAATGGTCCGTCGGATCGCCACTGGATGCGGGCCGGGCCGACCTCAAGGAAACTTTCTGATTGCGGGATCGCGCGGCGCAGATGGTGCAAGAGCTGTCTCAGGTTTGTTCTCGCCTGCGCCTCGGTCGAATCCGGCCACAGAACAAATGCCAGGTGCTGGCGTTGCTGGGGTGCATCCCGGTGGAGAAGGAGATAGGCGAGAAGAGACTGTAACCGTGGGGAATCAAGGGCAAGCAGTCGCTCCGTCGCATACCTGACATCCATGCCCCCCAGCAATCGGACGCGCAGCAGGGAGCGCCAGACGACCTCGAGCAATCGCCATCGATCGGGAAAACCTTTTAGAACGACACGACCACGGTCTCGAAACGCCACCTCAGGGATCGTTCCGGCGAGTTGTTTGACCACTTCGGAGACGAGGATCTCGCCTCCGTTCGCTTTACTCATTACTCGCGCCGCGGCGTGAACGGCTTCTCCTCTGACGCGGTTGTTCTCGTAGATGACTTCGCCGGTGTTGATGCCGATCCGAACCCGCAGCCGGTCTTCCTCTTGTTCTGGAGGGCTATGTGTTTCGAGCGTCCGTTGGATGTCGACGGCGCACGCGATGGCGTTCCTCACCGAACCGAAAGTCACCATGAAACCGTCACCGGTTGCGTCGACCACGCGGCCCGAATGGGAACCCACCCGTTCACGAACGAGTCGGTCGTGGAGTCGCATCAACTCCTCACTGGCCACGTCCCCGAGGCGCGTGCGGAGAGAAGTCGACCCCTCGAGATCGGTGAACATGATGGTGAGGGGATGACCCTCGGATGCCCTGCCCCGCATGAACGAACCTTAACTACGCATCGGGTGGTACCGCCTGAAACTGACACGGTGGGGGCCATGCTGACGCAAGCAGCGGGAGGAGGCGAGGGCTCTATCTGCGTGGACCAGAGGAGATTCGAACTCCTGACCTCACCCGTGCGAGGTGTGTCAAAGGCGTTTACGGGCACTTACACCGATGTACGTTCATGACGATCTAGGCAGGTCAGAGTGTTTTTTCTGATCACAGGTACTCACATCCTTTTCTGCCTACATCCGCTGGTGACGTTGCGGTTTTGTTGAGGACACCCCGTCGCCCAAGAGTTGGAGGCGACCCCAGTGTCCAGATCGGAATGAGCGCTTTGCTGGGGTGCCTTTTTCGCAGGTTGTCAGCAAGCGAACGTGGGATCGCGACTACCGCGTGCGTTCAATAGCTCCTAAGGAACGATGTGATGCCTCGGCCGATGTGGAGATTGCTGCCGATTGTTCGGCGCGAGCGCAACACCACGATCGGTAGGGCACGAGTTCCGGAGCCGATGGTCATGGACCGACCCGACTCAGTATCGATGCAACGCCCGTGCCAGCAGTTACGCAAGTTCCTCGCATTCTATTGCGCGTACCTTCTGCAGCAGTTGTAGATCCGGATTAGCGCTGTGCTAAATGCAGTTTCGGAAGGTGCAGAGATGATTTACGGCCATTACGGGATCGACGTTACCCGACATCGATGCAGGTCAGAGGGCCTTCGATACCGGTTCCCTACCGCTACACACACCTACATCCGGAGGTGACGTTAGGGATTTGTTGGACAACCTGTCGCAGTTACGCGGAAAGGGACGTAGGGCAGTCATCCAAGTGCAGGTACTGGCGGCACTCCTCGTCTGTCAGGGATCTGGTGACTTCAGTTCGGGCGATCTCAAGGAGATGATCGATGTCCAACGCCCAAACCCGAGCAACCCCATCCAAGCCGGCCGAGGCTAGCTTCGTGCCGTCGGGGCTGAAGTCGAGTCCGAAGACGCCGACTCGATGCGCTCGCAACAGCAGGCCTTGCAGCCCCGACAGCGGGTCAAAGAGTCGGATGGTGCCGTCGAAACTGGCCGTAGCGACGGTAGAACCATCGGGGTTAAACACGATGTCCAGGATGGGGCCTGCGTGGCCGGAAAGCTTCTGGAGATTCTCGCCGGTATCCGCATCCCAGATCTGTGTGAGTCCTCGCTCGTCGCCGGTCGCGATACGAGTGCCGCTGGGATCGAATGCAACCTCATGCGCGTCGGTCTGGATGCTGGTGACCACTTTGCCCGTGTCTCGGTCCCATACCTTCACTGCGTCGCCGGGACTCGTCCGCTCGGGGGAGGCAGTCGTAACCACCTTTCGGCCGTCTGCGCTGATGTCGGCATCCGAGGGCAAGAACCCATCGACTTCTCGCAGAACGCCGATGAGGCGGCCGGAACGATCGACGATCTTCGTGGTTCCTGCGGGGTCGGACGTGACTAAGTATCTTCCGTCGCCGCTCCACGCCACCGACGGCCCGATCCCTACGGACAGGCGGTTACTCGACCCACCCCCTTCGTGTCGGACGGTGAACCTTTCCTCCCCAGTGGAGACGTTGCGTACCCGCGCGATCCCGTCGAGTCCCGCCATCGCGATCAGCTTCCCGTCCGGGCTGACGTCGAACCGATAGAAGTCGCTTCCCTCGGCCTCACCAGGCGGCGGGATCGACCGAACCTTCCGTCCAGTCGCCAGCTCCCAAATCGATACCGAATCTGTGGCGCTCGTCGCCACCAGACGTCGCGCATCTTGGGAGAACTCAACCTTCGGCGGCGTCGCTACGGGTAAGTTCGCCCACTCGGCGTCACCGGACAACGAGATGTCCCAGATCTTCGTAGCGGAAATGTCGTAAGCCCCCGTGATGACGCGATCTCCGGAAGGCGAGAACGCCGCCAAGGCGCCGCTGCGGATTTCCTGAGCCGAAATCCTCAGGAACTCCCGGGCATCATCCTTCGTGATGTCCCACACGATCGCGATGCCGTCTAAGCCGCCGGTTACCAGCCGGCTCGAGTCGGGGCTCCAGTCGACCGTGTACACCGGTCCCGCGTGCGCCGATAACGTGAACCGCAGCCGTCCCGTTGCCGCATCCCACACGCGACCGATCTGTCCGTCACCTGCCGTGGCGATAAAGCGCCCGTCGGGACTCCAGGCGACCCTGTCGACAGGGAACTGGTCACTGGGGAGGCGCAGCTCCCGCCGTCCCGTGTCGAGGTCGAACACCGCCACCTCGAGCAGGTCATTGGAGGTCACGGCGAGGCGCTCCCCGTCGGGAGAAAAGGCGGTGTCGAACGCCCCTTTCATCGAGAGGGTATTGACGACTTGACCATTGGTGGGATCCACGACGCGCACGATCCCCTCCTCACGCCAGGTCGCGGCCAGTAGCGAACCAGTCGCGTCGAACGATGGCCCCCATACGGCGCCCGTGCCCGACCACGATCGTAGCGACCGGCCGGTCTTCGGGTCCCACAGCTTCAGCTTCCCGTCATCTCCCACGGTGGCCAGCATCGAGCCCGTGGGATCGAATGCCACGTCATTGATGTCGATGTCGTGTCCCCTAAAAGACCGGACCCGCTTCCCAGTCGAAACGTCGCGGATGTCGATCACGCCACTTTCCTCCGGGCCTTCGGTAACGAAGACCCCGCGCGGGCTCCAGTCAACGGCCCCGCCCACACCTGGAACTGAGAGCTCGATCCTGGACGCGACGACTGCTTGGTGGAGCGCTTCCTTCGCCTCCGGCAGCACCGTCCCGTCGGCAGAGCGAGTTTCCTCGATGGCCTGGACCGCCAATAGGATGCTGCGCTCGGGATCGGTCTCCAAGTTCGCCACCGAGGCGGCCGCGAGCTCGCGCGCGACCGCGGTGCGCGCCTCGCGTTGCGCGCGAGCGCGCTGGTTGAACGCTAAGACCGTCAAGCCCGCGGCTACCAACGCGGCCACCCCCAAGACCGCGACGAGAGCGCGCGTGCGACGCAGGGTCCGGCGCTCGAGGGCACGCTCCCTCGCTTGTCGGGCCTCGTCCTCGGCTTGCACCCGCTCCCAGCTCGCGCGCGACGCTGCCAGGAAATCTCCTTGCTCCGGCGTGACTGCAAGTCCGGAGCTCTCGCGCCATCCTTCGAAGCGCTCCAGCCGTGACCCCGTTACGAGGAACGAATCGTCGCGCCCGGCATCGAGCCACTCACGAGCGGCAGCGGCCAATCGACGTTCTGCCCGTAGATCTTCACGAGCGGCCTCCAGCCACCCGCGTAATCGCGACCATTCGGACAGCAAGGCCTCGTGGGCAACTTCGACCGTCGGGGTACCGGTGAACGGATCACGGTCGAACGAAAGGAGCCGCCCGGCCCCGAACGCATCCAGCGCCGTTTCCATCGCCGTGGCGTCGCCCACCACCGACAGGATCTCAGCGCGGGCGACACGTCGCCGCGTCACATCGACCTCGTTCACAGAGGTAGCGAGGCGAAGGAAGAGCTGGCGAGCTGCATCACGATCCGTAGGTTCCAGCTCGCCGTAAAGGGACTCGGCTCTGCGGATCAGAGCGCCCGAGACGCCCCCCACCGTCCGATACGCCTCGAGCGTCATGTTGTTTCCGGAACGGTGCTCGAACAACTCCGTCAGCGCGTACTGCAACAACGGCAGCGCGCCCGGTTCGCTGCTGACGTCGGCCACGATCTGGGATACGAGTCCCGGTTCGAGCGCAACCCCCGCACGTTCCGCCGGACCGGTGACGGCGCGTTCGAGCTCATGGGGCGAGAGGGCCGTGACCCCATGCGTTCGGGTTCCGACGAGACCGCCGAACTCCTTGTACAGGAGCGGGCGGTCATAGAAATCTGCCCGCAGGGTGATGACCACTGCCAGGCGGCCCTTGGGCTGGACGACCATTTCGTAGAGGGCTTCAAGGAAGCTCGTCCGAAGCTCCTCGTCTTCGACCAGGGTGAAGAGCTCTTCGAACTGATCGATGACCAGCACCAGCTTGGAGCGTGGCGGCAGCGCGCGCTCGACGACCCGCCCGAGATCGGCTGGATCCAACGAAAGATCCTCGAGATCGTCCTGATCGGCGCCCGGCACTCGGCGCAAAGCGGCCGCCAGCTCTTTCATCGGGTGCAGCCCCGGGATCATCACGGCAACCCGGGCCCGGGTCCAGCCGGGCAGGGCTCCGGCGCGCAGCGCGGGCACGAGTCCTGCCCGCACGACTGACGATTTGCCACTCCCACTCGGTCCGACGACCGCAAGGAGACGCGCGCTTGGGATCTTCTCCGCCAGCCGGTCTAGGAGTTGCTCGGTCAATGCCTCGCGCCCGAAGAAGTCGGGTGCGTCCGCCTCATCGAACGCGCGCAGACCCTTGTATGGGTTGGCGGTCTCGGCGACGACCTTGACGATCGTGACCGGGCGGTCCAGCCCTTTCAGCCGCGTCGGGCCCTGTTCGTAGAGCCGCAGACCCTCTATATGGCGTGCGAGGTCGACCACCCCTTGCGTCGCGAGGACCTCCCCGGGTGTGGCAAGCGCGCACAGTCTGGAGGCGATGTTGAGCGGCGCTCCCCTGTAGCCGTTGCCCACCTCGACGGCCTCGCCCGCATCGAGCCCGATGCCCACACGCAGCGGAAGGGAGGGATCGGCCGCGGTCTCCTCGACGAACCGGGTCTGTAGTTCGACCGCCGCTCGGAGAGACTGACGGGGCGAAGTAAACACGGCGAGCACTTCGTCGCCGCGGAGCTCCACCACGGACCCCTCATGGTGCTCGATTCCCTCAGCGGCGAGGTCCGCGAAGCGAGAGGCGAGTCGAGCGCCGGCCTCGTCTCCTCGGTCGTGCGTGAACTTCGTGTACCCGCGGATATCGGCGATCAAGAAGATCCTGATCTCGCCCGATGCTGACACCTGATGGACTCCCGCTCGACCGACTGTGCGGCAGCGTACTCACCAGAAGTCGCTGGCGGAGGCGGTCCAGAATCGAAGCCGCCCACCGACTCCCGCCGGCGCGTCGGTTTTGGAAAGCAGGTCGCCCTCAGCCTCGAGTTGTTGAGAAATCTGGTGGGCGGCAGAGAGGATCAAGCACTCGGGAAATACTCTCTGAGGAGGTCTTTAAGGGAGAGGTATCACGTGAGTTGCTGACCGCACGCAGACGGCGGGTGAGGTCAGCTGTCCGATGACAAAAACATGACCTGAGATGAGCCGGGGACGGAGCTTCGAGGGCTTCCGGGGGCCCTCCCTGCCGTTCCAGTTGTTAGGGATTTGTTAGGGGAAAGAAATCTCCCGGAAACTCGCGAAAAAAGATGGTCGTTGACCTGGGCTTTTTGTGGACCAGAGGAGATTCGAACTCCTGACCTCACCCGTGCGAGGGGTGCGCTCTACCAACTGAGCTACTGGCCCGGAAGAGACCGTCACCGTTACCGGCCCGGGACGGCGCATCCTAGCGGCCCGGGCTAGCCCTCTATCTGGCCCTCGCCGGAGTCGGGCGCGGAGTCGGTGGCGATCGCCGACGCCGCGTCACGGCGATCGCCGTCGAGGCTCGTCTGCAGGCGCCAGGTGAAGTCGGTCGGGAATCCCTCGATGTCGGCCGTACGCAGCGTCACGCGCACCGTCTCGCCGTCGACGGTTATCGAACCCGGAAGGCTGTCGTCGATCGTCGAGGCACCGTAAGCGGTCCGCTGCGAGGTGATCGCGGCGGTCGGGCCGAGGTTCATGTTCGCCGACACGATCCAGGTGTCGTCGCCGCCTTCGGAGACGTCCCAGCGGAACTCGAGCGAGCCATTCCGGATCCTCTTCGGGATAGGCGCACCCATCGTCGCTTCGAACACGACGTCGTTGCCTTCTCGTCGGACCGTTGCGTCGACGATGTCGGCTAGATCGGGGTTGTCGGGTGCAGCGTCGCCGTCGCCTACGGTGACGTCACCGCGGTCGTCTCCGCTTCCGTCGCCGGGCGAACCTCCACTCGCGAGGATCAGCACGACGATCGCGATCAAAGCGACGATGCCGAGCGCGACCCACAGGTTCTTGCTCACGATCCTCCTAGCCTGCGCACATGGTCTTCCAACGCGCCGCGTAGGTCACTCTGGATCGTCGACGTAGTGAAGTCGCCTCGCGTCCGCTCGATGATCGAACGGGCGACGTCCGTCAGCCGCCGCAGGCCGAACGTGATCCCGTCGGGATAGTCCATCGTCACCAGGACGAAGTAGAGGTCGTCCATCGCTCCGAGTAGTTCGTCGCAGCGGGTTAGCTCGCCGCGGCGCATGAGGTCGAGAAGATGGCGACGGAGCTCGCCAATCGCCTCCGCCATCCCCTTCAGGAAGGCGGCCGGCGGAACGCCAACCTCGTCGACCGACGGCATCCCGCCACCCGTGGTGAGCGCAAACGTGATGCGGGCTTCTGCGAGCTCTTTCTCGGCGTCGTGGACGAACCCGGCGTGGAGCATGTCGGGATGATCGGCAAGCGCGAAACGGGCCGCGTCCAGGTGCGTCTGCGCTTCGTCGAGCAGCGACCGCGCTGTGTCCTGTTCGTAGCGGTGCATGGCGCGGATGGCGTTCCCGCAGGCGCGGATGGCGCTCCTGCTGCTCGCCAAACCCTGTTCGCGTGCGGTCGTCTTCGCATCGAGCTGCGCGCGCAGCCCGTCGGCAAGCTCTGTGAGGTCCACTGCGGCCAACCCTAAGGGGTCAGTTCTGCCGGCCCCCACTGGCGCGCACCGGTTCGTGGAACGTCACCGGCTCGTACCGGGCGCGCCGCGCTTCGAGCGAGCGCAGCTTCATGTCCTGCTCGGTGCGGCGGCGCTTCGCCGCCAAGAGAAGACCGACGTAGAGCGCCAGCGACGCGTCCGTCGCGAGATGGATCTCCCACGCGCCGCCGCCGGCGAAGATCGCTACGACCCCGGTCGCGGCCGAAGCGACGAGGAGGCCGATGAAGATGCGCGTCCGCCGTTGCTGGCCGCGCTGGAAAGAGCTGCTGGCGAGGCGGTCGTAGGACTCGGGCACGACGATCCAGCGGCCCCCCGAAGCGCGAGGCGCGATCAAGCTCATGCGACGCTTGAAGCGTTCGGCCGTGCTCAGGGGAGCGCTGCGTCTGGCCCGCACTGCTGCGGGCAGGAACACCGCTATCCATGCAAGGGCCAGAAGCCCCAAGAAAACCAAGGTCAAGAGCTATTTCCCCAAGCTCTAGGCCATCCGCGATCGAGTCAAACGCTACTGCGGCCAACCCCGGCGGGGCCGGATTTCGCAGCGGTGCCGCGGGGCGGGCGCGGACGGTATACAGGGCAGCCGCCGTCCGAAGGAGGTTCGATTGACGACCCTGCCGCAGCTCGTGTCGGCCGACGAGGGACCGAGCTCGATCACCTGTGACGCCCTGGTCGTCGGCGCGTACGCCGACCAAGGAAGCTTTCAGCTAGGTAGAGCGGCGCGCGACGTCGACGCCGACGGGGAGTTGAGCTCGTACCTGGCGTCGTCCGGGTACGCGGGGAAGCTGGGGGAGGTCGCGGTCGTGCCTGCGCCCGACTCGGTGGCCGCGGAAGCCATCGCGGTCGTCGGCCTGGGCAACCGCGACGAGCTCCGCTCCGACGTTCTGCGACGGGCGGCGGGCGCAGCGGTCCGCAAGCTGGCGGAACGTTCGACCCTCGGCGTCGCCCTGCACGAAGACGTTCCCGCGGGCGCGGCGGCCGTCGCGGAGGGCCTGCTACTCGGGTCGTATCGGTTCACGGCCCACAAGAGCGACCCGAAACCCTCGAAGATCCAGCGGATCTCCGTCGCCGGTGGCGATGCGGCGGCCCTCGAACGAGCCACCGTCGTCTCGGAGGCGACCAGGCTGGCGCGGGACCTCGTCAACGAGCCCGCGTCCACCCTGACACCGACGGTCCTCGCGGACCGTGCGCGTGCCGCTGCGGAGGTATCGGATGTGCGGTGCACCACCTGGGGCCGCGACGAGCTCGCGTCACGCGGTTTCGGCGGGCTTCTGGGAGTCTCACAGGGGTCGGCCGAAGAGCCGCGCTTCATCCAACTGCACTACGCCCCCGGCGGGACGACGCGCAAGCTCGCTCTTATCGGCAAGGGCGTGACGTTCGACTCCGGCGGGCTCTCGCTGAAGGACGCGTCGAACATGGAGACGATGAAGACCGACATGGGTGGCGCGGCTGCCGTGATCGGAGCGATGTCGGCGATCGGAAAACTGAAGCCCGACGTAGAGGTGATCGGGTTCATCCCTGCGACCGAGAACATGCCGAGCGGGACCGCGATAAAACCGGGTGACGTGATCAGGCACTACGGGGGCAAGACGACCGAAGTGCTGAATACCGACGCCGAAGGACGCCTGATCCTCGCGGACGCCCTCTCGTTCGCCTGCGAGCAAGGGCCTGAGGCGATAGTCGACGTCGCCACCCTGACCGGCTCGATCATGGTCGCGCTCGGCAAGAAGGCAACCGGCGTGTTCTCCAACGACGACGCGCTCGCGGGAGAGGTCATCGGCGCCAGCGAACGAGCCGGCGAACGCTTCTGGCACATGCCGCTCTACGACGTCTACGACAAAGAGCTCGAGTCGGACGTGGCCGACCTCAAGAACGTCGGCTCCCGTTGGGGCGGAGCGATCATCGCCGCGTTGTTCCTGAAGTCGTTCGTGCGCGAGTCGATCCCGTGGGCGCACCTCGACGTCGCCGGAGCAGCGCGCGCCGAAAGCGACTACGACGAGATCACGAAAGGGGGCACGGGCGTCGCGGTCCGGACCCTCGTCGAATGGGTGGAAGGGCGCGCGACCTGAACCAGGACCCACCGGGAGAGGTCATCCCGCTCGGGGTCGATCCGCCGGAGCCGAACGCCGGCCCCCCGCCGCGTACGAGCCGCCTGCACTCGTTCGCCGTGCTCCTCACTGCGGTCGCCGCGCTCGTCGCGGTCGGCTCCACCCTCGCTTTCGTCACCGTCGGGTGGCCGGGAACCATGCGCCGTGCGGTCATCGCGATCATGCTGACGTCTACCGTTGCGTTCCTCGCAGGCGTCGCGATGACAACCCTCAGCGCCGCACGCGACACCTACTCGCGTAGGTAGCGCATCTACACTCGCGCGATGGAGATAGAAGGCCACCCGACCCAAGACATCATCGACGAGCTGAACAGGCGCGGCGCGATCCGGGCAGACGGGACGGCGGCGGGACCGAACCCGGAGGCGTTGCGGTTCATCGCAGAGAACCTCGGCGAGACCGGCGGGTTCTGGTTGTTCCTTCCCCGCGAGACGTTCAACACGGGGATGGACGAGATCCCGGGGTTGTGATCGATCCCGACGCATTCCGCGACGCGTTGAGCCGATTCGCCAGCGGCGTGACGATAGTTACGGTCGCGAACGAAGGGACGCTCCACGGAATGACCGCCTCGTCGTTCGCATCAGTTTCGCTGGACCCTCCGCGCATCGTCGTCTGCCTCGACAAGTCTTCACGTACGCGCGCGCTGCTGGCCGACACCTTCGCCGTCAACATCCTGCGGGCCGATCAGGAGGATGCCGCCCGCGCATTCGCCGGCAGCGGTGAGAAACCCTTCGGCACGATGAGCCACGAGCTCGGCATCAGCGGCGCGCCCTTGCTCCACGGGTGCATCGCGTGGGTCGAATGCGAGACGTCGAGCATCGTCGATGGCGGAGACCACGACATGGTCATCGGCAACGTCATCGGGTGCCGCGCCGAGCAGGGACGGCCCCTGCTCTATTTCGACCGGGCCTACCGGTCACTCGCATAGGGCTCGATCCTCAGGACGTCACCCGGCCGCAGGCGTCCGGCTGCCCCGAGCGGCAGCTCGACTACGCGTCGCGCTCCTCTCACCCAGCGAGACATCCGCCACGGCCCCAGCGACGCGACGTGGATCACGATCCACGCGCGGTCACAGAAGACGACGTCGACGCCGAAGCGCATGAAGAAGGTGTGCACCTGGGCGGCCGGCTCGAGTACGAGCGCGGGAGGCGGACGTCGCCTGCCGATCAGCCCCTTCGCGCGCGCTAGCGCCGAACGACACCACTCGACCTCCTCCGCGAGCACCGTTCCGGTGGTGTCGTGGACGAGGCGTTCGGTCACGTCAAGTAGGTTAGCCGTGGGGACGACGGCAGGGACGATTCCGTGCAGAAGGAGCCATCATCTTGACGAAGTGGGAGTACGCGAGCGTGCCGCTCATCTCGCACGCGCTTCAGGAGATCCTCAACCAGTGGGGCGAAGAGGGATGGGAGCTGGTTCAGGTGCAAGAGAGTCAGTCGACCGGCACCGTCGCGTTCCTGAAGCGCCCGAAGGAGAACAACAGCTCCTCTAGCCAGCCGGCAGGCTAGGCGCGGCCCAGTCGCCGGACCGGCCCCCGCTCTTGCGCAGCAGTCGCACATCGGTGACCGAAGCGCTGCGATCCGTCGACTTGATCATGTCGTAGATCGTCAGCGCAGCGACAGAGACGGCGCACAGCGCCTCCATCTCGACGCCCGTGCGTTCCGCGGTCCTGACCGTCGCGCGTATCTCGATCCCGTCTTCGACCTCCGCGAGCACCACGTCGACGGATCCGATCTGGATCGGGTGGCACAGAGGGATCAGCTCGGACGTCTTCTTCGCGCCCATGATCCCGGCGATACGCGCGACCTCGAGGGCGTCACCCTTGTCGAGAGATCGTGCGACGACCAGCTCTCGTGTCGTGGCACGCATCCGAACGACACCGGATGCCTCCGCCTCGCGATCGGTCACGGGTTTTTCGGTCACGTCGACCATGCGGGCCGCGGCCTCGGGATGCGGTCGCTCCACGTCTACAGGCTCTGTGCTCTGTTCGTCAGATAGCGAGCGAGCGGTGCGGCGAGGTCGTCGCGGCGCAAGGCCAGCTCGATCGTCGCCCGCAGATAGTCCAGCTTCTTGCCGACGTCGTAGATGGGGCCGCGGTGGCGGTACGCGTACGCGTCTTGCTTGCGCATCAGCAAGCGCAGACCGTCCGTCAGCTGGATCTCGCCGCCGACCCCCCGTGGCGTGTCGCGCAGATGGTCGAAGAGCTCGGGCGTGAACACGTAGCGTCCCCGCGACACGAGATCGGAGGGAGCTTCGTCGACCGGGGGCTTCTCGATCATCTCCTTTATCCGGTGCACGTCGGGCTCGACCTCCTCCGGGTCGATCACACCGTAAGACGACACGTCTTCGTGCGGGACCTCTTGGACCGCGATCACGCTCGCGTCGAAACGCTCGTGCAGCGCGACCAACTCGTGCAGCAGGTCCTTCTCGTCACCGATCGGATCCGGCACGATCTCGTCGGGAACCACGACCGCGAACGCCGCATCGCCTACGAACGAGGACGCCGCCAAGACCGCGTGGCCGAAGCCCAACGGCTCCTTCTGGCGCACGTAATGGACGTCGGCGAGATCCGCTACGGCGCGGACCTCGGCCAGCAACTCGTCCTTACCTGCTTCTTCGAGCTGACGCTCGAGGAGCGGCGAACGATCGAAGTGCTCCTCCATCGCGCTCTTGCCCCGGCCGGTCACGACGAGGATCTCGTGGATGCCTGCGCGGACGCACTCCTCAACCGCGTACTGGATCCCAGGTTTGTCGACGACGGGGATCATCTCTTTCGGGATCGCCTTCGTTGCGGGGAGGAACCTGGTGCCGAGCCCTGCCGCGGGGATGACCGCTTTCGTGACGGGCCTCAACGAGCAACTTTCAGAGGAGGCGCCTCGTCATCGGCTACGCATACTTGGTTGCGGCCTTGCTCCTTCGCCCGGTAAAGGGCGCGGTCGGCCGTCTCGACGAGGTCGTGGAACGTGCTGCCGTGACGGGGATAGGAGGACACGCCGATCGAGACGGTGACGTCGACCGGTTCGTCGCCAAGCGAGCCGAACGGCTGGGACAGGATCGCCTCGCGTATCTTCTCCGCCGTGATGGCGGCGCCTTCTTCGTCGGTCTCGGGTAGCAGCGCGATGAATTCTTCTCCGCCGTAACGGGCGAAGGTGTCGACCTCACGCAGCGTGTGCTTGACCCGCTGCGAGAACTCGATCAGTATCGCGTCGCCGCGTTGATGCCCGTGGGTGTCGTTGAGCGCTTTGAACCTGTCCAGGTCCAGCATCAGGATGCTGAAGGGCCGCTCGAATCGAGTACCTGTAGCGAGAACCTGACGGAACTGCATCTGGAAGAACCTGCGGTTCCAGATCCCCGTCAGACCGTCCGTCAGCGACAGGCGTTGTGCTTCTTCATGCAGCCGCACGTTCTCCACCGCGATGCCACCTTGTTTCGCGAGGAACTCGACCGTCTCCATGTCCTCGGGAGTGAAGCGGTGGTACTCGTCGCGGCGGTACGTCGCGAGGATCGCGATGATCCTGTCGTCGGCGTAGAACGGCGCCGCTATCGCGACCGGGAACCGCGGCTCGTTGCGAGAAGGCTCGGGGCCCCCGCGCGAGGGCAGCAGGACGGAGACGGCTCGTTCGGCTACGAAACCGACGACGCCTTCGCCGACGCGGACGGCACCCTCGACGCCGACAGCCAGGCCGGCGGTGTAGCTGGGGTGAAGCTCGTCGCGGGTAGGGCTGAACATCCACAGGCACGCTGCGTCGGCTCCGACCGCGTCAGCGGTCGTGTTCAAGATCGACTCCAGCATCTGCTTCATGTCGTGGGTCGAGCGCAACGTCTCGCCCACGCGGCGGATCGCGCGTTGCAGCTGGTCGCGCGACGACGAGAGCTGCGAGTAAGACGAGCTGAGCTTGTCGCGCATGTCATTGAACGCGACCGCGAGCTGACCGACCTCATCCTTGGACCGCACCGGGATCGGCATGTCGAACCTGCCCTCCGCGATCGCGCGCGCTCCCTCCGACAACTCTTCGAGCTCACGCGTCAACAGCCGCGAGAGATACGCCGCCAGCGCCGTCATCGCGACGATCGCGATCGTCAGCACGGCGAGCATCTGGATCACGAGCTGCCGCGAGACGGCATCGATCGGGGCGGTAGGCGTCGTGGCGATCAACGCCATGTCCCCAGGAAGGCGTTCGGCTTCGGCCCGGCCGGAACCGGCAACGTCGACCTCGAACTGCTCGTCGAAGGATAAGTCGACCGGCACGGTTCTTACCAGCGCCGCGGTCGTCGCCACGATGCGCTCGTCGAGCACGACGGACAGCTCGACGTCGCTATGCCCCGGAGCGACCAGGATGGAACGGTCGAGCCAGATGCCGCCGATGACTTCGCCGACGACACCTCTGCCGGCGACCCGGACCTCGATCGCGGGAGTCCGCTCGAAACCCCGTCCACTCCCGGGGTCCGACTGCGCTATCTGGTCAAAGGTCGGCGGCTCGAAACCAACGAGGAAACCCGGGTCCTGCCCCGCGCTGGCCAGGATCGTCCCGTCGGGGCTCCGGATGATCAAGAAGTCCACGACCTCGCTGACACGCAGGAGGTCCTCCGCGTACAGCTGGAGCGCACCGACGTCCTGCTGCCCCAAGAGCCGGGCGAAGCGCGGCGTGCTGATGATCGAGCGCGTCTCCGGCCCCAAGAGCTCGAGCTGCCCGTTGTATGCAGTCACGGCACTATCGAGCGCGGGTCGCAAGGAAAGGAGCGAACGTCTTGCCAGCTCCTCGACCACGACGCGTTGAACGAGAACCCCCGCGATCGCCAACGGCAGGATGACGATCATCACGAAGTAGAGCGTGAGACGCCGCTGAAGCGACACAGGGCTTCCTTTTCCGATTTATAACGATTGTCGGCCGGCTGGCACCCTCACTTTACCGGCGCGCCCGGCCTCTAGACTGGTGGCGATGCCGATCTACGAATACGCCTGCACCGCGTGCGGGGAGCGGACCGAGGCGAAACAGGCCTTCGCCGACCCGCCGTTGACCGAATGCTCGCTATGTGGAGGCAGCCTCAGGAAGCTCTACTCACCGGTCGGGATCGTCTTCAAAGGCTCGGGGTTCTACTCGACCGACGCCAAGAAGAAAGCGACCACATCGTCCGACGGCGCCGGATCGAGCTCGGGGCCGGACAAGACCGACAAGACCGAGACGAAGAAGGACTCCAAGAAGGACGCGAAACCCGACGCCGCCCCCCCACCGAAGCCGACGACGGAGAGATCCGCCTAGCGACGGGTGGGCCGGACGAAAAAGAGGCCCCCGTCTCCGGGGGCCTCTCTAGATCGATGCGCTGCTGGGTTTATTTCGTGATCGTGATCGCCTGCTTGAACTTCGCGATCTCGGGGGAGTCCTGGCTCGTGATCTCGGCCTTGAAGACCTTCTTACCGGCGGTAGCAGGGTTCGTCATGATCGGGACGCCGGACTGCGACTTCGCGTTGATCGTGAGATCTGCCGTCAGGGGGTTACAGGTGTTGTCGGACGGCGTCGGGGCCCCGCTGATGGAGTACCCGGTGGTCGGGCTGCCCTTCACCAGGAGACGGACACGGTTGAGCGGCTCGAGGTCGAGCAGCCACACCGCGATGACGCCGGAGTCGGCCTCGTCGTCCGTGACCGCCTTCTCGTAGAACGTCGCCGGCACCGTCGCGTTCGCGCCCAGCGGGATCTGGCCCTCGGGACCGGGACGGCAGTCCAAGCCGCCGCGGATCTGGATCACGCCGCTTCCGATCTTCTCGTTGTTCGGGATCTGCTCGTCGGTCGCGATCGTGAAGCCCTTCGGGATGAACCCGGTGAACAGGCCGATCTCGTCGTCCTCCTCGTCGAACTCCAGGTAGAAGTTCATGGCGGGGTTGCCGTTGACCTTCGTGTTGTCGAGCTTGACCGAGAACTTCGGGGTGAACTCGGCGTGCGCAACCCCGGCTACCAGTGAGATGGCCAGCGTCAGCGCCATCAGAACAACTGCCTTCTTCATCTTGTAGAACCTCCTGAGACGACTGCGGCCTAGGTCGGCTGTGACCCTGTATGCGGTGAGGGTTCGTCGCTCCGCTTGCGATTCCTTCTCCCCCACGGGCCCTCCCGTCGCCCCAGAACGCCCGCGAAAGGGACGAGCCGGTCACGGTCGCCCCTATGCTCGCTCGTCATGTCCGCGATCGAAGGCCTCGTGGTGGGCGCGGTCCAGGGAGTGACGGAGTTCATCCCCATCTCTTCGTCGGGCCATCTGGTGCTCGTCCCGGAGGCGCTCGGGTGGGACGCGCCCGGCCTCGCGTTCGACGTCATGCTGCACGTCGCGTCGCTGGTCGCCTTGCTCGTGTACTTCGCACGGGACCTCACGGCGATCGTGCGTGGCTCGCTCGCCGGCGACTCCGGTGCGCGCCGGATGGTGTGGCTGCTCGCGATCGGCACCGTCCCGGCGGCCTTAGCGGGTCTTCTGCTCAACGACTTCTTCGAAGAGGCCTTCGAAGACGCGCGAGCGGCTGCTCTCCAGCTACTCATCACGGCGGCGATCCTGGTCGGGGCCGAGCTGGCGCTCGCGCGGCATCGCCGCCACTCCGAGAAGCTCCGCGGTCTCGACGACCTGCGGACGGCCGATGCGGTCGCGGTCGGCGTCGCTCAGGCTCTAGCGATACTGCCGGGGATATCGCGGTCGGGATCGACGATAGCCACGGGACTCGCCCTGAAGGTCGAGCGCGATGCCGCCGCCCGCTTCGGGTTCTTGCTCGCGATCCCGGCCCTCGTGGGGGCCGCGCTGGTGGAAATCCCCGACCTCAGCGTCGCCACCCTGACCAGCTCGGGTGCGATCGTGGGGTTCCTCGCGTCCCTCGTGACCTCTTATCTCGCGATCGCCGGTCTGTTGCGGTATCTGAGATCCCGGACGCTGTATCCGTTCGCGGTGTACTGCGTCGTGGCCGGCGTCTTCTTCTTCATCGTCGTCTAGGTGGCCGGGGCCGCGCCGCTAGGTTCCGGCGACGGTCATCTCCGCGATCACGGTGGTCGCGCCGCCGAAGGATCCACCGAACGGGAGCCAGCGACGGTCGTCGGCAACCGCTTCGATGCCGGACAGGATGTCGAGCATGGGCAAAGCAATCGTCACTTCCTTGACGGGTTGGGCGAGCGCGCCTTTCTCGACGAGCCTTCCGGTTGCCCCCACCGAGAAGTCACCCGTCACGGCGTTCGCACCGGAGTGCACCCCGTGGAAGTCCTGGACCAGCAGGCCGCGATCGACGCTCTCGAGGAGCTGTGCGCGCGTCTGACCGGTCGCATCGAGCGCCATGTTGCTCGCGCGGGGGCCGGGTGGTGACTTGAAACCGGCACGCGATGCGTTGCCCGTGGAGGACGTCCCGTCGCGGGCTCCGCTGACGAGGTCGTACAACAGAGAGGTCAAGACACCGTCCTCGATCACCGCGGTTCGCCGCGTCGGCGTTCCCTCGTCGTCCCACGGGCTCGACCCCGGGGCACCGTCGATCCGCCCGTCATCGATCAACGTCACCGAGCCCGCGACCTGCTCACCGAGCTTGCCGGCGAACAGAGAACGCCCCTTCTGAACCGCCTCGCCGGTCAGAGCACCCGCGATCACCCCCAGGAACTGACCCGCCGTGTAGGGGTCGAAGATCACCGGAAGACGCCCCGAAGGGATCTTCGATGCGCCGAGCACCGACAGTGCGCGTTGCGCCGCGCGGCGCGCTATCTCGTCGGCGTCGAGGGTTGCCACGCCACGAGCGAGCCCGAAGTCGAAACCGACCTGCGTATCGCCGGCGTCTTCCGCGATCGCCACCGCATACGCCCACGCGTCTGTACGCGCGTACGTTCCCTCTATACCGGTCGAGGTGGCGATCGCGACGACGGACTCGGAGTCGGAGTACACCGCGTCCTCCACCGTGCGGATCCGTGGATCGATCGCGTGCGTCGCGCGCTCCAGCGCCACGACGAACTCGACCTTCGCCTCGGCAGTCGCGCACGACAGCGACGAATCGGTCAGGCCGTGCACCTCGGCCGGCGGTGCGTCCCACGGAGATGCGAGGCCGACGGACGCGTCGGCGGTCGCGTACCTCGAGTTGTCGCGCGCGCGGTCGATCGCGACCTGTAGGCCGTGCTCCGTGAGATCGGTGGTGTACGAGAAGCCCACGCGCTCGTGATCGACGACCCTTATGCCCGCCCCCCGCGGCTCCGCCGACGACACCGACTCGACCGCTCCACCGAACGCTCGCGCCTCGAACGTCTTCTCATGCGTCAAGAACGCCTCGACATGCTCATCACGGGTTGCTCGTGCGACAACGGAACGCGCGATATCGAGCAGGTCGGTCATGCCTGGGTCCCCCCGACGGTCATCCTGCGCAACAAGACGGTCGACATGCCGTTCGTCACGGGCGCGTGTTGACCGTCTTTCCCGCAGACACCTTCCTTGCGATCGAAGTCACCGCCGATCGCGTCGATCGCGCCGAGAACGGCCGGACCGTTCCCGATCAGGTTCGCGCCGCGCAACGGATACGCGATCTCGCCGCCGACGATCATGTAAGCCTCGGACATCCCGAACACGAAATTGCCGGTCGCAGGATTGACCTCCCCACCGGCGAAGGTCGCCGCGTACACCCCGCGATCTACCGACGAGATGATGTCTGCTGCGTCGTCGGGCCCCGGGAGTAGGTAGGTGTTCGTCATCCGGACGATCGGCAGGTGCGCGTACGACTGCCTGCGGCCGTTACCCGTTGGCGGATGCCCGATCTTGCCGGCCGAAAGCCGGTCGCTGAGGTGACCGACGAGGACACCCTGCTCGAAGAGGGTGGTGCGTTGCGCGGGTGTGCCTTCGTCGTCGACCCCAAAGCTGCCCCACGCGCCGACATCGCTGCCGTCGTCGACGATCGTCACCTCGTCGGAGCCGAAACGCTCCCCCTGCCGCGACGCGTACACGCTCGCCTGCTTGACCAGCGTGTCTGCCTCGAGCCCGTGACCGCACGCCTCGTGGATCAGGACGCCCCCGGTACCGGGCGCCAGCACGACCGGGAGCTCCGCCGCCGGTGCCGGGCGCGCGTCCAGCATCCTCAGGGCCTTCGACGCCGCCTTCGACGCGAGCTCCGCGGGGGGTCGAGCGTCGAGCAGCTCGAACCCGCCGGAGTGGCCGGGGGCCTCGAAGCCTGTCGCTATCCGCTCGCCCCGAGCAGCGACCACCTGCACCGCGAACCGGACGCGCGTGCGCTCGTCCTCTACGAGCAAGCCCTCGCTGTTCGCGATCAGGACCTTCTGGTGCACGTCGGCGTAGGACGCGGTCACCTGCCGGACCTCGCCCCCCGCGCTGCGGGCGGCCTCGTCGGCGGCGGCGAGAGCGGCCGTCTTGGCGTCGAGACCCACTCCCGACGGGAGCCTCTCCACAGGGTGGACCGCCGTCGGGCGGCGACGACGCAGGTCCGCCGGAGGGGTCGACCCCCCCGTGGCGAGTCCGGCCCGGGCGGCGCGGCCCGCGTCGATCAGAGCTGTTTCGCTCAGGACGTTCGTGTAGGCGTACGCGACCTTGTCGCCCGCCACGACGCGGATGCCTGCCCCAGAGTCGCGGCCCGAGGCGACGTCTTCGACGCGGCCGTCGTCGAGGCGAATGGCGGTGGAGTCGCGGTCCTCGACGAAGATCTCCGCGAACTCCGCGCCACCGGCGACTGCGGACGCGATCACCCTCGCGATCACGCCTTCGTCCAGCACCGCAGGAGGATAAACGGGTCGACATACGGGTCCGACGGGGCTCGGATCGTGCGCTTGTGTCGACGCCCGCGAAGCAGTTACTCTGAAGATGCCGTTCAGGCGGTTTTCGCCATCCCCGGCCCACTGCGACCAAGGAGCGCGCCCTGACCCACGGGTACAGCTACACCCCTGAGCAGGCCGAGCGCCTCGACGCCATCCATTCCCGCCTGGTAGAGGCCCGTCGTGAGCTGGACGCTCTGATCGGCGACGCCTACCTCAGACCCCGTGCGTCGATCGTCCCGGTGCACTTCCTCGACCTCGCGGCCGCGGTGGAGAAGCTGCGCTGGGCGGAGAAGGAGTGGCGCGAGCTCGACCAGGAGCTCGCTGCGGGCCAGCCACACGCCACCTCACCGGGTGAGGCCGAAGAGGAAGAAGAGGCCGACGACGACGCCGAGCTGGTCGAGGTCGCCAGCAACTAACGCCGCCTAGCGGGGCGGCATCCTCAGGGCACCGTCGAGGCGGATGACCTCGCCGTTGAGCATCGGGTTCTCGACGATGTGGCGCACGAGCGCGGCGAACTCGACCGGGTTGCCGAGTCGGTGGGGGTGCGGGATGCCTTCCGCCAGCTTCTGGCGTGCCTCTTCCGGGAGCCCCGCGAGCATCGGCGTGTCGAAGGTACCGGGAGCGACCGACACGCAACGGATCTGCTTCGAGGCCAGGTCCCTCGCGATCGGCAAGGTCATGCCGACGATGCCGCCCTTCGAGGCCGCGTACGCGGCCTGGCCGATCTGACCGTCGAACGCGGCGATGCTCGCCGTGTTGACGATCACGCCGCGTTCCTCGCCGTCGAGATCTTGCTTCGCGATCTCGGCCGCTGCGAGTCGAAGCACGTTGAAGGTCCCGATCAGGTTGACACGCACGACGAAGTCGAAACGTTCGAGGTCGTTCGGCTCGCCGTCACGCGTGAGCACTCGGCCAGGGAAGCCGACTCCGGCGCAGTTGACGACGATGTGTAGACCGCCCAGCTCCACGGCCGCGGCGACAGCAGCCTTGACCTCTTCTTCCGAGGTGACGTCCGCGGGCGCGAAGCGAGCTCGCTCGCCGAGCTCTTTGGCGACGACCTCGCCGCTGGAGCTCGGCAGGTCGACGATCACCACGGAGGCACCGGCGTCGTGGAGGACTGTAGCGGGGGCTCCCCCGAGCCCCGAGGCTCCTCCCGTTACCAGCGCGACCTTGCCTTCGATCTTCACAC
>DASZOC010000023.1:0-15485 GCA_035550975.1 Actinomycetota bacterium | reverse complement strand
CCTGGTGACGGCGGTCCTGGTGACGGCGGTCCTGGTGACGGCGGTCCTGGTGACGGCGGTGACGGCGGTGAGGGCGGTGACGGTGGAACCTCGCAGCCGACCGTTCCGATCGTTTTGCCGGGAGACGGAATGGGGAACGTGCCGAACCCCCCCGGCGACGACGTCGGAGGCAATACCGACTCGAAGCCCGATAAAAGTCCGAGGGCAAGCAAGCCCTCGCACGGCGACCCCGAAAACGGTTCCGGAGAAAGCGGCGATGGCTCGCAGGGCGGGAATCCAGCGGTCGGCGCGCCCGGGCTGAACCGCCCGATCCGTAATGCGCCGAGCAGCCCGATGTTGCCCTTCACCGGTGCAGGACAGATCGCTTTCTACCTAGCGGCAGCACTCAATCTGGTCATGCTCGGCTGCCTCGTCTTGTACGCGACCAGGATGCGCGAGCGTTCCATGCCGATGCTCGCCGTCCAGCTGGGAACCCTCGATGCACCGGCACCCAGCGCACCTGCAGCGACAACGACCCGCGATACGGCTGCTGCCTCGAACGCGGCCGTAGCGCGGGAGACGAAGGCGACGACTTCCCCCAACAAGACGCCGAAAACCGTCACGAAAAACCCCACGCGAACCCACAAGCCAACCGTGGCTAAGAAGTCGACGGTGGCGAAGAAGGCGACAACGGCCGCGAAGAAAACCACGAGCAAGAAGTCGACCGTTGCGAAGAAGTCGACCGTTGCGAAGAAAACCTCGACGACCAAGAAGTCGACCGTTGCTAAGAAGTCACCTGCGGCGAAGAGGTCCAGCGTAGCGAAGAAGTCGACGGTCGCCAAGAAAACCTCGACGACCAAGAAGTCGACCGTTGCTAAGAAGTCTCCTGCGGCGACGAAGACCACAGGGAAGAAGTCGACCGTTGCTAAGAAGTCTCCTGCGTCGAAGAAGGCCGGCGTCCGTAAGAACGAGCCGAAGAGATCCGTTTCGGCTTAACGAGAGTTCGGAGCGGAACGGATACGAACACCGCGTTCCTCGGCGCCGCGATCGGGCGCCGTGAAGGAGCTAGCGGGTCTCTTTGTGGCCCGTATGGCCCGAGCACCAGCGGCAGTACTTCTTCAGCTCGATGCGATCTCGGTTGTTGTGCCGGTTCTTCTGGGTGATGTAGTTGCGCCGTTTGCACTGGGTGCACTCCAGTGTCACGTGGACGCGCCTGTCAGTCGCCATGACTCACCTTCCGGGGCTTGGTTCGGGAAACGAGCGCCTAAGTATAGGTGAGGCGCCTTACCCAAACCTCTTGCGCAAGCCGTGACGCTCAGGCCCCCAGTCCATACGCGGGGCGGGAGCGAAGTCGGCGATCGGATCGCCGGCGACGGGCTCCGTGTCGACGACCAGTGGCGTCGCTAACCGAACGGCGGCGGGCGGTGGCGGCTCGATCGCGGTTGGAGCGGGAGCGGCAAGCGGAAGCGGTGCCGGAGCGGGGATGTCGGTCACGGCAGTCGGTATTGGAGGTGGAGGTGGGGCGACGGCCTGGACGGCCGCCGCGACCTGGAGCTTGGCATCTTCGAAGGCCCGGTCGACCTCGGCCCTGAGCTCCGTGAGCGAGCCGGTGCGGGCCGCCTCGTTCAGGCGGTGGCCGAGCAGGCAGAAGCCGCCGACGTCTTCGACGTGGGTCCGGCATCTCGGGCAGTGTCTGGTCGTTCCGCTCACCTCTTATGCATCGGACGCCCGTGCGTCCGAGTTGAGCCCTTTCCGAGCGCATCAAGCGCCGGAAAGGGCCCGATCGGTAGCGGCGGGTGGACTCGAACCACCGACTCAGCGATTATGAGCCGCTTGCTCTGCCCCTGAGCTACGCCGCCAGGGTCTCGAGCGCCGAGACTACGCCCGGCTCGTCGATTTCGATGCACCCGATCGTTCTCGTCGCATCTATTTTCGGAAACCGAAAATCATTGCCCACAGAACACTTCCGGGTCTTGCGGAGCCCCCTCACGGAATCGAACCGTGGACCTTCTCCTTACCATGGAGACGCTCTGCCGACTGAGCTAAGGGGGCCGGGTGAACCTGCGGTTCTGCCACCGCCTAAGGCTGCGAGCGTAAGCACAGCACCTCGCCGGGGCAAGACCCGCACCAGGATAGAACATGCTGGGTTCGGCCCATCTTCCTCAGGGATCGTACGTAGCGCGGTCGCGCCGAAGGCGGTCGGGAACTCCGAAATCTCAGCGATATGAGCAGTCGAGCCGGTAGATGCCCGATCGTTTGCTCGGAAGCCGAAGGTAGAACCACCGAGTCGATCTCGCGATCGAAGCATGCGGTCGCTTCCGCGGCTTCTCGTAGCGGTCGTCTGGCGATTTTTGGTTTCAGCCAATCCAGGACGGGCATCACCACCGAATCAGTCGCGAGTTTTGTATATCGCGCTGTCCCTTTCGAGAGGAGATGGTTCATTTGGCGTTGTCCGGGAACGGGTGGTCGCTGCGGGATCCGGCTGGTCGCCCGGCGATGTCGGCGCTCTACGCGCTCGCCGGGGCAGTCGCGACAGGTGTCTTCTTCCTGTTGCCTCGCGGTGGCGTCGGACAGGCGGTCGTTTACACGGTCGCAAATCTTTCTGCGGCGGTTGCGGTAGTCGTCGGAGTCTCGATCCATCGCCCGAATGACAAAGCGCCGTGGCACCTGATAGCGCTCGGGCTCGCTATCTACACCGTAGCGGACGTCATCTGGCAGACGACCGACGCGTTCCCGTCGTCCGCGGACGCGCTGTACTTCGTGGCCTATGGCCTTCTATTGGCGGGAATCTGGCGGCTGGTTCACGCGCGGAACGGTGGGGGTCGGGTCGCGGGATGGTTCGACGCCGCGATCATCGTCGTCGGCGTCGGTGTGCTCTCGTACGTGTTCCTGATCCACCCCTACCTCCAGAGCCCCGAGGGGTCGGTGATCTACCGCGCGGTGTCGGTCACCTATCCGATGCTGGACATGCTCTTGCTGGGGGGCGCAGTCCTGCTCGCGCTCACTGCCGGCGGACGTGTTCCGGCGTTCTGGCTCGTTACCGCGGCGATCGTGGCGCAACTCGTCGCCGACACGCCGTATTCCCTGACGCTGCTCAACGGCACCTACGAGTACGGAAGCTGGTACTTCGTTGGGTGGTTCGCTGCTTGGATCCTGCTCGGCGCTGCCGCGCTGCATCCGTCGATGGTCCGGTTGACCGAGCCGCCATCAGAGCTGCAGCTCGAGACGCCGAACCGGATCCGGATCCCGATCCTCGCCGGGGCTGCCCTCATCCCCTCGATCACGAATGTCGTCGCCTATTTCCTGAATATCGAAGTCCCAGTGGGCTTCATCTCGGGGTGCGCGATCCTGTTGATCGTCCTGACGTTCCTGAGGATGGCCGGCCTCTCCCGCGAGGCCGAGGCGCGCCGTCAGGACGTAGAAGCGGCCAACGACCGCCTCAAGCACAGCGAAGCTGCCGTTCGAGCTGCGATGAAGGTCGCCGAGCGGGCGAACCAGGCCAAGAGCGAATTCCTGTCGCGGATGAGTCACGAACTGCGCACGCCGCTGAACGCGATCCTCGGGTTCGCGCAGCTCCTGGAGATGGACGAGCTCGATGCGGAGCAGAAAGAGAACGCGCGCTACATCGTCTCAGGCGGTCATCACCTACTCGACCTCATCAACGAGGTCTTAGACATCGCTCGTATCGATGCCGGAACGATGTCGCTGTCGCTAGAGAGCGTTGCGCTCGAGGAGCTCATCGGAGAAACCGTTTCGCTCGTTCGCCCACTCGCGGATGAGGCGGGAGTAAACCTCCGCACGAAGGTGCCGACGACCCTGCGCGACGCATACGTGAGGGCGGACCGTCAGCGCCTCAAGCAAGTGGTTCTCAACCTGCTCTCCAACGGGATCAAGTACAACGGCCCAGGGGGATCGGTGGAGGTCAGGTGCGCGTCGGTCGACGACGTCATCCGGATCGACGTGATCGACGACGGCCGGGGGCTGTCCCCCGATCAGCAAGAGAATCTATTCACCCCGTTCAATCGGTTGGGTGCGGAGTCGAGCGATATCGAGGGCACAGGATTGGGTCTCGCGTTGAGCAAGCGTCTGACGGAGGCGATGGACGCCACGCTGACTGTGCACAGCGAGGTTGAACGCGGGAGCACGTTCTCCATCTCGCTGGCGCGAGCGGAAGATCCGGTGGCCGCCGCGACGCTGCCGGAGACGCGCGAGGTCACGCCGCTCCGCAAGTCGCCGGTCGTGCTCCACGTCGAGGACAACGTTTCGAACGTCGCCCTCGTCCGACGGATTCTCGCTCACCGGCCGACAGTCCAGCTCGTCTCGGCGGCGACCGGCTCCAGCGGGATCAAGATCGCTCGTGAGCTTCGTCCCGACCTCATCGTCTTGGACGTGAACCTCCCGGACCTCGACGGCAGCGAGGTCCTCGCCGTGCTCAGGGACGACTTCCGCACCTCGGCAATACCAGTCGTGATGTTGAGCGCCGACGCGACCCCTCGCCAGGTGGAACGGCTGCTATCGGCGGGAGCCCGCGACTACCTGACGAAGCCGCTGGACGTCTCGCACTTCCTGCGTCTCGTCGACGCCACCCTCGCCAAAGGCGCAGCATGATCGTCGAGCTAGGAGATCTGACGGATGCGAAGATCCTGATCGTCGACGATCAACGAACAAACGTCGTCCTGCTGGAAAAAATCCTGAAGACGTGGGGATTCGAAGAGGTCACGAGCACTATCGATCCGAGGGAGACGACCGCGCTCGTGACCTCGTTCGAGCCAGACATCCTTTTGCTCGACCTCCAGATGCCTCACGTTGACGGATTCGAGGTGATGGGGTCGGTTCGGGAGCTACCGCAAACGGCGACCATGCCCATCCTCGTGCTGACGGCAGACGCCACCGTCGCCTCCAAGAGAAAGGCACTGGCGAGCGGAGCGAATGACTTCCTCGTCAAGCCGTTCGACGCCACGGAGGTCATCTTGCGCATCAAGAACCTTTTGCAGACGCGGTTCCTGCAGCTGAAGCTTCAGTCCCACAACGAATTGCTCGAGGACCGGGTGAAGGAGCGGACCGCAGAGCTGTGGTCGAGCGTCACACGGCTCGAGCAGGCGGAGAACCTGCTGAAGCTCTCGCAGGAAGAGACGGTCAGGCGTCTGTCGATCGCGGCAGAGTTCCGCGACGACGAGACCGCGAAGCACATCGTCCGGATGAGCCATTACTGCAGCTTCCTCGCCGAGCGCGCGGGGTTTGACTATGCGACGACGCGCGACATTCGTGTTGCCAGCCAGATGCACGACGTCGGCAAGATCGCGACGCCGGACGCGATCTTGCTCAAACCGACGTCGCTGACCGACGAGGAGCGATTGATCATGCAGCGCCACCCGGAGGACGGGTGGCGGATCCTCCACGGATCTGAATCACCCGTCCTGCAGCTTGCGGCCGAGATCGCTTACACCCACCACGAGCGTCTCGACGGGACCGGCTACCCACGCCGGCTTCGTGGGGACGACATCCCGCTCGTCGGTCGGATCGCTGCTATAGCCGACGTCTTCGACGCGCTGTCGACGCACCGGGTGTATCGGCGGGCTTTCCCTCTCCCAGAGGTGTGGCGAATGATGCGCGAGGGCCGCGGGACGCACCTCGACCCGGACCTACTGGACGTCTTCCTCGATGCGATGGATGACGTGATCGAGATGAAGAACGCGCACGAAGACGAGTTAGCCAGCTGAGGCTGGATCGAGAGCAGCAATAGGCGCAGAGACGTACGTACGGCCACGGCTTGAATTACAACCGCGTGACTCCTAGTGCGCTCGAAAGGTTCGAGCGACATTCAACTAATAGGGCCCCAAACTTGATTGAATCCCGGGAATTCGTCGGGGGCAGGCGTCCGGTCGTCGCACAGAGAAACAACCAGCATGCGAACGAGCTCCTTGCCCCGTGGCGCGGTAGCGGCCGCGGTCATCCTCCTGCTGCTGGTGAACGCGGTCGCGGTGGCGGCGCCCACGCCGAGGCTGCGCGATGCCACCGACGCCGTCGGGCTCGAGCGTCGTCGAACCGGGACCTGGAGCAATGTGTGGTTCGACCACGACCGCAACGGGTTCCCCGACGTCTTCATCGGGCGCCATGGAGGGTGGCCGCTGTTCTACGCGAACGACGGCGGCACGTACAAGCGCCTCTGGCTCGACTTCATGTCGCCGCCCGGCTACGCCTCCGTCGACGGGGACGACGAAGTGGATCGCCACAGCTGCGCGTGGGGCGAAGCGACGGGGAGTGGCGGCCCCGAGCTCTACTGCGCAGCAGGCGCCAACGCCGGGACGGGCGCGGGGCCGAACCAGCTGTTGACCCGCACGGACTCTGGGCTGCGCGACCTCGCCCGCCGCTACGACGTCCGCGACATCTACGGGCGAGGCCGGTCGGTCAACTGGATCGACCATGACTCCGACGGCGATCTCGATCTGTTCGTCGGTAACTGGACCCGTGCGGGCCGACCGAACGTCATGTTCGTCAATCGCCGCGGCAGCTTCGTGAAGCGCAGCGTCGGCGTAGAACACAACCTGCGCACGATCTCGTCGTCGTGGGCCGACTGGGATCGCGACGGCGATCCGGATCTGTTGGTCATGCAGTACAACGCGCCAACGGTCGCCTACGAGAACAGGGGGGGCCGGTTCGTGCGCGTATCGCTCCGTTATGTCACGAGCGGGAGTTGGCACGCCGCGACCTGGGGCGACTTCAACGGCAACGGCTACCCGGATCTCCACGTCATCAACGAGCAGCGGTCGCTGATCCTGCGGAACTCGAGCCGCGGTTTCAGCATCGCGGATGCGCGCGCGATCGCGCAGGGGCGGTCGAGCGCGTGGCTCGATATCGAGAACGACGGGGACCTCGACCTCTTCGTGGTTACCGGGGCCGCGGGAGTCACTCCGACGGATACTGCCGTGAACCGGCCCGACCTATTACTGGTCAACCGGCGACCCGGCTTCGTCGCGTTCCGCCGAAGGGCGTTCCGGGGGCCGCGCGTCGGTAACGGCGACAGCGTCACGGTCGCCGACCACGACCGCGACGGGCGCGAAGACGTGCTGGTTACCAACGGCCACTACGAGTACGCGGTGTGGCGCGGCAAGACCCAGCTCTTCGCGAACCGAACCGAGGCGCGCAACTGGGTCGCGGTGGACTTACTGGGACGGCGCTGGAACCCGTCGGGGTTCGGAGCGTCGATCACGGTCACCACACCGAACCGCCGCTATCGCCGTCAGCTCAACGACGGCGTCGCGTTCCGCAGTCAGAACGAGGTCGGCCACGTCCACCTCGGCATCGGCGGAGCGGCGAGCGCGTACGTCCGCATCATGTGGCCGACCGGCGAAAGGGATTGCGTTGCGGTCGTGCAAGGTCAGTCGCAGCAGGTGGAGATCGGTAGCCTCCCCTGCCCCCGCCGACGCTGAGCCCGAGCGGGGACCGCTCCGCATCGACGAGTAGCGAAC
Source organism: Actinomycetota bacterium (assembly GCA_035550975.1). Classification (GTDB taxonomy): domain Bacteria; phylum Actinomycetota; class CADDZG01; order CADDZG01; family WHSQ01; genus DASZOC01. The sequence continues at coordinate 8,037 of DASZOC010000023.1, read as the reverse complement.
CCTGGAGGAGCCGGAATCGCACCTAGCCGGAGCCCGCACCGGCGCTGAGCACCATCGGCTTCGCCAGCGGGAGCATCATCGTGAAGGTCGATCCTTTCCCCGGCTCACTGTCGACCGAGATATGGCCGCCCATCGCTTCGACCGAACGTTTCGCGATGAACAGGCCCACGCCCGCCCCCTGCGTCTCGCGCGTAAGGATGTTTCCGAGGCGGACGAACCGCTCGAACACCCGCTCCCGGTCTGCTTCCGGTATCCCCGGACCCTCGTCGGATACAGAGACCCTCGCGTAGCCGCTGTCGAGCCGCGCGGACACCACGATGGTCCCGTGGGGGCCGCCGAACTTGCGCGCGTTCTCCAAGAGGTGCTCGAGAACGTGAGCGACCCGTTCACGGTCGGCACGCACGACGATCGGCTCGTCCGGCAAGTCCACACTCTTCGTCGGATGATCGAATAGGAGCGCCTCGACGCGGTCGAGCACCACGTCATTCAACGAAACCTCGTCGGGGAAGACGGCCATCGTCCCACTGTCGAGCTGCGATACGACCAGCAAGTTCATGACCAGCCGCTCGAGCCGTTCGGCTCCCCTCGACGTAACGGAGATCATCTGGTCCGCTACGTCGTTCGGGAGCGCGTCGAGGCCGCGCCCGAGCACCTGCAAGGAGCCTTTGATAGAGGTGAGCGGCGTACGCAGCTCGTGCGAGATCGTCGACAGGAAATCCGACTTCGCCGCTTCCACCTCGTGCTCCGCCGAGACGTCCCGCACGAGCACGACCCAAGCCATCCCTCCCCGGTCGCGTACCGAGCTAGCGAGCACCGAGATCCAGCGGGTAGGGCCGTCACGCGTCACGACCTCGAGCTCGGAGTCCGACGACCGCTCGACCAGGGCCAACTTCTCGACCCTGCTTTGGTGCTCGTCGCGGATCGTGACCTTCTCGGACCAGACGTGACCTAGCACCGAGGTCGCGGCGTAGCCGGTGATGCGTTCCATCGCCGGGTTCCACGCCAGGACCGCGCCGGTGGAGTCCAACATACAGATCCCGTCCTCGGATCCCTGGAAGATGCGGCGGAAACGCTCGCGCTCTTCGGAGACCTCCTCGAAGAGCCGGTGCGAGTCGATCGTGACGACGAGCTCGTCTGCGAGCGCCGCGAGCAGGTGCGCGTCCGAATCCGCGAACTCGTCCGCGCCGAGGCGGTTCATCACCATCAGGTAACCGCCCACACCCGCGTTCCTCTCCGCTGCGAGCAGCGGCACAGACACGAGCGACGAGGCGCCGAGCTCACGCAGGACCTGCGACGGGGGGCCGGCGCCATCGTCGGTCAGGAGTAGGTGCCCGGAGGATGACTCGACCGCGGCGCAGAGGTCAGCCATGGGGCCGTCTTCGAGAGGTTCCATGCTCGCCGTCACCTGGCCCATGCGTACCCCGGACCACACGCGATGGGCTCCTCCCGGAAGGGGCCGCCCCTTTGAGGTGAGCACCACACGCGCTTCGGAGGCCGAGGCAACCTCGCGCACCGCCTTCAGGAACCCAGCAACCGCGGACTCGAGGCCGGGGCTGGCCGCGAGGGCGCGGCTCGCGGCATGCACGTGCTCGACGCGCTCGCGCTCGCGGCTCTGACTCAGCATCGCGCGGTACCCGATAAAGAAGATGCCGATGATCAGTGGAAGCAACACGATCGTCCAGGGGGCCGCCAGATACGCAGACGCGAACACCCATCCAAGAACGATTGATCCCGCGACGCTGGTGAACGTCGCGGGAGTCGCAGCGCGCGACAGCTCGAAGAAGCTACGGCGTTCCGCGAGGGCGATCGCGCCCGAGGTGAACAGATGCGTGAGCACGGAGAAGCTGACGACCGCTCCGGCGGCCGCGAGAGCGTTGCGCGGTGTGAAGGCCCCGGTGCCGTCGCCGAGGAAACGGTAGACGAGGCCGGCCGATGCGGCGGCACACCCGAACTCGGCGATGTTGAAGATGCCCTTGATAGATGCGATGCGGCGGATCTCCCTCAAAGCGACCGCGATGGTTGCGGCCCACACCAGTTGCTCGAAAGACAGGGCGAAGAGCATCGGGACGAGGACGGCTTCGGCCGCACTCAACCCGATCCGTGCGTGCTCGTCGTTGAAGTTGAAGTCCGCGTACTCGGTGAGGGCCAGGAACACGGCGAACAGCGCCCACACCCACAGCGGAGAAGGGAACTCACCCTGGATCGTGACCGCGGCCAGAGCGGCCACGAGGATCACCGCGAGGCCGCCTACGTAGACACGCAAGGACAGGGGCATCGAGCGGTCGCTCACACGATCACCCTAGACGTAAGGAGCGCCCCGTCTGGGGCGCTCCTTGTTATCCGGACATCACTGCGGGTCAATCCCAGGCAGCGGCATACCACTTGCTGTTCCACCTGCTGGCGTTCCACCGGCTCGCGTCCCAGTCGAGACCATTCCACCTGCTGGCGTCCCAGTCCTCGTTGTTCCAGCGCGAGCCGTTCCAGCGCGAGCCATCCCACGTCGTCGCTTCGAACGTCGCACCGTTCCAGCGCGAGCCGGCCCAGTCGGCGGTGTTCCACCGCGATGCGTCCCACGTGACCGGATCCCACCCGGTGGTGGTGTAAGTGACGCCATCCCACGGGATGAGACCGAGTGGGTTCGCAAGAGGGTCGGCGAGCAGGGCTTCGTGCTGCAGCGTGAACTCACCCGTGAGGGCCGCATCGCCCAGAGGCGTGTTGGCGTAGAGCTCCGTGGACAGTCCCGCCCGCGAATCCTGCAGCGTCCCCAGGCCGGTGGAGCTGTCGAGTCCCTGGTTCGCCTCGGCTAGAGACGTCGAGGTGGCGGCGGCGTACGCGTCAACGATCCCTCTGCCGACAAGGTTGGGGTCCTTATCGACGATCGGCTTCGCCGTGCCCATTAGCCGCGCCTTCACCTGGTTCGGGTTCAGGCTCGGCGTCTTCTGCAGCACTTGCGCGACGACGCCGGACACGAGCGCAGCCGACATGGACGTTCCGGTGCCCTTGAAGTAAGCGGTTCCTACGCGCGCTGTGCCTCCGTAGTTGTTGTCGATCGCGCTGCCCGGCGAGCGCAACGAGATCGTGTGCACGCCCGGTGAGACCAGATCGGGCTTGGCCAAGCCGTTCGAACGCGTCGGGCCGCGCCCAGAGAACACCGGGACCCGGTCGTCGGTGACCCCCGCGGTTCCTTCCGAGTTGGAGGCGCCCGCGGTGATCACATAGGGGTCGTCTGCAGGCTTCATCACGGTGGATGCGTTCGGACCATCGTTGCCCGACGAGACCACGACGACGATGCCCGCTTTCCACGCGCGCTGGACCGCGTAGTTGAGCGGCGCCAAGCGATAGTCCTGCGCCGAGTCGCTGCCCAGGGACAGGTTCAGCGCGCGGATGCCATAGGTGTCTTTGTGCGAAACCACCCACTGGATCCCAGCGAGGATCGTGGACACGTCGGTAGACCCGTCATAACCCGCGGCCTTGACCGAGATGATGCGCGCGTCGGGGGCGGTTCCCTTGTAGGTGCCGCTCGAGGACGCGCCGTTCCCGGCGATGAGCCCCGCCATGAAGGTTCCGTGTCCGAACGTGTCGGCACAGTTCGCCGCGGTGCCGCTCTCGTGCGACAGGTCGGCGCCGCACACGACGCGCCCCGATAGGTCGGCGTGGGCGTAGACCCCCGTGTCGATAAGGGCGACGGATATGCCCTTACCGGTGATCTTGGATTTCCACAACGAGTCGGAGCGCAGCACCTTCGGCGGCGATACCCAGGCGTTCTTGTTTACGGTTCCGCCGGACTTGGCTTCGAACGAGACCTTCCGATTGCGGGTGACCTGGACGACGCCGGGCCGGGCGCGCAGCTCGCTCAGCGACGCGGTGGGAACGCGGGCGGAGACGCCGTCGACGATCGGCAGCGGGGTCGTTACCTCACCGCCGACATCATGAACGGCGACCCCGGCGTGCTGCGGGCTGACGGCCTGGACGATCACGGATACGAAGCGCTCCGCTCCCGACGCCTTCGGCGTCGCGCCCAGGCTGGGAAGGAGCAACAGCACGGCCACGAGCCCGATCCCAAACCGGCGAACATCTAGGACCCGTGCCGTAGTCGCGTTCATCTCCCCTGCCCCCTTTGACTACTCAGCGCGCTCGCCTCATAACTATCTGCGATATGGAAGAATCTTGAATGGCCCGAAAGGACCAAAACGCGTGCCGTTCGGACTAGTTCGCTAAGCCCGTGAGGTCGGTCGACGGTGCTAGGAGGTCAGCTCGTCGAGCGTTGCAACGAGGTCCGCGTAGAGATCGTCGGCGGCCGCGATGCTCAGGGCGATACAAGTGGCCCCTAGCTTGCCGTGCTCACTGAGGGTCCCGAGGAGATGAAGGGTGACGCCCGTCCGGCTCGACGGATCGAAGGCGAGTTCCCGGGCCCGGAGCTCTTCGAGCAAGCGGGCCGCGGGCAACCCCTTGTACGCCTCGGACTTCAGGTTGTCCGTCGCCACATACGCGCGCGGGCTCCCGTCGACGAGTAACTCTCCAGTAGCCGCGTCGTACGTGCCGCCGGTCGCGAAGCGGGCCATGTAGAACGGATGCGAGGTCCCTCCGAGTCGGAGGTTGATCTCGCTGAGATAGACATCGAGGTCGCGATCCCCTCGACGTACGAGCAGGTCGATCCCGAACGATCCGACGACTCCCTTCGCGGCGAGGATCTTCGCGATGCGCTCGCCGGCCTGCTGGATCTCGGCTCGGTAAGAAGCCTGAGCCGGGAAGCGGCACCCGAGATAGACCTGATCGTCCGGCCCCCCCAGGACCTGGTCATGCGTCGACACGATCTCGACGGAACCATCGACGCCAACACGCAGCTGCACGCTCGGAGAGTGCATCGTGTCGTCACGCACCATCTCTTCGACGATCCCGCCGTCGCGCTCGATCTTCGGGATGAACGAATCCCACGATTCCTCGCCCGCGCAGAACGCCGTCGGTGCGTAGAGGACGGAGCCGTTCCAGTCGGCGAGATTCACCACCACGTTGCCCTGCCCCGAGAAGCCGTAGTTGAGCTTGATGACCACCTCGGTCACATCGGCGTGGTCGTGCCGCAGTAACTCGATGGCCGCGTTCAGAGCTTCCACCGAATGCAGGTCCTCGCTGCCCGGAAGCACCTCCACGCCTGCCTCGCGCGCGACATGGCGCGAGCCGCTCTTGCTGCCGGCGTAAGCCAGGCCGGGGCGCGCGCCATAGAGAGGTGTCCCGATCTCGGTGGCTATCGCACGCTCCGCCGCGGTCACCGTGAACGGCAACAGGTAAGCGTCCTTGCGATCGATGGCCGCGCGCAGCCGATCCATCGCCGCCGGCTGCTGGAGGAGCTTCTCACTCAACGGTCTCGGATCGGGGTCGTCGAGGGAGACCATCGTGAGCCGCCGACGCCCGCCGGCGGGATCTCGTAAGAAAGAGAGGTAGTAGTCGACGACCACCGGATCGACCGGCAGCGAAGTCACGAACACGACCTCGAGCTCCGGCTGGTCCAGCAACAACACCAGGCACAGGAGCCGTTCTTCGTAGCGCGAGATACCGATGATCTTGCGCAGCTCTTCGACCGGGAACGTGAGCGACGGGAGCACGACGATGCACCCGCGGTCGAGGTCCGACAGTGCGCGGCTCCCGAGCGCCGCGAGCCGCTGCTGCAGCGCCTCGAAACGATCCGGGTGAGATGAGGACATGCCCCAACCTAATCTGTCACGGATGACTCCGAACATGGCGGTAGAAGAGATCGCTCCGTGGCTGCGAGACGCCCGGACCGTCACGGCCCTGACGGGCGCCGGCATCTCGACCGATTCGGGCATCCCGGATTTCCGCGGCCCCCAAGGCGTGTGGACGAAGGATCCGGAGGCCGAGAAGCTGTCGACACTGCAGCACTACATGGCCGACCCGGACCTCCGGGCGCGCGCGTGGCAGCTACGGCTGGAACATCCGGCGTGGACGGCGAGCCCCGGGCCGGGACACGTCGCCCTCGCGGAGCTGGAACGGAAGGGCTTCCTGCACCACCTCATCACGCAGAACATCGACGGCCTGCATCAGCTCGCCGGCAGCTCCGACGACATCCTCATCGAGATCCACGGGACGCTGCGCGAGGTCATGTGCATGTCGTGCGGTGAACGTGCGGACATGCAGCGGGCGCTCGCACGAGTGCGTGCCGGTGAGGCCGATCCCGCCTGCAAGACCTGCGGCGGCATCCTCAAATCGGCCACGATCTCGTTCGGGCAGGAGCTGGTCGCGGAAGACGTCGCACGGACGCAGCGAGCCGCGCAGACCTGCGACGTATTCCTTGCGATAGGTACCTCGTTGCAGGTCTACCCCGTCGCGTACCTTCCGCAGATCGCGGTGGCCGCGGGAGCCAAGCTGCTGATAGTCAACGAGCAGCCGACACCGTTCGACGCCCAAGCTGCAGCCGTGTTCAACGCCCCGATAGCCGAGATCCTCCCTCCACTAGCAGCCGCGCTCTGACGCCGGCGACCCGGCACACACAGCCGCCACCGAAGGCGGAGCCGGAGGTCAAGCCAGAGCTTGACCGAAGGCGGAGCCGGAGGTCAAGCCAGAGCTTCACGGGCCGATCGAGAGGTGCTGGGGGTCCGTGGTGAGGCTGGAAGAAAGAAGAAAGGTGGTGGCGGGACCAGGATTCGAACCTGGGTAGGCATAAGCCGGCGAATTTACAGTCCGCTCCCTTTGGCCGCTCGGGCATCCCGCCCCTAGAGCGCGACCGAGGATATCTGGAACCGACCTCGGCCCCCGACCTCGCGCGGCCCGGGTCCGGGGTCGACGCCACCGCGGCCCGTCTTCCTGCGATCGCGGGCGAGGGCCGGGCTCGAGAGGCCTGCTCTCTCACCACGCCGTGGTGCGCAATCCCGAACGGCCTTCTGAGGACAACTATTTGCGCAAACCGAAAATAGATGTCCGGAGAAAGGTGAGGGTGCGGCCGCGGGCTCCTTCGGTCGCCGGATCAGTCGCCGGCTTCGTGGATCTCTTGGGTGTGCTTGAGGAGCTTCGCGAGCTGCGACTCGGGGTCGAGCCCGCCCGTGGTCCCGGCTCCCTCGGAGGTCGGAACGCTCACGCTGCTCGGCGCATCGAGACGCTCGGCCAGCGCGGCCTGCAATGCGGCTTCCGCAAGCGCGAACGTGCCGGTCGCCGGCGACGAGCCGGACGCCCACAGCGACTCGCCGGCACCACCAGGGAGGAACGAACGATCCGGCGTGAACGCGTCGCCGAACCTGCGCGCCGCGGTCAACGCCGGCAGCTGCTTCTGACGCTTGTCCTGCACGGCCACGATCAGACGCGACGAATTGTCCTCCGCGATCCGCAGCCACTGCACGAGATGGCGCATCGGGTTCTTCGCCTCGCCCGAGGCCTGGTACCAACCGAAGTGAACGTGCGGCGGCGTGGTCGCCGCGTTGCCCGAGTTCCCGCAGAAACCGACGACCGTTCCGGCTTCGACCGTGTCGCCCGGAGACAGCTCTTCGGTGTTCAGGTCGGACAGGTGCGTGAGATACCAGTAGGCGCCGTCGCCGGTGTGGACGCGGGCGGTGATGCCCCCGAGCCCGCCGTCGCTGAAGCTGACGTACCCGGCCTCCGGTGCGAGGACGGGATCGCCGTAATCGCAGAAGACGTCCTGGCCCTCGTGGGTTCGCACGATCGGGCCGGGCCCGTAACGAGGCACACCCCAGGTGTCGATCCAGGTCGCCTCGCCGGCGATGATGAACGGCGGAAAGACCTTCGCGATGACTTCCTCGGCCGACCAGCCCAGCGAGCGCAGGTGCGCGGCCATGCTCATCAGCTTCTCGGTGTTGAACGAGCCCGGGATGTCGGGAGTGCCGGTCGGGGGGATGACGCTGACCTTCTTCTTCTTCTTCTTGTTCTTGCCTTTGCCCTTACCGTCGCCGCGGCCCTCGCCCTTCTTGCCGTCGCCCTTCTTGCCGTCGACGGTCTTGCCGTCCTTGTTGTCACCGTCGCCGCCGGAACCGGAGCCATCGGAGTCATCGCCACCGCCACCGCCGGAGCCACCCC
>DASZOC010000022.1:0-15591 GCA_035550975.1 Actinomycetota bacterium | reverse complement strand
ACGCCGCTGAGCGTCGATCGTTACAAGGAGAGCGAGCTTGCAGGATGTGAAGATCATCGAGGGGGCCGAGGGCTATTCGCTCGGGAGCGGCCCCGTGGGGGCGCTCTTCTGCCACGGATTCACGTCGAGCCCGCAGAACATGCGCCTGCTCGCCGACCATCTCCAGGCCAAAGGCATCGCCGTGCGCGCTCCCCTGCTGCCCGGGCACGGCACGACATGGCAGGACCTGAACTCGAAGAAGCAACGGGACTGGGTGGACGCGATAGATGCCGCCTTCCACGAGCTCGCGGCGGAGAGCGACGAGGTCTTCGTGGTCGGGCTCAGCTTCGGAGCGGCTCTCGCCCTCGACCTCGCGGCCCACTACCCGGACCGGGTGAACGGGATCGTTACGCTAGCCGGCTTCGTCGCGACGAACGATCCGAGGCGGTTCCTGACACCGGTGATCCGGCGGTTCGTTCGATCCCTGCCCGGTGTCGGCAACGACATCGCAGATCCCGAGCTAAGAGAGATCGTCTACGACCGGTTCCCCACCTCCGCGGCGCATTTCATGCTCAAGCAGGTGAAGCGGGCGCGGATGAGCCTTCCGTCGGTGACGGCGCCGATCCTCGTGATGCACGGGCGCAACGACCGAACGGTCCCGCCGTTCAACGCCCAGCTCATCTACGACACGGTCGCATCGACCGACAAAGAGCTCGTGTGGCTCGACCGGTCGAATCATGTCATCACGCTCGATCGTGATCGCGAAGAGGTATTCAGCCGCACCTACGCATTCATCGCGGCTCGCTCCGCGGTGTCGCAGGTCTGACGATGCCGTCGGAAACCGTCACGATCGAGGGGCACATCATCGACTCGCTGACGCTGCCGAAGGTGATGGACGAGATCGTCGACCTCGGCGGCACCTACGAGATCGTCGAGCTGCAGCTCGGCGTGAAGCACGAGGACCCTTCCTTCGCGCGCATCAAGGTGACGCATGACGACGAGGGCGCGCTGACGGCGCTCCTCGAACGCCTGCGGCAGCACGGTGCCAACCTCGAGACCGTCGAAGATGCGCAGCTCGCCGAAGCCGACGTCGACGGTGCGTTCCCGCCCGGGTTCTACTCGAGCACCAACCTCGAGACGGAGGTGCGTGTCGACGGCAACTGGTTGCGGGTCGTGCGACCCGAGATGGACTGCGGCATAACGGTCGAGGACGGCGTGGCGCGCACGATCCCGATGGGCGAAGTAGTCAAGGGCATGACCATCGTCATGCGCGGGCTCGGCATCCGCGTGCTGCCGCTCGACAAACCCCGCGGCACCGGGGCGAACGCGTTCGAGTTCATGTCCTCCGACGTCTCTTCGGAGAAGCCGAAGGCGTTGCTCGTCGAGCAGGTTGCGAACCAGATGCGCGCGGTCAAAGACAGCGGCAAACGCATCCTGTGGGTTGCCGGGCCGGCAGTGGTGCACACGGGTTCCGGCCCGGACCTATCGGCACTCATCCGTGCGGGCTACGTCGACGGGTTCTTCTCCGGCAACGGCGTGGCGGCACACGACATCGAATCGAACATGTTCGGTACCTCGCTCGGCGTCTACCTCGAGCAAGGCATCCCGGCCGAGCACGGACACGAGCATCACATCCGCGCCATCAACGAGTTGCGCCGGCAAGGTTCGTTCGAGGCCGCGATCGACGCAGGGATCTTCGACGACGGCATCGTCTACAACCTCGTCAAAGCGGGCTCGTCCTATCTGTTTGGGGGCAGCGTTCGGGACGACGGGCCCTTGCCGGACGTGGTGACAGACATGGTCGAGGTGCAAAGCCGCCTACGCGACATCATCTGGGGTGACGGCGACGACGACCTGATCGGGTTCTGCATCGTCGTCGGGACGATGCTCCACGGCATCGCGACGGGGAACTGCCTGCCGGCCTCGGTGCCGCTCGTCTGCGTCGACATCAACCAGGCGACGGTCACGAAGCTGATGGACCGGGGGTCGTGGCAGTCGATGGGGATCATCACCGACGTCGGGCTGTTCATCCGGGAGCTGGCCGAGAACCTCGCACCGGACGAGATCAGGCGCCCGAGCGACGACGCGACCGTCCGCACCGCAGGAGCCCGCACGCGCAAGTAGCCAACAGGAGGGCGCGGGGGCTTGCCTGGAAGGGAGGGGCTCTGGAGGCGGATCGCTCCTTAATGGGTCGGCAAAGTGCGATCCGCCGGAAGCGAGCAGGCGAGCCGCCGTTCAGGCGGCCCCCGTCGCGCCCCCTCCCGTAGGCAAGCCCCCGCAACCGACCGGAGCGAGGCGACCAGCTCCGCGCTAGAGGTTCAGGCGGTCGGCGAGGATGTCGGCGAGGGTCGGGGTCGAGACTTCTTCGAGCTCGTAGGAGGCGCGGACGGCCGGCTTGGTGAGGTTGCAGATCCTGCGCAGGTCGATCGGCGTCGCGATCAGGACGACGTCCGCATCCGAAGCGTTGATCGTGTCCTCGAGGTCTTTCCTCTGCTCCGCCGAATACCCCATCGCGGGCAACAGCGCTCCCATGTGGGGATACTTCGAATAGACGCCCGCGATCGAGCCGGTGGCCCACGGACGCGGGTCGATCAGCACCGCGCCGGCTTCACGAGCAGCAACCACACCGGCGCCGAAACCCATCTCGCCGTGCGTCAACGAAGGCCCGTCCTCGACGACGAGAACGCGTTTGCCGGAGAGATCCGCCCCCTCCTCGAGCGTCACCGGCGAATGTGCGTCCACGATGACGGCGTCGGGGTTCTCGGTCGTGATCGTCTTCTTCAGCGTAGCGACGTCTTCCGAGGCGGCCGAGTCGATCTTGTTGATCACGACGATGTCGGCCATGCGCAGGTTCGTCTCTCCGGGGTGATAGCGGGTCTCGTGCCCGACGCGCAACGGGTCGGCGACGGTGATGTGGACGTCGGGTGCGTAGAACGGCAGATCGTTGTTGCCGCCGTCCCACAGGATCACGTCGACGTCGGACTCGGCGCGTTCCAGGATCTTGCCGTAGTCGACGCCGGCATAGACGATCGACCCCTGAGCAAGGTGCGGTTCGTACTCCTCGCGCTCCTCGATCGTGCAGTCGGCCGCGCTCAGGTCCTCGAACGTCTCGAAGCGCTGGGCGATCTGGTCGGCGAGATGCCCGTAAGGCATCGGGTGCCGGACTACGGCGACCTTCTTACCGGCGGCCTGCAGGATGCGCGTCACGGCACGCGTCGTCTGGGACTTCCCCGAGCCCGTTCGGACGGCACAGACCGCGACCACCGGCAGGTTCGCCTTGATCGCGGTCGACCGGGGGCCGAGCAGGACGTAGTCCGCGCCGGCGGCAAGTGCCCGCGACCCGATGTGCATCACTTGATCGTGCGAGATGTCGGAGTACGCGAGCACGACCTCGTGGATGCCCTGATCACGGACGATGGCTTCGAGTTGGTCCTCGTTGTGGATCGGTATCCCCTCGGGATACAGGTCCCCCGCGAGCTCGACCGGGTACACCCGGTCGTCGATGCCGGGGATCTGCGTCGCGGTGAATGCCACGACCTCGTAGCGCGGATCGGCCCGATAGTGGACGTTGAAGTTGTGGAAGTCTCGCCCCGCGGCCCCCACGATGACCACGCGTCTTCGATCGCTAGCATTCTGAACCATCGGCTCGGCAGCCTATCGGGCTAGTCTGAGCGCGATGAAAGAGCGGAAACTGACCCGTAGAGGTTCCGAGCGCCGCGAGCAGATCCTCGAGGAAGCAGCGAAGCTGTTCGCCGAGCAGGGCTACCACGGCGCGGCGGTCGGTGACATATGTGACGCGCTCGGTGTGGGCAAGGGCGTCTTCTACTGGTACTTCCCTTCGAAGGAAGCAGTGTTCGCGGAGCTGTTGCAGGAGTCGCTGCTGCAGCTGCGGCGGTCGCAGCAAGCGGCGATCGCGGCCGTCGCCGATCCAGTCGACCGGATCGAGGAAGGCATCCGTGCGTCGATCGGGTTCTTCCGAGGGAACCCGAGCGTCCTCGAGGTCCTGAGGATCGCGGCGCGCTATGACGAGTTCGCCGGACTCGTACAGAAGGGCCAAGAGATCGTGGTCGCGGATGTCGCGGGCCACATCAAAGAGGGCATGGCCTCGGGCGCGATCCGCCACGGCGATCCCGAGCTGATGGCCCACGGGATCCTCGGTGCGATCTTCCACTTCGTCGAGACGTATCTGGAAGACGACGACCAGGCGTCGTCGGATCGACCGGAGCTTGCGGACGAAGCGGTCGCGTTCTGCTTGCGAGGATTGCTAAGCGACTAAGCGCGCTCGAGACGCGTCTTCGGGCGCAGGTCCTCGTGCACGCTCGCCGTCAGCTTGCCTTCGGCGACGGCTCGCAGGATCAGGGGCGTGGGCGTCCCCTCGAGCTGCGATGGCTCGGCAGGCAGCGGGACCCGGAACTCCTGGACGCCGCCCTCGACGCGGCCCGGCTTCGCACCGAGCTCCTCCATCAGATGGCTCACCGGCGCGTTGTCGCCGAGCGTCCACACCTGGAAGCACCGGATCCCCCGCTGGATCGCGGAATAGGCCGCGAGCCACAGCAAGGTCTTCCCGATCCCGCGGCCCTGGTAGGCGTCGACTACGGTGACCGCTCCCTCCGCGACGTCCGGCTCGTCGGCCAACCGGATCCAGCGCGCCACCCCGACGCCCGGCGACTCGTGGTTGTCGGGGAGCAGAGCCACCCATGCGAAGTGGTCTTCGTAGTCGATCTCGGTCAGGTAGCGCAGCTGGCGCTCGGTGAAGTGATCGATCGGGCTGAAGAACCGGAGGTAGCGCCCTTCCGGCGACAGCCGGGAAAGACCTTCCTGCAGCAGCTGTTTGTCGTCCGGCACGATCGGCCGGAACACGACCCGCTCGCCGGTCTCGAGGACGGACTCGCGGACGTCCATCGCGGGGATCAGACGGGAGCGCCCAGCTCGAGCGCACGCCGGATGCCGCGGACACCTTGGCGGATCCGCTGCTCGTTCTCGACGAGCGCGAAGCGAACGTGATCGTCTCCGGCTTTGCCGAACCCGATACCCGGTGACACGGCGACCTTCGCCTCTCGCACGAGAAACTTTGCGAACTCCAGCGAACCCAGGCTCTTGAACGGCTCCGGGATCGGGGCCCACGCGAACATCGTCGCTGGGGGCCGCGTCATGCTCCATCCGATCCTGTCGAGGCCGTCACACAACGCGTCGCGGCGCGTGAGGTAGATCTCCCGGATCTGCTTCGGCACCTCGCCGCATTCGTTCAGCGCGATGATCCCAGCGATCTGGATCGGTTGGAACACGCCGTAGTCGAGATAGGACTTCAGCTTCGTGAGCGCGCCGATGATCTCTTGATTGCCGACGGCGAAAGCGAGGCGCCATCCCGGCATCGAATACGACTTCGACATCGAGAAGAACTCGACGCCCACGTCCCTCGCGCCGGGCACCTGCATGAACGAAGGTGCTCGTTCCTCGCCGAACACGAGGTCGGCATACGCGAGGTCGTGCACGACCATGACATCTCGAGCCTTCGCGAACTCGACCAGTTGCTCGAAGAAGCCGAGGTCCACGAGCGAAGTCGTGGGATTGTGCGGGAACGAGCAGAGGACCACGCGCGGCTTCGGTTCCGCGCGTTCGTAAGCCGAGACGAGCTCTGCGAAGAAATCGCTTCCGAACGCCAAGGGAACCGACGTCACGGTCGCGCCGGCGAGCAACATCGCGTAGGTATGGATGGGGTACGTCGGCTCCGGCACCAGCACCGAATCCCCCGGCTCGAGGAGCACCCACGCCAGGTGCGACAGCCCCTCCTTGGCGCCGATGACGGCGACGGCTTCGGTACCGGGATCGAGCTGCACGCCCCACGACCGTTCGTACAGATCGCACACCGCGGTCCGGAGCTTCGGGATCCCGCGCGATGCGGAGTAACGGTGGTTGCGCGGGTTGTCGACCGCTTCCTTCAGCTTGTCGACTACCGCATCCGGCGTCGGGATGTCCGGGTTGCCCATGCCCAGATCGATGATGTCCTCGCCCGCGCGCCGCGCCTGCGCCTTGAGGTCGTTGACTATGGAGAAGACGTAGGGAGGGAACCTCTCGATCCGTCTGAATTCCATGAACCCACGCTAGCAGGAGGCGTAACCCCGCCGGCGACGCGAGCTACCGCCGTTGCCGCATCTGAGTCGTGTGACGACTTAGTCGTTCGGGTCGTCGAGGTCCGTCGTATTGCCGTCCAACCGCGCGAGGTTCCCGAGCACCAGGCGGTCGCCGTCGAGGTGCGCGTCGATGCAGACGACCGCGCCGTTGCCGAGCCCCCGGATGCGCCGTGACCGGTAGTCGTCATAACCGAGCGCCTCTGCGCTGATCCACCGGATCGTTCCGCCGTGGCTCACGACGACGATGCGGCCGTCCGGGTGTGACCGGACGGCTCGCTCGACGGCCTCGAGCGCCCGCGCGCGTACCTCTTGCGGTGATTCGCCGCCGGGTCGCGCGTTGTAGTGCCGGTTCGGCCCCCACAGGTCCGGCCACCGCTCGCGGATCTCGTCGGCGGTCAATCCCTCCCACTCCCCCTGGTCGATCTCACGCAGATCCTTGTCGACGACGACCTCGAGCCCGTGCGCGGCGGCGATGGGTGTCGCCGTGTCCACCGCTCGCTTCAGGTCGCTTGCGTACACCGCGTCGATGTCCATGCGAGACAAGTCACTGGCTACGCTCGCGGCTTGCTTGTGGCCCTCTTCGTTGAGATCGATGTCCGCGTGGCCCTGGGCTCGCTTCTCCAGGTTCCATAGCGTCGCCCCGTGCCGCACCAGGAAGATCTTCGCCATCGCTCGCTCCTCAGGCCGGACGGAAACGCTTCAGACGAAGCGCGTTCAGGACCACGCTGACCGACGAGAATGCCATCGCCGCGGCGGCGATCATCGGGTCGAGCAGGCCCAGCGCGGCCAGCGGGATCGCCGCGACGTTGTAGCCGAAGGCCCAGAACAGGTTCTGCTTGATCGTCTTCAACGTGCGTCGCGATATGTCGACCGCCGTCGCTGCAGCCATCGGGTCGCCGCCGACGAGGGTGAGGTCTGCGGCCTCGATCGCCACATCCGTGCCCGTGCCTATCGCTATCCCGAGATCTGCTTGCGCGAGGGCGGGAGCGTCGTTGATGCCATCGCCGACCATGGCGACCTTGTTCCCTTCGGCTTGCAGCCGCTTGACCTCGGTGACCTTGTCGGCCGGCATCACCTCGGCGATGACATCGTCGATCCCCAGCTGGTTGCCGATGGCACGAGCGGTCGCGGCGTTGTCGCCGGTGATCATCAGCGTGTCGAGTCCCAAGCCGGTAAGCCGCTCGACGGCTCGCGCCGCCGACGGCTTGACGGTGTCGGCGACGGATATCAAGCCGAGGAGGTGGTCACCACGCGAGACCCATACGACGGTCTTGCCCTCGTCCTCCAGCCGCCGCGCTTCGGTTTCGAGCTCCTGGGTCGCGTCGCCTTCCACGAACGTTCGTCGCCCAACCTTGATCTGTTTGCCGTCTACCGTCGCGCCCACACCGAGACCTGTGGACGAGGTGAAGCCTTCCGGCTCCGGCACACCGAGGTCGCGGGCGGTCGCGGCTTCGACGATCGCCGCCGCGACCGGGTGCTCCGACCGTGATTCGACCGCGGCGGCTGCGGTCAGCAGCTCCTCTTCGGAGATGCCCGCTGCAGGCACGAGATCAGTCACCGACATCGTGCCGGCCGTCAGCGTGCCCGTCTTGTCGAGCACGACGACGTCGATGTCACCCGAAGCCTCCAGGACCTCTCCGCCGCGGACGATGATGCCGAGCTGCGCGGCACGTCCCGTTCCCACCATGATCGCGGCGGGCGTCGCGAGACCCATCGCGCACGGACAGGCGATGATCAGGACGGCGACGGTGGCGACGAGCGAAGTGCCGACGTCGTGGTCCGTCAGCATCCATGCCGCGAACGTCAAGGCTGCGATCACGAGGACCACCGGAACGAAGATGGACGCGACCTTGTCCGCCAGGTGCTCGATAGGAGCCTTCCGACCTTGGGCCTCTTCGACCAGCCGAGCGATCTGCGCCAGCGCGGTGTCACCGCCGATCTTCGTCGCTTCGACGAGGAGTGACCCGGACGTGTTGACGGTCGCTCCGAACACCTCTTCGCCGGGTCCTACGGCCACCGGGACCGATTCGCCTGTGAGCATCGACCGATCGATCGCGCTCTCCCCTTCTATGACGACGCCGTCGGTGGGGATCTTCTCGCCGGGCCGGACGCGCATCAGGTCTCCCGGCACGACTTCGTCGATATCGACCGGCACCTCCAGCCCATCGCGCACGACCCGCGCCTGCTTGGCACCGAGCTCCATCAAGGTCTTGATGGCGCGGCTCGCCCGCGACTTGGAACGATGCTCGAAGTACTTGCCGAGCAGGAGGAACGTGAGGATGACGGCGGCGGTCTCGAAGTAGACGTCACCGTGCGCGAACAGAGACACGACGGAATATCCGTACGCGGCCAGCGTCCCGATGGCGACGAGCGTGTCCATGTTCGTTGCGCCGTGGCGGGCCTGCTTGGCTGCGCTGGTCAGGAAAGGCCGCCCGGCCCAGAACTGGACGGGTGTCGTGAACGCGAACATGACCCACCGGGTCCACGTGTCGTGCATGGCCGCACCGAACACACCCGGGAACATGGCCAGCAGGACGACGGGAACCGTGAGGACTGCTGCCACTACGAAGCGACGCCACGCGAGGCGCGTCAGCTCTTCTTCCTGCCCTATCGCGATCCCGTGGTCGTGCTCCCCGTGTCCCGCATGCGAGGAGGCGGCGTCACGCGGGACGAGCTCGTAGCCCGCCTCCGAGACGGCGCGCGTCAGCGCTTCGGTGTCGGCTCCGTCGGTCAGCCGGACGGTAGCCCGCTCGAGCGCGAAGTTGACCCCGGCGTCCTCGACCCCGCTCTGCGACGCGAGCGTGCGTTCGACGCGCCGCGCGCAAGACGCGCAGGTCATGCCTCTGACGTCGTAGGTGATCGAGCCGTCGACCCGCCCTGGGTGGCGGTCTTCGTGCGCGCCGTCTGCGTCGTGGACGTCGCTCGTGTGCTGGGCGTGCTCCATCCTCTGCGTCTCCCGGTCCTCGCTGTCCTTACCGCTCCAAGCATATACCCCCCGGGGGTATATGTCTAGTCGCTCTCTTCGAGGTCCTCGACGACGGCTGCCAGGTCTTCGTATGCAGAAGGTCCCGCCTCCAGCAGCGCCACGATGAGGTGACATGCACCAGCGGCGATCGCCTCGCGCAGCCGCGCCCGGACCGTCTCGGGCCCGCCGAGGACGAAGTGCGCCGGGTCTCGCGCACCGAGCCTCTCACGGGCCGTCGCGTCGTCGCGGGCGAGTAAGACCTGGCCCGCCCACGAGATGTCGAAGGCGCGCTCGCCCGCGATCTCTCGCACCCTGTGCGCGTCGTCGGCGAACGTGGCGAGGTTCGCCCCCCATCCATTCCACCCGTCGGCGATCCGACCCGCCACCTCGAGGAGCTCGACCGAGCGGCCGCCGATCCAGACTCTGGGCGGTGGCTCGGGTCTGGGGCTTGACGGCAGATCGCGCACATCCACGAACTCGTCGTGCAGTGTGGCCTCAGGTGTTTTCAGGAACCGCTGCACTACCTCGAGCGTCGACACGAGCTGCCTCACGCGATCGCCCGCGTCGTAGTAGGGCGCGCCGAACGCGACGTTCTCGTCCTTGTTCATCTCGTCGCCACTGCCGAGGCCGACGATGACGCGGTCCGGAGCGATCGCTGCCAGCGTCGCCGCCATCTTCGCAACGACGACGGGGTGACGTAACGACGCACGCGTTACGAGCGTCCCGACCTGGACGTCCGGATAGGTCGCCGCGACGTACGCCAGTGCGGTCCAGCATTCCAGGATCGGCCTCTCGCGCTTGCCTCCGAGCGGCCAGAGGTGGTCGAACACCCACAGCGAGTCGAACCCGAGCGCGATCGCTCGTTCGCAAGAATCGACGAATCGTGATCGGTCGCCGGTGAACTGCGGGACCGTTACTCCGATCCGTACCTCGCTCACGCGGTTCCGACCATCAGGTACCGAACAAGGAACTCGGCTACGCCGGCCGTCAGGATGGCGACGTAGTACAGCCCCGTCGCGGACTGGATCGACCTGATCGCGATACACCGTCGCGCGCCGAACAGAACCGCGGCAGTGAAGCCGACGAGCCCGACCCACACGAAGAAGAACGCGGGACCGAGGTTCTCGCCGAATCCGGGGAGTCCCAAGGCAGCACCCTCCGTGGGCGCGGCGATGAGCCGACCGGCCGACGCGAGACCTACGACACCGGACAAGATCGTCGCGGCGAGCGCCGCCGCCGTCAGCCGCGCGAGTGCCCACGGCTTCAGTCCCGGTTGGTTCAGATACCAGTGCCCGAGCAGCATCCCGTTCGTCACGAGCCCCAGGAGTGCTGCTCCGGAGACGACGCCTGGTACCGACAGCAGAGGAGGCCAGCCCTCCAACAACCCTGCCGTCGCGACCAGGGCGAGGATGCCGACGACGCAGGCGATCGCGCCGACGATCGCGGCCGCGACGTCGTCGGCGCGATACTGCGTCGCAAGGTAGACGACGACCCCGCCGGCGAACATGAACACGAGACCTCGTTGCGCATCGCCACCTTCGACCAGGTCCGTCGCAGCCAGCGACGTCACGGCTGCCAGCGCTACGACGCCGACGCCCACCCACGCAACGATGCGGAAGTGCCCTCGTTTCACCACCGACCACGTCTGAACCCAGGCCGATCCTGCGATCAGTCCGGCGGCCCATGCGAGCAGCACGATCGCGGCGACCGCCCCCGCGCCGGTCACCGAAAGAAGCGCTTCTTAAGCCACCCCGGCACGAAGGCCGTAGCGATGTCGAGGACCTCCTGCACCAATTCCAGCACGTCGTCGTCGCCGTCCCAGTGCTCGCGCACGATCTCAGCCGGGATCCTGTTCAGCATCTGGTCGAGCGTGAACGCGACCAACACGATGTCGTCGACCTGTCCGATCCCCGGCAGGAAGTCCGGGATGAGCTCAACCGGCGAGACGAGGTAGCCGCCGAGCAACACCAGCATCGCTTTGCTCCTCGCCGGCACCCTCGGATCGCGTGCGAGCTTCGCGACGAGCACCACGAGCCGCGGCAACAACAGCGCGTACTCCAGCAAGCTCGTCTGCTGGACGTCGTCATGACGGAGCACGGGCTTGGCAGACGCGTCTGGGGGACGCTCTATGTCACTCACGCCGGCTCCAGGACGAGTGCTGCGGCCCCGAGGATCCCCGCATCGGCGCCGAGGGTGGACACGTCCAGTCGCATCGGGCGACGGCGTTGCGCCCCGGTCATCCGCACGAGCTCATCGCGCGCGGGACCGAGCAACGGCTCACCGGCTCGCGTCACCCCTCCCGCCAGGACGATCACTTCGGGATCGAAGACGTTGGCGACGTTCGACAACACCGCGCCGAGCATGACACCCGCACGACGAAGCACCGTGCGTGCGGTCTCATCCAGCTCGCGGGCCGCTCGAGCCACGTGCTCCGCGGTGATGGCTTCTGCAGATCCCGCGAGCCCGACCGTCGCCGAATCGGGGTCGGACGCTGCCCCTTCGCGGGCCATCCGAGCGATAGCGTTCCCGGAGACGAACTGCTCGGCACACCCTCTCAATCCGCACGGGCACGGCGGCCCGGACGGGTCGACCACGGTATGGCCGAGCTCCGCGGCCGCACCCGAGTGCCCCCGCAGCAGTCGCCCGGCGACGACGAAACCGCTGCCGAAGCCGGTTCCCAGCGTGATCAGCGCGATGTCGTCGATCCCATGAGCCGATCCGAAAGTGCGCTCGCCCCACACCGCGGCATTCGCGTCGTTGTCTACGACCGCGGGCAGACCGGTGCGAGTAGTGACGGCTAGAGCAAGTGCCGGATCGTCGTAGACGAGGTTCGGAGAAAAGATGACACTGTCTCCGGCGACGAACCCGGCCGCACCGAGGCCGACCCCCGATACTCCGATCGCATCTCGCCGCGCCTGCTCGACGAGATCATCGACGACCTGCAACGCACCCTTGGATGCAGCCGCGCGATCGGTCGGACGCTCCGTCCGCGCAACGACGGTCCCATCCGCCGTGACGACGCCGGCCTTCGTGCTCGTCCCTCCGACGTCGACTCCGATAGCGGCGCGCATGGGCGCAAGGATAGTGGCGGTCGCGCTGCTGCTAGACGGGTCCGATAGGCCGCACGTTGTCGGGGCCGCGGTCCTCGCGCGGTTGCTCGGGCTCGGGTCCGAGCGCGTCGCCGAGCCCGTCGAGGAAGATCCCGGCCGCCAGCATCAGCTCACGCGCGGCGTTGGCGATGTGCTCGACGACCTCGGGCTTCGTCTTGCGAGCGACGCGGATGGTTGCGCAGACGGGGCAGTAGGCGCAGTCCGGCGTGTGGTCGTGGCTCTCCTCGAACAGATCCGTGTATCGCGCGCGCGCCACAGTGTCTTCCGGCGCGCTTCGGAAGAGGTCAGAGTATCGAGCGGCGCGTTCTTCGGTCATCGCGCGGTCACCGCCGCGACTCCACGCGCTTCTTCAGGTCCTGCAGCGCCCCCTTCACGATCTGCCTCTCCCCTTGTCGCTTCAAGAATCCCGGGATCGGAAAACCCGGGTCGATCTTCGTCTCGTACTGCACTTCCGTGACGTCATCGAACTCCTCGAACCGGTACGACCCGGAGAGCTCCTTGACGTCGCCGTCGATCAGGTCCCACGAGAAAGCTCCGGGGGCTTCCGAATAGTCGTAGCCGAGCGTGTAGGTGAGGGTCTTCACCTTTGCGTCGACCTCGTAGAAGACCTCGGTCGCACGATCCTCGTCGTCGGTGGCGCGCACCTCGACCTTCTTGATGTTGGCGTTCCAGTCGGGATAGGACTCGAAATCCGTGGCGACGCGGAACACTTCTCCCGCGGTGGCGGCAACGTCGATGTTGTCGGACACCGTCTCGGCCATCAATCCTCCTTCGCGTGCGGGAACGCGCGCTTCGTGGACCGGAAGTAGCCGACATTGATGCACAAGGTTCGCCCGATCCTGAGTGCAGACGTCAACGGTTGGTGGACGTGCCCGAAATACGCCCTCCTCGGCTGCACGTCCTCGATGTAGGCCAACAAGTCCTCGCTTCCTCTTTCGGACTTCCCCGCCAACGTGTCGTAACAGAGCTCGGGTATCGCCGGCGGTATGTGCGAACAGAGTACGTCGACATCGCCAAGGCCCTCGATCTTCGCTCGCATCGCCTCTTCGGTGATCTCGCCCGCGACGTTGAGCGGCGTCGGCAGCGCGCCCCCGACGAAGCCGAAGCGCTCGCCTTCGATAGCGACCACTGAACCGTCCGCTTCGTGTACACCGGGCCGCTCGCAGGCGAACGCGTGCGCGAGTAAGGGGTTATCGACGTTGCCGAGGATCAGATACGTCGGGTCGGGCAACGCCTCGAAGACGGTCGCATACTGCTCGCGCACGCGCGTACCTATCTCTTCCTTGATCGCCTCTTCCCGTCCTGCAGCGCGTTCGTGCATCACCTGCCTCGCCTCCTCCACCCGACCGGCAGTGCGCAGCTCGACCACCCAAGCTACGGCCTCGGTCGGAAAGACCTCGGTCAGGATGCCGGTCATCGATATGTAATCGAGGAAGTTGATCAGGTCACCAAGCAGAAGCAGCGTTGCGCCCTCCGGCACCGCCTTGCGCAGCTCGTCGGACGCACCGTGCAGGTCCGACACGACGTAGACGGCCATCAGGCCCGCCCTGCTCGGAACCCGGCGGAGACGAGCAACACGATCATCAGCATCAAGAGCCCGAGCACCAGGTAAACGAACACCCTTGGCTTCAGGAGAACCATCTGTGATTCGCCGCGCGCTTCGCGGTAGGCGTCGTGGGCGGCAACCATCCACAGCACGAACGCCGCCATCCCGAAGACGACGGCCATGACGGTGGCACCCGCGATCGCCGCGAGTAACGCGACCATCACGACCCAGGCGCTGACGATCGCTCGCGCCGCACCCTGGGCCTTCAGGTCCATCTGCCAGTGCCCCGCCCCCGGCAGGAACAACGAATACATCGCCATGTTGTTGGGGTCACGGATCGGGCGTTCGCGTGGGGGGTTGAGTATGTCGGCGAAGCGGGTGCCGCATACCGAGCAGATCTGCGCGTCCAACGGGTTGTCGTTGTCGCACCGGGTGCAGCGCCAGATGATCCCGGTCTCGGTGACGGTGAACGGACCGCGTTGCGCCGGCACGACGGCTTGCCGGCCGTCACCGCCCGGGCTCGCAGGTGCGACGACGCCCGCGCCCCCCGCCCCCGCAGTGCTACCCGGCGGCGGAGGAGGCGGAGGCGGGGTGCGTCGCGTGAAGCGGGCGAGACACTGCCCGCACCATTCGGCTCCCGCCGGGTTGAGCCCTCCGCACTGAGGACACCTGATCGCTCCGGACACGCCGCAAGGCTACGAGCTTTTAGCGCGCCTCAATCGTAGGTGTGTTCCGGCCCCGGGTACCTGCCGTCGGCGACCTCACGCGCGAACTCGGCCGCGGCCGACCTGATCTCGTCACCGAGCGCCGCGTAACGCTTGACGAAGCGCGGGGCCTTACCGTCCGGCCACTGAGTGATCCCGAGGAAGTCGTGGAATACGAGTACCTGACCGCTGCAGCTGAGGCCGGCCCCGATGCCGATCGTGGGGATGCGGACCGTATCGGTGACCTCGGCCGCTACGGATGCCGGTACTGCCTCGAGGACGACGGCGAACGCTCCCGCCGCTTCGAGTGACTTCGCGTCCTTGACTATCTGGTGGGCCTGCTCGTCGCTGCGGCCCTGAACCCGGTGTCCGCCGAACTGATGGATCGATTGCGGGGTCAGCCCCAGGTGGCCCATCACGGGGATGCCCGACTCGGTTAGACGAGCGACCAGCTCCAGCACGCGGCCCCCACCCTCGAGCTTGACCGCGTGCGCGCCGGCTTCTTTGAGGAAGCGACCGGCGTTGCGGAAGCCTTCCTCCAGGGACGCCTGATAGCTCATGAACGGCATGTCGCCGACAACGAGGGCGTCCTTGACGCCGCGCCGTACGGCCGCGGTGTGATGGAGCATCTGGTCCACCGTCACCGGGAGCGTGTCGTCGTAGCCCAGCACGACCATCCCGAGGGTGTCTCCCACGAGGATGATCGGGATGCCGGCTTCGTCGAGAAGCCGGGCCGAGAGAGCGTCGTATGCGGTGAGCATGGCGAAACGCTCGCCTCGCTCCCGGAACGCCTGGATGTCGCGCACCGTTACAGACACTGTCGCCTCCTAGCTAGGTAGCCGCAGTCGTGGCCGAGCATACGCCGCAGACCTCGCTCGAGATGCGCGCGGTAGGCCATGCGCGGGCGGCTGGATTCCTACGGGACTGTGGCTAACGACGCAGCGCGTGACGGTAAGCGGGCAAAAGAAGAGGGGCCCCCGACGGGGGCCCCTCCACACTGCGGATGTCGTTTTTGGTTAGCGCCCGAGCAAACTCCAGAAGGTCGCGAGAGCAGCTGCCCGCTGCCCACCTTCCTCGGGGGCCACAGGATCTACCTTGATCTCGCCGAGCCATGCCGTCAGCGTCACCTCGCCGCCTTCGGTCAGGTAAGCGACGG
>DASZOC010000021.1:0-3646 GCA_035550975.1 Actinomycetota bacterium | reverse complement strand
TGAACCGCGGCGATCTCCTATCCTCGGCGGTCGCCCGTTGGTGCGCCTCGGAGGGGTGCCGGAGTGGTTGAACGGGGCGGTCTCGAAAACCGTTGTAGGGGCAACCCCCCTACCGAGGGTTCGAATCCCTCCCCCTCCGCTCTAGCTGACGTGCCCAGGGACGTTCCGAACGGCGTGAGCCGTCGTCGGCCTGCCACTCGCGGTACTCGAGGGGGCCGGACACGCCGACGAGCCGGCCCTGACGCAGGTGTGCCTCGCAGGCCTCACCGGCCTTGCCCCAGACGCTCACGTCGACGTAGCCGACAGTCGAGCCGCGGCCCATGCGGTCGACGGCGATGCGAAGGGCGCAGCCAGGGCGGTCCGTGTGGCGCGGATCTCGGGGTCCCGAGTGAGCCGACCAGTCAGTCGCGCGTCGGGAGAAAGACCCCCCTCTCAGTTTTCGCGGCTACTGCGTACGTCCGTGGCTCGACCTGGAGCCCGATCCGCGCGGGAAGCAGCCCGTCCGCCAATCTGCTCGGTTCTCGCACGTAGACTCGCGATGGTGCCCTCCCGTTTCACGCCGCTGCCGCCGGTCCCGGACCATCCCCGGCTCGAAGAGAGCATCCTCGACCTTTGGGAGTCACGGGGGACGTTCGAAAAGCTCCGCGAGCAGAACCGCGACAACGCGAAGTTCAGCTTCATCGACGGCCCGGTCACGGCAAACAAGGCGATGGGCGTGCACACTGCCTGGGGCCGCACGCTGAAGGACGTCTTCCAGCGGTACAAGGCGCTTCGGGGCTTCGATCAGCGCTATCAGAACGGCTTTGACTGCCAAGGCCTGTGGATCGAGGTTGGTGTCGAGAAGTCGCTCGGCCTCAACTCGAAGTCCGAGATCGAGGAGTACGGCCTCGAGAACTTCGCCCGCAGGTGTCGGGAGGTGGTCGAGTGGTCCTCGAACGAGCTGACGCGCGCGTCAAAGCGCCTAGGCCAGTGGATGGACTGGGGTAAGGACTACTTCACGTTCAGCGACACGAATATCGAGTACATCTGGCGGTTTCTCAAGGTGGTAAACGACCGGGGCTGGCTGTTCATGGGCCACCGATCGTCGGAGTGGTGCCCTCGTTGCGGAACCTCGTTATCGCAGCATGAGCTAACTCAGTCGGGGGTCTACAAGGACGTCGAACACGCCTCCGTTTACGTGCAGTTCCCACTCCTCGACCGTCCGCGCGAGTCGGTCATCATCTGGACGACGACGCCGTGGACACTCCCGGCCAACGTCGCGGCGGCCGTTCGCCCCGACGTGGAGTACGGCCGCCGCCCGTGCGGCGAGTGGGTTGCGGTCGCGGCCGACCCCGAAGCTGACTACGACGAGAAGCTGCCCGGCAGTGCACTCGTTGGCTGGCGCTACCAGGGACCGTTCGACGACCTCCAACCCGGCTCCCAGGTCGACCACCGAATCATCGCATGGGAAGGCGTCGAACTCGACCAGGGCACGGGCGTCGTCCACATCGCTCCCGGCGCGGGCCGCGAGGACTTCGACCTCTCCGGCGGACTGGACTTGCCCGTCCTCGCGCCCGTCGACGAAGCTGGCCGGTTCTACCCGCAATACGGTTGGCTCGCCGGCGGGACGACGGACGAGGTCGCCGAGCCGATCATCGAGAGCCTGCGCAAGAAAGGCGTTCTCGATCGCGCTGAGACGATCACGCATGCGTACCCGCACTGCTGGCGCTGCGACACGCCGCTGATCTTCCGGATCTCCGACGACTGGTTCATATCGGTCGAGGGGGTACGCGAACGGATGCTCGAAGAGAATAAGAGGATCGCGTGGACGCCGCAGCAGTACGGCAAGCGGATGGACGACTGGCTGCGCAACATGGGCGACTGGAACATTTCACGCCGGCGCTTCTACGGTCTGCCGCTGCCGTTCTACCCGTGTGAATGCGGCCATCTGAACGTGATCGGATCGAGGGCCGAACTGGAGGAGCGCGCAGTCGACGGGATTGAGGGTCTGTTCGAATTGCACCGCCCGTGGATCGATCGCGTGCCGATCCGCTGCGAGAAATGCGACGGACCAGTCACCCGGGTGGCCGAGGTCGGCGACGTCTGGCTCGACGCCGGGATAGTCCCGTTCTCAACGTTGGGGTGGCAGAACCCAGAATGGGTTGAGCGAGGCTACGCCACCGGCGCGTCGACCAAGTTATCCACGGCCGACCTGCCTGATCATTCCTACTGGGAGGAGTGGTTCCCCGCCGATTGGGTCACCGAGATGCGCGAGCAGATCCGACTTTGGTTCTACTCGATCTTCTTCATGTCGGTAGTGCTGACCGGGCGCGCGCCATACCGCAATGTCCTGACCTTCGAGAAGTTGCTCGACGCCGGCGGGCGCGAGATGCACGGCTCGTGGGGAAACCTAATCTCCGCTGACGAGGCCTTCGAGCGGATGGGGGCCGATGTCATGCGGTGGCTCTATTGCCAACAGCCGCCGACGCAGAACATCCGCTTTGGATACGGCCCGGCAGAGGAGATCAAGCGCAGGCTGCTGACGCTTTGGAATTCCGCGCGCTTCCAGGTCGACTACGCGACGATCGAAGACTTTCAGCCGTCGTTCAGCGACCTCACCGATGGTCTTACAGGGGCCGAACTGCGACCGCTCGACACATGGCTGCTCGCGCGTGTGCAGCGGCTCGTCGTCGCGGCCGAGGCCGCGTATGAGGCGTACCTCACGGTCGATGTCCTGCGCGAGGTGGAAGCGTTCATCGAGGATCTGTCCAACTGGTATATCCGCCGGTCGCGCCGGCGGTTCTACTCCTACGACGAGGCGGCGTTTCGGACGCTCTGGACGGCCCTGACACAGCTCTGCCGGGTGATGGCGCCGATCACGCCGTTCCTGTCCGAGCACCTGTGGCAGAAGTTGGTCGTCGAACCAGGCGTCGAGGCGCCGGAGTCGGTCTTTCTCGCCAGCTGGCCGGAAAGACAGACGCGGTTCATAGATGAGAGGCTCCTCGCAGAAATCGCCGAGACTAGACGGGTGGTCCAGCTTGGGCGCCGAGCGCGTGCCGAGGCTGGAATCAAACTGCGCCAGCCGCTGCGACGAGTCTATGTTCGGGGGGCCGACCTCGCCTCGAAGCACGCCACCGAGGTTGCCGAGGAACTGCGCGTCAAGGATGTCGGCTTCGACGAAGGGCCGGTCGCCCGGGTCCGGCTGCTGCCGAATCTCCCCGTCTTAGGCCCCCGGCTTGGCCCTAAGGTCCGCGATGTCAAGGCCGCGCTCGAGAGCGGAGACGTGGAGCAGCGCGCTGGCGGGATTATTGTCGCCGCCGGTGTGGTTCTTCAGCCCGAAGAGGTCATCCGCGGCGAGCGCCACGCCCTTGAGGGATGGGCTATCGCTGAAGAGGATGGGATCAGCATCGCGTTCGACACGACCCTCGACGACGATTTGCTGTCCGAGGGTCGTGTATACGACCTGGTCCATGCGCTGAACGTCAAGCGCAAGGCGCTGGGCCTCGCCCTGACCGACCGTATCTCGGTGCGGCTTCCCGCCCGCGACGCGGATCTACTGCAGCACGTCGACTGGATCCGCGCCGAGGTGCTGGCGGACGAGATCGTGATCGACGAGGCCGCCGCCGAGCCGCTGATCTCCAGGCGGTAGCCGGGGAGGGGGGGTGTG
>DASZOC010000020.1:0-29544 GCA_035550975.1 Actinomycetota bacterium | reverse complement strand
CGCCCCCGACCTGCAGCGGCGCTGGCTCCGGGGCGTCGCGGCGCTGGGGGTTGCGGGCGGGGTGGTGACGGTGGTCGCGCGCGACGCGCTCGGATCGTGGCGCGCGACGGCAACGGATCCGGGCGCCGCCGCGGTAGCGGGCACCGCGATCGCGTGTGCCTGGGGCCTCACGATCGCGCTGGAGGTCGACCGCGACCGGTGGTGGATATCGGGCCTCACCGGCGTGGGCTGCGCCTCGCTGCTGCTGTTCGCGGGGGCCGCGTGGATCGTGCCGGCGTTGCTCTTCTGGAGTTGCCTGTCGGTCGCTCTGACGGTGGCGGCCGCACGCGACGGGGGCCGGACGTGGGCGTGGATCGCCCTCGCCGACGCGGGGATGGTAGCGGGGCTGGTAGCCGCGGCCACGGCCGCCGAGTCATGGGCCTTCCCGGAGGCGCTCGACACGGTCCTGCTGGTGCCGGTAGCGATGGCGGTCGTGGCGCGTACCGGCGCCATCGGCGGAGCGGGCGGGATGGACGTCATCGGCACCAGGTGTGGCTCCCTCACCCCGCTGATGGTGGGTTCGGGTTTCTTGTTGACCATCCGCGTGATCGAGCGGCCACTTCCTGCTGCCGGCGCGTTCGTCCTGCTTGCGGCCATCTTGGTGGCGGTGCCGGTCCTGCGCCTCAGGTCCTTCTCGATCCGTGCCTGCGCGAGCTGGCCCACCGCGGTAGGCCTCGGCCTGTGTGTCGCGGCTCCGTCCGCCTCGACGACGGCCGCCGTTGGTGCGCTGCTGGGAGTCACGGCGTTCGTGGTGTGGCCCGAGGCGCTGGACCGCGGGCGGTTGTCGCGCGCCGCGCTGATGTCGGTGATCATGCCGAACGTGATGTTCGGAGCGGTCGCCACCGTCGCGAGCGAAGCGTTCGTGACCGCAACGACCGTCGAGGGGTGGGTTCGACGAGCGCCGTGGACGGCGGTGTCCGCGCTGCTCCCGTTCGTCCTCGCCGTCGGAGTCGCGCTGGGCATCGCGGCCGCGCGTACGCAGCGCAAGGGAAGCTATCTCCCGGAGGCGGTCTTCATGTCGTGGCTGTTGTTCGCCGCGTCGATCGGAGCGGCCGCGTTCCTCGGTGCGGGCGGCGTCTACGCCGCCCTCGGCGGCTCGGCCGCGGCCGGGCTGATCGTGCTCGGGCTGGGGGCCGGAGGGTTCGCCGCGTCGCGAGCGCGACCGCGGGCGGCGGCGCACCCCGAACCGTTGGCCGACGTCGTGCTCGGCGGCGCGCTGCGTGTCCCCAGAGCGGTCACGGCCGCGGCGATCGCAGCCCAAGCCGGCGCAGGAGTCGCCGTCACGTGGTTCACCGTCCAGGGGCTGAAGATCGGCTTCCTGTAGCCAAAGAAGCAGTTAACGAGCGGCGCCGCCCTAGACTTCCGCCATGCCCAGGACCAAGAAGGCGACACGCCGCGCGCGCCCCAAGCCCGGCTCGCGCGCGCAGCGCTGGCTGCTGCGGTACGGCTGGATCCTGCCCCTGGCGGCCGTGCTCGTCGGTGGCGGCATCCTCGGGCTGACCTACGCGTTCGCCCGCATCCCGCTGCCGGAGGACATCGACCTTGCTTCGTCGGCCGAGGTCTACGACGCGAAGGGACGCTTGATCGGGACCTACTCGGACGAGGTCCGCCGCTTCCTGATCGACACGCGCAAGCTGCCGGACTTCATCGGCGACGCGGTCATCGCAGCCGAAGACCGCGACTATTACGACCACTCGGGGGTGTCGGTCAGGGGCATCATGAGGGCGGGCTGGGCCAACCTGACCGGCGGCGAGGTCGCCCAAGGCGGGTCGACGATCACGCAGCAATACGTCAAGAACGCGGTGCTCGAGGACTTCGAGCGCACCGTGACGCGCAAGGTCAAAGAGGCCGTGCTCGCGATCAAGCTGGAGCGCAGACACTCGAAAGAAGAGATCTTGGGTTTCTACCTGAACACGATCTATCTCGGTCGCGGCGCCTACGGCTTCGAAGCTGCGGCGCGTAGCTACTTCGGTTACGAAGCCGACAAGGAGAAGGGTGTCACTTCGGCCGAGCAGCTCACGCTGGGGCAAGCGGCGTACCTCGCCGGGATCATCCCCTCCCCGGAGTCCTACCAACCGGACGAGCAGTCGGAGGCCGCTGCAGCGCGCCGCGACCGGGTCCTCGATCTGATGGTTGCGGAGGGCTACATCACTTCCGCCGAGGCCGACGAGGCCAAAGAAGAGAAGCTCAAGGTCGCGAAGGGTGCGCAAGGAAGCGTCGTCAAACGACAGACCGCGGCGTACTACATGGAGTGGTTGCGACGCGACTTCTTGTCGCCGGAGTACGGGCGCGACCTCTTCACCGGCGGGTTGAAGATCTATACGACCCTCGACCTCGACATGCAGGCGGCGGCAGAGGATGCGGTCTCGTCGATCCTCACCGAAAAGACCGACCCCGAAGCTGCCGTCGTATCGCTTACTCCCAAGGGCGAGGTGCGGGCGCTCGTCGGGGGCCGCGATTTCACCAACGTGAAGAAGGCGCGCGGGTTCGATTTCGCAACGGATTTCCCCGGCAGGCAGGCGGGATCGGCGTTCAAGCCCTTCACGCTGTTGACCGCGATCGAGGAGGACATCTCGCCGCAGTCGACGTTCTCGGGTGCCAGTCCCCAGATCATCAGCGATCCCGAGTGTGCGGATCCCGATGGGACGCCGTGGGAGGTCGAGAACTTCGAAGGTGGGTCGTACGGGTCGATCGACCTCGTCCAGGCCACGACGAGCTCCGTCAACACCGTCTACGCGCAGCTCGCGGCTGAGCTCGGTCCCGAGAAGATCGCCAACCTGCTCGAGGATTTCGAGTTGCACCGTCCTCGAACCGACGCGACGAGGGATCTGAACGGGCCGGAGTACGAGGTGTGCTCGCTGTCGCTAGGCACGCTGGACGTCACTCCGATGGAGATGGCTCGCTCGTACGCGGCTTTCGCCGGCCGTGGGGCACTGCCCGACGTGATGCCGATCAGGTTCATCGAGGACTCGCAGGGGAACTGTCTCAAGTCCTACCGGTCCGACAAAGGCGCGCAGGAGTGCAGCGATTCCGAGAAGGTGTCCACCGAGCAGGTCGTCGACGAGAACTCAGCCGACGTCTTGAACCAGACACTCACGAACGTGGTCACGAGCGGGACCGCGACCGCGGCCGACATCGGGCGTCCGGTCGCGGGGAAGACCGGTACGACCCAGAACCACGCCAACGCGTGGTTCGCGGGGCACGTCCCGCAGCTCGCGACGGTCGTGTGGATGGGCTATCCGATCGAGGAACGAAAGGTTCCTTGCGAGGCCGAGGACGAGTCGGTCATCGGCGAGTCGAAGTGCAAGAGAGGGATGAAGGTCCAGGCCTACGTGCCTCTGATGGAGTACTGCACCGACACCGAGCTGTGCCGGCCGGTACACGGCATCGAAGTCACCGGCGGCTCCTTCCCGGCACAGATCTGGGCCGCGTACATGCGCGTCGCGGTCGAGAACATGGAGGTCCTGTCGTTCCCCGTCCCGGTCGACCAACCCGACGAGATCATCAACCCGAGGCCGTCCTTCTCGGCCGCGCCCCGCGCGACGACGAGCGCGGAGCCCGAGCCGGACGAATCGCAGGAGCCGACGCCGGAGCCGACGGAAGACGAACCGGAGCCCACGCCCGAACCGACCGACGACGAGCCCCCGAACCCGTTGCCGTCGGGTACGCAAGGAGGAGACCGCGGCGGCTAGCCAAAACGGCACGCACGAACCGGAGGGCGTGAACGACGACGACCGGTCGGTAGTCGTCGTGCTCTTCGTCTGTGCCGTCATGCTGATCGGGGGGTTCGTCCTGAAAGGCCAGTGCCTTGCGCCCACGGCTTTCCAGGAGGGGCATCAGTACTCGCGGCTCTGCTACAACGACATCCAGCCTCTCTATGGAATCCGCGCGATAGCCGACGACGTCTTCCCGTATGTCGACGGTGAATACACCGAGAACGCAGAGCTCATAGGTGGCGCGATCGAGTATCCCGTGCTGACCGGACTCTTCCTCTGGTTCGCCGGTCTGTTCGTCGAAGACGGCAACTCCTACCTGCGCGCCACCGCGGTGCTGCTGGCGCCTTTCGGCCTCGTGGCTAGTTACCTGCTGGCGCGCATGACGGGATGGCGCGCGCTGCTGTGGGCCGCGTCGCCGGCCCTCGTCTAC
Source organism: Actinomycetota bacterium (assembly GCA_035550975.1). Lineage (GTDB taxonomy): Bacteria > Actinomycetota > CADDZG01 > CADDZG01 > WHSQ01 > DASZOC01. Next base: position 25,359 of record DASZOC010000020.1, on the reverse strand, counting down.
TACGCGTTCCACAACTGGGATCTGCTCGTGGTCGCCGCGGTCGTCGCGGGCGTCTGGTTCTGGTACCGCGGCCGGCCGGTGTGGGCAGCGGTGCTGTTCGGCGTCGGAGCCGCGCTGAAGATGTATCCGATCCTGTTCGTGATCCCCCTTGGCCTGGAGCGATGGGTCGCAGGCCGCAAGAAGGATGCCGCCAAGGTCGCCGCGGCGGGCGCCGGAACCGCCTTGCTGATCAACTTTCCCTTCATGTTGATCAACTTCTCGGGGTGGTGGGCCACCTATGCGTTCCACCGCGCGCGGGGGCCCAACTACGACAGCATCTGGGGCCTTGCGCAGACGCGTTGGACCGCGTCGATCATCCAGATGCCGTCGTTGAACCTTCTGACTGCGGTGCTCACCTTGGCGACGGTCGCCGTCGCCGTCATCTATGGATGGGAACGCGGCAAGCGCGAGGGCGTATATCCGTTCGTGCAGGTCGCAGGCGCGCTGCTCGTCGGGTTCTTGTTGTGGAACAAGGTCCACTCGCCGCAGTACACGTTGTGGCTTCTGCCCTTCTTCGTGCTGCTGCGCGTGAACGTCGCGTGGTGGGTCGCGTATGCCGTGATCGACTCGGTGGCCTACGTCGGCATCTTCAGGTGGTTCTACGACATCACCTTCCAAAGCCGAGGCACCGATACCGTCGCGTATAACGCGATGGTGTGGGCGGTGTGGGGCCGCGCCCTGCTGCTGGTCGTCCTACTCGTCGTCTTCCTGCGTGCCCGCACCGCGATCATCGCGGCTGCCGACGAGTCCTTTTCGTCGCCGCGTGAGGCGCTCGTCTCCGGCTGAGCCGGGGCCGAACATCCGAGTCTCGGGCGTCGGGTAGTCACGGCAGGTGACTCCGGAGGACGCCCCCGTGAGAGAACTTGTCACAGCCCTCCTCTAGCCTGCAGGTGTTGGAGATCGGCCTCGAAGAGCGCGGAAAGGAGGTGCTAGCATCACGACGTCAAAGCGGCGCAGCTCGGCCGCACGATCCCCTGCCCGAAGCGTGCTTATCGGTGCGCGAGGGCCTCGGAACCGTACGGGGTTCGAGTCCGGAGGAGGAGTAGATGAGGGATTACGAGGCCATGGTCATCGTGGATGCTCGCCTCGAAGAGGGCGACATCCAGAAGGCCGTAGACAAGTTCACGACCGTTATCACCGACTCGGGCGGTGAGCTCGGGGCAGTCGACCGCTGGGGCACTCGGCGGTTCGCCTACGAGATCGCTCACATGTCCGAGGGCTACTACTTCGTCGCCACATTCCGCGCCCCCGAAGAGGTAGTCGACAAGCTGCGGCGGACCCTGCAGATCTCCGACGAGTTCATCCGAGGAAAGATCCTCCACGCGCCCGAGGTGCGGGAGGTCACGAACAAGGAGCAGGTCAATGGCTAGTGACAACTGCATCACCCTCGTCGGCAACATCACGGACGACCCCGAGCTGCGTTTCACACCTTCCGGCTCCGCGGTCGCCAACTTCACGGTCGCGGTCAACCGCCGCTTCAAGGATCAGAGCGGCGCGTGGCAGGACAAGCTCGACGGCTTCTTCAAGTGCAACTGCTGGCGCGACATGGCCGAGAACGTCGCCGAGTCCCTGCAGAAGGGGATGCGCGTGATGGTCGTCGGACGCCTGCAACAGCGTAGCTGGGACGATCAGGAGGGCAACAAGCGCTCCGCGTTCGAGATCCAGGTCGACGAGGTCGGCCCGTCGCTGAGGTGGGCGACCGCTACGGTCCAGAAGTCGCAGCGTTCTGGCGGTGCAACCACTTCCGGTGGCGCCGACTGGGGCGCACCCGCGCCGGCGCCCGCAGCGGCCGAGGCAGCACCCGTCGGTGGGCCGGCCGACGAGGGGAGCTTCTAGGTGGGGCGAGGCCGCGACCGCGACGACCGTCGCGGGCCGAAGCGGGACAACAAGCGACCCGGCAAGAAGAAGTTCTGCCAGTTCTGCGCCGACAAGACCGACCACGTCGACTACAAAGACGTCGCCCTGCTGCGGAAGTTCATGAGCGACCGGGGCAAGATCCGCGCGCGTCGCGTCACGGGCAACTGCTCGCAGCACCAGCGCCTGGTCGCCAGTGCGGTAAAGAACGCGCGCGAGATGGCGCTGCTGCCCTACAACACGAGGTAGCGATGAAAGTCATCCTGGCAGCAGACGTCGACAAGCTCGGACACAAGGGTGATGTCGTGGTGGTAGCGGACGGCTACGCACGCAACTTCCTCGTCCCGAAGGGCCTCGCCCTGACGGCGTCGAAGGGTGCCCTGAGGCAAGCGGAGCAGATGCGGCGCGCGCGCGAAGAGCTCGAGCGGAAGGTGAAAGACGAGGCTGCCGCGAAGGTGGCGACGCTCGGCGCCTCACCCGTTTACATCTCGGCCCGGGCCGGTGAAGAGGGCAAGCTATTCGGCTCCGTCACGAACTCCGATGTCGCTCGCGCGATCGCGGAGCAACTAGGCGAGGAGATCGACCGCCGTCACATCCGGATGGACGAGCCGATCCGCTCGCTCGGCACGCACCAGCTAGAGGTTCACCTTCATGAGCAGGTGAACGCTCTGGTGACCGTGGAGGTCATCGCGCACGAGGAAGAGCCCGCCGAGGCATAGCGCCGGCAGGGCCGTTTCTCCACAGCGCACCCCGCCTGATCCACAGGGTTATCCACCGCTGGTGAGGGCGCGAACCCACACGTTTTAGGGGCTTACTACCAACAGGTAAGCCCCTTTAGCGTGCGTGCAGTCATCCGGGCGGTCGCGGGCCGGGGTGGCTCTTCCCGGGGGGCGCGGGGAATCCCCGTTTTTGTCGCATGCCCTCCTTACGCTGCGAACGTACGTTCCAAGGGAGGAAAGCGCATGGCCCAAAGGCTCGAGGCGGTTCGGCCGAACCGGATACCGCCACACAACCTCGACGCCGAGCAGTCGGTGCTCGGCGCCATGCTCGAATCGCGCGACGCCATCGCGAACGTTATCGAGTTCCTGCAAGCGGATCACTTCTACAAGCCGGCGCACACCGAGATCTACGAAACGATCCTGTCGCTGTACTCGCGCGGCGAGCCGGTCGACGCGATCAGCGTCGCCGACGAGCTGACCCGCCGGGGCAAGCTCGACGCCATCGGGGGCAAGCCCTACATCCACGGTCTCCTCGAGGCCTACCCGACCGCGTCGTCCGCGGGTCACTACGCGCGCATCGTCGAGGAGCTGTCGTTGCTGCGCGCTCTGATCGCGGCCGGCAACCAGGTCCAAGAGATCGGTTTCTCCGTCCCCGAAGACGTCGCCGAAGCCATCAACGAGGCCGAAGAGCTGGTCTTCAACGTCGGCGACAAGCGCTTGAAGGACGACTACCACGAGATCCGCAAGCTCTTGATGAAGTCGATGACCGACATCGAGACGCTCTACGCGCGCGGCGAGAGCATCACCGGCCTCTCGACCGGTTTTCCCGACCTCGACGACATGACCTCGGGTTTCCAGCCATCGAACCTAGTCATCGTCGCCGCCCGGCCGAGTATGGGTAAGAGCTCGCTGATGAACGACTTCGCTTTGCATGCAGCGGCCCGTTCCAAACAGCCGGTCATCATCTTCAGCCTCGAGATGTCCAAAGACGAGGTCGTCAAACGATTCCTAGCATCCGAAGCGCGGGTGGATGCGCAGCGGATCAACAAGGGCATGTTGCAGGAACAGGACTGGACGAAGCTTTCGGCGGCGCTGGGACGCCTGGCCGAGGCCCCCGTGTTCATCGACGATTCCGCGAACATCAACCTGATGGAGATGCGGGCGAAGTGCCGACGGCTCAAGGCCAAGCACGGTCTCGGTTTGGTGATCGTCGACTACATCCAGCTGATGCAATCCCCGCGTAAGTCGGAGAACCGGCAGCAAGAGGTCTCGGAGATATCTAGAGGTCTCAAGTTGCTGGCCCGAGAGCTACAGGTTCCCGTTATCGCCGCGTCGCAGTTGAATCGTGGCGTCGAGATGCGTTCGGACAAACGTCCGATGCTCGGTGACCTTCGTGAGAGCGGGGCGCTCGAGCAGGATTCCGACTTGGTGATGTTCATCTACCGGGACGAGGTCTACAATCCCGATACCGAAGCGCGGGGAGAGGCCGAGCTGATCCTTGCCAAGCATCGCAACGGGCCGACCGGGACGGTTCGGCTCGCGTTCATGAATCAGTACACGAAGTTCGCCTCGATCGCGAAGGCGCCGATCTAGAAGCGCCGACCGAAGAGACGGACGGCGCGAACCTAAGAGCGGCTTCCGTTCTCCGACACCTTCAGGAGCTCGTCGGCCATCCGCTCTTGCGGAAGACGGATCTCCTCCGGAGCCCGTCCGGCCATGCGATCCAGCGCCACGGCGACCTCGTTCGCGCCCAGTAGTGCCGCCGCGATCATCTGCCGCCGTTCAGCATCGGAGACTTCGTCCCAATAGCGAAAGACCGTCTCGAGCCACCCGAGCGCCAGTGCGGCGCCCTCGCGCAGGTCGTGCTCCACGTCGTTCGTCGGATGTACCACGGTTCCCCTCTCACGTAGCTGGCGGGGGAACATTTCTAGACAAACCGCCCGTAGCCCTTGTGACACAGCGCATTTTTTTCCGAGCGGGTGAACCCGCCTCCCCGAGCGGGTGAAGGCAAACAATCTCCGAGCGGGTGAAGGGAATCGAAAGAAGTGCGATGGGCATGCCGCGGGACCGTCCGATCCCCTTCACACTCCCGCTCTCCGAGCGGGTGAAGGGAATCGAACCCTCATATCTAGCTTGGGAAGCTAGCGCTCTACCACTGAGCTACACCCGCAAGGTGCTGGATTGTAGCGAGGCCCCGGCGTCGTCGCGGCGGCAGCAAGCGCCGACAGGCGTCTCTATATAGTGACGCCTCATGATCCTCTCCGACCGCGACATCCGGGCGGCGATCGCCGCCGGACGGATCGGCATCGAGCCGTTCGACGAGGCCGACGTCCAGCCCTCGTCGGTCGACCTGCACGTCGACCGCTTCTTCCGCACGTTCCACAACGCCCGCCACCCGTTCATCGACGTGAAGATGCCGATGGAGGACCTGACGGAGGTCGTCGAGGTCAAAGAGGAAGAGGCGTTCATCCTTCATCCCGGCGAGTTCGTGCTCGGTTCGACGATGGAATACGTCAAGCTGCCCGACCACCTCGTCGCGCGCCTCGAAGGAAAGAGCTCCCTCGGCCGTCTGGGGCTCTTGATCCATTCGACCGCCGGCTACGTGGATCCGGGTTTCGAAGGCCACCTGACGCTCGAGCTCTCGAACGTAGCGAACCTGCCGATCACGATCTACCCGAACATGAAGATCGGCCAGATCAGCTTCTTCCAGCTGACCTCACCCGCCCAGAACCCCTACGGGAGCCGCGCCGTCGGCTCCAAGTACCAGGGTCAGCGGGGCCCCACCCCGTCGCGCTATCACGTCAACTTCGAGGAGTAGCGATGCCGGAAGAAAAGATCGTGACCCCCGACCCCGTGGCCGAGCCGGAGGCGTATCAGAAGGCGCTGCTGGAGCTCCTGGGAGATCAGGACCTGGAGGCGGTCCTTGCCGCCACTCCCGAGCGCGTCGCGGAGCTGACCGACGAGCTGGACCTGGACACGCTGCAGAGGCGACCGGAGCCGGGGGAGTGGTCGGCCGAAGAGATCCTCGGGCACCTCTTCGACGCGGAGGTCGTCTACTCGTTCCGCTGGCGTTTCACCCTCGCCGAGAACGACCCCGTCTATCCCGGCTACGACCAGGATGCCTGGATCAAGCTGCCCCGGCCGTCGTTCCCCGAGCTGCTCGCCGCGTTCGCGTCGCTCCGACGGGCGAACGTGTGGCTGGTCGAGGAGACGCCGACCGAGCAGTGGACGAAGGACGCCCGCCATTCGGAGCGCGGCTCGGAGCCCTTCGGGACCAGTCTCGCGCTCGTCGCCGGGCACGACCTCGCCCACCTCAAGCAGCTCGAACAGACGGTCGCGGCCGTCACCGAGTAACCGTCCCCAGCACCACGCTGCCCCGCCCGCTGGTTCGCGATCGATGTCTCCCGGTCGCAGGGGCAACGCCGGCACAGCGGGCCCCGGTGATTACGTGCGTGGGGTTAGCTACCGACCGTTCGGTGGGTAACTACGCACACCTCGTCGTTAGTCGACGCGCTGGCGTACCTCTTCGGTCGACGTGTCGCCGTCCATCTCGTCGGGCGAGTCGGTAGCGGGGTAGTCGGTGTCGCCGTGACCGTTGCCGTTCCCGCCGCGGCCGTTGCCGTTTGCTTTCGCGGCCGACGACTCGGGGTGGAACTCGATCGACTCCAGCAGGATCTGCGCGACGTCGCGCACGACCATCTCGTCGTCACGCTTCCGTTCGGTGATCCCGTCGTTGAGCATGACGTTACAGAACGGGCAGCCGACGGCAAGGGTGTCGGAGGCAGATGCGAGTGCTTCGTCGGTGCGTTCGACGTTGCACTTCTTGCCCATGTGCTCCTCCATCCACATACGACCGCCGCCGGCTCCGCAACAGAAGGTCTTGTGACCGTGGCGGTGGAGCTCCTCGTATTCGGCGCCGGGGATCGACTCGAGGACGAGGCGCGCGCCATCCTCGATGTCGTTGTGCCGCGCCAGGTAACAGGGGTCGTGGTACGTGATCGTCCTCTCCATGCCCTTCTTCGGCCGCAGAACGCCGCGGTCGACGAGGTCCGCGAGGAACTCGGTGTGGTGGACGACCTCGAAGTTCCCGCCGTACTGCGGGTACTCGTTGAAGATCGTGTTGAAGCAGTGGGGACAGATGGTGACGATCTTCTTGACCTTGTTCGCGTTCATGGCTTCGACGTTCGCTTCTGCGAGCATCTGGAAGATGTATTCGGCCCCCATCCGCCGCGCCGGATCACCGGTGCACTGTTCGTCCGCCCCGAGTACCGCGAACTTGATCCCCGCGATCTGCATCAACCGGGCGAAGTCGTATACGACCTTCTTGTTGCGGTCGTCGAACGCACCGGCGCAGCCAACCCAGAAGAGCACGTCCGCGTTCGGTGCCTCGGAGATGTGCGGGATCTCGAGCGGCTCCTGCTTCGACGTCCCCTGCATCCAGTCGGTCCGGGTGTTCGGCGGGGCTCCCCAGGGGTTGCCGGTGTTCTCCATGTTCTGCAGCGCGCTCTGCATCTCGCGCGGGAAACGCGACTCGCCCATCACCAGGTTGCGCCGCATGTCGACGATCGCGTCGATGTGCTCGATGTTGACCGGGCACGCCTGGACGCACGCGCCACACGTCGTGCAGTCCCAGATGACCTCGTCTTCGACGATGTCCGGATTCAGGGGCGGCAGCGCGTCCAGCACCGACTGGTATGCCTCCGGCCCTTCCTTCTTCGCGGCCAGGAGCGCAGGTCCGTGCTCGAACATGTGATCGCGGATGTCCATGATCAACAACTTCGGCGACAACGGCTTGCCTGTGTTCCATGCGGGGCACTGGCTCTGGCAACGACCGCACTCGGTGCACGTCATGCCGTCGAGCAACGTCTTCCACGTCAGATCAGGCAGGCGCGCGGCGCCGAACACGTCGTCTTCGGACATCTCTTCGACGTTGATGTCCATCGGCTTCAGCGCCCCCTTCGGACGCTCGGACGTGAACAGCACGTTGATGCCGGCCGTGATGATGTGGAGGTGCTTCGAGTAGGTGATGTAGACGAGGAAGCCCAGGATGATCAACGAGTGCCACCACAAGAAGACGGTCCGCCAGGCTTCCTGTGCCGAGTGCGAGAGTCCCGTGAAGACTTTCGATGCGAAGTTCGACACCGGCGTCCACGAGGGGTCGTAGGGGAAGTGGCCGACCACTATGTCGGCGCCGCGCGTGAGAAGGATCGTCACCATGATGCCCGTGATCGCATAGAGGATGTAGTCGGCTTCTTTCAGGTGTGAGCCGCGGAAGCGGCCGGGCCGCTGGATCTTGCGGATCGCGAAGGCCATGCCGATGCCGACGAGCACCGCGACGACGAAGAAGTCCTGCAGCGCCCCGAGCGGCCCCCACCGCCCGATCAGGGGCAGCGCGAAGCCGTCCACGAAGATCGCTCCGAACGCCTCCACGATCGTTGTGAACAGGACGACGAAGCCCCAGAAGATCAGGAAGTGCATCACGCCGGGGATCGTCCATTGCAGGAGCTTGCGCTGGCCGAACACGACGACGATCTGGTCCTTGATCTTGCGGTACCAGCTCTGCGGCCTCCGGTCGTCGGCGGCACCGAGCTGGACCAACCCCACCAGCTGCAGGGTGCGGCGCGCGAAGGCCGCCACCGTTATCAGGAGTAGCACCGCCATCAGGAGCTTCTCGAGCACGGCGGGAGTATAGGGCGGAGCTACCTCGGCTCAGGCGTTACGGGATCGTCGTATCGCGGTTGCGCGGCACGATGAGACGCGACCGCCCGTCGAGCAGGATCTCGTTCGTCGACCGGATGTCATCGGGGTACAGCGCTTCGTACGAGTTCATCGACATCACCGCGAGGCCCAGGCGGTGCCCCCGCTTCACGACCCAGTCGATCGGCTGGAAGTAGACGCGGCCGCGCCATGCTTCCCCCGGGATCAACGGCAACGACGTCCTGTTGGACTCGCGGTTCCTCGAGTTGAGGAGCCCACGGGCGATGACGCGTGTCGAGTTTGGACCGACATCGAACAGGACCGGCGTGAGGAACGTCGACTCTCCGCTGCTGATCAGCCACGCGTCCAGCTTGGGGATCCCCGCGATACGAACGTCCTTAGGCTCGACACCTCCAAGGAACGTGATCGCAGCGTCTCCCGCGAGGCCATCGAGGACGATGTTTTCGTTGAGGAGCGGCTCGTCGTCGGTCCAGACGGCCCTCTGCTTGTCTTGCAGAACGAAAGCATTGCTTCTCTCGCGTGCAACCAGCCGATACCCGACCCGGCGCGTGCCCCGCGGTGGCCACTCCTCATCCTGGAACCGCGTACCCGGTGCGAACCCGGTGTCGCTGTCGACGCGCGGGAGATCCATAATCCCCGTGTCCAGTCCCAGCAGCCAGTGGTCGAACCACGCGTGGCGGATGTTCTGCGCATCGATGAGGCGCGACTCATCGTGCCCCTGTTGGCCCATCACGAGCTTCTTCGGATGTGCGTCCGGAAGCCCGTCCCACATCTCGATCGAGTTGATCGCGTGGACGTTGTAGTCGCGCCAACTGCCCTCGATCATCACGCTGGCGCGGACCCGGTGTATGCGGCTCAGGTAGTCGCGCTCGTCCCAGAAACCGTCGTAGACGGGATCCGGCAAGAAGGCGCGTTCGTTGTGCTCGACGCGTTCGCATGGTCTCATGTGATCCGCAGCGGATTCGCCGAACGAGTGTGGGTCGCGCGGGTCCGTCGGAGGCAGGAAGCCGAAGCCGAAGTCGAAGAGGTAGGGCGTCCCGGACCCGGAGTAGAAACGAATACCCTGCCCATACGCGTAGTCCCACCAGCGCCCGATGCCGACCTGCGGAACGATCGTCGTGAGGTGCTTCGGCGCCTCGCCCGCCGCCGCCCACGGGGTCGTGCCGTCATAGGAGACGCCGATCATCCCCACCTTGCCGTTGGACCAGTCGCGCGAGCCGAGGTAGTCGACGACGGCAGCTGCCGTCTTGCGTTCGCGGATCCCTCCGTAGTCGTAGCACCCGCCCGATTCCCTGGTGCCGACCAGGTCGAAGACGGCGCGTGCATAGCCGCGCGGGACGAAGAAGTCCGACAAGCGGTCGCGGTAGCTCGCGGCGTTGTGGGACCGCCGGGTGACGTTGTAAGGCGAGTACGTCAGGATCACCGGGACCTTGACGCCCTCGGGCACCACGGGCCGGACGACGACGCCGTAGATGCGACCGAAGCGCGTCGGGATCCGGTATTCCTCCTGCACCGTCTCCGAATAGATCGGCTCCGACCGCCCCGTCGTGGTCGCGAACGGTCGGCCCTGCGCGCCGGCCGGAGGTACGAGCAGGGCGAGGGCGAGGGCGGCGACGAGCGCACTTCTGGCTCTGCGGACACGCATGGAAGTCTCCCTTGGGTGATGACGGATCGTTCGTCGCCGGCGTCGGGGTTCCTGCCGCCGGCACGGGCGCTTGGGTTCCCGCCGCCGGCACGGGCGTCCGGGTTCCTGCCGCCGGCACGGGCGTCCGGGTTCCTGCCGCCGGCACCCGCGCTTGGGGTCCTGCCGCCGGCACGGCGCGGGAATAGATCCGACCGCTCCGAGAGTTGACAATGGTGCACTCAAGTTGGCACACTTAGAGGCACTCATATCAGTCCAGCAATCCATGTAGGAGGAACCATGCCGAAAGCAGTAGGGATCGACCTCGGAACCACGAACTCGGTCGTCGCCGTCCTCGAGGGCGGGGAGCCCGCCGTCATCCCCAACGCCGAAGGCGGCAGGACCACTCCGTCCGTCGTCGCGTTCTCCAAGAACGGCGAGATCCTCGTCGGCGAGGTCGCCAAGCGTCAGGCGATCACGAACCCGGACCGGACGATCCGGTCGATCAAGCGCGAGATGGGCACCGACCACAAGGTCGAGATCGACGGCAAGTCGTGGAGCCCACAGGAGATCTCGGCGCGCATCCTGATGAAGCTGAAGGCCGATGCCGAGGCCTACCTCGGCGACAAGGTGACCGAGGCGGTCATCACCGTCCCGGCCTATTTCGACGACGCGCAGCGTCAGGCCACTCAAGAAGCCGGGAAGGTCGCCGGTCTCGAGGTGCTTCGCATCATCAACGAACCGACCGCGGCCGCCCTCGCGTACGGGCTCGACAAGGGCGAGGGCCGCGACCAGACGATCCTGGTCTTCGACCTCGGAGGCGGGACCTTCGACGTCTCGCTGCTCGAGCTCGGTGACGGTGTCTTCGAGGTGAAGGCGACCGCCGGGAACACGAACCTCGGTGGTGACGACTGGGATCAGCGGGTGATCGACCACCTGGTGACGACGTTCAAGAACTCCAACGGCATCGACCTCTCGAAGGACAAGATGGCGATGCAGCGTCTGAAGGAAGCTGCCGAGAAGGCCAAGATCGAGCTGTCGTCTACGCAATCAACGAACGTGAACCTCCCGTTCATCACCGCGAACGAGCAAGGTCCGCTACACCTCGACGTGAACCTGTCGCGTACGGAGTTCGAGCGGATGACCGAAGACCTGCTCGACAAGTGCAAGGGACCGTTCAACCAGGCGATCAAGGACGCGGGGATCAGCATCGACAAGATCGACCACGTGATCCTGGTCGGTGGCTCGACGCGCATGCCGATGGTGCGGAACCTCGTCAAGGACCTCACCGGCGGGAAGGACCCGCACCAGGGGGTCAACCCGGACGAGGTCGTCGCCGTTGGCGCAGCGGTCCAAGCCGGCGTGCTCAAGGGCGAGGTCAAAGACGTGCTGTTGCTCGACGTCACGCCCCTCTCTCTCGGCGTCGAGACGAAGGGGTCGATCTTCACGAAGCTCATCGAGCGCAACACGACGATCCCGACCAAACGCAGCGAGATCTTCACGACGGCCGACGACAACCAGCCGTCGGTAGAGATCCACGTCCTGCAGGGTGAGGCCGACATGGCTTACCGCAACAAGTCGCTGGGTCGCTTCCAGCTCACCGACATCCCGCCCGCACCGAGAGGGATGCCGCAGATCGAGGTGACATTCGACATCGACGCGAACGGCATCGTCAACGTCTCGGCGAAAGACCTCGGCACGGGCAAGGAGCAGTCGATGACGATCACCGGCGGTACCAAGCTGTCCGACGAGGAGATCGACCGCATGATGAAAGAGGCGGAGGCGCACGCCGAGGAAGACCGGCAGCGTCGCGAGGTCGCCGAGGCCCGCAACCAGGCCGACAGCGTCGTCTACCAGACGGAAAAGACGCTCAAGGAGCACGGCGACAAGCTCGACGCCTCCGACCGGCAGCTCGTCGAGGACGCTCTCAAGGACGCGAAGGAGGCGCTCGAGGGCGAAGACGTCGAGAGGATCCGGATGACGAGCGACTCGCTCGTGACGGCGTCGCAGAAGTTCGCGGAGGTCCTCTACCAGAAGGCACAGACGCAGCCGGATGCCGGACCCTCCGGGAGCGACGACGTCGTCGACGCGGAGGTCGTCGACGAGGGCGACCAGCAGCAGAGCGCCTAGCTAGTGGACCCGGAGCCGAACGACAAGAAGAAGAAGAAGGTCATAAAGGTGAAAGTGAACGACAAGAGACGTGCAGCCCACGGGCCGGCGGCGGCGGACGATGTTGCTCCGGAATCGTCGTCGCCGTCGGCGGTCGTGCCCGATGCTCCGGCCGAGGCCGAACAGCCGAAGGGCGAGTATCTGGAGGACCTGAAGCGGCTGCAGGCAGACTTCGACAACTACCGGAAGCGCATGATGCGCGACCAGGCCTCGGTTGGCGAGCGCGCGGCGGCGCGCGTGATCGAGAACCTCCTTCCCGTGCTCGACAACTTCGAGCGCGCGATCGCGCACGGTGAAGGCGGTGAAGGTGTCCAGCTCGTGTTCAAGGATCTGAAGGCGGCGCTCGAACGTGAGGGTCTCGAAGAGGTCCCGGGAGAAGGCGTCGAATTCGATCCGAACGTGCACGAGGCGATCGAGTCCCGCGAGGTCGAAGGCCTCGAGCAGCCGACGGTGATCGAGGTGTACCGCCGCGGATATATGCACAAGGGCCAGCTGCTGCGCGCCGCGATGGTCGTCGTCGGACGACCTGCCGAAGAGCAGGCCGGCGCGGCCGACGACGAGGGTTCTGAGGAGTAGCCATGGCACATCGCGATTGGGCCGACAAGGACTACTACAAGGTCCTCGGCGTCGACAAGTCCGCCTCGAAAGAGGAGATCAAGAAGGCCTACCGCAAGCTCGCGCAGCAGCATCACCCGGACGCGAACAAGGGTGATGATGCGGCCGAGGCGCGCTTCAAGGAGATCTCCGAGGCCCACGCGATCCTGTCCAACGACGAGAAACGCGCCGAATACGACCAGATCCGGGCGTTCATGCAGGGTGGTGGCGGCGAACGCTTCTACGGCTTCCAACCCGGCGGTCAGGGAAGCGTGCGCATCAACATCGGCGACCTGTTCGGAGACGCCGCCGCCGGCGGTAGCCCGTTCGAGGACCTGTTCGGGTTCGGGCCTCGCCCGGCGCGCAAGGGCCAGGACCTCGAGACGACCGTGCGGCTGACGTTCGACGAGGCGATCTCGGGCACCACGAAGGTCATCAACGGCGCCAGGGTCCGTATCCCGCCGGGAGTCCGCGACGGCGCCCGCATCAAGGCCGCCGGCAAGGGTGGTCCTGCTCGCGGTGGCCCTTCGGGCGATCTCTTCGTCGTGGTCGAGGTCGAGCCGCACCCGCTGTTCACGCTCGGGCCGAAGGGGGACCTGCAACTGCGTCTCCCCGTCAGCATCGCCGAGGCGGCTCTCGGCGCGAAGGTGACGGTTCCTACGTTGGACGGGCAGGTCACGGTGAAGATCCCTCCGGGCACGCAGAACGGAAAGACGCTGCGCGTGCGCGGCAAGGGGGCCCCGCGGCCCGGTGGCGGCGCAGGCGATCTGCTCGTGACGGTCGACGTGCAGATCCCCACGAAAGTCAGCCGGCAGGAGAAAGAGGCACTCGAACGCTTCGCGGCGGCCCACAAGGTGTCGCCGCGTCCCCACATAGACGCTGCCCTGACCGCCCGGGTGAAGTCGGCGCAGAAGGCGTCGTAGGAGGGAGCCATGACCGCGCGCAGGCAGGACGGTAGCGACGATCGAGCCATCTACATCATCTCGGTCGCGGCCGAGCTTGCCGGCGTGCACCCGCAGACGCTGCGCGTCTACGAACGCAAAGGTCTCGTCAGGCCGAGCCGTACGCAAGGCAACACGCGGCGATATTCGGCAAGCGACATCGAGCGGCTGAAGAGGATCCAGGAGCTGACGAACGAGGGCGTCAACCTGGCGGGCGTCCTTCGGATCATCGAGCTCGAGAAGCAGATAGAGGAGCTTCGCTCGTCGCGCGACCGCGCGTTAGAAGCGGTTAGCGAACGCGACCAGCACATCCAGGACCTGATGGACGCGCGCGGGACGATGGCGCTCGTTCCCTTCAAGGACATCCGCCGCGTGCGCCGGGCGCTCAAGTCCGACGCGATAGACGCCGCCACCAAACGCAGGACCTTCCACGTTCCGCCCGCTTCATCCTGACGAACCGACGTCCGATCTTCTAGTGGGGGATCTCCTTCCCGGCGTCTGCGGGAAACGCGTTCAGCGGCCTCCGGCAGGACGCACCGGCGGCTGGGAACCTGCCAGCGCGGTCTGGCGTAGCGCCGCTATGCGCGCATCCAGTGGTGGATGCGTGTCGAACATGCGGTTCAGCCACGCCCCCTGCTTGGACGCATGCACACGCCGGTTCGCGTGATGCGCGATCGGCGACTCGATCCATAGATGAGCCGTTGCGCGGCTCGCGGAGCGCACCACCGTGTCGTCTCCCTTCAGCTTCTCGAGAGCTCCGATGAGTCCGTCGGGGTAGCGCGTCAGGAACACCGCGTCGGCGTCCGCCAGGAACTCACGCTGGCGCGAGATCGCGAACTGGAGCACCTGCGCGATCAGCGGGGCGAGGATCAGCATGAGCATCCCGACCAACGCGAGCGGGGCGCCGAGGCCGCCACCGCGGTCACGGCTGCCACCGCCCCACCACAGCGCTCGGATCATCCAGTCGGCGAGCAAGACGATGACCCCGACGAGCGTCACGGCGATCGTCATGACGAGAGTGTCCCGGTTCTTCACGTGCGCCAGCTCGTGCGCCACGACACCTTCGAGCTCGTCCCGATCCAGCTTCGCGACGAGTCCGGTGGTAACCGCGACGGCTGCGTGTTCGGGGTTGCGTCCGGTTGCGAACGCGTTCGGCGCGCCGTCCTCGACGACGTAGACGCGCGGTTTGGGTATGCCCGCGGCGATGCTCAAGCCCTCGACGACGTTGTGTAGCTGCGCGTGGCGGACCTCGTCGGCAGGGACGGCGCGACTCATCGACAGCGCGATGCGATCGGACGCGAAGTAGGAGCCCCACGACATCCCTACCGCGAGCACCGCCGCTCCCGCGAGCCCCCATAGGCCCAAGCTCGTGTACTGGCCGAAGAGCCACCCGATCGCCAGGACGAAAACGGCGAAGACGAAGATGAGGGCCCAGGTCTTCCGGACGTTCGAAGCGATGCGCTCGTACACGGTGGAACGCGCTGGTTGCTAAGAAGGCTGCGCGGGCGGGGCGCCACCGGGGGCCGCACCCGTCCCGCCGCCCTGGCCGAAGTCGACGCGCACCGGCTCTCGCACCGTCTCCTCGATCTCGAAGTACTGCTTCGGCTCGAAGTTGAACGCGCCTGCGACGAGGTTCGACGGGAACGTCTCGAGCGCGTTGTCGTACGCGAGGACCTGCTCGTTGTAGAACTGGCGCGAGAAAGCGATCCGCGACTCCGTCCCGGTCAGCTCCTCCTGGAGAGCGAGGAAATTCTCGTTCGCTTTCAGGTCTGGATACGCCTCGGCAACGGCAAACAGCTGGCGGAGCGTCGCCGTGAGCATGTTCTCTGCCTGGGCCTGGTCCTCGACTCCTTGCGCGGCGACCGCTTGCTGGCGCGCTTTCGTGACCGCCTCCAGTGTCTCGCGTTCGTGCGCCGCGTAGCCCTTGACGGTTTCCACGAGGTTGGGGATGAGATCGTGGCGACGGCGCAACTGAACGTCGATCTGCGACCACGCTGCCTCGACGCGGTTCCGCAAGCGGACGAGACGGTTGTATGTCGCGATCAAGAAGATCACGAACAAGAGAACGACCGCCACCACTATCCAGCCGAGGACACCCATCGTTACCTCCTGGTCCGTCGAGGCGTACAAGAGTGCGGCACGCGGTCGAGAACCGCAACCCCGCGGCCGGCGCGTACACTCGTCACATGAAGATCTCGATCGAATACTGCGCCCAATGAGGCTACGCACCTAGAGCCGTCGGTCTGACGGAACGCCTGCTGGAAGAGTTCGAGCACCAGATCACCGATGTGACGATCGTCCCGTCGGGTGGTGGCGTGTTCGAGGTCGTTGCCGACGGTGACCTCCTCTATTCGAAGAAAGAAACCGGCCGGCACGCAGACCCCGATGAAGTACTGACTTCCGTCCGGGAGAAGTTGGCCTAACCCGGGAACCCTTCGGCCCTTCTCCCGCTCTAACCCTCGTACGGGAAGCCCTTACGAGGAGGTCACGCATGAGGCGCAGCGTCGTTACCGTCCCGGTCTGTTGTTTGGTCCTGATCCTGTTCGCGACGCCGGCACTCGCATGCGGGGGCCTCGTCGCCCCGAATGGATCGGTGAACCTCCTACGTACCGCGACGCTTGCGGCCTACCAGGACGGCGTCGAGCACTACGTGACGTCGTTCGAATTCGCCGGTGGAGGGGCCGAGTTCGGCTCGATCATCCCGTTACCGGGGGTCCCCACCAGCGTGAAGCGAGGCGGGTCGTGGACGTTGCAGCGCCTGCAGGAGGAGGTGGCTCCCCCGGCGGTCGCGCGCAACTCGCTGGCGCTCGGAGGCACGTCCTTCGACTCCGCCGCCAAGGTGATCCTGGAGAAAGAGATCGACGCTCTCGACATCACGATCCTCGAAGGTGGAGGCGACGCGGTTGGTGAGTGGGCCGAGGAGAACGGCTTCGGCCTCACTCCCGATGCTCCGGAGATCCTCGACTTCTACGCCGAGCGCAGCCCCATCTTCATGGCCGCCCGCTTCGACGTGGGGCGAGCACGCGATCTCGGTCAGGGCGTCGGCGACGGAACGCCGATCCACCTCGCCATACCTACTCAGAACCCGTGGGTGCCACTGCGCATCTTGGGGCTCGGGCGCGAGCCGAACGAGATCATCGAAGCCGACGTGTTCCTGCTCACCGAGTCGACGCCAACGCTCCTGCCCGCCCCCGGAACCCCCGAGCTCGGTCGGGGGATCGAGCTCGAGCGTTCCGAACCCGCGTCGCGCGACCTCTTGACGGACCTCAGATCCGACAAGGGGATGAAGTGGCTGGCACGAGAGGGCTTGCACCTCTCGTACCTTCGCATCGACGCTCGCGCCGACGAGGTGGTCCACGATCTCGCGATCGACGCCTCCGGCACCGGTATCCCGTCCCGCATCTCTGCCGGGCTCCAGGCACCGGCATCACCGACGTGGCCGCAGACGTCGCAGGTCCCGTGGGGCCTGTGGGCCGGTGCAGTGGCTATGGCGGCCGCGTTATTGCTGTTCCTGGCGCGCGGGGCGAGCTCGGAATGGAACTGAGGCTTGCCCTCGCGTTGGTTCTCCTAGGGCTCAGCGCGTGCTCGGAATCAGCCATCGCGACGGCATCGCGCAGGCAGATCGTGATCGAGCACTCGCGCTTCGACCCGGCGGAGATCAACGTTCGTGAAGGAGACACGATCACGTTCGTGATCCGCAACACCGACCCGATCGACCACGAGCTGATCATCGGCAACACCGAGGTGCAGCGCGCTCACGAAGCAGGGACCGAAGAGCACCACGGGACGAAGCCGGGGGAAGTGACGATCCCCGCGGGCACGACGCGCGAGACGACCTACACGTTTGCCTCCGCCGGCAGGCTGATCTACGGCTGCCACCTGCCGCGGCACTACGACTACGGGATGCGTGGAGTGATCTCGGTCCGGCCCTAACGCGTCTGCAACAGCTCCCCGACCTGGAACGCGAGCTCGAGGGACTGCCGGGCGTTGAGGCGCGGGTCGCACAACGCTTCGTAGTGATGTCGCAGGCTCTCGTTGGTGACCTCGCTGTCGATGCACTCGGTCACCTCGTCGGCGGTCAGCTCGAGGTGGACCCCTCCGGGGGCCGTTCCTTCCTGTTGGTGCACGACGAAGAACGCCTTGATCTCCGCCAGGACGTCGTCGAAGCGCCGGGTCTTGTAGCCCGACGGGCTGACGAACGTGTTGCCGTGCATCGGATCGCAGATCCAAGTGACGGTGCGGCGCTCGGCCTTGAGCGCCTGCAGGAGCGGAGGTAGCGCTTGCTCGACCCGTCCCGCACCCATACGCGCGATGAACGTCAGTCGTCCAGGTTCGTCGTCGGGATCGAGCCGCTCCGCCAGCGCGACCACGTCCTGCGGCGTTGCGGTCGGACCGATCTTGCACGCGATCGGGTTGTGGATCCCGGACAGGAACTCGACGTGGGCGCCGTCGAGAGCGCGCGTCCGGTCGCCCACCCACAGCATGTGCGCGGAGCAGTCGTAGTAGTCGTTGGTGAGGCTGTCGAGGCGCGTCATCGCTTCCTCGAATCCGAGCAGGAGCGCTTCGTGCGACGTGTAGAAGTCGACTTCGTGCATCGACGAATCCGCTCCGAGGTCTACGCCACACGCTTTCATGAACCGAAGCGCGCGCTCGATCTCGGTCGCGATGACCTCGTAGCGCCTACCCTGCTTGCTCGCCGCGACGAACTCCTGGTTCCACATGTGGATCTGGTTGAGGTCGGCGAAGCCGCCTTTCGTGAAGGCGCGGATCAGGTTCAGCGTCGCGACCGACTGGTGGTACGCCTTTATCAGCCGCGTTGGGTCGGGCCGGCGCGCGCCGGCCTCGAACGCGCTGTCGTTGACGGCGTGTCCGCGGAACGACGGTAGCGCCACGTCTCCGACGAGCTCGTCCGGTGACGACCGCGGTTTCGCGAACTGCCCTGCTATGCGCCCGATCTTGACGACCGGCAGCCCCGCCGCATAGGTCAGCACGACCGCCATCTGAAGGATGATCTTGAGCTTGTCCCGGATGTCGTCCGCGGCGAAGTCACCGAACGCTTCGGCGCAGTCCCCCGCCTGCAAGACGAATGCCTCTCCTTGCGACGCCTTTGCGATCGCGGTTCTCAGATGACGCGCTTCGCCCGCGAACACCAGCGGCGGGAGGCGACGTAACTCCGCCAGGACGTCGTCCAGCTGGCCCGCGTCCGGCCATTCCGGCTGCTGGGCAGCCGGATACCGGCGCCACGACGACGGTTCCCAGGTCTCCACGGGTCAATCGTCGCATCCCCACGCAGGTGTCGCTCGATGCCATGCGTGCGACGATTGTCCGGTGAAGACCGCTCTCGTAGGTGCCGAGGACGTAGCTTCCGCTCGAGCTCTCCTCGAAGGCGTCGCCGTCCGTACGCCTCTCGACCGGTCCCGCTCGCTGTCGCACGTCGTGGACATGGACGTCTTCATCAAGTGCGAGAACCTGCAGCGGACGGGGTCGTTCAAGATCCGCGGCGCGTACAACCGGATCGCGCGGCTGTCGCCCGACGAGAGGACGGCCGGAGTCGTTGCGGCATCGGCCGGCAACCATGCGCAGGGCGTCGCCCTGGCCGCCACGCTCAGCGAGATCTCCTCGACCGTCTTCATGCCGTCGGCGGCGTCGCTGCCGAAGGTCGAAGCTACGAAGCGCTACGGCGCCGAGGTCGTCCTGACCGGCGTCGACTTCGGTGAGGCATTCGCCGCCGCGACCGCACATGCCGACGAAACGGGCGCGGTCTTCGTACACCCCTTCGACCACCCCCACGTCATCGCGGGGCAGGGGACGATCGGGCTGGAGATCGTCGAGCAGCTCCCAGACGTGGCGACGGTCGTCGTCCCGGTCGGAGGGGGCGGGCTGATCTCGGGTATCGCTGCTGCCATCAAGTCCGTGCGACCGGGGGTCCACCTCGTCGGTGTGCAAGCCGCGGGGGCGGCCTCGTTCCCACCGTCGCTAGAACGAGGCAGACCCGTCGCGCTCGACACGTTGTCAACGATCGCCGACGGGATCGCGGCGAACAGTCCCGGCGAAGTGACGCTGGCGCACGTGCAGGCGCTCGTCGACGAGGTCGTCGTCGTCGAGGACGAGGCGATCGCGGAGGGACTCGTGTTCGCGGCCGAGCGCATGAAGATGGTGCTCGAGCCTGCGGGGGCCGCCGGACTGGCTGCCGTCCTCGAAGGCATGGGCGAGCTCCGCGCCCCGGTCGTAGTCGTTCTATCCGGCGGCAACATCGATCCGCTGTTGTTGCTTCGTCTCGTGCGCTATGGGCTCAGCGCGTCGGGACGTTACTTCGCGTTCCATACCCGCATCGCGGACCGGCCCGGTGAGCTGCATCGTCTCCTAGGTCTCGTCGCGGAGCTGGGTGCGAACGTCGTGGGGGTGGAGCACCGGCGCGAGGGCGTGATCGTGGACCTCGGGGAGGTCGACGTGGCGCTACAGGTGGAAACGAGGGGGCCGGACCACATCGACGAGCTTGCCGGGCGCCTCGCCGTGGAGGGTTACGCGATAGCTCGGTTGTAGTGGCCGGACCCGGCAGGGAGGATGGGGCGATGGACGTCGACCCCCGATCGATCCGCCTGATGGTCGAGCGCTTCCTGGACGAAGACGTCGGCCACGGCGACGTTACGACCGACGCGATCGTCGACGGCGACGCTCGTGCACACGCGCGCATCGAGGCGCGCGAGGGATTCGTCGTTGCCGGCCTCGACGCGGCGCGGATGTGCTTCGAGGTGCTGGACGCTAGCGGCGGGTGGCGCGCCGAGGTCGGCGACGGCTCCCGCGTCGACGCCGGTGCCGTCATCGCACGCATCGACGCGGCCGCGCGCGCGATCCTCACGGCGGAACGAACCGCGCTGAACCTGCTCCAGCGACTCTCTGCCGTCGCGACCACGACGGCTCGATTCGTCGCGGCCGTCGAGGGAACGCCCGCTCGGATCATCGATACGCGCAAGACGACGCCGGGCCTGCGCGTGCTGGAGAAGGCGGCCGTGCGGGCCGGCGGCGGAGGTAACCACAGATTCGGCCTGGATGATGGTGTGCTGATCAAGGACAACCACATCCGGGCAGCGGGTGGCGTCTCCGAGGCGGTCGAACGCGCGCGGAATCAGGCTCCTCACGGGTTGGTTGTAGAGGTTGAGGTGACAGATCTCCGGGAACTAGACGAGGCGCTCGGCGCGGGCGCAGAAGCCGTGCTGCTCGACAACATGTCGCCAGACCTCGTGCGCGAAGCGGTCTTGCGGGGAGGCGGAAAGGCGACGTTCGAGGCGTCGGGAGGTATCAACCTCGATAACGTCCGGGTCTTCGCGGAAGCAGGCGTCGACCTCATCTCGGTCGGCGCGCTGACGCACTCGGCGGGGTCCGTCGACATCGCACTGGAGGTGGAGTAGTGGCAGTCCTGACGCCCGACGCGCTGCGCTCGGGTGTAGACGAGGCGTGGGCCGAAGAGGTCCGGGACCGCTCTCGCCGGCAGGACGCGATCATCCTCGCCCACAACTATCAGGTCCCCGCGATCCAGGACGTCGCGCACTTCGTCGGCGACTCGCTCGAGCTCTCTCGCATCGCGGCCGAGGTCGACGAATCGACGATCGTGTTCTGCGGAGTTCACTTCATGGCCGAGACCGCGAAGATCCTGGCTCCCGAGAAGCGCGTATTGATCCCGGACCCGCAGGCCGGTTGCTCGCTGGCGGCGTCGATCACCGCGCAGCAGCTGCGTGACTGGAAGGCGGAGCATCCCGGAGCCGTCGCGGTGTTCTACGTCAACACCACCGCAGACGTGAAGGCGGAGTGCGACTACTGCGTGACGTCCGCGAACGCGGTTGCCGTAGTGGAGTCGATACCCGAAGACAAAGAGATCCTGTTCGGACCGGACATGTTCCTCGGCGCCCATGTCGAGCGGATGACGGGGCGCAAGATGCACATCTGGATGGGCGAGTGCCACGTCCACGCAGGCATCCAGCCAGACCACATCCAGTCGATGATGGACGACTACCCGGGTGCCGAGCTGCACGTGCACCCGGAGTGTGGGTGCTCGTCACAATGCATGTACTTGATGTCGACGGGTGATCTCCCGGCCGACCGAACCTTCGTGTTGGGCACTGGAGGGATGGTGCGCCGCGTGAAGGAGACGGAGGCGAGCGAGGTGATCGTTGCCACCGAAACGGGGATGCTCCACCGCTTGCGGAAAGAGGCGCCGGCGGTGGACTTCATCGCCGCCAACTCGGAAGCACGCTGCGGCTACATGGCGATGATCACACCTTCGAAGCTGATGCATACGCTGAAGACCGGCGACTACGAGGTGACGCTCGACGCGGACATCATCGAGCGCGCTCGCGTGCCGATCGAGCGCATGATCGCGGTCCTCTAAGCAGCTTTCGGGGTGGCGGCGATGCCTGCGACCGACGAGATGAGGCCCAGGAGCGCTCCTGCTGCAACCAGCGTCAGGCCTATGCCCGGGCTGATACCCGTTCCGATCGCGTTCGTCTGTTCGAACAACGCCTCGATGCCGCGATAGTCGGAGATCGCGATCGCTCCACCAACGACGGCGGCGAAGAAGCCCAACCACGCGTGCCGAGCTCGGACGACGAGCGACGCCGCCGACGCCATCAGCACAAGCCCCGCCGCCGCGGTCCAGTAACCGTCGCCGACGTCGAATCCGTTGAAAGGTTCTGCGTTGTCGCGCTGGTCGGCGGGGATCACGTCCGGCAAGCGTTCGACCGTCACCCAGTCGAGCGCAGAGCCGACGATCATGATCGCGCCCGCGAGGAACAGTCCGGTCGCGGCCCACGCCCGTGCTCGCGCGAGGAAGTCACCGGGAGCTGCGGCCACGAAGGTAGCCTACAAGCGTGACGACGAAGCAACGCTGTCTGCTCGCGCTGCACGCTCACCCCGATGACGAGTCCTCGAAAGGCGCCGGAACGATGGCACGCTACGCGGCCGAGGGCGTTCGCGTGGTCTTGGTGTGTGCAACCGACGGCGCCGAAGGCGAGATCTTGAATCCACGGATGGACCAACCGGGCATCCAAGACCGGATGGTCGAACTGCGGAAAGCCGAGCTCGAGACCGCGTGTGACATCCTCGGCGTCAGCGCGGTCTACCACCTCGGTTATCGAGACTCGGGGATGCCGAAAAGCGAGGCGAACAAACACCCCGAAGCATTCTGGAACGCGGACGCGGACGAAGCCGTCGGCAAGCTCGTCGAGATCATCCGGTCCGAACGACCAGAGGTTGTGCTGTCGTATGACGAGTCCAAGGGCTACGAGCACCCCGATCACATCCGCGTGCACGAGTGGGGGGCCGAGGCATTCCACGCCGCCGGCGACCCCGATCGTTTCCCCGACAAGGGTCCGCCGTGGGCTCCGTCCAAGCTCTATTACTTCGCTACCTTCACCAAGAACCGCTTCCAGAAGCTGAACGACGCGGCGGTGTCCGAAGGCGCAGAGAGCCCCTACTCAGGGTGGCTGGAGAACTGGGATTCGATGGGGTTCGCGGAGCCCGAGGTCACGACACAGGTAGACGTCTCGGAATACATCGAGCTGCGCAGCAAGGCCCTGCTCGCACACGCGACCCAGATCGACCCCGACAGCTTCTGGTTCGCGGTTCCCGACGAGCTACAGAAACGGGTGTACCCGTGGGAGGACTACACGCTCGTCGCCTCGTCGGTAGATGTCGACCTACCGGAGGACGACCTCTTCGCGGGGCTCGATCAGTAGAGCTCGAGCTTCTCCGTAGGCACGGGCGCGGCCACAGGGGCCGCGGCAGGCAACGCCGCGATCGTTCCCGCGACCAGAGCTACGAACACGCCGGCAGCGACGCCGCGGCCGACCGCGATCAAAATCCACGAGGCGCCGTCGGGAGCGAAGCCCGCAGCGGCATCGACGATGCGCCACGTCAAGAAAGCCGCGATCGACGCGACCCCGCTCGCACCTGCAACCGCCGGCACCGTCAACGCCACCCGAGGAGCCGGTGAGGCGAGGTGAGCCAGAGCATCCGGAACGGTAGGGACTCCGCCGGCTTCTTCGAGATCGTGCACGCGGTGTGCGCCTCGGTAGACCAACGGGACCGTCAGTAGCGAAACCCCTGCGATCACCAGCAGCCATACCCGTTGGGCATCCATATCCGACGCAGCGACACCCCGTACCTGCCGGCCTTCGGGCAGCTCTCTGATCTCCGGCGCGATGTCGCGCAACGCGAGCTCGTTCCGGAAGAAGAGCGCGTGCCCGATGAACAGAGGCATCGTGAAAACGGATGCGAGCAACACCAGCGTAGACAGGTTGGCGAAGACCTTCGCGAAGGCGCGATCGAGCATCGCGGCAGTCTAGACACGCGGGCCTCGTGTTCGAACGGCGGCTAAGGTCCCGGTCGCATGAAGATCCTTCTGTGGCACGGATACCTGATGTCGGGTTCGGGTTCGAACGTCTACACCGCCAACGTGTCCGCGGCGTGGCGTCGCAAGGGCCACGACGTATTGATCATGTGCCAGGAGGCCGATGCCGGTCGCTTCGACTTCGTCGATAGGTTCGCGACGATCGACGGCGACGCGTCTGGGTTCTCGTGGAACGAGACGTCGAATTCGCCCGGTCGCGGTCGCTGCTCCGTCGTCCGGCCCGACATCCGCGGTCTGCTCCCCGTGTACGTGTACGACGAATACGAGGGATTCGACGTCAAGCTGTTCGTCGATCTGTCCGACGACGAGCTCGATGGATACACACAGCGCAACGTCCGCGCGATGGCTACGGTGCTCCGGCTGTTCGACCCGGACGCGGTGATCACCGGCCACGAGGTGATGGGTCCGTACATCGCCCGCGCTGCGTGCGAGTCGACGCGCCATAGCTACATCGCGAAGCTCCACGGCAGCGCACTCGAATATGCCGTGAAACGCCAACCTCGCTATCTCCGTTATGCGACCGAGGGACTGGGGGCCGCGCGCCGCGTCGTCGGAGGTAGCTCGTACATGCTCGACGAGGCCGCGTCCGTCATCCCGGGGTGGCGTGACAAGGCGCTGGTGGTGAATCCGGGAGCCGACATCCACCTCTTCCGCCCGGCACCGGCGCAGCGATCGACACTGGCGACGATCGGTTTCGTGGGGAAGCTGATCGCGGAGAAGGGAACACACAATCTTCTGGCAGCGCTATCTCTCGTCCGTGCCGACGTCCGCGCAGTCATCGTGGGCTATGGCGGCGACGAGGCGGCGATCAAGCAGTTGCACGAGGCGCTCGCCTGTCGCGACGCCGTCGCGGCTAGGCGCGCGGCGGGCGAGCTGTCATTCTCGCACCACATCGAGGAGTTCCTCGCCGGTATGTCGCGATCCGCGATGGACCGGTACGCGCGGATCCCGCTCGAGTTCACCGGCCGGCTCGATCACGGCCCCCTCGCCCGGGTGCTGCCGCGTTTCGACGTGCTCGTGGTGCCGTCGATCGTTCCGGAAGCTTTCGGGATGGTCGCGGCGGAAGCCGCCGCGTGCGGCATCCTGCCGATCGTTCCGGATCATTCCGGGATCGCCGAGGCGGGACGCGCCGTGGAGGAGGCGATCGGCATGACGGGCTTGTTGACCTACGACGCGACCAGGCCGATCGAGTCGATCGCCGCCGCGATCGACCGCGTCCTGATGCTGCCGCCTGCCGAACGGACGGACCTCGGTCTCAAGGCCGCCCAGCTGGCGCGCGCGCTGGTCGTGGGAGGGGGT
>DASZOC010000019.1:0-27543 GCA_035550975.1 Actinomycetota bacterium | reverse complement strand
ATGCTAAGGACTCGGAACATGCACCCCTCCGCCTAGGCCCGGGCCAGAGTTTCGCATACTGAAGTCGTCGCCAGCTGATCCGGGGGCACATTCACTGCTCGCTATGGAAGATCACATCTCAGATTGGACACGAAAGCCTGCGCCAGTAGCAGCAGAAAGGGAGGGTCCGGTCACGCTGGCCGCCAGGTCTCCTACACCTCATTCCGAACATGAGGGCGGAGGTGGCGCAACAGCAGCGGACGGTTAGGCCGGGATTAACTTCCTGTCTGCGGACAACCGGAAGCGCTCTACGCCCTCGATGTGGTCGGCAGAGAGGATCCTCGCCTCGTCCTCACCTTCCAGGTACAAAGCGATCGCTTCCTCAAGAGACTCGAGTAGCTCATCTCGCGTTTTGCCCGCGGCAAAGCAACCGGGCAACTGCGCGACTTCGGCCCAGTACGAGTTTGTTTCTCCGTCTTGGTGGACTACAACGTCGAGCTCCATTGGCCTCATCCTATGTTCTCTCCTTCTATTCCAGCCTGCCTAAGGATCGCTTCCGAGAGACCAATAGGCAATGTTTCACCTCTGAACTCAGGAATCGTGATGGGCCGCTCCCCTGCTCGCACCATCTTGACCTGATGCTTTCCGCCTGTCGTCTTGGTCCACCCGTGTCTGGACAACTCGCGGACTAGTGCCTTCTGGGTGTATCTCTTCCGTCTACTCATCGAAGATCACTTGAGCTATCTGATCTGCGGCATCCCGCTGCATGTGCGGGACCGCATGGCTGTAGACATCGAGCGTGAGTGACACGGTCGAATGACCCAAACGCTCGGAAACGATCTTCGGGTGCACCCCGGCCTGCAACGCGAGGGTTGCGTGGGTATGCCTCAGGTCGTGCAGGCGGATGACTGGGAATCCGTGAGTCTCGATGAGACGGCGAAATCTCTTAGTTGCTGCGGTCGGACTGATGCCGCCCCGGAAGCAGCGCTCGAAAATCAGCTGTGTGGAGACAGCGTCGTTCCACCCGGCTCGGAACTCCCCTAGAACCTGGCGCGTTCTCTGATCGATCGCGACAACCCTCCGGCTGCGACTGGTCTTCGGTGTCGATAGCTGCACCTCGCGGCCGACGTTCACGATGCTCTGTCGGATCACGATGTGGCCCGCCTCGAGATCGAGGTCGCACCAGCGAAGCCCGAGCGCCTCTCCCCAACGCATGCCGGTAGTGGCGAGCACGAACCAGAACGGATGCAGACTGTCGTCACGAACGGCATTCAAGAACTGACGTAGTTGTGCCGCTGACCACGTTGCCATCTCCTTCGGTTCCTCGGCCCGCAGCTTCGGTGGATCTGCTGCATCTACGGGATTCTCGGAGAGGTAGCCCCAACGCACCGCGTCCTTGAGCGCCTTGTGAAGCGCTGCATGCAGGCGCCTGACGCTGGAGGCGGCCAGGCCCCCGTTGCCATCGACCCTTCCTCGTGCCAACAACGTCGCATAGAACGAATTGATCGTTCGGGCATGAACCTCGTTCAGCCTCAAGTGCCCAAGATGAGGAACGATCTGACACTCCACATGTGTCACGTAATGAGAAAAGGTTGTGGCTCTGACCGTGGTGCGGATAGCGGGAAGCCACTCCGATCGGAGGAATTCCGCCAGAGATGTTTCCGAAAGACTGGCACCCTTATCCAACTGGTCCTCTCTTCGCTGGGTGCGCGGCCCAAGGAGAGTGGTATCAGGAGGCTGCGACAAGCTTTCCTTCAACGTCTTGAGCCATTCCGAATGAGGTGCCGGTCCTCGCTGGCCTCAGCAAACAGGACGGTAGCTAGAGATGTCCATGTTCATCGGGAGGGCCAACCCGCTCATCACTACGAACTCGGGCCAAGCGGCACGTAGATTCGTTGCATGACCGTGATGGCGTGGATTGCGCTCCTACTGCACCTGGCAGTCGGTTACTTCTACGTTCTCTCTGGCCTGGTGGCGCCGCAGTGGGCAGTCGCAGGACTTCTCGGCATCTGGCTCGTCCTGCTGTGGGGGTTGATGCACCTGCGGCGGGAGCGATGGAAGCCGCTGGTGATTCCAGCGATAGCCGCAGCACTCTGGTTCGGCGTTCTGATGCTAGGCGACGTCTTGCTTGGCTGGACGGCCTAAGGCCGTCCCCGTCGGCTGATCCTCGGAAGAGGAGCGATCACCGGTAGGAAACACGCCAGGCCCGGCGAAAGGTAAAGGGGTCGTCCGTAGGGAGGGAAAAGTCCGATCGATCGCCCGGATCGTTGGCTTCGAGTCACGCTTGCTGGTGCCTTAGCCGGCACCCTCTTCGCCGCGCTCGCGGTCGTCCCTACGACCGTCGAGGTCCACGCACACACCGGCACCGCGCACGACCACTCTGGCGTCATCGGTGGGCCTGCAGTCAAGCGATCGGGTTCGCTGTCGCGCTACTTCGGCCCGACGAAGCCCTCTGCGGCGCCGACGAAGCAGATCCCCTGCGATGAAGGCTCGCGCCCGGAACAGGTGCAAGGTAAGGCGCCGCTCAAGGACTTCGAATCCGGTCGAGCGAAGCGCGGCTACTTCTGTAACGCGCGCCAGGTCTCCAACTACGGAACTGCAGGCGGATACCGCGTCGAGCGATACGTCGACGCTGCCGGTCACGAATGTGCCTTCTGGGATTCGACATTGCTGTGGCCGCATAACGCCCCGGAGCAGGCGGGAGAGGGCCCGGGCGTTTACGTGATGGACATGAGCGATCCGTCCAAGCCGGTAGCAACAGACATCTTGCGGACGGCGGCCATGCAGTCGCCACATGAATCACTTCGCCTCAACACGAAACGTGGGTTGCTGGTCTCCGTGTTCGCGTATCCGACATGGCAGCCTGGCGTCGTCGACATATACAGCGTCAAGGAGGACTGCCGCCGTCCCGTCCTCGAGTCGTCGACACCGATGGGCATCCTCGGCCACGAGGGTGGGTTCTCGCCCGATGGCAAGACGTATTATTCCGCGGGTCTCTACGGTCACACGCTGGCGGCCATCGACGTGTCGAACCCGAAGGCACCCGTGTTGCTATGGGCATCGGACGATTACCAGCCGCACGGTGTGTCGATCAGCAACGACGGGAGGCGCCTGTACATCGCAGAGGCTGCTTTCAACGACGACAGCGACTTCAGCGGACTCACGATCCTGGACGTGAGCGAGATCCAGGAGCGCGTTCTCAACCCGAACGTGACACTCGTCAGCCGCCTGGCCTGGCCGCAGGTCAGCACACCGCAGAACGCGACGCCATTCACGCTCCACGGTCATAAGTACGTGCTCGAAACCGACGAGTTCGGCTCCGGCAAGAACGTCGGAGCGGCACGCATCATCGACATCGAGAACGAGAAGAAGCCGTTCGTGGTGTCGAACCTGCGACTTGCAGTCAACAACAACGGTGAGCAGACCAAAGACCCCGGCGACGACAAGGCCTTCCAGGGATATCAGGCGCACTACTGCTCTCTGCCTAGCCGCGTCGATCCCTACATCGTCGCCTGCACCTTCATCATGTCGGGCCTGCGCGTGTTCGACATCAGCGATCCCGCCGACCCGCGCGAGATCGCCTACTTCAACAAGCCACTGATGCCGGGTGAGAACCCCTACTACCCATTCAAGTCGGGGGCTTTCGCTATGTCGGCCCCGGCGTACGACGAGAGCACGGGCGACGTCTGGTACTCCGACGGCCACACCGGGTTCTACGTCGTACGTCTGACGGACGGCGCGGGCGTGAAGAGGTTCGCCCGCCGGATCGTGAGCCCGGGGAACTAGGCCACTACTAGGCGGATCAGCTCACGACAGGCCCAACACCCTTCGTACCGTGGGGAGCAGTTGGTTCATGTCGCGCTTCAGGAGGAATGCGTCGATGCTCGGCTCCCGGTCCGCTTCGACCGACAGGTCGTGAGAGGTGAACAACACGATGCAGGCCTCCGGTGCGGCCTCCTTGAGCATCGGAGCAGCCTGCAAGCCCATAACCTCGCCCTCGATGAAGTGATCGAGGATCATGAGATCGGGCTGCGTGGTCCTCGCCGCTTCTATCGCATCTTCGAGGTTGGTGATCTCCCCCGATAGGTGCAAGCGCTCGTCTTCGCGCAACAGCTCGGTGATCAGCACGCGCATGCCGGGGTCGTCTTCGACGACGACTAGGACGTTCATGAGCCCGCAGGTGCGATCGGAAGCGTGAACGAAAAGGTCGATCCCTCACCGAGGGTGCTTTCGGCCCAGATCCTGCCGCCTTGCTCCTCGATCATCCGCTTACAGATGAAAAGGCCTAAGCCGGTCCCCTTTACGTCGGTGTCCCCGCTCTGCGTGAGCCGCGAGAACTTGCCGAACAGCTTTCCCATCTCCTCGGGGCGGATGCCGCCGCCGTGGTCGCGCACGTTGACCTGCACCATGTCGTCGTCGGTGTGCAACAGCTCGACCTCGACGGGGCTGCCTGGGGGCGAAAACTTCAGCGCGTTGGAATAGAGGTTCATCAGCACCTGCCACACCCTCTGCTCGTCTCCGAGGACTGGCGGTAACTCATCGGGCGCAGTGATGTCAACCGTCCGGCTCCCGTCAACCGGGACGACATCGGCCGCGGTTTTGCGAGCCAGCTGGAGCAGATCGAAGGGTTCGACCTCATAGGAGATCTCGTTGGCTTCGATCCGAGCGACCTGCAGGACGTTCTCGGTGAGGTCGGCGAGCTTGTTCACGTTTGACGAGATCAGCCCCAGGAACTCGGTCTTCTTGGCATCGTCGAGCTCGTCCCAGCGCGACTCCATCAGGCTTGCGAGCCCCCCGATCACGGTCATCGGCGACTTGAGGTCGTGCGCGACCATCGCCACGAACTCGTTCTTCAGCTGGTCGAGTGCCTTCAGCCGCTCTACGGCCTCGCGCTCTGTTTCGTACGCTTGGTTCAAGCGAGCGTTGGCATCGCGCAGGCTCTGCTCGAGGCGGCGGCGCTGCGTCATGTCGGCCATGCTCACGACCGCCCCCGACACCACGCCCTGATCGATGATCGGGAACGCCGAGTAACGCACCGGCACGGGGACGCCATCCCGGCGCCACATCACCTCGTCGTCGACGTGACAGCCGCGGCCGACCCGGAACGACCTGAAGATCGGACACTCCTCGACCGGGTAAGGGGTTCCATCCTCCTTCGTGTGATGGATCAACAGATGCATGTTCTTGCCGACCATCTCTTCGGGTCGGTAGCCGAGCATCTCGGCACATGCGAAGTTCGCGAAGGTGCAGATCCCCTCGGTGTCGATGCCGTAGATCCCCTCACCGGTCGACTGCAGGATCAGGTTGAGATGTGCCAGCGCGTCTGCTGCCTCCTTCTGGAGACGTGAGCGCTCGGTGACGTCTCTCAGGAAGGCTGCGATATAGACGCCGTCGTCTGGTCCACCGTCGATCGGGGCGAAGACGAGCTCGATATCGATGGCCTCGCCGCCCTTACAGACGGCGGGAAGCTCGACCGGCTTGCGGGCCTCGACCAAGGGTCCGGACCGCCTCTCCGCATACCGAGAGATGCCCATCCGGTGGTTGTCCTTGAGCTCGGGCGGGACAAGCTCCTCGACCAGCATCCCGATCGCCTCGTCC
Source organism: Actinomycetota bacterium (assembly GCA_035550975.1). Taxonomy (GTDB): domain Bacteria; phylum Actinomycetota; class CADDZG01; order CADDZG01; family WHSQ01; genus DASZOC01. The sequence continues at coordinate 21,966 of DASZOC010000019.1, read as the reverse complement.
TGGCTGTAGCCGAAGAGGGCTTCGGCGGCAGGGTTCCACAACACGATCTCCTGCGACCGGGCCTCGGCGACGATGACCGCATCTCGGGTGGTCTCGAACAGGCGGCCGATACCGACCTCTCGAGGCTGCAGCCTGCGGCGTGGACTCATGATCGGGTCGCTCCCATGGGTATCGATATACCTCTACAGGCGGGGGGACGGAGAAAGAGAACCCGCGACCCGTTCGTGGACAACAGCGAGCGATCTTCCTGTGGACACTAGAGGCCCTGAGCGACGAAGACCTTCGTCTCCGATCGCGCCGCTCGTGAGAGTTACTTGCTGCTGAAGCGCAGGATCTCCAGGCCTCGACGGTAGTCGTGGACGTAGACGATCTCGTCGCTGATCCACTCCGCGGACGACGTGTGGCCGGCGACCGGCTGGAAGTAGCCGACCTCTTCCATCTTGCCGTCGCGGCTCACGTCGACGAAGCGGGTGCCCCAGTCGTAGTGCCCGATCGCCACGATGCCGCCGTTGCGCCACTTCGGGTGCGGGTCGAACCAGTGTCCGCAATAGAGGGTGTGGCCCGGTGCCTTCCCGTCGGCGTAGGCCCCGCGGCCCGCAACGCGCCATTCCGACAGCCGGCGGAAGATGGCGCCGGGACGCGGCCCCCTCTTTACCGCCGCGGACGCGTCATAAGTCGCCAGTGCGTGGACGTTGTCCTGTGCGCAGTCGCTGCCGGCAGCCGAGTTGCCGCCTTGCGGCGCGACCTCGGCACCCATCAGCAGGAGCGAGTCCTTCCCCTTGCGGGGCCAGATCGCGGAGTGGTAGCCGAGCGAGTGGAACTCCGGCGAGAACGCCGACAGCTGCTTCGGCTTGGTGGGATTGCGCATGTCGATGTAGAACGACGGCTGGCCCGCTCCGATCAGGAGCCCGGGTGCGACCTCTTCGAAATCGTGCATGTAGCTCGGCTGGGTGACGTGGTCCTTCCAGTTACCGATCTCCTTGGGAGCCGTTGGGTCAGTGAGGTCCAGGACATAGCCCGTGCGACCGATCGCGTACTTGCAGTCGAGGAAGCACGTCCAGGTGTGATCCGACAACGCGATCGACCCGATCACCTTCGGCGCGGCCTTGTCGCTGACGTCCACCACCTGCAGCGCTGTCGGTGAACCACCCGAGGAATACGCGTTCACCAACAGGATCTTGCCGTTGGTGTCCGGGTCCTCCTGGGCGAGCGCAGCTCCCGTCCCGATCTGCGGCGCGGCGAGCCGACCGACCAGCTGTGGCGATTCCGGCTTGGAGGTGTCGTAGATGAACAGGCCTCGGGGGTCCGTCAGGTAGTAGAACTTGCCGACGAGCTTGCCCCCGGAGGTGCCAGCGTGGGCCGGGTTGATGCTGACCCACTGCACGTTCGAACTCGAGAAGCCAACACTCTCGGGTGTGGGCAGGTTGGGTTGGGCCGCCGCGAGCGGGGTGGTCATCAAGACGCCGGCGAGGGCCACGGCGATGAGAGCGATGCGGTTAGCGCGCAAGTCAAGCCTCCTGTGGGAGATATCTCCCGTTGAGATTCGACGTGGGGCGGCGCACCCCTGCTGGGCTGTCGGCCTTGCCGCGGTCCTAGGCGGGGGAAGGGCGCCCACGAGCGCCGTTGCTACCTAGTCGATCTGCATCAGGTCCCGCAACGACGTCGCGGAGCCGCGTTCGAAGAACCTCCTCTAGCTGGTGATCGAAGCTACCGGCGACCAGGCGCTCGCTGCTGTCCCTTTGAGTGATTTGGCGCGGAAGGCGTAGCGTGTTCCAGGCTTTCCAGGAAATGTAGCCTTGCGAGCGCTCACTGCACTCTTCCACGGACGCCACGAACCTGACCCGATCCGATACTGGACCGTAAACTTCGTGCCGGTATTGGATGCGTCGGTAGCCCACACGACCGTCACATCACCTGCACCAGCTCGGGCTAGCTTGACGGGGACCCTTACGGTGCCGTCCATACCGCCCCCTCTGAAACCGTGACGTTCACAGAAGTAGCCGAACGTCCCGGCAGAGAAAACTCGCTTGAACGTGAAGTCGATCTCGTAAGGACGGCCTGAATAGAAGATCTTGTGATCCTCACGCACGTTGTGCAGGTCGTTAGTCGATGCCGCGCTCGCCCAGACGACGGTTTGACCCACGCTCGCCGGGGTAACTGCGGGGTCGAATTTGTTGTCCTGGACCTGGATAGATACTGCAGCAGCATTGACGGGGGTCACCAGCGCTGCAAGCAACAACGCCGCGGCGGGTAGTGCCATCAATCTGCGCATCGTCGTCCTAACCCTCTTTTCTTCATTCGACGCGTGTGACGCAGGAAACGCAGGGCGGCCCCCCAAAGAGGAGCCGCCCTACAAACAGCGGTCGCTACAACTCAGTCGCTAGCTCTTCACCCTGATACGGCCGGACATCCCCGCACCGTGAATCAAGCAGAAGAACTTCCACCCCTTGCGGCCAGAGGGCTTGGCGAACTTCACGTCGAAGGGTGCGGTCGAGAACTGGAGGCCGCCGCGGACACCTGAGTTCTCATAGTCTGCGCTGCCCCTGAACACGCCGTCCCCAGTCTCGTTGAACAGCGGAGAAGGGACGTCGATCTCGAACTTCGAGAAGTCACCCTCGCACGGCGGACCGGCTGCGAATTCAGCCGGGTCATCCGGGCCCGGTCCCGAATCAGTATCCGGATCGCACCACGCCGAGAACATGTCCTGCCCCCGCTCGAGCCCTTCGCGGAACGACATGGTGGCGGTGTGGTGTTCGTAGATGAGCTCGTTGAAGTGGAACCTGACCGTTGCGCCCCGCGGGATGCCGGTCTTGCGCGGATACATCGCGTTTAGCGAGGCACGGTGGTTGTCTACCCCCACGTAAACGTCGTAGACCTTGCCCTTCGACGTCATGTGGCTGCTTCGCTTGGAGATGAGCTTCGCGTCCTGGGCTTCTGCCCAGTCCTCGTCCGCCGCCAGGTTAGCCACGCGAGCGGCGTCGATATCTGCTTGTGTCGTCGTCGCGTCGCCAGGAGCAACAACCGTTACCTTCACGAACATATGGGGGTGGATGAGACACAGGACCCAGAAGATGTCCCCCGGGTTCGCATCGATCGTCGCCGAGAACGTCGCCGACCCCTCGCCTTGCGGGGCACCCGAGTTCAGTAGAGAGCCGTCATAGGAACAGGGGTTGTCCGGCGTCCCGCAGGATGGATCGCTCGGGGATAGAGCCGCGTTGTTCGCCTTCACCGAGGGCCTCGCGGCGGAGCCCCGGTCGAGGGGCGTGTCGTCGGGATCGGGCACCAAGAGCGAGAAAGGACTCGTCGTCCCCGGCGTGTTCGTCTGGATCCAATGGAACAGGTCCGTGTCCACCGGCAGGAACGTCGCCGTGTGGAAGCCGTGAAAATCAAACGTAAGGGTGTCGCCCTTGTGCACCTTCAGGCTCGGGGCCTGGAACCGCATCGATTCGCCGTCCCGGCAGCCGCGGAAAGTGGCGGGGTTGCAGTTGGCTCCTACAGCGAAATGCCCCCCTACCTGGATCGTCAGCGCCCCGCCGTGTGTGGCCGTCGCGGGCGGTGGGATCGCCACGACCGCGCCTAGAGATAGAGCGCCAAGGACCGCGAACTTCTTCAACGATTTCCTCACACAGCCTCCGTTCCCGCGAGCCACCCGCTGTGGCCAAACCGCTACTGAGCGCAGCCAGCCTAAGGAGAGCGAGCCGCGATGTCTAGACCTGGCGCGTGCCTGCCACGTTTCCCCCCCACCAGACCGATGCGCGCGAAACGGACATTCCCGGCAGGAGCGACGCCCGTTGGGGCGAACCTGCGAAAGGTGAAAAGGCTATGGGGGGCGCTTGCACAGGTTGTCGCCGCGGTGGTGGTTATCGCCGCGGTTCCAGCCGCGCACGCCTCGCACGCGGACAACGCCTACGACCTCCCGCTGTGGTTCCGGTGGGACAGAGCCGTCCTCGACGTCCTGATCGTCCCGCCGAATCACGGGCAGATCTACAACGGAAACGGCGTTCTCAACGGCGGGGATCCCGACGAGCTGACGCCGTTCAACTCATACCTCGCGGCCATCGAGGACTCGATCGCCGACTGGGACAAAGCGGTAGAGATGTTCGGCGCGGAATGGTTGCGCACCAACCTGCAGACCAACGTCTACGTCGTCGGCCGCGATGCGATTCCTGCGCAGGCTCTGACGCAACCGGAGATCATCGTCACTACCGACGAGACGAAAGGGCACATACTCGGCGTCGCAATCTCGACGCGGCCCTGCATCGTCGATAACTCGAAGTTGTTCGTCACGAGCTTCACCTACGAAGACATGTACAACGTCAATGCGCAGGAATACGGGCACTGTCTGGGCCTCGAGCACGTGGTCGACAACCATCCCGAGACGGATGCGATGGCGGGGCGCTACGTTCACTCGCCGGGGGCGAAGGGCAACGCTCTCCATTGCGTAAGCAACCTCGACGTGAGGGGACTGGAGTCGGTGTTCGGCCGCTTGTTCGGTCGACCGAGTCCTGATGTCGTATCTATGCCGGTCGCGGAGTACGCAACGACGTGTTCGCAGAGACAAGCGGTACCCACCGATCCCTCTCCGTCGCCTACACCGTCATCCGTCCCCGGTGGAGGCAGCCCGTCGCCGTCGCCGACGCCCAGCAGCGAAGGGTCGCCCGCCCCGGCACCATCATCCGAGCCGGAGCCCACGCCGTCATCCAGTCCCACACCGACCGCGGCACCATCGTCGGAACCGGAGCCGACGCCATCGTCGAGTGCCACACCAAGCGCAACGCCGTCACCAAGTTCGACACCCACCCCCGCACCATCGTCTTCCGAACCGACGCCGGATCCGACACCGTCGTCCACCCCGAGCCCTACGCCAACCGCGCAGCAGACACCGTCTTCGTACGACACCGGCGCCGAGGTGCACGACCGCGCCGTGCGACTCCGGTTGCGCCGGCACCTGGTCGCGGTCGGGTCCGTCGTGGCTCTGGACGATTCCGGCGAGTGCTATTCCAGCGTGCGCGTCGAGATCTCCAAGAGGAAGCACGGTCGGTGGACGATGGTCACGGCGGTGCGGACCGCTACCGACGGTACCTATCGGGTGCGTATCGCAGATCGCCGGGGCAAGTACCGCGCTCTGGTGCGTCGGTTCACCTCCGGGACCGAGACTTGTGGTCACGCCGTCTCGGCAACCCGCCGCCACCGTCATTAGCTAGCGTCGCAAGACCCCGTCGCTACTAGTCGGCGGTGGAGAAGTTCCTCGGGTCGTTGAGGACGCTCTTGTTGCGGTCCCACGGGTCGGTTCCATATCCTCGTTCGAGGAGTTTTACTTCGTCACCAGTCACCTTGATGTATGCGTAGCTCATGTTGTCGCTGTAGTCGGTCTCTTTGATCTGCTCATCCTGATTCGTGAACGCACGGATGACGTAGAGGCCGTCTTCGCCCTCGTCGAAGTCGATGTAGTTGCCCTCGAGGCTGTAGGTGTAGATGTCCGCCCACCCGGTCGAAAGCCCCATCGGCAGATCTCGGTAGGGCGCGTCGGCGAACCCGCACGACGACTCGACCGACTTGATCGGGGCCTGATAGAAGCGCTTCCAATCGACCAGCATGTAATCGAGCATGCAGAAACCGGTCTTCCTCGCGACACCGGCCTCGGCAAGCCTGCCCGTTCGAGGGTTGACGACTTTGAACAGTTGTTGCCCCGCGATCAGGGGGTGATGGTAGTGCGCGTGCGCGGCGTGGTACTCGTAAGTACCGGCCCTGCGTTGGGTGGTCTTGCCATTCGCGTATGTGATGCGCTGGTACATCACGTGCTCACCACCGTGGTTCGCGGGAGCTGCATAGACGAGCTCGAGCGGCCCATCGCCTGCGTTCTCCGGGCCGAACGAGAACCTCAGGCATCGGGTGACGCGCTCCTGCGCGGTCTCTTCTGGGAAACAGGAAGGAGCCACGGAGCGCGCCATGAACAGATACCAGGGCGCTCCGGTGAGCGTGACGTCGTAAGGGGGCGCTATGCGCAGGTTCGGAAGTAGCGGCGCGCTCCCGCGCGTAACCGGCTTGTCCTCCAGCTTGGCTCGGAACCGGATCACAGACTTGTCGAGATCGCTGGCCGAGGCGCTGACCGTGTACATACCGGGCTTGGCGTTGTCGATGAACAGCTCCGACGAGTAGGGGCCGGCGGTTGCGGTCCTGTCCTCCGAACCCCCAGCGACTCGAAGTCGCCACCTGTCGAAGCCCGAGTGGTCGAGCGCGACGCGCAAACGCATGCCCGGCTCGAGAACCTCGATGCGATAAAGGAGGGTGCGGTTCCCCGAGATCGCTTTCGGCTCGGACCAGAACACGGAGTCGTTGGCTCCTAACCGGCCCACGAGGTCGTTCAAACCTGCCGTAGCGCTCGACGGCACGAGCAACGCAGCCGTGAAGAGGGGGACGACGACGAGAGAAGCAGCCCTGCGGCCCCTCCCGCCGGTCTTCGACGCCTGCGCTCGGAAGATCACGCCCACGCGGACTAGTTCGGGTCGGCCGGTGCAATCTCCTTCCCGGAGCTATGTGCAGGACCAGCGAGCGAAGTTCTCGTAAGAGATCGGCTTCGACTCAGACAATCAGCCGGCAACCCTCGACGGTGATCTCGTCTGTGCTGCCACGTCGATAGGCTCTGCCCGTGGCCGATATCGCCGATCTCTACGACCAGGTTCGCGACGACATCTCTGAGCTCGTCGTGCGGCTCGAGCCACACGAACTCGACACCGCCGTTCCGGCGACCCCGGGGTGGAGCATCAGGGACGTCGTCGCCCACCTCGCCGCCGACGCCACCTGCCTCGTCGCAGGCGACTTCCCCCGCGAGTTCTTCGCTGCCTTCGGTGAGGCGGCCGCGGTCGAATCCGTCAACAACTGGACCGCACGGCAGCTTCAAGAACGCGACCGGCGCTCACTCGAAGAGCTGCTGCAGGAGTGGAAAACGTCGGCCGGCACGCTCACCGCCATGATGCGAGGCGAGATCGAGTGGCCCGAAGGGACGCTCCCGTTCGCGGACCGCATCGTCCTGACTGATGCCGCGGTTCATCAGCAAGACATCTTCGGACCCTTGGGCATCGAACGAGCTCGCGACAGTGCTCCGGTGACGATCGGGCTCAGCGGTTACATCATGGCGATGGGCTGGCGCCTGGCCGCGGTCGGCCTGGACCCGCTGCGATTCGACGTCGGCGACAAGGCATACGTGGCGGGCGACGGCGAGCCCGAAGCAACTGTTCGCGCCAGTCGCTTCGAGTTCTTCCGCGCGATGTCGGGCCGGCGGAGCCCCGAACAGATCCGCGCGTACGCCTGGGACGGCGACGCCGACCCATACATCCCGTACTTCTATCCCTACGGCATCCGGCACGACGCGCTGGTCGAGTAAACGGTGTCGTAGAGCCACGGCGGGACGAGGAGGCGCGGTGTACGACGTTGCGATCGTGGGGGCTCGGTGTGCGGGAGCGCCGCTCGCGATGTTGCTCGCCCGCGCCGGCCACTCGGTCCTGATGGTGGACCGCGCCACCTTCCCGAGCGACACCATGTCGACGCACTTCATCCAGTCGCCGGGGATGCTGCGCCTACACCGGTGGGGCCTCCTCGAGACGCTGCTCGATACAGGTTGTCCTCCGATCACCGACGCGCTGTTCGACACCGGTGGCGAGCTGACCGAACTACCCATCCCGCTGGTGCCGCCCGTAGACGGCCTCGTCTCCGCGCGCCGCTTCATCCTCGACAAGATCCTTATCGACGCCGCCGTCGCTGCCGGAGCAGAGCTCGCGGAGGGAGTGTCCGTCGACGCGGTGCTGCGCGATGGCGAGCGGGTGACGGGAGTCCGTGGCCATACCTCCGAAGGAGATCTCGAGGCGAGGGCTCGTTTCGTCGTGGGAGCCGACGGGCGTCATTCGATCGTCGCGGACAAGGTCGGAGCCGGCATGGTGCGCTTCGATGAAGCTCTGAGCGCGGGCTACTACAGCTACTACACCGGGACGGGGATCGACCGGACGCAGCTGTTCTTTTACGACGACATCGCCGGAGTGATGTTCCCAACGCACGACGACGCCGTGTGCGTCGCGGTGGTGTGGGAGCGCGATCTGTTCGGCGAGCTGAAACGCGACATCGAAGGCCACTTCAACGCCGCCTTGAAGCGTTTCGGCGAGGAGGGCCAGCGGGTGCTGGACGGCGAACGGGTCGAGCGATTCGTAGGTACCAACGACATCCACAACTACCTGCGCCAGACACACGGCGACGGATGGGCGCTCGTCGGTGACGCGGTCTACAACAAGGACCCGATCCCCGCCGACGGGATCACCGATTCGTTCAGGGGGGCCGAGATGCTCGCCGGCGCGCTGGACAAGGTACTGACCGGCGAACTGTCAGAGGCCGATGCCCTCGCCGCCTACGCCGACGGTTATCGCGCGACCGCCGACAAACGCCTCGAGCCGGCGGTGCGGACGTCGCGCTTCGATCTATCGCCGAAGCAACGCCTCGAAGCATTCATCGAGATACGCATGCACGATTTCGCCGAGCTCGACGAGATGCTCGCCTAGAGCGAGATCACCAGCCCGGTTTTGGGGTCGCTCCGGCCCCCGAGCATCTCCAGCCACGCAGCGCGCAGACCCTCGGGACCGTCGGCCTGCCGGACCTCGACCCAGTCCGCGACCACCGGTACGAACGCACGCCACGCCTCGCCGTACCGCTGTTCGATGCCGCCCGGCCCCCAGTCCTTGCGGCGCTTGCTGATCTGGCTCGGAGCAAAGAAGAAGACGGGCTCCGGCCCCGGAAGGTCGTCGTCCGAGTCCAAGCTTTCCTGGTGCGTGACCCCCACGAGACAGTCGTAGACGAGCGACTCGCCGAGGTGGCTGTGAACGCGCGCGCGGACACCGTGGTTGCCCGCGAGGTCCAGGTACAAGGTAGGCGTTCCGGCGGGTATCGACTCCAGGTCGTCGTACGTCACCACGTTGTCGTAGGGCAACGTCCGAGTGAACGCGACATTGCGGGGCGAGGTCAGCGCGATCAGCCGCGGCCGCGGCTCGCGTCGCGCGATGCAGAACGCGGTCGCGTAGGCGGTCTTGCTCGAAGCTGAGGACGTGACGATCTGCGCGGCTCCGAAGAATCCGTTGTCGGTGAGGAAGTCGTCGAGCATGAACGACGTGATGAACAACGGCCGGTAGAGGATCTGTAGGTCCTCGTGCTCGGAGACATAGGACGGGTCGCCTGCGGTCGAGGCATAGATGTTGTAGGCCGAGTCGAGCCCGGCGCGATGGTCGCTTCCGTCCTTGAAACCGTGAGCGGCCACGCCCGTCGGCTTGACGACGACGTGGCTCGAGGTCGGCAGATACCCGTAAAGCCTTGTGCCGATGGGGACGTCGTCGGTCTCGGAACGGACGACGTCCGCGAAGCCCCACAACGGCACCCGCCCCCAGCCGTCGTGCGCCGGGAAGAAGCTCCAGTAGTTGAGGAGGTCGCCTGCGAGCGCGTACGTAACGTTGTTCGCGGTCATGCCGACCCGGTCGACCTGCAACAAGACCTCTCCCCGACCCGGTTCGGGAGTCTCGACTTCCACGAGCGTCGTCTGGGAGAGCTCGTCGCGTTTGACGAGCAGATCCCATGCATTCGTCACCTCGGTTGACGCGGCAGACTGGCGCGGCGTCACAAGGTCAACCGGTACGCCTCGACGGCGATCTCGTCCGACGGATGGAAATCGTACGTCGGTGCCCTCTCGAAACCCATCCGCTCGTACATCGCGCGTGCCACCTCCATGACGTCGGTCGTGTGAAGCCCCACCGCAGTCGCGCCGGCCCCGCGCGCCCGCTCGATACACAGCTCCGTTAGTCGCCGACCGACGCCGAGGCCACGCGCCGCAGGGTCGACCGCGAGGAGACGGAACGACGCCCATTCGTCGGGCCAGTGGGCGGTGAAGGAATCTGACGGATATGAAGCCTTGGAACCAGGAGGGTAGTAGCTCACACAGCCAACGACCTGCCCGTGGTTCTGCGCGATCAATAGGTTGGAGACGTCGGCTCTGCCTTCGAGGTCGAGGATGTCTGCCAGGTAAGGGGTCCAGCTCTCTTCCGGGAACGACTTCGAGTATTCCGCGTAGGCAGCCTGCAACACGGATCGAGCCGCTTCCATGTCGGCATCATCGCCAACCCGTACCTGGATCTCAGACATGCGCGCCATAGTGCCACCAGAGGCGTCAGGGCTTGACGATCAACTTGCCTTTCATGTTGTGGTGTTTCGTACACAAGAAACTGTAGGTCTTGCCCGGCTTCACCCGGTTCAGGCCCATCACCTCCGTGCTGTCTCCCGCACCGATCAGGTCGCTCCAGAAGACCGGACACGCACCGGAGTGATCGTGCGCGTGCTCGGACGACTTCTTGCACCAAGCGACGTTGCGCTTACCGCCGAAACCGTCGCCGGCGGTGTCGTGGACTAGGTCGTGCTCGAAGACGTCCAGGTTCGTGAATACGAGCGAATCTCCCTTCGACATCGTGATCGTCGTGGTGAGGTACCCGGACGCGAACCCGGCGGGACCTGCCACGGCTCGTTGCTCCGCGCCCGACACCGCGCTGCCAGGGATAGCGACCATCGACATCGTGGCGGCTAGCAGGAGCAGCGTCTTACGCATGTCGCATCCTCCGTTCCAAGCGGGACAGGAAATGCTTCGCCACGAGGCTGCAGCTCCCCTGCCCGCGGCCCGCCCGACTGCTACTGCCAGAGCGCGAGGATCGCTCCGGCCGCCATCAGACCCACCGTGTAGTAGGCGCCGAAGAGGGTGCTCAGGATGGGGTTCTTGTTCTCGTACATCCCGTTCATGAACGTCGCTGCCGCGACGAACCCGATACCCGCGACCGCGCCGATCAATATGCCCTCGCTCAAGGTCGGCCCGTCGATCATCCCGATGATCGCCGCGAGCGCGATGACACTGAAGAGTGACGCCACCGCACCGACGGCCAGCTCGCTGCCGGGAACCTGCCGCTCCACCTCTTCGGCAGACATGCCCATGGCCCGCAGCCATGTGTTCTTGAACAGCACCGCGTACCAAAGAGCGCCGAGCGCCTGATGCGCAACCGTTGCAACGAGAACTGCCAACCAGTTGATATCGAAGTCCACTAACGAGCCTCCTCCCGCTCGGCCGGGTTCAAGCTACAACCGCAGCGATAACGCAGCCGCGCCTTGCGGCCGGTCGAAAGCATTCACGGATCTGGTGTCGTCTCGGAGGCTACCCACGCGAGGTAATCGGAGCTGCCACCTTCGATGGGTGTCACGACGATCTCGGGGTTCTCATAGGAGTGCAGCGAGACGATTGCAGCTTCGACCTTGGCAGCCATCGCACAGCGCGTCTTGACGAAGCACATGAACTCTTCGGCTCGTTCCACCGACCCCTGCCAGCGGTAGGTACTGGTGATCGGCCCCATCACCTGCACGCACGCGGCGAGGCGCTGCTCGACGAGATGGTCGGCGATCTTCCGTGCCTCGGCCGCAGTTTCGGTCGTAGTTGTGATCTGCACGAAGTCCACGGGCACAAAGGTAGTGGACCCCCGGCCCCTCGTCACCGAGCGAGCGATCGGCGGACGTCACTCGACGTCAGGTGGTCGTGCACGGGTTCTAGTGCGAGGCCGGCCGCGGCCCACAAGAAGAAGTAGTCCGGCCTGACCAAACCGTTCACGTGGACGCGTGCATAGGAGTAATCCCACGGTCCCTCGCCCCGCCACCTCCTGAGCCCGGCCCCCGTGGCGTACTCCACCGCGAGGAACCCGAGGCCGTAGACCGCGGCGCGAGCAACGCGCGGGACGCGGTCGCGCATCGCATCGTGGAGCGGCTCGTAGAGCGGTGTGATCAGCGCGTAGATAGGGAGCATCCAGGGGCTCGTGCGGAGGCGCACGTCGCGCCCACGGAGGTGATCGTGCAACGCGCTGAAGACGACCTCGTGCGCGAAACCGACCGCTGAATACACAACCGTACGGGCAACGGGTCCCGTTACGCCGGGCGCCTTTCGACGGCTCACACGCCGATCCGCAGGGACACGAGCTCGAAGCGCGGGATCGCACTCGGCGCATCGGCGCTACAGGTGAGGACGTGCGCCTCCTCGCTGCGACCGACGCGGACGGAAACGACTGCCTCGGTTCCGTCGTCGAGCTCGAACCGCGCCTCCCTTACTCCTTCCGCGACGATGGAAGTGCCGGCGAACGCCACGTCCGCGACGCGAGCTCGGCCGGTCTCGCGCCTGACGAAGTAATCCGCTGCCTGCACTGTGAAAGGAAAGCACGACCGGCCGCGATAGTGATCCAGGGACAAGACGCCGCCGCGGTACATCTCCATCAAGCGCGTCACTTCGTCGGGCGTCACCCGCCCGTAATAGACGCCGTGCGGGAAGCAGACGACGTTGGCCGCGAACCGATCTCCTCCGATGTGCGCGGATTCCCACGCGTCGCTGCCTTCCTGCGCGCACGCGACCCGCGACACCTGATTGCCACGGATCGAGCAGCATGCGTCGTGCTTTCCGTGGGTGCACACGAGATAGACCGGTTCCGCGACGCGCTCGGCCCCCGCTATCTCCCCACCATCGACCAACGGCGCGAGGTCGATATCGAGCAGATCCTCGGGAGCATCGAGCGATAGTCGCGCCAGGTACGTCTCGGCGGCCTCCGTACGAGCGACGTAACACTGCCGGCGGTCCGACGTGAAGCGGACGCCGCGCCTGATGAGGACCACGCGCGCGCCGACCGCCAGGGCACGAGCCTTCAACTCGACCGCGGTCGCCGCGCGGAGCCCGCTCTCGCTGAGCGCATCCCGGCCCCAGGAGCCCGGTTGTTCGAGCAACACCCACCGCGTGACGTGCGACGCGGTGCCGTAGAGCGGTTCCGCACGAGCTTCGGACGCATCAGCGCAGCGGGTGTCGCGATCGGTCAAGCGTCGACCTCGAGCAGCCCTTCCCGTATGAGCCGTCGCACCAGGACCAGCGCGCTGTGCGGGTCGATCACCCGATGGAGGTCCCGAACACAGAAAACCTCTCGCTCCATGACGTAGATCAGCGCATCTTCGGCGATCGGCGGGAACTCCAGCTCGCGGTCAGGCAACAACAGTCGCACGACGTCCCCGTGCCGCGACAGATGCGACGTGACCCCCGCGCGGTGGCGGACGTTCGTGCCGGCAGCAACGTCGTCCAGGGTCGCGAGACGCCGCAGCTGCCCGGTCAGCGCCGGCTGCGACGTCGTCCACAGCTTGCGCGCGACGCGCGTCGTGAGGTCGTCGAGATCGACCTTGTCGAGCCAGTTGCGCAGCTCGTCGACATGGCGCTCGACCTCAGCGCGAAGGCGACGCTCGTCTCCCACCGCGGTCCGGCCGAGGCGCTCGGCGAACGCGGGCTCCTCCGCCGCGAGCTTCGTGATCTCGCGCACGATGTCGATCGAGTCGTGCGTCAGGATGCCTACGGTCAGGTGTGCCGAGACGCGATCGGTCGTTGCCGCCGCGTGGGGGAAGCCTTTCGGTATATACAACGAGCTCGCGCTCGGTATCTCCTGCTCGATCAGAACCACGTCGTCATCGGCGCGGTCGAACACGGTCCAGCGCTTCGAGCCCCACACCTGCATCACGAACACGTCGTGGTCGTCCCGGTGCACGTCGAAACCTTGGGAACCCGGCGGGGTCACGTACGCGTTGACCTGGAGGCGGTGGCCGAGCTCCAGCTCGAGCCCACGGCAGAAGCGCGCGAGCGGCTCCCACAGACGGTGGATCCCCTCGAGGACGATCGTCGCGCCCTCGAAGAAACGCTGATAGACGGCCGCGGGGTCGACGAGAGGTTCGATGCCGCGCGATCTCGCACTCGGCGCGACCGTGTACGCGGCTGCAGGCAACGTCTCGCCGTCTTTGACCATCCGCAGGTTCGACCCGCGCAGAGCGAGTGACGAGATCATGCGGTCGAGGTCGTCGAGCGATGCCAGATCGTCGAAACCCGCGTCCTCGTCCTGGGTCAGGAGGAGCGGCGCGCGGCCCCAGTGGTGCGCGAAGAAAGCCCCGACGTCGCCGACACAACGGCGAAGGGCCGGGGCCTCCATCGGATCCGTGTCGCTAGTTGTCGGTGGTGTCGGAGTCGCCGCTCTGGCCATCGGTCCCGTCAGCGTCGGTGCCGTCGGGGTCGGTGCTGTCTGGGTCCGCGGTCAGACCGCCGGTGGAACCCCCCGCGCGCTGCCACGAGGTCTTGATGTCTTCGTCGTTCAGCCCTTGCTTGTCAGCCATGCCAACCTCCCAGATCGGACGCCGTTCGATCGAGCCTATCCCCCGCCGCCCGCGCACCATCAGACGGTGGGCTCGCCGTTGCCGGCCTCGGCATCGTCGGGATCGAGCTGCCACTTGAGCTGGAATTCGACCTCTTCCTCTTCGTCACCGCGCTCGTGCTCGATGCTGAACTCCGCCCTCGCCGGCACGCGGATGCGCTCGCCCGCGACCTGGATGCGGAACGGCGTCTCGCTCTCCAGCGCGTCGGCCAGCCGCCGCAGCTTCGCGACCACTTCGCTCGTCGCGTAGACCTTCTCGACATCTCGCTCGTTCGCCATGTACAACCTCCTCGGTGCCGACCTGTTGCCCCGTGAGGCTAGCCTCGAAAACGAGTCGGAAAACCACGTGACCGCGACGGCCTGAAGTCATACTCCGAGCAGATTCGCGACCTAAAAGGAGCACATCATGTCTCTATACGAGCTGCTCAAGACGCTTCACGTCCTCGGCGCCGCGGCCTGGGCGGGCGCGGTCATAGTCAGCCAGTTCCTCGGGTTCCTCGCGGCGAGGTCGGGACAGACCGACCGCATGGTCGCCTTCATCGAAGACGAGGCATGGCTCGGCCCCCACTACTTCGCTCCCATCTCGGGCGTCATGCTGATCACGGGGATCGCGATGGTCGTTCAAAGCGGCTGGCAGTTCGAGGACACGTGGGTCGCGCTCGGCCTCGTCATCTTCTTCGTCACGGTCTTCTTGGGGATGTTCCTGTTGGGCCCGAAGAGCGAGCGGCTTGCCGCCGCGATCCGCGATCGCGGGCTCGACGACGCCGGCGTGCAGGCCGACACGCAGAAGCTGATGCGGCTGACGCGCCTGGATCTCGCGCTCCTGGTCCTAGTGATCGCGATCATGGTCATCAAACCCGGGGCTTAGTCGCGCGGTTTTACGGCCGCGCCCGCGTTCACCCAACGCGCGCCGGTTCCGGCAGCTTGTGCTCTTCGACCCACTCATCGATGCGCTCCCACCAGTTGTAGAGCCACTCGATCACCTCGTCTTCGGTCTTCGGGACCTCGCTGGGCGGAAGGCGCCAGTACTGCCCGTCGATCGGATCGTCCAACGGGATGCGCCGCCATAGCTGCTTGAACGACCCGAGCTCTTCTAGGACCGAGTGCGCCACGAACGCGACGTCGGCCTGCGGCGCGCTCGTGATCGCGGCGAGCGGCCCGCGGTGGCGCGGGGGCAACACGTGCAGCATCGACTCGGCCCGTTCCGCGTGCCGGTCGAAGCCCTTGCTCCGCAGGTAGTCGATCGCCCGCCGGCGCAGCCGTTGTGTGAAGTCACGGCCCTCGGGAAACAGCACGAACGCGTCCTGGTCGCCCAGTCCTTCGGCGAGCTCACCGATCGCCGTGACGTACTGATCGGACTTGTGCTTGTCGTGTTTGATGAAACGGTTCGGCAGACGGTTGAACATCGTGTCGAAGAGCGGGTCCCACTGCAGTTTCGCAAGCATCACGATGCGCGGCCTGCGGTTGTAGGCGATCATCATCGTGCCGATCAACATGAGCGAGTTGCCGGGTCCGGCGTGGCGGGAGAACACGAGGAGCGGCCCGGGCTGCGGCGGTCGTCGCTGTTCGATGTTGATGCGCAGACCGAACAGCAGCGCGACGGCGCGGTAGACGATCTTCAGATAGAAGGCCATGAGGCGGTAGTGGACATCTTGCGCGCGCTCGGTCTTGATCTTCGTGCCGAACCCGAACCAGATCCACATCGCGAACAGCACGACCAGACCGGCTACCTCCATGAAGACATAGAACGTCGCGAAGGCGACCATACGCAGCGTGCGCCAGCTGCCGGGAACGAAGACGTCGACGATCGCCGCGACCAGGAGGAGAACCGGCGAGATCGCCAGCAGCGCGAGGCAGATCAGCACCACGAGCGGCGCGATCACTAGGCGGCGTAGCCAGCGCGGCGGCAGCCAGTCCATCTATCCCCCACCTCCCGCACGGGAGGTTACGTGTCCGGTCCCCGGCGCACCAGCGCGGCATCGTCGAGGTAAGCCGCGCTCGCCTCGTAGGCGGCTTCGATGTGGCGGCCGATCGCCTTGAAGTTCTTGTAGCGGAGCTGCTCGAAACTGTCGAAGCGCGGCGCCGTCTCGCCCGACGGCATCACGTGCGCGATCACACCCTCCGGCAGCGACGCCATGTCGCGCGCGAACCGGTGCCGGCGAGCGACCTCGAAGGTCACCATCCCCACCTGCCACGGGTTCCTCGGCGCGGTCAGCGGGCGCTCGATGCGCCCGACGTGCAGCACGAATATCTCCGTCGCGCCGAGATCGACCGCCCGCGAGATCGGGATGCTGTTCACGACACCGCCGTCGATGAAGTGCTCGCCGTCGATCTCGATCGCCGGGAGGATGCCGGGCACCGCGCAGGAGGCGAGGATCGCGTCCACCAGCGGGCCGCTGTCGAACCAGTGCTCGGCGGCCCGCTCGATCGACGCCGCCACGCACTGGAACGGGAGCGCGAGATCGTCGAACGTCTTCGCCGGTAGCAACCGCTCGATGAGGCTGCGCAGGGGTTGGTTCGACTGCAACGAGGTCCTGGTGCGCACCAGGTTCGCGGCCCCCGACAAAACCGTGCCGGAGAACACCTCGCTCCTGTCGAGCGTCGTCCACACCTCCTCGAGGCGGCCGACCGTCGCCAGCTCGGGAGCCACCGCCACAGCAGCACCGTTCAGCGCGCCGATCGACGTCCCGACGACGACATCGGGGACGATGTCGCGCTCGAACAGGGCCCGCAGCATGCCGACCTCGCACGCGCCGAGCCGCCCGCCACCTCCGAGGACGAAGGCGATCTTGTCCGAGGCGCGAGCGTTGGCGGTCGTCACGGCTACGTCTTCGGGCGCGAGCCGTAGTCCCCGAAGGGGTCATCCCGTTCGCGCACCGCCTCCCGCACCCCCACCTCTGCGGAGCGCGCGACGAAGTCCAGGCCCTCCTGGGTGTGACGCGCTATCCCGTCGAAGAGCGAACCCAGCGTCCGTGACGACGCGAGGCCCATGTTCTCGACCGTCTGGTTGCACAAGAGTTTCAGCATCACGAGCTGGTTCACAGGAAGCAGAGCCATCCGCTTCGCGAGCGCCATCGCATGATCCTGCAGCTCGTCGTCGGGGACCGCTTCGAGGATCAGGCCGACACGGGCGGCCTCAGGCGCTGTGATCTCGTCACCGGTCAACAGGTAGCGCTTCGCGCGCTCGAGACCGAGGCGGTAGACCCACATCGCCGTCGTCGGGACCCCCCACACCCGCGCCGGCGGGTAGCCGAAGGACGCGCCCTCGCCGGCGACGACGATGTCGGCACACAGCACCATGTCGGTGCCGCCCGCGATGCACCACCCCTGTACCGCGGCGATCGTCGGCTTCCACGCCTTGAACAGCTTCATGTAGACGTCTACGAAGGTGGAGATGCCGCGCAGGTCGGCGGCCGGGTCCCAGGCTCGTCCCGAGGACGCCTCTTGCGCCTGCATCTGCGTCGACCAGTCGAGCCCGTAACCGGCGCAGAAGGCGGGTCCCTCCGCTCGCAACAACATCACGCGCGCGTCGTCGTCGGCATCACCTTCGTCGAGAGCGGCGGCGAGCTCGTCGCGTAGCTGGGGCGTGATCGTGTTGTACTCGTCCGCCCGCGTCAGAACGATCGAGAAAACGCCATCCGTCAGGTCGGTGCGCAGCGTCTCGGGCATCCGGGCATCCTGCCAGAGGGGCACCTACATCCCGCCCGTTCGGGTGGTCTTTTAGCGAGCGGGAGGTGCTAGCTGTCCGCGCCGTCTTCCGCGGAGCCGGGTTGCTGCAGGCCTTCGATCGACGCGAACTCGGAGCGCAACTTCTGGACCTCCGGTTCTCCGTCGTGGGGATACGTGATCGAACGGCTGACGATGTCGGTCGGGCCGAGCTGAGCACCTTTGATCCGCAGGTATTCGCCCACCTTGTTGCGCAGCCGCTCCGTGAAGATCACGGCACCTTCGGCGCCCGTCTCCGGCATCACGACCGCGAGCCGGTTGGTCACTCCGTCGGAGCCGTGCACGGCCCGGTCGACATCGCGGATGCTCTCGCCGAGCAACCGTCCCAGCTCTTTCGTAGCGGCCGCGCGCTGGCGTCGCTTGAGAGGCTCCAGCGACGAGGCGGGGAACTCGACGACGGCGATCGAGAAGATTGTCTTGTAGCGCTTCGAGCGTGACACCTCGAGGTCGGTGTCCTCGAGGAAGAAGCGGGCATTGAACAGACCCGTCTCGTCGTCGATCTGGTCGTAGAGCTCGAGCTTCTGAAGTGAGGCTTCCAAGATCTCGTTCGCGGTCCCCCCGATAGCTCCGAATGCGATGAAACCGAGCGCTCGTGACGCGATCAACCCACTGAAACGGCCGATACCCACGGCTTCGATCGCGGGATAGCGCAACCCGACGTAAGCGAGCGCCGCGAGCGCGCCGGCGATGACGCCGCCCTTGAGCCCCCAGGTGGCGAAGGCGACGAAGATCGGGATGAACAGCAACGTCGCCATCACCTCGACACGCTCGACGCCGCGCAGGTACATCGTCCCCGCCACCGCAAGCAGGATGATCAACCCGACGGCCACGAGCAGGCGCCTCGTCCCGACCGGCCCCAAGCGACGTAACCTCTCCCTCATGCCCTCGATCCTACGGTCGCGCCTCGCTCTGTTCGGGTTGATGGGCATATTCCTCATCCCGATCGGCCAGGCGAACCTCAGCGGGCTGACCCACGTCCTCACTTGCAAAGAAGAGATCAGGCAGCCGTTCACGGTAGTGATCCCCCCCGATGGCGAGCCCGAGCTCCTCAGCTCGCTGGTGATCTCCAGGGAGGAAGCCGACGCCGGTCTGTGCGGCGGTCTGAGCGTCAGCCCGGGAGTGACGACGGCGGGACGAGGAACGATCGCGATGCGGTTGCGGGTCACGAACGACAGCATCTTCATGTGGCGCGGCACCATCACGCTGCGCCTGGGCAGGACCTCGATCCCGGTCGGCATCGGTCAGGTCCCCGCGGGCGAGACGCGTTCGAGCTCGGTGGATTTCGATCTACCGAAGGGGCGGACGTTCCAGTTGAACGGCGCGCTCTCGATCGGGCCGTAGCTCCGCGACCCCCGGCATACTGGGTCGATGGGCTTCTGGGACTCCGACGTCAGGACGGTTCACCTCGGGCAGTTCACCCACGAGCACGCCAACGACATCGCCGGTGAGCTCGAGAAAGCAGGCATCGTGTGGTGGTACAAGCAGCCCGGCTACTTCAGCAGCATCTGGGAGAAGGGGACGCGCCTGTTCGTCGACAGCGCCCGGCTGGAGGAGGCCCAAGCGCTCGCCCGCCAGGTGCTAGAACGCGACCGCGAACCCGGCTCCTAGGCGCCCGCTCGTCCCCGGGGCGGGCAGGGATTCGCTCGGCCGGTGCCGAAAGGCTTTCCTAGGCAGAAGCAGCCATACCTGGGAGGACACATGAAGCGCAAGCTTTCGATCGCAACGATGCTCGGCGTCGCAGTCTGTGTCGTGGCTGCCGCGAGCCTGGCCACGGCGGCTCCGGCGCCCAAGAAGGTCCTCGAGGACCCGCTGGGCGACGCCAACTTCCTGAACGACCAGGGCACCGGCGACGGCTCCTTCGGTGACCACGTCACGCCCGCCGACGTCAGCAGCGTCACGGACCTCGTCAGCGTCTCGCTGGCGAACGATGCGAAGAACCTCTACATCACGTGGGAGACGGAGGCGGCGGCCCCCGCCACCCAGGGCGTGGGATACCGGCTCCGCGTCAACCCCGACGGGCCGGGCGGCACCCACTGCCTCGTGTTCGAGGCCTTCTACCCCGGAGCGACCGATGCGCTCACTGAGGCCGAAGGCCACCTGCGCGACACGTGCGCGGGCGGTGCCCCGATCAAGGCCGAGGTGCTCGGCAACATGCTCGTCGTGTCCCGCAAGGCGCATAAAGGGCTCGGCAAAGGCGCGACGTTGAAGGCTCCGCAAGCGCACGGCTTCATCTACTCGGGCGGCAGCTATCCGGCCGGGTTCGCGTACCCCGTCGCCGACACGACCAAGGTCGGCAAGGACTACAAGCTCGTGAAATAAGTCGCGACATGGCGATCCCCGCGGCCTACCGGCGGCCGCGGGGATCGCTGCTTTTCCTCGGCCGGTAAGGCCGGCCTCGCTATGGCCGGCACGTCTTTGGGGTATCGACGCACGATGAACCCACGCGCGCGCCTGGCGGCGCTCGGCGCGGCCGCCGCACTCGTCGGCGCCGCGTCCGCAGCGTGTGATCGCGGGAACGATCCTCTGCCCGAGCCTCCGCCCGGTGCGCCGCTTGCTTACGTGGCGCTCGGCGACTCCTATCCGGCGGGCGGTGGCCCTGTTGCCGGCGAGAGCTACGTCGACCACTACGAGGAGCTCATCGAGCAGCGCTCCGGGACCGACGTCGAAGTCAGCGACCTCGCGGTCAGCGGCGCGACCACGGCCGACCTGCTGGCGGCGATCTCGTCGCCCGACGCCCGCGCCGCTCTCGAGCGAGCGCACCTGGTTACGATCACGATCGGCGGCAACGACTTCCTGCAGACCGCCGGCACCTGTTCGGCACTGCCCTGTTACGAGGCCCTGTTGGGCGAGATCGAGAAGCGGCTCGACGAGGTCGCTATGCGCGTGCGCAGCGAGGCTCCCGATGCGCTGATCCTGATGACGAACTATCCGGACCCGGTCGCGGGCAACCCGGCTGCGCTCGCGTTCCTCGGCTACGGATCGTTCGACGTGGCGCGTGAGATCTCCACCCGTAGCAGCGACCTCGTGTGCTCGGTGGCCGAGCGACACGACATCACTTGCGTCGACGTCCACGCTGCGTTCAACGGCCCCGACGGCGATCGCTCGGCGTCGGACGAGGGGCTGATGGCCGACGACATCATCCATCCGTCGGACAAGGGCCACCGTGTCATCGCGGGGCTCCTGTGCGACATCGCCTGCGGCTAGGGGTCGGCCTTCAGCTGCTCCAGGGGCCGACGCCGCCGACGCGGTCCACCGTCACGCGCGTGACGAAGCCCGCGGGCGGGTCGTCCATCGGGGGGAAGCGAACGTCGGGGCCGAGATAGGTGCGGGCGAGCTCCTGCAACATCTCGGGCGCGCCACCCTCTGTGATCCGCGCGGTCCCGTAGACGACGAGGTATTCCTTGAGCCCCGGCGGATGGACCTTCGTCCCCGCGATCGAGATCGCAACCCGCGGGTCGCGTCGGAGGTTCTGCAGCTTGCGTTGGTCGCCCAACGTCGCGAGAACGACCTCGCTTTCGTCGGCTGAGACCCACGCCAGGCTCACGTGGGGGCTGCCGTCTTCGTTGATCGTGACGACGTGACCGACGGCATCGGACGCGAGGAGCTCGGCGGCTGACTCAGGCAGGCGGCTCACGACCGCATTATGCGCGATGAGCAGGCGAGGGCGAGAACCGCGAGATCGCTGCGTAGTCGCAGGGCATGAAGCCCCGCCGGCGCGGAGAGATAACGTCACGCGAGACCGGTTCATCCAAGGAGGTGTCAGATGACGCATCACGGCGACGAAGAACACCACCAGCAGTCGCAGTCGGGGCCCGTCGTCCACGGCGGCGACGGCGATCCGCTCGGCGAAGGCGTCGCGGAGGCCACCCCGGACGAGGACACGTCCGACGCCGAGGAGCAACAGCAACCGCCGCTCCCGGACGACGAGCCGAAACCGGGTCTCTAGAGACACACGCGGCTTCGC
>DASZOC010000018.1:0-27793 GCA_035550975.1 Actinomycetota bacterium | reverse complement strand
AGCTTCGCCGACGACGGCATGACGAGCGTCGTCCTCGGTCAGACGCCGCGAGGTCCCGCTCTGCTCGGAGTCGCTCTTGCGTTGCTCGGCGTGACTGCGCTCGTCGCGTGCACCGGCCAACGACGAAGGCTCGCTCTCGCGCTGTGGTCCGTGATCGTCGTGACGGGTCTGATCGTCAGCGCGACCGCCGCCGGGCTGATCCCACCGCTCGTGTCGAGCCCCGTGGATGCGGGCGTTCTCGCCGCCCTGTCGTTCGCGGGTCTCGCTGGTCTCGCGGCGGGCTCGTTCCGGATGGACCTCCCGCAGCGCGGCTTCGGCCGGGTGCATGCCGCGACCTTGATGGGGCTCGCGCTCGCATCTCTGCTTGCGGCGTCGGGAGTCGTTCCCGCGTTGTGGCGAGGTGAGTGGTCACCCGGGAGTGACAGGGGCAGGACGAACGCTCTGATCGCGCAGGAGGTGCGTTCGATCTTCGCCGCCGACGCCCAGCAGGTCGGTCAGTTCCGCGCCTTGTGGGTCGGCGACAAGTGGTCCAGTGAGGACCCCCGCGTCGCGATCCCGGACACCGAGCACTTCTTGACCGGCCCGCGTGGTCACGTCCTGACCGACCTGTTCGAGCGGGACACCGGGCCGGGTGACGAAGCTCTGGACCGCGTCATCGCGTCGGTCGAAGAAGGAACAACCGACCGCGCCGGGCGGCTCCTCGGCGCCTTCAACATCCGCTATGTCGTGCTCGAACGTCGTAGCGGCGTACACCGGTGGCTGAACCAGCGCGACCTCGCGCTCGCTCGCGACCAACCCGCTTACATCCTGCTGCAGAACCAGCACGAGCTACGGCGGATCGCGCTCTACAACGAGGTCCCGGTATATGTCAGGGCGCTGATGGCCGACGATCCCGCGTTGTCCTCGCGCGCGGCCGAGATCGAGCGATCCAGCGGCGTCCAGACGTCGGCCTCTTCGTACCGCGCGGCCGACGTCAGCGGGCCGGGCGTCGTCTTCCTCGCGGAGAATGCGCACGATCGCTGGACCGCGACGCTCGACGGAGCCGAGCTGGACGAAGCCGAGGGAGGGTGGGGCAACGCGTTCGCGGTGCCACCTGCAGCGCGGGGAACGCTCGAGGTGAGGTTCCCTCGTGCTCCGGCAGATCTCGTGTGGTTGCTGGTCGTGCCCGTGGCGTGGATCGTGGCGATCGGAGGTGCGTTCTCGCGCCGCCGTCCCCCCGCCACGGAACCCGGATGATCGACCGGCGCGAGGTCGGCCTCGCCGCGACCGTCGGCCTCCTACTGCTGACTGGGATCGCGGTCGACGTCTTCGCAACGGAAGTTGGGCGCCGTCCTCCACCACCGCCCTCCGGCGCGCGCTTCGCCGAGCGAGCCTCGTTCTGCCCGCCGTCCTTGGCCGGGTCGACCGCGTTCGTCGTCGCGACCGCCGCGGGACGAGAGGAGGTCTCGCTCGGGATCGAGCCCGCTCGCCCCGAGCGCGTCGTCGTCGAAGCCGGCGGCGTGTTCGTTCAGGAGTTGCCGGACAGAGCCCCGGCGCAGGTTGTCGGATACGGCTCTGCGGTCAAGTCGGGTGTCGTGCTGCGGAGCCAGGAACCGGTTGCGGGCGAGGCGGGCGCCCAGTGTGCCGAGAGCGCGTCGTCCCGCTGGTTCTTCGCCGGAGGCGCGAGCACGCTCGAGGTCGACGAGCGGCTGTTGATCTACAACCCGTTCCCGGACGAGGCGGTGGTGCGGGTGACGTTCGTGACTCCGGTGGGCGAGGACCGCAAGGGCAAGCTCGCGGACGTGCCGGTGCCGGCGGAGAGCGTCACCATCATCAAGGTCAACGAGTTCGTCCACCTGGAGCGGACGCTCGGCGTGCGTATCGACACCAAGAGAGGGCGTGTCGTCGCGTGGCGGGCACTGTTCGACCGACCGGAGGAGGGGTCGCCCGGCGTCCAGATGACGCTCGGCGCGCCGTCGGATTCCGACACGTGGTTCTTCCCGGAAGGCACCGTTGCCGAAACCGCCCGCCAGCGGATATCGCTGCTCAACCCGAACGAGGAGGAGGCGACCGTGACGGTGTCGCTCAGCGGCAACGGCAAGATCGTCCAGGCCGACGAGCTCGTCGAGATCCCGGTCGCGGCCGGCACCGCGCGCGGCGTGACGCTGCAACAGGTGCTCGGCGCGCGTGCGCTGCGTGCGGGAGCGGTCAGCGCGGTCGTGCAGTCGACGAATGGCGTGGGCATCATCGCGGAGCGCTCGATGCGGTACGGCGACGGCCGCATCCGCGGATCGACGGCCGAGCTCGGAGCCACCCGTAGCAGTCGGGCGTGGATGCTGCCTCCTGCGACGCTGCGTCCCCTGGTCGACGACGTGGTCGTCATGAACCCCGGCTCCCGCGACGCGGTCGTAGCCCTGACGATCCGTGGACAGGACAGGCGCCCTATCCAGCCGGCATCGCTCCAGGACGAGACGCTCGCGCCGGGCGGACGGCTCCGCATCGACGTGACGCGGTGGACGCGGCTTCGCACCGCGATGGTCACCCTTACCTCTACCAACCCGGTCGTCGCGGAGCGGTTCTCCTACTCCGACGTATCGCGTGACGCCGGAACGGTCATGGGATACGCGCTCGAGTAGCGCTTACGCGGTGCGTGCGTGAGCGCGCGCCATCTGCCCGCGGTCGTAGGCCGCTGCGGCATCGAGGAACCGCTCGAAGATCGCTTTCTGCCGCTCGTCGGTGTCGGCCATCGCTTCCGGGTGCCACTGGACGCCGAGCACCCACGAGTGCTCCGGCACGGACACGGCTTCCAACACGCCGTCCTCTGCCCAGGCGATCTGCCTCAGCTCCTCCGCCACTCGTCCGAGCCCCTGGTGGTGGTGGGAGTTCACCGGCGTGTGCGTGCCGATGGCTTCGGACAGTACGGTCGCGTGCTCGACGGTCACGTCGTGCACGGGTTCCGCACGTGGCCGGTCACGGTCGTGGTCGAGCCGGTCCGGGTCGTCGGCGAGGTGCTGCTCCAGAGTCCCGCCGAGATGGACGTTCAGCAGCTGCATGCCGTGGCAGATGGCCAGGACCGGCATGTCGCGGTGCAGCGCTTCCTCCAACAGCGTGAGCTCGAACCTGTCGCGGCGGTGGCTCACGTTGTGGGTCCGCGGGTGACGCTCGCCTCCGTACCACTCCGGGTCGATGTCGCCGCCGCCGGGGCGCAACAGCCCGGCGGCGCCGTCCAGCACCGACGCGTCCATCGGATCGATCCCCAACGTGACGTCGCCCTCCGGTTCGTCGCTGCCGGGTGGGAGGTCGAAGGTGCCCGCGACCCGCACGTCGCCGCCTGCGAGCTCGACCGCGTGCGTGTAGGGGACGGGAAGGCGCGCGTAACCCTTGCGCCATTGAGCGACGACGACGATCGGAGAGGTCGGCGCCGGCGTGGTATCCAAGTTCCTCTGTCCCCTTTGCTTGTGGAGCTCTCGCTATGACCGATGGTATGCGGTTCGAGACGGCGGCTATCCACGCCGGTCAGGACCCCGACCCTTCGACCGGAGCGGTCGTCGTACCCATCTATCAAACATCGACCTACGTGCAGGAAGCGGTAGCGAAGCACAAGGGATTCGAGTATTCCCGCACCGATAACCCGACGAGACGGGCGCTAGAGACATGTCTCGCGTCGCTGGAAGGTGCTCGTCATGCGGTCTCGTTCGGCTCCGGGATGGCTGCGATCACGACGCTCGTCCTCGCGCTCGGCGGGCGGCGCAAGGTCTTGGTCCCCGACGACGTCTACGGGGGCACCTACCGGTTGTTCGCTCGCGTCCTGGTCGATTTCGGCGTCGACTACGCCACGGTCGACATGACCGACATCCACCGCGTCCGTGCCGTCTTGGACGAGGGCGTCGGGCTCGTCCTGGCCGAAACCCCCACGAACCCGCTTCTGAAGGTCATCGACCTCGCCAGCATCGCGGAAGCCGCGCACGATGCGGGAGCCGTGGTCGCGGTCGACAACACGTTCGCCACACCTTTCCTGCAGCGGCCGCTCGAGCTCGGGGCGGACGCGGTGCTGTACTCGGCGACGAAGTACCTCGGCGGACATTCCGATCTCGTCGCTGGTTCGGTAGCGACGTCCGACGACGAGCTCGGCGAACGACTCCGGTATATGCAGAACGCAGCTGGGGCGATCCTCGGCCCGTTCGACTCGTGGCTGCTCCTGCGGGGGTTGAAGACGCTCGCGATCCGGATGCGCGCTCATTGCGATGGTGCCGCCCGCATCGCGCGCTGGCTCGACGAGCGCGACGACATCGCCGCCGTCCACTATCCGGGCCTCACGAGCGACCCGGGCTACGACACGGCGACCAAGCAGATGACGGCGGCGGGTGAACCGTTGTACGGGGGGATGGTCTCGTTCCGAGCGGGATCCGTAGAGCGGGCGCTGCAGATCTGCGAGAAGACGGAGCTGTTCTTCCTCGGCGAGTCGCTCGGAGGTGTCGAGTCGTTGATAGAGCACCCCGGCCGCATGACCCACGCCAGCCTCGAAGGCTCGGGGCTCGAGGTGCCCGACGACCTCGTCCGGGTGTCGGTCGGCATAGAGCACCCCGACGACCTCATCGCGGATCTCGATAGGGCCCTCGGCTAGAGCGACCGAGCCGTCAGCGCCGTCAGCGCGGGAGCGTCTGGTGCGCCAGGTACTCGAGCAGGTCGGCACGGCTCAGGACACCCACCGGTTTGGAGCCTTGGGCCACCACGATCGCCTCGGCGCCCCGCGACAGGTCGGTGAACATCTCCTCGACGCCCGCCGACGTCTGCACGACCGGCATCGGAGCATCCATAACGGCGGCGACCTCGCGCACGAGCGCGTCGCGGTCGCGCAGGACCTTCTCGAGCAGCGTCCGGTCTTGGATCGAGCCGACGATCTCGGAGATGTCCTCGGGCTTGTCCGTGCGCGCAACGGGGACCTGCGAGATGCCGAACTCTCCGAGGAGGTCGATAGCGCGGCCCACCTTCTCGTTCGACGGGACGGCGACGAGATCGGGCATCGCGGGGGCCGCGCGGCGTTTCTCTGCGAGCACCTCTCCGATCCGGGCTTGGGTACCGGGGCGGTCGAGGAACCCGTTCTCTCGCATCCACGACTCGTCGTAGAGCTTCGACAGGTAGCTCTTGCCCGAGTCCGGCAGGATCACGACCACGAGGTCGTCCGCGGCGAGGTCCTCCGCGATCTGGAGCGCGGCCCACATCGCGGTTCCGGCGGAGCCTCCGACTAGGACGCCTTCCTCGGCCGTGATGCGGCGCGCGGTGAGGAACGAGTCGCGGTCGGACACCGTCACCCACCGGTCGACGACGGTCCTATCCAGGGTGTCGGGCCACGATTCCTTGCCGATCCCTTCTACGAGGTAGGGGTGTATCTCGTCGCTCGTGAAGATCGACCCGGCAGGGTCGGCCCCGACGATCTGGATGTCCGGGTTGCGCTCGTGCAGGTAGCGGCCGACACCGGTCACGGTTCCGCCGGTGCCGACGCTGATCACTACATGGGTGACCTTCCCGCCGGTCTGCTCCCAGATCTCGGGTCCCGTCGTCTCGTAGTGCGCCTGGGGGTTCTCTTCGTTGTGGTACTGGTTCGGCTGGAACGCGCCCGGGATCTCCTCGGTCAGCCGGTCGGCGACACGGTAGTAGGACTCGGGCGAGTCCGGAGGCACGGCCGTCGGCGTGATCACGACCTCGGCGCCGTATGCACGGAGCAGGGCGATCTTCTCGTGGCTCATCTTGTCCGGCATCGTGAAGATGCAGCGGTAGCCCTTGATCGCGGCTGCGATCGCGAGGCCGACGCCGGTGTTGCCGGAGGTCGGCTCCACGATCGTGCCCCCGGGGCCCAGGTGACCCGCAGCTTCCGCCGCCTCGATCATGCGGATCCCGATCCGGTCCTTGACGCTGCCCCCCGGGTTCAGCATCTCGAGCTTCGCCACCAGGTCGCACCGCAGGTGACCGCCGATCTTGTGCATGCGCAACAACGGCGTCGACCCGATGGCATCGAGCAAAGAGTCGTGGATGACCATGTGCGGCATCGTCACCCTTATCGAGCCGCGGCGCAAACCCACTACCCCCAAACGCCCGCGCGACGCAACCGAACGACCCCGCGCTGCGTCTCATGAGGGACCGCCTGATCGAGGCGCGCACGGATACGATGGGGCCGACCATGCGACGAACAACGAGACGAACGTCCAAGAGGGCGAATAGCGCGATCGGCGGCAGAGCCCGCCGCCGCTTCCGGCTCGGTCGCCGTTCCGCCGCCGCGCTCGGGGTCGTCTCTGCAGCTGTCCTGCTCAGCGCCGGTAGTGCGGCCTGGGCGACCTACGACTACACCCAGGCTCACGAGGGCCGGTTGCTGCCGGGGGCGACGGTTGCCGGCGTCGACGTCGGGGGCCTGACCCGTCAACAAGCCGTCGACGCGGTCGCCGCCGCGATCCGCCCGCAGCTCGACCGGCCTATCAGCGTCGGCTGGGACGACCGCACGTGGACCGTCACACCGCGCGAGCTCGGCGCCCGCAACGATGCGGATCAGGCGGTCGAGGCCGCGTTCCGCGCCAGCCGCGAGACGTCCTTCTTCGACCGGATGCAGATGAAGATGCTCGGCGACCGACTCGACTTCGAGCGCAACGTCGCCATCACGTATCCCCGTCAAGGCGTGCGCGGGTTCGTAAAAGGCGTCGCAGCGTCGGTGGACAAGGGCGCGCGCGATGCCGCGATCGACTACTCCACCGGCTGGGTCGAGATCGTTCCCGAGCGCGAGGGGCGCAAGGTCGTCCTGAAGAAGAGCCGCCGGTCGCTGATGCGGGCGTTACGCAACGGCTCTCCCGAAGTCGCGTTGACGGTCAAGCCGGTCCTCCCCGAGGTGACGTCGGACGCGTTCGATCAGGTGCTGCTCGTCCGGATAGGCGAGAACAAGCTCTACCTGTACGAACACGGCCTCATCGTCAGGTCGTGGAAGGTCGCGCCCGGGCTACCGGAATACCCGACGCCCACGGGCCTCTACCGCGTGACCGAGAAGCGCTACATGCCGACGTGGGTCAACCCGGCGCCGGACACGTGGGGCGCGGACATGCCTGCGGAGATCCCGCCCGGGCCGGACAACCCGTTAGGGGTGCGCGCGATCAACTGGGATGCGCCCGCGATCCGCTTCCACGGGACGAAAGCAACCTATTCGCTCGGCTACAACGCGTCGCATGGGTGCGTACGCCTCTCCAACCGCGACGTGATCGAGCTCTACGACCGCATCGACGTCGGCACGCCGATCGTCTCGACGGTCGTGGCCCCGCTGAAGCCGCTTTATGCGTCGGCGCCCGACCCGATCCTGGTGCCGGAGGACGAGGGGGACGAACGGCCGTCGACCGACGCGGACGAGGGCCGGCGCGCCCAGGGCGACTAGCTGGCCACCGACGGTCGGCGCCCCGCGTTCGGCGAGGAGGACCGGAAGCTCTCCTACGGCTCCTATCTGAGGGTCGACCAACTCCTCGACCAGCAACGCCTGCTCTCCGACCCGCCGGCCCACGACGAGCTCCTCTTCATCCTGATCCACCAGGTCTTCGAGCTGTGGTTCAAGCAGATCCTGTTCGAGCTCGCATCGATCCGCGACGAGATGACGGGCGGCGACGTGCATGCGTCGCGCCACTACCTGCAACGGGTGCACTCGATCCAACGTGTCCTCATCGAACAGATCGAGGTGCTGGAGACGATGTCGCCGCAGGACTTCCTCGAGTTCCGTACGCACCTCTCACCCGCCAGCGGTTTCCAGTCGGTGCAGTTCCGGGAGATCGAGTTCCTCTCCGGCGCCAAGGACCGCCGTTACGTCGAACGCCTGGACCTGAACGAGAACGAGAGGGAGCGCCTCGAACGGCGGCTGCTCGAGCCGACGGTTTGGGATGGGTTCTGCGCGCTGGTCGAGAGCCGGGGTCTACCGATGCCGTCGGATGACGAAGCGGCCCGGCGGGCGAGCTTGCTCACGGTGGCGCGCGACGCGGCGTACCTCGACGTCTTCTATCTCTCGGAGGCACTGTTGACCTACGACGAGCTGTTCGCGTTGTGGCGCCAGCGCCACGTGCTCATGGTCGAGCGACAGATCGGGTCCAAGACCGGCACGGGGGGATCGACCGGTGCGTCCTATCTGAAGACGACGCTCGACAAGCGCTTCTATCCGGAGTTGTGGTCGCTGCGCAGCTATCTCTAGCGGCGCTTGTCGGCGCGCTCTCGCGTAACGGCGCAGTACGCGAAACTTTCGCTCCCGCAACCCTTGTCGCGCTGTGCACCAGCGTTCTATCCTGGTGGGGTACCCCGTAGAGATGAGTAAGCTCCGGCTGAAAGTCACTGCGGGGTACAACTTTTCCCCTCCCCCCGGCGCCTCCGCCTCCGTCCTGCTGCGATTACGCCGCGGTCCGCTTCGCTACGGCTTATCGGACATGGGGGGAGTTGTCCCGCGCAGGTGCTTGGTCTGCCGCTCCGAGGCCGTTCGACCTGGTCGGGCTTGGTTCGGGGGGCCGGGATGACAAAACTTGCTTGGGTACGGAAACCGTTACCCAAGAAAAACCGCGACGTGGCACGGGCCGCTGCCTAGACCGCTCTGAGGAAGCGCGACACGGCCTCGTTGAAGCTCTCCATCTCTTCGACCATGCAGCCGTGGCCCGTCTCGAGCATCACGAGGTCGGCCCCGGGGATCGCGCCCGCTATCTCTTCGGCCCCGAACGCCGGCACGATCATGTCGAGCCTGCCTCCGATGACGAGGGTGGGGCAGTCGATCGCGGGCAGCTGGCCGAGGACGTCGAACTTGTCGATGGCGTCGAGCTGCGCGGCGAGGACCGCCACCGCCTCGGCGGTAGGTGGACCTTCGGCGCGGATCACCTTGATGAGCTGGTCGACCGTCTCGCGACCGAGCTCGAAGAAACGGGGCGTGAACATCTTGAGCAGCGACGCCGCCAGCAGCTCCTCCGGCGCGATCTGCAGGATCTTGCGCGTCACGTCATGCTGACGACGCATGTATTCGATCGGGCGCGCCCACGTCACCGCCAGGATCAGCGCCTTCACCCGGTCCGGATGATCGAGAGCGACCCGCTGCGCGATGGTGCCGCCCATCGACATGCCGAACAGGACGGCATCGTCGAGCTGGAGGTGGTCCATGAGCCGCACCGTGTCGTTCGCCATCTCGTCGATCGTCGAGACGAGGGGGCCGCGCGACCTGCCGATGCCGCGGTTGTCGAACGTGACGAAGCGGTGCGTCGGCGTCACCGCCGGCACCTGCGTGGACCAGAAGCGCTTGTCGAGAGAGAACCCCATGATCCCGACGACGGGGTCGGCCGCGTCGTCGCCGAACGTCGAGTAGCCGATCCCGACGTCGCCTAAGTCCGCGGTGGCCATGGCGGCGATCCTACGAGCGGCTTCACATAGCCCGGCGCGCGGCGTACGCTTGTCCGCATGCGGATCGCGATCGTCGTTGCCTCGGTGCTCGGTCTCCTGGCACTGGCCGGTCCGGCAGCCGCGCAGCGCGATCCCTTCGATCCCGTCATCGATCCGAACGCGGCCGTTACGACCACCACGGGGACCACGACGACCGGAACCACGACGACCGGAACCGGGACGACATCGATCCAGCCGGGAGTCGGCTCCGAGGGCCTCGCCAACACCGGTGCCGACGTCTCGCCCTATCTCGTGGTCGCTTACGGCCTCGTGGTTGTCGGGGCCGGTGCTCTGTACCTCGCGAAGCTCCACGCACCCCGACCTACGCAGCGCTGACCGACCTGCTCCTGCCGGAATATCCGGCCCCTCACCGCGTGGCTTTATTAGCCTGCGCCGGTGAATCTCTGCTCTAAACCCGGCTGCACGCGCGCGGGGGCCGCCCTCCTCGGCTACGACTACGCCGCGCGGCGCGCGGTGCTGGATGATCCTCCCGACGCCGGTGAGGTGTCACCGCATGTCTACGTGCTCTGCTCGCCCTGCGCCGAGCGGATCCGCCCCCCACGGGGCTGGCTGCTCGACGACCTCCGCGTCGAGCCGCCGCTGTTCGTCGCCGCCGAGCGATGTCCTCCGGGCGAGCCGCGCGCGGCCGGATCCAGCGCAGACGATGACGCCGCGCGCCGCCGGCAACTGTCGTTCGGCTAGCGCGCGCGACGTAGACGATCCTGCGTTCTTGGGTAAGCTCGTACCCAAGATGGCCCTGGACCGTCGCCTCTATTCCGAGTTGCGCAGGCTGGATCGCCATGACCTGCGGCGGGTCGCCATCTACGTCCGAGGCCTCCTGGTGGCGCTCGATGACGAGTCGGTCGAGACCGAAGACCCCGAGCACGGAGTCACCTACCGGCTGGAGTCGGTTCGTTGCGGTAAGGCGGGCTGCCGGTCGTGTCCTCACGGGCCGTACTGGTACGCGTACTTCCGGGAGGAGGGCAGGCTCCGGTCGCGCTACATCGGGCGGGAGCTTCCTGCCGGTCAACCCGACGAAACCCCCCGATAACGGACTAGTCCGCCGCCCGGGGCAGAATGGTCCCCCTGAGCCATGTCACCGCGGCACCGTTTCGGACAGACTGCTGCGGGTAGGGCAACGAGCACTACCGGGAGGCGTCATGAAGTGTCCGCAATGCCACGCCGAGAACTGCACCGAGATCCGCTTGGATCTCAAGGACGACGAGAGCGTCGACTTCTTCTCCTGTCGCCGCTGTGAGGCGAAGTGGTGGGAGCGTGAGGGCGACACGATCGCGCTCGACGAGGTCTTGAATCTCGCCGCACGACGGGACGTACAGAGCAAGTAGGCGGGCCCCGCTGGCTGTGTGACGGGAGATGCGGGTACCCGGACGCCTGGACCGTCGTTCCGGCAGCAGGTGCCAGTTGAGGGGGTCGTGCCGGTCAGCGTCCCGAAGCCGAGCCTGAGCTCCACCTCGAGGCGTATCGTCGGAGATGGCGACCGAGCACCCGCAAACCCGAATCAGGCTTTCGTGGTGCGCCCCTCATGGGAGATTATCCCTCGGCCCCCGCGAAAGCGCCATAGCCCAAAAGGCCTATCGAGGGCACTCCGGTTGGATCCCAAGACCATCGGGCGGGGCGTCGGAGGTCACGCGCACCCGCCCCCACCGCCGCTCGAAACAGATCTGCGACGCCGCTTCGAAGCCAGCCTTGGCGACCGCTCGCAGTGACGGGAAGTTGTCGGCCTCGACGCCTACCCACACCCGCTGCGTGCCGGTTGCCGCGAGGTCCGATGCGATCCCTCTGAGAGCGAACGGGTAGATGCCCTTGCCCCGTGCATCCGACCGGGTGAACGACTCGTAGACGTAGGCGGAGTCGCGCGGAGGCACGAGACACGCCGCGATCTCCCTGGTCCACGCGCCGGCGATCGTGCACCACGTCGCGTGGAGCAGGCGAGCGTCGTCTGCCTCGACCACGTAGCACCACGTGCGGGGGGTGACCCTCTTCGTGAACGTACCGGGTGAGTCCGTCCCGATGTCGCGGGCATACCTGACGCCGTCCTCCGGTGTCGCCCTGCGCAGGGTGATGTCGTCTCGCTCGCCCGGGCCATCGCCGGCCGCGCGTTGAAGGATGACGAGACTTCCCTCCGAGGTGACGGTGTCGCGGAGCCGGTTGCCGGCGAGCGCCATCACCTCACCCGGGCCGCGCGCGGCCAGGCGCGTGATGGTCTTCGACAGGAGGTCCAGGGGTCCGGGCCGGCGTTCCGACACCTCCGGACCCTAGCCGCGGCGGGACTTAGCTGGCGCGGCCTTGCAGGCGAGCCTTACGCTCTAGCTCGTTCAGGCCGCCCCAGATGCCATACGGCTCTTTCGTCGCGAGGGCGTATTCGAGGCACTCCGCGCGCACTTCGCAGGTCGCGCAGATCCGCTTCGCTTCGTCTTCGCGGATCCTGCGTTCGGCCGGGTTCTCGGCATCGTCGACACCGAAGAAGAGGATCGCCGGGTACGCCAGGCACGCCGCGCGCTCTCGCCATTCGAGTTCCGGAAGGAGCCGGTTCGCGTTCACATCGAAAATGGTGGGTCACATCGCGGCGCTAGTCAACGGGCGATTTCTGGGAGTCCACCGCCGGGCACCGCCTAGGATGACCGGCCGATGAGCGACCTGGACCGGATCTTCAAGGCCTACGACGTCCGGGGGGTCTATCCCGAGGAGCTGGACGAGGACGCCGCGCGGCGCATCGGAGGGGCTTTCGCGGCCTTCACGGACGCCTCTCGCATCGTGGTCGGACGCGATATGCGGGTGTCGTCGCCGGCTCTCGCGGGCGCGTTTGCCGAGGGCGTGACGGCTGCGGGGGCCGGTGTCGTCGACGTTGGAGAGGTGTCCACCGACGCCCTCTATTACGCCTCGGGCAAGCTGTCGCTACCCGGTGCCATGTTCACCGCCTCCCACAATCCGGGCCGCTACAACGGGATCAAGCTGTGCCGTCAGCAGGCGGCTCCTATCGCCGAAGACACCGGCCTGCTCGACATCAAGGAGCTGGCGCGGAGCTCGGAGCGTCCCGCCCGGGCGGCCCCGGCGGGCGCCAGCGGGAAAGTCGAGAGCTACGACGTCCTCCCGGATTACGCGCGCCACTGCAAGACGTTCATAGACACCTCGAAGCTGAAGCCGCTCAAGGTCGCGATCGACGCGGGGAACGGCATGGCGGGAAAGACGGTGCCGATCGTCTTCGACCGGCTGCCTTTCGACGTCGTGCCGCTGTAT
Source organism: Actinomycetota bacterium (assembly GCA_035550975.1). Lineage (GTDB taxonomy): Bacteria > Actinomycetota > CADDZG01 > CADDZG01 > WHSQ01 > DASZOC01. Next base: position 15,130 of record DASZOC010000018.1, on the reverse strand, counting down.
TTCGAGCTCGACGGAACCTTCCCGAATCACCCCGCGAACCCGATCGAGGCCGCAAACTTGATCGACCTGCAGCGAGCGGTCGTCGACCATGGCTGCGCTTGTGGGATCGCTTTCGACGGCGACGCCGACCGGATGTTCCTCGTCGACGAGAAGACCGATCTCGTGTCGGGCTCGTCCACCACCGCGATGGTCGCGGACCGTCTGCTCAAGCGCGGTCCCGGCGAGACGGTGATCTACAACCTGATCTGTTCCTGGACCGTCCCGGAGGTGATCCGCGAGAACGGCGGGCGGCCCGTGCGCACCCGCGTGGGGCACTCGTTCATCAAAGAGGTCATGGCCGAGACCGGCGCGATATTCGGGGGTGAGCATTCCGGCCACTACTACTTCCGAGACAACTTCCGCGCCGACTCGGGGATGATCGCGGCGTTGATCGTCCTCGAGGCGCTGTCCGACTCCGGGCAACCGTTGTCGAAGCTGCTGAAGCCGTTCGAGCGATATTACGACTCGGGTGAGATCAACTCCGAGGTCGCCGACCAACAGGCGTCGATCGAAGAGCTTGCGCGCGCGTATGCCGACGGACGGCAGGATCGTGAGGACGGCCTGACGGTCGAGTACCGAGACTGGTGGTTCAACTGCCGTCCGTCGAATACGGAGCCCCTGCTGCGGCTCAACCTCGAAGCGCGGACCAAAGAGCTGAAGGATGAGAAGGTTGCGGAGGTGCTGAAGGTGATCAGGGGAGGCTCGTGATGGCGGTCGACGAAAAACTTCTCGAGATCCTCGCGTGCCCGAACTGTCGCGGTGAGGTCACCTATCACGAGTCCGAGCAGGTGATCGAGTGCACCGGTGAATGTCGCTACCGCTATCCGGTACGGGACGACATCCCGGTGATGCTGATCGACGAGGCCGAGAAGCCAAGTGGCTGATCTCGACGATCTCGAGGCGCTCGCCGCGCTCGACTCCGAAGACGTCCTGGACGCGATCGAGCGGTTCGCGGAGCAGTGTCGCGAAGCATGGGAGATAGGACGTGCCACGAGCGGACTGCCGGACGCCGGCGGCATCGACTCGATCGTCGTCCTGGGGATGGGCGGGTCAGGGGTTTCCGGCGACGTCGTGCAGGCGGTGGTCGAGCCCCGGCTGCCGCTTCCGTTCCGGACGATCAAGAGCTACGGGCCGATCCCCGGTTGGGTCGGGCGCAACACGCTCGCCTTCGCCGTGTCGTATTCGGGAAGCACCGAGGAGACCCAGGCCGCGCTCGACGAGGTCCTCGAACGAGGCGCGCGTGTGGTGACGGTGTCGTCGGGAGGGCCGCTGGCTGCGACGGCCGCGTCCCGTGGTTTCGCCCACGTCGGCATACCTGCCGGGCTGCAGCCGCGCGCCTCGCTCGGTTATCTGACGCTGCCGATCCTCGCGGTCTTGACCCAGATGGAGCTGGTTCCCGACATGACGGCCGACGTCGACGAGGCCGTGAAGGTGCTGAGCGAGATCGCCTCCACGTGCCACCGCGACACGCCCCGCATCGAGAACCCCGCCAAGGACCTCGCTGCACGCATCGCGGGCCGGATCCCGGTCGTTTACGGCGGGGCCGGTCTTGGAGCGACCGCCGCGTACCGCTTCAAGTGTGACCTGAACGAGTACGGCAAGACGCCTGCGTTCTGGCACGAGCTCCCGGAGCTCGACCACAACGAGATCGTCGGCTGGAACCAGCTCGAGGACCTGACATCCGAGAGGTTCGTCGCGGTGCTGTTGCGCGACGGCGGCGAGCACGAACGCGTCGCGCTGCGCTTCCAGATAACGCGGCGTCTGATCGAGGGCTCCCTTGCCGAGGTCATCGAGGTCCCGTCGCGCGGTGACGGGCCACTAGCGCGGCTCCTCTCGCTGATCTTCGTTACGCAACTCGCCGCGATCTACGTTGGTTTCGGCTACGACGTCGATCCCGGGCCGGTGGAAGTGATCATGCAGCTCAAGTCCGAGCTGCGCGACAACTGAGGAGAAGACATGACCGTAGGTGAGGTACGAGACGCAGCACAGGCGGACGAGGGCAGGCTCCGCATCGAGTGGGCGGACCGGCAGATGCCCGTCCTCGCGCGGATCCGTGACCGCTTCGAGAAGGAGCGGCCGCTTGAAGGCACCTCGATCGCTGCGTGCCTGCACGTTACGAGCGAGACCGCGAACCTGATGCGCACGTTGTCGGCAGGAGGCGCCGATGTCGCTCTGTGCGCGTCGAACCCTCTTTCGACGCAGGACGAGATCGCGGCGAGCCTCGTCCACTCGTACGGCATCCCGACGTTCGCCATCCGCGGCGTGAACGAGACGCAGTACTACGCCCACATCGAGGCCGCGCTAGATCGTCGGCCGAAGATCACGATGGACGACGGCGGGGACCTCGTCACGATGTTGCATCAGCAGCGTCGCGAGCAACTCGAGGACATCATCGGCGGGACCGAGGAGACGACGACGGGCGTCATCCGGTTGCGGTCGATGGAGGCGAACGGCGTCCTCGCTTATCCCGTGGTGGCGATCAACAATGCCGACACGAAGCACCTGTTCGACAACCGCTACGGAACCGGGCAGTCGGCGATCGACGGGATCCTGCGCGCGACGAACCTGCTGCTGGCCGGCCGCACCGTCGTCGTGTGCGGCTACGGGATGTGCGGGCGTGGCGTGGCGTCCCGTGCCAAAGGGATGGGCGCCGACGTCGTCGTGACCGAGATAGACCCCACGCGCGCGCTCGAGGCCGCGATGGACGGGTTCCGCGTGCTCCCGGGCCGCGAAGCCGCCACGCAAGGCGACGTGTTCATCACCGTCACGGGTAACAAGCACGTCCTCGGTCCCGACCACTTCGAGCTGATGAAGGACGGAGCGATCCTCGCCAACGCGGGGCACTTCGACATCGAGTTGGACCTCGCGTCGCTGAAGAAGATGGCCACCGCCAGACGCCGCGTGCGACACGAGGTCGACGAGTTCGAGCTATCGGGCGACCGCCGGATCTACGTGCTGTCCGAGGGCCGCCTCGTCAACCTGGCGGCGGCGGAAGGCCACCCCGCGGCGGTCATGGACATGTCCTTCGCGAACCAAGCTCTGTCGTGCGAGTGGCTGGTCGCGAATGCGGAGAGCCTCGAAAAGAAGGTCTACGAGGTGCCCGAGGACATCGACAAAGAGGTCGCGCGCCTCAAGCTCGAGACCATGGGCGTCCGGATCGACGAGCTGACCACGGAGCAGGGGGCCTACCTCGAGGCGTGGGAGGAAGGCACCTAGTCACGTCACACCCACTCCGTAGCCTCGGTGGATGTCCGTATCACCGCTCGACTTGTGCGCACGGAGGATGTGTGCCGGCTGTGCTACGCGCGGGACCTGGTTGTGCGGCGCGTGCGCGGGTGCGCTGTCGCCTCCGGTCGAGCACGCCCCCGTACCCGGGATCGCAGCGATCCACTGTCCGTGGGCTTACGACGGCGCCGCACGCGACCTGATGCTAGCCGTGAAGCTCCGCGGCCGCAGGGACGCCGCCTCGCCGCTGGTCGTCGGCGTCGTCCACGCGATCCGCGCAGCGGGCTCGCTCGCGGCCAGCGTGACGTGGGTGCCCGCGCGTAAACGAGACATCAGGCGCCGCGGTTTCGACCACGCCGAGGTCATCGCCGCCGGTGTGGCCCAGGGGCTGGGGCTCCCCGCTCACCGGCTGCTGGCGCGCCGGCTCGTGCGTCCCGACCAGGCGGGGCTGTCTGCTGCCGAGCGGCGCGCGAACCTGCTCGGCGCCTTCTCGTCCCGCCGGTGTAGCGGAGCGGTGCTCCTGGTCGACGACCTCGTGACGACGGGTGCGACTGCTCGTGCCTGCGCAGGAGCCCTGCGGGACGCGGGCGCCGCCCGGGTCGAGCTGGCGGTTGCATGTCGGGCGTGACCGGGAGTGCCGGCGGACCGGCCTGAAGTAGTCATCCCCGGCCCCGGATCACGCAAATACGGGCCCCCCTCAGATATCTAGGCATGATTGCTTAGGGAACAAGTAGTGCTTCGCTGCATACAATCGCAGGTATAGGCGGTAATGACCGCTTACGGACAGGGGGACCGGTGGTCGAGGCGAAGGCATCGAACGACGAAGCGATCAAGGTCCTAGTCGTAGATGACCACGCATTGTTCCGCCGTGGACTCGAGATGGTGCTCGACGGCGAGCCCGATATCGAAGTCGTGGGTGAGGCATCGGACGGGCACGAAGCCGTCGAGCGAGCCGAGGCGACGACCCCCGACGTGGTCCTGATGGATGTCCGGATGCCGAAGCGGTCGGGTATCGAGGCGACGCGGGCCATCAAAGACACCCTCCCGTCGACCAGGATCCTGATGCTGACGATCTCCGACGAGGAAGCGGACCTCTACGAGGCGATCAAGGCCGGAGCCTCTGGCTACCTGCTCAAGGAGATCTCGATCGAGGAGGTCGCCGACGCGGTGAGGCAGGTTCACGCCGGACAATCGCTCATCTCGCCGTCTATGGCCGCGAAGCTCCTGAACGAGTTCGCCACGATGGTGAAGCGCCGCGACGAGCGCACGCAGGTTCCCGGCCCCCGGCTGACCGACCGCGAGCTCGAGGTCCTGAAGCTCGTTGCGAAGGGCATGAACAACCGAGACATCGGGGCCGAGCTGTTCATCTCCGAGAACACCGTGAAGAACCACGTCCGCAACATCCTGGAAAAGCTCCACTTGCACTCCCGGATGGAAGCCGTCGTCTACGCGGTGCGCGAGAAGCTCCTGGACATCAAGTAAAGCGCACGGGTTTCGCCTAGCAGTCGCACCCCGTAGGGCGCAGGTGCCGTAGCCGCGTGGGGCGACGATAATGGGCCGCTCATGGGCATACTCCAGAAGGTCCTAGCCGCCGGAGAGGGAAAGAAGCTCCGTACGCTCGAGGCGATCGTTCCCCGCGTTCGCGCCCTCGAGGACCAGGTCGGGGGTCTCTCCGACGACGAGCTCCGGGGCAAGACGGGTGAGTTCCGCCAGCGTCTCGATCGCGGCGAGGACCTCGACGACCTCCTTCCCGAAGCGTTCGCAGTCACGCGCGAGGGGGCGGACCGCGCGATCGGTCAGCGGCACTTCGACGTCCAGATCATGGGCGGGGCGGCGCTCCACCAAGGGTGGATCGCGGAGATGAAGACCGGGGAAGGAAAGACGCTGACCGCGACGCTCGCCGTCTACCTGAACGCGCTGTGGGGCGAAGGCGTGCACCTCGTCACCGTCAACGACTACCTCGCGAAGCGCGACTCCGAATGGATGGGGCAGGTCTACCGCTTCCTGGGTCTCACCGTCGGGCTGATCCAGTCGCAGATGTCACCCGCGCTGCGCCAGCCGGCGTACGCGGCAGACGTCACGTTCGGGACCAACAACGAATTCGGCTTCGATTACCTACGCGACAACATGGTGACCGAGCTCGACAAGCTCGTGCAACGCGGCCACTACATGGCCGTCGTCGACGAGGTGGACTCGATCCTGATCGACGAGGCGAGGACGCCACTGATCATCTCGGGTGCAATCCAGGAGAACAACAAGTGGTACCAGCAGTTCGCCCGGATCACGCCTCGCCTGCAGAAAGACGTCCATTACGAGGTCGACGAGAAGAAGCGCACCATCGCGGTGAGCGAAGAGGGCGTCGCGAAGGTCGAGGAGATCCTCGGCATCGACAACATGTACGACCACGTCAACGTCGACATGATCCACCACCTGCACGCGGCGCTGAAGGCCAAGGAGCTCTACAAGCGTGACGTCGAATACATCGTCCAACACGGCGAGGTCCTGATCGTCGACGAGCACACCGGCCGGACGCTCCATGGGCGCCGCTATTCGGAAGGTCTTCACCAGGCGATCGAGGCGAAAGAAGGCGTGCGGATCAAAGAAGAGAACCAGACGCTGGCCACGATCACGTTGCAGAACTACTTCCGCATGTACGAGAAGCTCGGTGGGATGACCGGTACGGCCCAAACGGAGGCTGCCGAGTTCGGCCACATCTACAAGCTCGACGTAGCTCCCATCCCGACGAACCGCCCGATGATCCGTGCCGACGAGCAGGACCTCATCTACAAGACCGCCGATGCCAAATGGAACGCCGTCGCCGACGACGTCGCCGAACGTCGGGAGAAAGGTCAGCCCGTTCTGCTCGGAACGGTCTCGGTCGAGAAGTCCGAGCATCTCTCGCGGGTGTTGTCGAAGAGAGGCGTTGCTCACACCGTTCTGAACGCGAAGCATCACGAGAAGGAAGGCACGATTGTGGCGCAGGCGGGTCGCTTGGGCGCGGTGACCGTCGCCACGAACATGGCAGGTCGTGGCGTCGACATCATCCTCGGCGGAAACCCCGAGGGGATGGCGCGGCAAGAGATGAAAGCCGCGGGCTGGGATAACGACGCGTATCTTCTCGGCGAGTACCCCGACGAAGACGCGCGCGCGTACGAGGCCGAGTACGAGCCTCTCTACGAGCGTTTCAAGAAGGAATGTGCCAGCGAGCACGAGGACGTGGTCGAGCGCGGCGGCCTTTACGTGCTCGGCACGGAACGGCACGAGTCGCGCCGCATCGACAACCAGCTCCGTGGGCGTTCCGGCCGCCAGGGCGACCCGGGCGAGAGTCGCTTCTACCTCTCGCTGGAAGACGACCTGATGCGGTTGTTCGCGTCGGACCGGATCGGGTCGGTGATGGAGCGGCTGAAGATCCCGGACGAGGTTCCGATCGAGGCCAAGATGGTGTCGAAGGCGATCGAGCGCGCGCAGACACAGGTCGAGTCGATGAACTTCGAGATCCGCAAGAACGTCCTGAAATACGACGAGGTCATGGACAAGCAGCGCCAGGTCATCTACGCCGAGCGCCGCAAGATCCTCGAGGGGGAGGACTTCCGCGACCAGGCGATCGAACTCGTTACGGACGTCGTGATGTCGGCTGTGGCGGAGAACGCGAACCCCGACGTGCTGCCGGAAGAGTGGGACTGGGATCAACTGTTCGCGCGCGCCCGGGAGATCTTCCCGACCTCGTTGAAGCCGGAGGACTTCGACCACGAGACGGCGACCTACGACGAGGTCGGCGAGGCATTCGTGACGGACGCGCTAAAGATCTACCACCGACGCGAGGACGAATTCGGCGCCGACCAGATGCGGCAGATCGAACGTCTCGTGCTGCTCAACGTGATCGACAATCGCTGGCGCGAACACCTCTACGAGATGGACTACCTCCAAGAGGGGATCGGTCTCCGCGCGATGGCGCAACGCGACCCGCTCGTCGAGTACCAGCGCGAGGGATTCGACATGTTCCTGGCAATGCAAGAGACGATCAAAGAGGACTTCACGCGCTATGTGTTCCACGTCGAGGCCGTCCGCGACGACGAGCGTCAGGCTCCTACGCAGGTCCGCCAGGAGCGACGCCAGATCCCGATGGCTCAGATGCAGGCGCCGCCCGAGTCGGCGGAGGTCGACGGCCAGGCGCACCCCCCGCCGGAGAGCGAGGGCGTCGTCGTCTCGCAGGCGGTATCCGACAAGATCCCGCGCAACGCGCCCTGCCCCTGCGGCAGCGGCAAGAAATACAAGCAGTGTCACGGGCGCCCGGGGGCCGCAGCGCTCTAGTTGGGACGCGTGTCTTCCGGGTTAGTGCACCTTCGGGATCGACCGACCCCCGCCGAGCGACCGACCGGCCGCTAGGTGGTGACTATCAAGCCACCACCTCTTGTTCCTCACCGGGCGGCGGCGGCGGCGGCGGCATCGGAATTCTCACTGACACGCTGCCGTAGTTCTCCTTGTGGATGAGTCGCGGGGCTTCATTCGTGGACAGGACGTAGACGTCGCCCGGGTTAGCGGTGCTGCACCCGGTCGTGGCCGCACGGACCACCAACTTCGCGCTGCGAAGCCATCCGACGACATGGATGTTCCGTCTGTCGAACCGTTGGCCCCGCCGCATCTCCGGTCCCTCGCTGTGGCCGCGTAAACGAACCTCGAAGGTGCCGTTCTGTCCCGCCGCGCAATCGCCTGCGACGAACCACGCAAGCATGTCGGCATTGAAAGGGGAGACCGTGTACTGGAAGTTCTTCTCCGCTTTCGCCAACGTCTCGAGTTTTGCGTTCTCACCCAGTAGGAGCCGGTGTAGGTGCCAGTCTCGGGCGCCGTGCCGCGCCGTGTAGTAGAGCCAACGCCCGTCCTCAGAGAAATCAAGGTTGGTGATGAACCGAGCGGCCTCCCCGCGCGCCACAAGCCGAGGCTCACCTCCGATGTTGGTCGCTAGATAAAGCCCGTAGGTTCCGTCTTCAGCGACGCCGGAAGTCGCTACGTGCTCTCCCGCAGGGTGGTACGTAACGGCGTCATGGCGATCGAGGAAGCCGATATTCATCGGCTCCCCGCCGTAGCTCGAGCGCTTCATCAGAGCGCCTTTGCTATCGACGTAGACGAGGGACGTGCCTTTCGGACGCGACCACCCGGGTATGACGCCGAGGGGAAACAGTTTCTGTGTCGCCGTTCCATCTTGCGACAACGCCCGATCGCCGAGCAGAACTCGGTCACCTAAGGGGCTCCATATCGGGGACCTGATATTCGCCGCAAGGTCACCGAGATCCACCAGACACGTCACGTCCTCAGCCGTGACGGCCGCGGCTCGCAATTCGCCATCTTCCAGATAAGTGATCTGCCCCCAGCGGAGAGCAGGCCCGAGTCCGTCGCATTCACTGGTGGGTCCCAGCGTTCTTGCTGGCGGACGCGTAGGGCTTGAAGGTGGTTTGTCTGAGCGGGGTCTCGCCGAGGCAACCCGATGCGCTGAATCCGACGGGAACGCCGTCACGGACCCCGATCGCTCGGTGGCCCCTTCCGGTGACGGCGTACACGCACCGAGCGCTGCGAAGCAAGCCGCGATCGCGCCCGCGGCGATCAGTCCTGTTCTCATCGCGGCAGCGTATCCATTCAGTGAGCTGGCCCGGCTTGCCGCGTGGTGTTTGGCCGCGCCGAGTCCCGCTCAGCGGGACGCGGGGACATGAGAACGGGCGTGCCGGAGGCGCTTGACGGGCTCCTCGCGAGCAAGCCAAAGAAAACGGGCATTTTGGCAAATTCCTTACGTTTCGTGGTTTATCCGCTACATAACGTGGCAATACACAGCGTAAGTCCGTAGCTACATAGCGTGAAGAAGGAGGGCAAGATGTTGCGGCGCAGTGGGTTCCTGGGAGTTCTTCTGGCGATCTTCGCCTTACTCGTGTTCCAGATCTCTCCAGCTCTGGCGCACCACAAGGACGACCACAGCCAGGGTGGCGGCAAGGGCAAGCGCGCGGCGAGCGGCGACGACGGCGCGCGCGGTGGGTCTCGGGGCAGCGGCGGCTCGAGCTCGGGCGGCACCCAGTGGACGGAGGACAACGACACCAACGACAACGACACGCCGAACAACGTCGTCGACGAAGGCGACAACGAGCACCCGTCGGGCAAGGACCGCTCGGTCGAGCGCGGTGGGTCCGGCAACCAGGGCAACTCGACGTCCGACCCGGATGACGACGGACGCGGGCCCGATCGCAGCAACGGTGGACCCGACAAGCCGAACGGTTCCGGCGGCGAGGACCTCGCGGACCAGGACGGCAACAACGGGTGCGGTAACGACGACGACTTCGAAGACGACAACGAGGGTTGGTGCGGCAAGCCACCGGAGGCCGAAGAGGATGCCGCCGTCGCCGGTAGCGGCGAGGCGAAGACCTGCGTCGAGATCATGGGTTCGCAGGAAGCGTGCGAGAAGAGCGACGCCGACGCGGTGGTCGACGAGGTCCAGGGCGTGCAGCACTTCGCGGCCCCCGTGGTGCGGGGCGCGACTACTGCCGTGGCCGGAGCGGCACCCGCGGTCGCGGCCAAGAGGGCAGCCGCCGGAGCCGTGCTTCCGTTCACCGGCGCGGCGCTCGTCCCGTTCGCGGTGCTCGGTCTAGCTCTGCTGGCCGTCGGGAGCGCGCTCCTCGCTCGTAAGCGCTAAACGAGAACGACCACTCATGAGAGGGGGCCTTCGGGCCCCCTCTGCGCGTCCTCGATTACCCTTCGCCGGATGGAAGACCTGAAAGCGCGTCTCGATTCTCTCGACGCCAAGCTCGCGCGCATCAAGGAGTACCTTTGACGTCGACACGAAGTCCGCGCGTCTCGACGAGCTGAAGCAACGGTCGGCCGAGCCCGGCTTCTGGAACGACTCCTCTGCGGCACAGAAGGTCATGGGCGAGCTGTCGCGCCTTTCCGAGGACGTCACGATCTACGAGCGGGCGGCGCGCCGCGCCGCCGACGCGCGGGTCCTCTGGGAGCTCGCTGCGGCCGAGAGCGACGCGGCAACCGCGAAGGAGGCCGAGGACGAGTTGAACGCGCTCGAGACCGAGCTGTCGAAGCTCGAGGTCACCGCGCTGCTCGGCGGTGAGTTCGACGACAACCCGGCGATCCTCGAAGTCCACGGTGGCGAGGGAGGCACCGACTCGCAGGACTGGGCGGAGATGTTGCTGCGGATGTACCAGCGGTGGGCGGACCACCGTGGCTACAAGACCGAGATGGTCGACCTGACCCCCGGCGAGGAGGCGGGGATCAAGAGCGCCACGATGACGGTCGAGGGCCGGCATGCTTACGGGCTGCTGGCGGCGGAGCGGGGCGTCCACCGGCTCGTGCGTATCTCGCCGTTCGACGCCGCGAAACGTCGCCACACGTCGTTCGCGTCGGTCGACGTGACGCCCGAGGTCGAGGAGGACGCCGAGGTCGAGATATCTCCCGACGACCTGCGCATCGACACGTATCGCTCGTCCGGCGCGGGTGGCCAGCACGTCAACGTCACCGACTCCGCCGTCCGCATCACGCACCTGCCGACCGGCATCGTCGTCGCGTGCCAGAACGAGCGCTCGCAGATGCAGAACCGTGCCGTCGCGATGCGGATATTGAAGTCACGGTTGCTGGCGCGAGCCCGCGAAGAACGCGAGGCCGAGATCCAGGCGCTGCGTGGCGAGCAACGTCAGATCGGGTTCGGGTCGCAGATCCGTTCCTACGTGCTGCACCCCTATCAGATGGTGAAGGACCACCGAACCGACGTAGAGGTCGGAAATGTCCAGGCTGTCCTGGATGGCGACATCGATCGTTTCGTCGAAGCGGAGTTGAAACGCAAGGCTGTGACATCATGACTGACGTGAACCGAGTGGTCCCAGACGTCGTCCATCGGGTCGAAGACGCGAGCCTCCGCGAGATGCGCAACGTCGATATAGACGACGTGTATCGCCAGATGGACTGGCTGCTCGAATCGCGCCCGACACCGTTGGATCTCTACGATCGCTGGGAGAAGCAGAACTGGAGCACGCAGGACCTCGATTTCTCCGAGGACGCGGTGCACTGGCGTTCGATGGAAGGCGGCTTCGAAGGTATCCGCACGGAGCTCCAGCGGTCGTTCACCCTCTTCTTCGTCGGCGAGCAGGCCGTGACCGACACGCTTGCGCCTCTGGTCCACGGCGCCCCCGACGAGCCGTCGCGGATCTTCCTCTCGACGCAACTCGTCGACGAGGCGCGTCACTCGGTCTTCTTCTCTCGTTTCTTCGACGAGGTGATCGGCATCTCGGGTGGTCTGTCCGAGGCTCTCTCGGTCTTGCGCGACAGGACCGTCGGTGGTTTCCGGAAGCTCTTCGACGAGGATCTCGTCGACGCGACCGAAGCGGTGCGGAAGAACCCTCACGACTACGGCGCGTGGGTGCAAGCCATCACCGTCTATCACCTGATCGTCGAGGGGATGCTGGCTTTGACCGGTCAGAAATACCTGCTCGGCATCCTCCGCGAGATGCAGATACTTCCCGGGTTCTACGCGGGGTTCACCGCGGTCGCACGCGACGAGTCGCGCCACGTCAACTTCGGCGTACGCGCGATCCTCGAAGCCGGCCTCAGGGATCGCACCCTCCTCGAGCGCGTCGAGACGACGATCATGGATCTGCTCCCACAGGCGTGCCGCATCGTCGCGGCTCCCGACCGCAGGTACGCGATCGAGCCGCACGAGACGCCCGAGAACCTCCTCATAAGCCCCTACGAGATCCGCTCGTTCTCACTGACGTCGCTGACCAAGCGTCTCCGCGTCGCAGGGCTGTCGGACGGATTCTGCGACTCCGTCACGAACAAGGGGATGTCGTTCTACGACGAGGCGTGGGCCGAATACGAGGACATCCACGGCGTCGATCACCCGAGACGCTTCTTCGACCAGATGGCGGCGTCCACCGGTTGACGACTAGCGGCCATCCGGCCGCCGGCACCTGAGTTTTAGCTACCCTGAGGCCTGCATGATCAGAATGGTCGACGTTCACAAGGAGTACAAGGGCGGGATAAAGGCCCTCGACGGGCTCTCCCTCGACATCGAAAAGGGCGAGTTCGTCTTCGTCGTCGGCCCCTCCGGGTCGGGCAAGTCGACCTTCCTGAAGCTCCTGACGAAGGAAGAGGAGCCGAGCTCGGGCGAGGTCTACGTCGCCGGCAAGAACCTTTCGAGCCTGCCACGGTGGCGCGTCCCCTACCTCCGGCGCAACGTGGGCTGCGTGTTCCAGGACTTCAAGTTGCTGCCGAACAAGACCGTCTTCGAGAACGTCGCCTTCGGCCTCGAGGTGATCGGCCGGCCGCGCAGCGTCGTGCAGCGGCAGGTCCCGCAGATCCTCGAGCTGGTGGGGCTCGGCGAGAAGCTCGACCGCTTCCCCGACGAGCTCTCCGGCGGCGAGCAACAGCGTGTCTCGATCGCGCGTGCGTTCGTGAACCGCCCGCTGATCCTGATAGCAGACGAGCCGACGGGGAACCTCGACCCCGCCACCTCCGTGGGGATCATGAGGTTGCTTGACCGGATCAACCGGACCGGGACGACTATCGTTATGGCAACGCACGACCACGCGATCGTCGACTCGATGCGCCGCAGAGTGATCGAGCTCGAATCGGGCCAGGTCGTGCGCGACCAGTCCCGCGGCATCTACGGCGTCGGAACCTAGAGAGGTAAGTATGAGACTCCGCTACTTCCTGTCGGAAACGCTGACGAACTTGCGTCGCAATCTGTTGATGTCGGTCGCGGCCGTTAGCACCGTCGCGATCTCGCTGCTGCTACTCGGCGGGGTTCAGATCCTCGGCATCGTCGTGGGGAACATGACTCGCTCGTGGGAGGCGAAGGTCGAGGTCTCGGTATTCCTCCTCGACGACATCACGGAAGGCGAGCAGCAAGCGCTCGTCAACCAGCTGACGAACATGGACGAGGTCGAAGACGTGACTTACGTGTCGAAGCAGGACGCGTACGAAGAGTTCAAGCAGGAGTGGGCCGACCAACCGGAGTTCTACGAGAACCTGCCCGAGGACGCGTTGCCGGCATCGTTACGCGTCAAGCTGACCGACGCGCGTTATTCCGAAGCGATCGCTACCTTGGTGAACGGCGCGCCCGGCGTCGAGGAGGCGCGCTTCGGCGGTGACATCATCCGGCGATTGCTGAAGGTGAATTCGTTGTTGCGGTCGATCACGCTCGTGATGTCGATCGTCTTGATGATCGCGTCGGCCGCGCTGATCGCGAACACGATCAGGGTCGCGATCTACGCGCGGCGTGACGAGATCGGGATCATGAAGCTCGTCGGCGCCACCAACTGGTTCATCCGGGTGCCGTTCCTCATCGAGGGGATGGTCGAGGGTCTCCTCGGCGGCCTCATCGCCGTGCTGGCGATCTTCGCCATGAAGTTCGCCTTCATCGACCCTCTCCGGGGCCAGGTCGGCTTCGTCCACGCATGGATCGATACGCCCGAGATCCTGTTCACCGTGCCGATCCTGATCGGGGCCGGCGTGCTCATCGCCGCGGTTGCCAGCCTCCTGGCGATGCGCCGGTTCCTTGAGGTGTGAGCGCCGCGCCCGGGTCGTTGTTTCGGTGCCCGGGGTCGGATAGCATCTCGTCTCCCCCCACGGCAGTCGAGGTCGCTGCATGCGCGGGATGAGACGCACCGCCGTCGCGCTGGTGAGCCTGCTGGCCCTGCTGGCCGCGGGCTCGGCCGACGCGCACAAGGGACCCCACCGGCAGCTCGAGGCCATCGAGGCCAAGATCGCTCGGACCCAGCAGCTCATCGAGGACGCCGAGGCCGAGCGGCAGGGCCTCCTCGACGACGTCGCTGAGGCCGATCGGGATCGCGAGGCGCTCGACGAGCGGATCGGCCTCCTGAGCAACGATCTGGCCGAGGCCCAGGCCCGCCTGGAGGTGGTCCGTGCCCGCCTGGACGCCGCACGCATGGCCCTCATCGAGACCACCGAGGATCTGCAAGACGCCCGCGACGACCTCCGGCAGCAGCAGGAGACCCTCGACCAGCGAGTCGCGACCGCGTACAAGCTGGGCCCTGCCGCGTACGTGGACGTGCTCCTCGGATCGGACGACTTTCGTTCCCTGGTCGACCGCTCCGCGTACCTCGAGAGCGTCCTGACCGTGGACTCCGACATGGTCGTCGGGCTGCAGACCACGCGGTCACTGGTGGCCGACCAGCAGGACCTCGTGGCGGACGTGGAGGAGGAGCTCTCCGAGCAGTGGGACCTCGCCCACGCCGAGGTCGAACGGATCGCCGCGCTGAAGGCCGAGCAGGAGGCGCTCCAGGCCGAGGTCGAGCAGGAGATCGCCCACCGCGAGGGCCTGATCGAGGACATCGAGGAGACCAAGGCCGAGTACGAGGCCGCGGTCGCCGATCTCCAGGCCCAGTCCTCGCGGATCGAGGCCGCCCTCCAGTCGGGCGGCTCCACCGGTTCCGGGCAGACGCCCAGCGGGGGGCAGCTCTTCTGGCCTACGAGCGGCTCCATCTCGTCGGGCTTCGGATGGAGGACGCATCCCATCTTCGGCACGCAGCGCTTCCACTCCGGCGTCGACATCGGTGGCGCGTGCGGCCAGCCGATCTGGGCGGCCGAGGACGGCGTCGTCGTCTCCGCCGGGTACAGCGGCGGCTACGGGAACACCACGGTCATCGACCACGGGGGTGGTCTGGCCACGCTGTACGCGCACCAAACCAGCTTCGCCGTCTCGTCGGGCGAGAACGTGGAGCGCGGGCAGACCATCGGGTACGTGGGGACGACGGGATGGTCCACCGGGTGTCACCTGCACTTCGAGGTTCGGATCAACGGCGAGCACACCGACCCCACGCCGTACATCACGTAGCCTGCGCAGGTGCCCGAGGGCCAGAAG
>DASZOC010000017.1:0-6964 GCA_035550975.1 Actinomycetota bacterium | reverse complement strand
GGAGGGGCCCCGGCGCCCTGGGCGAGGCGCCGGGGCCGGAAAGGACTATCCCAGCGGGTTCGTCGCCCGCCGCCTGAAGGCGAAACCGATCCACAGACCAGCGGCGATCAAGAGGAGCCCGATCAGGAAGAACGTTGCGAGGCTGCCGGCGCCGGTGAACGGCAGCAGGCCGGACCTCACGATCGTGCTCCCGAGGACCGCGGGGGTCGAGCCGGTAGGTGATCCTGCGGACGAGCCGCGGTGGATCTGCTCGCCGAGGACCTCGTCGTCGTCACTGTCGACCTCGTCGGGGTCGCCGTCGGTCGGGGGAAGCTCTCCCGCGCCTCCCGATCCAACCTGCACGACCGTCACGAGGAACGACCCGGTAGCCACGTTGCCCGACAGGTCGGTGCCAGCGCACGTCACCGTCGTCGAGCCGATCGGGAACGACGAGCCAGATGCAGGGTCGCACGTGACCGCCGCGGCACCCGTCACCGCATCGACCGCGGTGGCCGAGTAGGTGACGGTGGTGCCGCCGGCCTGGAGCATCGACAACGTCCTGCTCGCCTGCTGCGAGCCGACGCCTCGGATGACCACGGTCATGTCGGAAGGAAGGTCCAGCACGGGTGCCGTCCTGTCGTTCCTCCCAGAACTAGCCGCAACTGCTTTGCGACCGCTAGGACCATCGTGCGGGAGAGCGGCTCTGGGCGTAATGGCCCGTTCGGCCCTCAGAGCGTTGAGCTTTCTCAACGCTTTTCGTCGACACAGGGGGTCGCCGCAGCCAGGCAGGCGGCCACGGCAGCAGCGAAAGTCGGGCGGCGAACCGCGGAGGCGCGGGGATTTGAACCCCGGAAGGGGTTTAAACCCCTTAACGCATTAGCAGTGCGCTCCCTTCGGCCGCTCGGGCACGCCTCCGTCACGAATCATAAGCGGCGGGTTTCTCACCGTTCTTCTGCCTGTATCCATCCCGCGGAATGGCGCCATGTGCAGAAACAAGGGTTGGGGGCGTGGGACGATCGCGGGGTGAGACGGAAGCTGACCGGCGCCCTCGTGCTGATGGTGCTCGGCTCCATCGTCCCGACCGCAGGAGCCCTTCCCCGGGGCGCCCGCGTCGAGACATATCAGGGCGGGCTCGCGTTCCCGGTCGACATGGCCTGGGTGCCGGGAACGAAGAAGATCTTCTTCACGGAGAAGGGCGGCGCCGTCCGGGTCATGGTGCGCGGGCGTCTGCTCGCGAGTCCTTGCGTGACTCTCGACGTCGATTCCAGCGGCGAGAGCGGCGCGCTGGGGATCGCGCTGCACCCGCGCTTCGCGCGCAACCACAAGTTGTACGTCTTCTATACGAACAACATCCCGCACGAGAACCGCGTCACGAGCTTCGTCGTGCGCAGGAACCGGTGCGGGTCACCGAACCACGTCGTGACGGGGCTGAACGCCTCCACCGGCTATCACAATGGGGGGCAGATCGAGTTCGCCGGCGGCAAGCTGTTCGTCGCCACGGGAGAAGACCACAACCCGGCAGCCGCGCAGCTGACGACGAACCGGCTGGGAAAGATCCTGCGCTACAACGCGAACGGCACGATCCCGATCGACAACCCATTCGGTGCGTCGAACCCCGTGTGGAGCTACGGTCACCGCAACCCGTTCGGCCTTGCGCATAAGCCGGGGACGAACAAGCTCTACTCGAGCGAGAACGGGCAGAACTGTGACGACGAGCTGAACCACATCGTCAAGGGACGTAACTACGGGTGGGGCGCTAACTACCAGTGCGGGACCGCGGGAGTCGGGGTACGCCCGAAGCCCCCGATCCGGAGATGGACCAACATCATCGTCCCGACCGACGTGACCTGGTACCGCGGCCGCCTCAAGTCATTGAACGGGCTGTTGATGGGTGACTACGAATACGGACGCATCCACCGCTTCGTCATGAACGACGCAAAGACGAAGGTGCGGCGAGACGTCATCGTGCACGACGCTCTCGAGGGGATCGTGGACGTCTCGAAAGGCCCGGGCGGGTGGCTCTACTTCCTGACGCCGACCGCGATCATGCGCGTCGTCAAGCCCTGAAAGCGAATCAGGGACACGTAGATCCACCGCAGCGCCGGAACGTGTGCAGCTCGTGGCGCAGCGTCAAGATGTTCGGATCGTCCGCCATCTGATCGTCGTGCAAAAGATTCGTCAACTGCCAGCGGTCCGAGTCGAGGTCGTAGAGCTCCTCGAATTCCGTCGTGATCCCGTCGCTCGCGTAGTACTCGACGTACTGGCTGCTCGCGTCGACCACCGACGCCCACGGCGGGACGTCCTGGCCGTGCTCATCGTCGCGGAAGTACTCGATCAGCAGGCGGTCCCGAGAGTGAGGGTCGAGTAGGGACCGCCCGTCCATCGGCTGCTGCGCGTCGGGTCCGATCCCGGCGGCGTCCATGATCGTCGGCGCGATATCGACGTTCGAGACCAGACGCGAGTCCATGGCTCCCTCTGCGACGCGTCCGGGCCAGCGGACGTATAGCGGGATGCGGACCGATTGCATGTAGGGAAAGCGCTTGCCGTAGGTCGGACCACCAAGGCCGTGCTCGCCCCACAGCATCCCGTTGTCAGACAGGAAGAAGATGAGCGTCTCTTCCTCTTCACCAAGTGAGGCCAGCGTTGCACGCAGCCGTTCCATGAGGTTGTCGACCGAATACAGCGTCCGGAGCTGGCCTCTCCGATGCCACCGCGCGAGACGCAATCCCATACGTCCGGGCCTGTCCCGGACTACGGGAGGCTTGTCGCTCAGGTCTGTCTCGAAGACGGCCGGGTTGCCGTTCCACCGGCCCACGCGCGCGTCTTCGTAGCGACTTTCGGGGACGTAAGTGCCGTGCGGCGCCCACGGCGCGACGTAGAGAAACCACGGCTCGGCATCGGTGGCCTCGGACGTTTCCAGGAATGTGGCGGAGCGGCGCTGCAGGATCTTCGTCGTATACCCGTTGATGGTCGCGACGGACGCGTTGGAGTTCCAGGTGCGGTCGACGTAGCCGCCGCGGAAGATGGCGAACTCGTCAAAATGGGGTGGGGGCTCTGCCAGGTCCCACCCGTTCAGGTACTTGCCGAACAGGGCGGTGCGGTAGCCGGCATCGTTCAGGTACCGCTGGATCGTTTCCTCCTGCGGTAGGCGGTAGCCCTGCTGGTTGTTCAATACGCCGTGGTTGTGCGGGTACTGACCCGTAAAGATCGACGCGCGCGACGGACAACAGTTCGGGATGGCGGTGAACGCGCTCGTGAAACGCGTGCCCCCGCGCCCGAGCCACCGCCGTAACGCAGGCATCACGCGACCGAATCCCCCGCCGCGCTGGTCGTCGGTCACGACGATGAGGACGTTGGGGCGCTCCTCGGCGGGCTGCGCACCGCCGGTGGGTGTGGCCGCCAGCAGCACGGCCAGCGACAGGACGAGAACGAGGACGCGCGCCGACGCGGTCGTGTTCGGCTTCCTTGATGATGTCCGCATCTGCATCGACGATAGCCGCGCTGCTCCTTTAGAGCGGCGCGCGAGGCTAAAGGCGGTCATGCCGAGGAACGGCGCGCCGCCTGTCGCTCGAGCTCGGAGTTCAACTCACCACCGACGAGGACGGCAAGCGAGCTGAGGTAGAGCCACAAGATCAGGATGATCACGCCGGCGAGCGGTCCGTAGGTCCTGCCGTAACTCGAGAAGTTGCTCGCGTAGTAGCCGAACGCGAGCGAGCCGAGGATCCACAGCGCGGCCCCCAGAAGCCCTCCCGCGCTGACCCACTTCCACTGCGGCCGTTCTCGGTTCGGACCCAGGTAGTAGAACAGCGAGAACAGCACGATGACGCACACGAACGTCACGACCCAGCCGATGATGCTGAGAACGAGCGAGTCGCCGAACGTGAATAGCGGGGACGGAACTCCACCGAGCACCGCGGTTGCGACCAGCAGCATGAACGCGACGACACGCTTCCCGACGAACTTGCGATCCTCGGGGACGTCGTAGGCGATGTTGAGCCCCGACTGAAGCGCCACCATCCCCGACGACGCGCTCCACAGCGCGGCCGCGATACCCAGCACGGCGGCGGCTACCTTCGCTCCCTCAGCCGGACGGTCCGAGTTCTGCACCGCGTCGACGAGGACGGCTCCGGATCCTCCGGGCATGTTGCGGCGGATCACGTCGACCATGCCGCTCTCGTCGACGTTGATCAGACCGAGGATCCCGATGGCCGCGATCACCGCCGGGAAGATCGCGAGGAAGAAATAATAGGCCATGCCGGCCGCCGCCAGCGTGATGCGGTCGTCTTTGATCTCCGCCAGCGTCCGCTTGCCGGTTGCCTTCCAGTCCGAGGTGCCGAGATCCATCGGCGAGTCCACGACCGCGTCCTCGGGGGGCGTGGATCGGCTTGCGCCGCGGGTGCCGCTGATGGCGTCACCCGCCATCGGCAAACGCTGGGTCGCGGGCGCGGGAGCGGCGTGTGGGCGTTCCGGCACCACATCCCGACCCTGGTCACGGCGCGCGGCGAGGATCGCCTTCAACGCCACGACGCGCGCGAGCACCCAAGAGACCAGTCGCACGACACGCGCTCTACCCGCAGTGACGCTCGCTCAACCGTCCGGTGAGGAAGCGGTGTCGTGCGTCCGAACATGTCACTGCTGCCGCGCAGCTATCGTCGCGTGCGTGATCGCGCGCGTCCTGAAACAGTTCCTCGCGACCGAGGCATCGGGGGGAATCGCACTCCTCGCCGCGACGACCGTTGCCCTGATCCTCGCGAACTCACCCTTGAGCGAAGCGTTCCACGACCTTTGGGCGACCGACGTCGAGTTCCACCTCGGTCCCGTCGCTTTCCCCCATGACATCCATCACTGGATCAACGACGGACTCATGGCGATCTTCTTCTTCGTCGTTGCGTTGGAGATCAAGCGCGAGCTGGTAACCGGAGAGCTCGCAACACTTCGCAGGGCATCGCTGCCGGCGATCGCGGCGATCGGCGGGATGGTCGTACCGGCGCTCATCTACCTGGCCCTGAACGATGGAGCCGAGCGGGTCGGATGGGGGATCCCGATGGCGACCGACATCGCGTTCGCCGTCGGCATCATCTCGCTGTTCGGGGAACGGATCCCGACATCCGCCAAGGTGTTCCTGTTGAGCCTCGCGATCGTCGACGACATCGGCGCGATCGCAGTGATCGCGATCTTCTATTCCGGCGGGGTGTCTGCGCAGTGGATGGGGATCACGCTACTGATGCTCGGGGGCGTCGGCATGCTACGGATCGTTGGCGTCAGGACCGCGCCGATGTACGTCGTGTTCGGCATCGCGACGTGGATCGCCCTGTTCCAGTCGGGCGTTCACGCGACGCTCGCGGGCGTGGCGCTGGGGATGCTGACGCCGGCACGGTCACGCGAGGAAGGCAAGGAGCCGATCGGCTATCAACTCGAGCACGCGCTGCACCCGTGGACGAGCTACGTCGTGGTCCCCCTGTTCGCCCTCGCGAACGCGGGGATCGTCCTGTCGACCGACAGCGTGTCGCTGGCGCTCGGGTCGAGCGTGACGCTCGGGATCGTGCTAGGCCTCGTTGCCGGAAAGCTCGCCGGCATCAGCTTCGCGACGTGGCTCGCGGTCAAGCTCCGGGTCGCGGAGCTACCCGACAGCAGCACCTGGGGACACATCATCGGGCTTGCCGCCGTTGCAGGCGTCGGGTTCACCGTCTCGTTGTTCATCACCGAGCTCGCGTTCACCGACGTCGAGCTGACGGATGCGGCCAAGATGGGTGTCTTCGCCGGCTCGTTGATAGCGGGGGGTCTGGGAGCCGCGATCCTGTGGCGAACGTGCCCGACCCCCGATGCGACACGGGACGACGAGCAAATCACCGGCCGGACGCTCACGGCAGAGTAGGCGGCTCTACCTCTTTCGTCCGCACCTGCTCCCACGAAGGTCGCGCCAGCGAGAAGAGGCCCGCGGCGGCGTCCGTGTACTGGCTGCCACCGAGGCGCCCGATCGGCCCCCAGGCGTTCTGGTCGATCCGGCCCTCGACGAACAACGACTCGTCGACGTGCGCCAGGATCACGTCGCCGAAGACCATGTGGCCGTTGCCTTTCGAGACGATGTCGTTAACCCGGCACTCGAACGCGGCCTTGGCTTCGCCCACGCGCGGCGGCTTCACCTCGATCGACTCGACCGGCGTCAACCCGGCCCATTCGAACTCGCTGTGATCTGCGGGGAAGTCGGCCGAGGTGAAGTTCATCACCTCGACGACCTCGCGCCCGACGAGGTTGACGACGAAGTCACCCGAACGAGTGACGTTGCGCAACGTGTCCTTCACGCCGGTCGACGTGAAGTGAACGATCCACGGATTGCTGGAGATCACGTTGAAGTAGCTGTGCGGCGCCACGTTCGCCACGCCACTTTCCGAGATCGACGACACCCACGCGATGGGACGCGGCACGACCAGCGACGTGATGAGGTAATACGGCTCTCGCCCCGGTAGCTCGCTGGGAACGAACATCCTCATACGCCTCGGGCTCCGTTCATCGTAGACTCGTGGTGCGGCCCTGGTGGGGTGAGGTGAACCCCGCGGTGGAGTCTGTCACCAGTGGCCGTCCATCGCTGACGCGCGACCAGCGCATCCCGCGCCGGCGCGCCCCTAGACCTAGGTGAGCGGGCGGTATACCCTGGTGCAGCACGCCCGGCGAGGCGTGCAAAGATCAGGACGCTAGTTCGGTTCGCGCTCGACGCCTTCCTTGCTTCGTTCGTTAGGTAGCAAGGGAGGTGTTTTTTTATGGCAACAGGAACCGTCAAGTGGTTCAACGACTCCAAGGGTTACGGCTTCATCACCCCTGAAGACGGTACGAAGGATCTCTTCGTGCACCACAGCAACATCGCCGGCGACGGCTTCAAGACCCTGGCCGAAGGTGCGAACGTGTCGTTCGACGAACGTGCCGGACAGAAAGGTCCAGAAGCGATCAACGTGACCCCGGCCTAACCACCGGTTCACCGAGGGGCACC
>DASZOC010000016.1:0-79622 GCA_035550975.1 Actinomycetota bacterium | reverse complement strand
CAGCCCCCACACGTATCTGTGGCACGGGAGTAGTAGTGCAGGTCGGCCCCGCTGTCACACGAGTTGACAGGAGTCACAAGCGTCCTCATCCTGAAGGGTTCAAGCCCGGGGAGGGGGACGGATGAGCCACGTCACGATCGGCCGCGTCGCGGAGGACTTCCTCCGGGCTGTGGCGGCCGAGCGCGACCTCTCGCCGCACACGCTCGCGGCGTATCGCTCCGACCTGTCGGACCTCGTCGAGTGGGCGGCGCGCTGCCGGCGGACCGAGATCTCGCAGCTCGACCGCACGACGCTGCGCCGCTACCTCGCTTACCTCGGAGAACGCCGCTTCGCTCGCCGCTCGATAGCGCGGAAGGCGAGCTGCGTCCGTTCGATGCTCGGCTGGGCGGTGACCCGTGGCCTCATCGCCTCGAACCCGGCGACGGACCTCGAGACGCCGAAGCTGGACCGCCCGCTACCGAAGGTCATGCGGGCCTCGGACGCAGCGCGGCTGTGCGAGCTGCCTCCGGACGACGAGCCACTCGGCGTGCGCGACCGCGCGATCCTCGAGCTCCTCTACGGATCGGGCGTGCGCGTCGCCGAGCTCTGCGCACTCGACGTCGACGAGCTCGACCTCCGCTCCGGGGTTATCCAGGTGACGGGGAAGGGCCGGAAGCAGCGGCGGGTACCGCTGAGCCAACCGTCGCAGGACACGCTCGCCCGATACGTGCACGAGGGGCGGCCCCAGCTTCTCCCGGACCGGTCGCCGCAGCACGCCCTGTTCCTCAACCAGCGGGGGACACGGCTGGGCCAGCGCTCCGTCCGCGCGATGATCAATCGCTATCTCGACGCGGAGGGCGCTCCGCGGACGAGCCCACACGGGTTACGGCACTCGTTCGCAACTCACTTGCTGGACGGCGGCGCCGACCTGAGGGCTGTTCAGGAACTCCTAGGACATGAGAGTCTTTCAACCACGCAGATCTACACCCATGTGTCCACCGAGCGGCTGAGAGCGGTCTATGAGCAAAGCCATCCCCGAGCCTGAGACGGTGGCTACGGTGCAAGAAGCGACGAAACCTAGAGCCTCGGACCAGACCGTCGCGGTCGCCGACAGCGTCGGGGATGCGTGGGCCGCGTACAAAGAGCAGGGCTCGTCCGAGGCGCGCGACCGGCTGATCCTTCACTTCTCGCCTTTGGTCAAGTACGTGGCGGGCCGAGTCGCCGTCGGCTTACCCGCGAACATCGAGCAGGCGGATCTCATCTCCTACGGGATCTTCGGGTTGATCGATGCGATAGACAAATACGACCAGTCCCGCGGGATCAAGTTCGAGACCTACGCGATCAGCCGCATCCGCGGCGCGATCATCGACGAGCTGCGGGCGATCGACTGGGTCCCGCGCTCCGTTCGCTTCAAGGCGCGCGAGATCGAGAAGGCGTACGCGGCCCTCGAGAACAAGCTGAAGCGCCCCCCTTCCGACGTCGAGATCGCCGCAGAGATGGGCATCACGACCGACGAGCTGAACCACATCTACACGCAACTGTCGACGGTCTCGCTCGTCGCTCTCGACGAGCTCATGTCGGTCGACGGCGGGCAAGGCGACAAGCTCGCCCTGGTCGACACGATCGAGGACACCAAGACGGCCGGCCCGATGGAAGCCTTCGAGTCGGAGGAGATGAAGTCGATCCTCGGCGAGGCGATCAACCGTCTCCCCGAACGGGAAAAGATCGTCGTCACCCTCTACTACTTCGAGGGTCTCACGCTCGCGCAGATCGGCGAGGTCCTCGGCGTCACCGAGTCGCGCATCTGCCAGATGCACACGAAGGCGGTGCTGGCGCTCAAGGGCAAGATCGTCGAGGCGACGCAGGACGACTAGCTTCGCCGTCTCGCATCTCACATGTCGCCGGCTCGGCAGCTGGTAGCCTTGCGCCGCTTCATCAATCCGCACACCCGGAATCTTTCGGTCCCTTGCCGGTCACGGCGGGGTCTCCGGGTGGACGCTTAACCGAAGGAGGTTCGATCGCCATGCCTGTCGTCACTATGCGACAGCTTCTCGAGGCCGGGGTTCATTTCGGCCATCAGACGCGCCGTTGGAATCCGAAGATGAAGCGGTTCATCTTCACGGAACGTAACGGCATCTACATCCTCGACCTGCAACAGACGATGTCCGGAATAGAGGACGCCTACCGGTTCACCCGCGACCTCGTCGCGGGAGGCGGCTCGATCCTGTTCGTCGCGACGAAGAAGGTCGTCCAGGACGCGGTCCGCGAGCAGGCGGAGCGCTGCGGCATGCCATATGTCAACTTCCGGTGGCTCGGAGGCATGCTCACGAACTTCCGCACGATCCACGAACGCATCAAGCGCATGCGAGAGCTCGAAGACCTGGTGGCGACCGGCTCGATCGACAACTTCCCGAAGAAAGAAGGTCTGAAGCTGCGGGCCGAGCTGGAGAAGCTCAGCCGTAACCTCACCGGGCTTAAAAATATCGACAAGGCCCCGGACGCCGTCTTCATCCTCGATACGAAGAAGGAAGAGATCGCGGTCCGGGAAGCGAAGAAGCTGGGCATCCCGATCGTAGCGGTGCTCGACACGAACTGCGACCCCGATGACGTCGACTACGCGATCCCCGGCAACGACGACGCGATCCGCTCCGGCGCGCTCCTCACGAGGATCATCGCCGACGCCGTGATCGAGGGTCGGTCGATGCGACCTCCGGAGCTTCAGGAGCCGGGGACGCCCGCTACCGCGGCGCGGCCGGCGGACGTGCTGCCCGGTGCCGCCGACCAGCCGAAGGCGGACTGGGAGCTCCAGCTCGAAGCCGAAGAGGAGGCCGCGAAGGCCGAGACGCGCCTGCCCGATCAGGCCGCGGAGCTCGCCAAGGAAGACACTCCGCCGTCCGATCCGCCCGGTGACGAGCCCGGCGACGCGTCCCACCCGCGACCCAAGACGGCGGCGACGAAGTAGCGACTCCGGTACGAGCGAGGAAGGACCCAGAGATGGCCGATATCAGTGCGAAAGACGTAAAGGCCCTGCGCGATGCAACCGGCGCCGGGATGATGGACTGCAAACAGGCGCTCGCGGAATCCGGTGGTGACCTCGAGGGCGCGAAGCGGATCCTGCGCGAGAAAGGGCTCGCCGACGCCGCGAAGCGCACCGGCCGCGCCGCCAGCGAGGGCATCGTCTATGCCTACATGCACAAGCCGGACCCGAACTATCCGGCGAAGCTAGGGGTGCTTCTCGAGCTGAACTGCGAGACGGACTTCGTGGCGAAGACCGAAGCTTTCGAACGACTTGCCAAGGACATCGCGATGCATATCAGCTTCGCCGACCCTTCATGGATCACGCGCGACGAGGTCCCGCAGAACGTCATCGACGAAGAGTCGGCTATCTACGCTAAACAGGCGAAGGACTCGGGCAAACCCGACCAGGTGATCGAGAAGATCGTCGCGGGCAAGCTCGAATCGTTCTACAAAGACAACGTCCTGATGGACCAAGAGTGGATCCAGGACAAGGACAAGACGATCTCGGCACTGATCGACGAAGCCCGAGCGTCGATGGGGGAGAACGTCTCGATCGGCCGCTTCTCTCGCATCCGTGTCGGAGAGACCCAGGCGTAGGAGCCGTCATCTCCGTGTCCGACGACGACCTCACCGGCCCCGCGAAGTACAAGCGCGTCCTCCTCAAGCTCTCGGGCGAGGCGTTCGCCGATCCGCAACATGGGTTCGGGATCGATCCACGCATCGTCGCGTCGATCGCACGCCAGGTAGCCGATGCAAAGAACATGGGGACCGAGCTTGCGATCGTCATCGGCGGAGGCAACATCATTCGCGGTCTCAGCGCGTCGGCACAGGGAACCGATCGAACGACTGCGGATTACATGGGGATGCTGGCGACCGTCATCAACGCTCTCGCGTTGCAGGACGCGCTCGAGAAGGAAGGCGTCCAGACGCGGGTACAGACCGCGATCTGGATGCAGGAGCTCGCGGAGCCGTACATCCGCCGCCGCGCCATGCGGCACCTGGAGAAGGGCCGCGTCGTCATCTTCGCGGGCGGCACGGGCAACCCGTACTTCTCGACCGACACGACCGCCGCGCTGCGAGCGCTCGAGATCAATGCGGAAGCGATCCTCAAAGGAACGCGTGTCGACGGGGTCTACGACGCCGACCCGGAGGTCAACCCGGACGCCGAACGGTTCTCTGCACTCCCGTACCTGGAGGTCCTGAGCCGCGGGCTCAAGGTCATGGACTCGACGGCGGTGTCTCTGTGCATGGACAACGGTCTGCCCATCGTCGTCTTCAACCTCAAGGCGGGCAACATCACCCGGATCCTGTCCGGTGAAGAGGTCGGCACACTGGTGCACTCGAACGCAGCCGACTAGACGAGACTGAGGGAGGTCGCGTGGCCGAGACGAAGGACGAGGTCCTTAGAGAAGCAGAACAGAAGATGAAGAAGGCCGTGTCGGTGAACCACGAGGAGCTCGCCTCGATCCGGTCGGGCCGCGCGACGCCGGCACTGCTGAACCGGATCACCGTCGACTACTACGGAACGCAGACGCCGCTGAACCAGCTCGCGAACCTCTCGGTCCCCGAGCCGCGGCTGCTTGTGATCGCGCCTTACGATCCGAACTCCATCAGCGCGATCGAGAAAGCGATCCTCGCGTCGGATCTGGGCGTGACCCCCGCGAACGACGGCACGGTGGTTCGGCTCGCGTTCCCGCAGCTCACCGAAGACCGCCGCAAGGAGCTCATCAAGGTCGCGCACGTACGCGCGGAGGAGGGACGCATCGCGGTGCGCAACCTCCGGCGTCACGCGAAACAGGAGCTTGAACGGATGAAGAAGGACCACTCGATCTCCGAAGACGAAGAGCGTGCCGCGGAGGCGCAGCTCCAGAAGATCACCGACCGCTACGTAGCGGAGGTCGACGAGCATCTCAAGAACAAGGAAGCAGAGCTCTCCGAGGTTTGAGGACGGAAGCCCCCTCGGCAGGGAGCCGCTCGCTCGGCGCGGCCGTCGTCACGGCCCTCGTCCTCCTGGGCCTCATAGTCCTCTGCGCGTTCCTCGGGCGTACCGCGTTCTTCGTCCTCGCGGCAACGGTCGTGCTGATCGCGTTGTTCGAGCTGCTGGACGCCCTGGTCCAGAAGGGTCATCGCCCCTCGATCGCATTCGGCCTGGTGGCGGGCTCTGCGCTGCTGCTCGTGGCGTACGCGCAGGAGCCCCAGCTGTTGCCGGTCGTGACCGCGCTGACGCTGTTCGGCGCGCTGCTACTTGCGTTGCGACCGAACCGGGGACCTTCTCCCGCGACCGACAGCGCGTGGACCGTCATGGGCGTCGCGTGGATCGCGGGCGGGGGAGCCGGAGCCGTATCGATCCTGATGATCGAGCCGCAGGACGGACTGCTTCTGCTCATCGCGACGATCCTGACGATCGCGCTCGGTGACATCGCTGCCTACTTCGTCGGGACGAAGCTCGGGCGCCACAAGCTGGCGCCCTCGATCTCGCCGGCCAAGTCGTGGGAGGGGTTCGCGGGAGGTGCGGCGGGGTCGATCGCGGGGGGCGCGCTGTTCGGCGGTCTGTTGTTCGACCTGTCGCTCGGCGCCGGACTCGGTATCGGTCTCCTGTGCGCGTTGTTCGCGCCGGCTGGTGACCTGATCGAATCGCTCGCGAAGAGAGAGCTCGGCATCAAGGACTCCGGAAGGTTGCTTCCCGGTCACGGAGGTTTCTTGGATCGGCTCGACGCGATCCTGTTCTGCTGCCCGATCGTGTATCTGTTCCTGCGCTTTATCGTCCTGTAGATGGCAACGAAGAAGGTCGTGATCCTCGGGTCGACCGGCTCGGTCGGGCGGCAGGCCCTCGAGGTCATCGAAGCTCGACCCGACCGCTTCGAAGTGGTCGGGCTCGTTGCCGGTTCCGACGAGCAAACGCTGGCCGACCAAGCCGCGCGCCATCCCGGCGCCGACACCGGCTTGGGGGCCGAGCCGGCGGAAGCAGTCGCCGGACGCGCCGATGCAGACATCGTCCTGAACGCGATAACCGGTGCGGCAGGACTGAAGGCGTCGCTCGCGGCCCTCGGAGCCGGAAAGCTTCTCGCTCTCGCGAACAAGGAGAGCCTGGTCGCCGGTGGCGAGCTCTGCGTCGCAGCGGCGACATCCGGCGGCGGCTCGATCGTTGCAGTCGACTCGGAGCATGCCGCGCTGGCTCAATGCCTGGCGGGCGTCGACAGGACCGTACTGGCGCGCGTCCACCTGACCGCGTCGGGCGGCCCGTTCCGTGCGCGCGCCGACCTGTCGGACGTGACACCCGACGAAGCGCTCGCGCATCCGACGTGGTCGATGGGTCCGAAGATCACGATCGACTCCGCGACTCTGATGAACAAGGGTCTCGAGGTCATCGAGGCACACTTCCTGTTCGACATCGACTACGACGACATCGGGGTCGTCGTGCACCCGCAGAGCGTCGTGCACGCGATGGCCGAGCTGGTGGACGGCTCGCTGATCATGCAGGCCGCGCCGGCCGACATGCGCATACCGATCCAAGCTGCTGTCTCGCATCCGGACCGGCTGCCGTCCCTGGGCCGTCGACTCGACCCGCGCTCGCTCGGGAGCCTGACGTTCGAGCCGCTCGATGCGGTGAGGTTCCCAGCGGTCGTGCTTGCCTACGAGGTGGGGCGGAGGGGCGGGACCTTCCCGGCGGTCATGAACGCGGCGAACGAGGTTGCGGTTGCCGCGTTCCTGGAAGGCAACCTGTCGTTTCCCGGGATATGGGAGACGACGGCGGAAGTCGTGGAGCGGCACGAGAGCCTCGACCCGACGGACCTCGGCGACGTCTTGCGCGCCGACGCGTGGGCGAGGGCTGAAGCGCGTGCGCTCATGACTCGCCATCCCGTCGTGGCTCAGGAGGCGCTGTGACGACCGGAGTCCTCGCGTTCATCGCGGCGATCCTGATCGTGATCATGGTCCACGAGGCGGGCCACTTCGCGGTCGCGAAGCTGTTCGGTTTCAAGGCGACGAAGTTCTTCCTCGGCTTCGGCCCCACCATCTGGTCCGTCCAGAAAGGCGAGACCGAATATGGCGTGAAGGCGCTGCCTCTCGGCGGCTTCGTGAAGATCATCGGCATGAGCCCGTATGAGGAGATCGAGCCCGAGGACGAGCCGCGCTCATACCCGAACAAGCCGCGGTGGCAGCGCGCGCTGCTGCTGGTCGCGGGCTCGGCTACACACTGGGTCCTGGCGTTCGTGCTCCTGTTGATCACGACGATGACGATCGGGTTTCCGACCGATCAACCCAGTAACGAGGTGGCGTTCGTGCAGCGGAGCGTCGATGGCGTAGAGACCGCGGCCGCCCGCGGCGGCTTCGAGGTCGGCGATCGCATCATCGCGATCGGAGGACGGCCGACCGATAGCTGGGAGGAGATCGTCGCCTACATCCAGGAGCGCCCGAACGAGACGGCGGAGTTCACCGTCGAGCGCGAGGGGCGCGAGGTCGACATCGAGGTCCCGATCAACCCGGCCATCTTCGAGGGCCAGGAGCTCGTCACCGCGGCCGAGCCCGGCGGTGACCTGCGGGAGCCCGCGCCGGGCGAGCGCATCGGCGGGTTCCTCGGGATCAGACCCGACGCCCGCTACGAGCGGCTCGCGTTCCTGCCGGCGATCGCCGACTCCGCCGAGAAGGTAGGGCAGTTGACGGTCGCGTCGGTGCGCGGGATCGGCGACGTCTTCGGAATGGTGTTCGGAGGCGAGCTGTGGGACGCGCTGAGCGGTACGGGCGAACGTCAGATCGACGAAGGCCCCCTCGGCATAGTGGGCGCAGGGCGTATCGCGGGCGAGAGCGTCGAAGAGGGCCGCGTCATCGACCTCGTCGGATTGATCGTGGGCTTCACCGTCTTCGTCGGGTTGATGAACCTCCTTCCGTTACCGCCTCTCGACGGCGGTCACCTCGCCGTTCTCGCGTTCGAGAAGGTCACGGGCAAGACCGTCGACGTCAGGAAGCTGATCCCGATCGCGGCGGCCGTCATCTCGTTCTTCGTGATCCTCTTCTTCGCGGTGCTGTATCTGGACCTCGCGCGGCCTATCAAGGTTCCGTTCTAGGGCGCGGATGATGATCAAACGTCGCAAGTCCCGGCAGCTGCACGTCGGCAACGTCGCCGTCGGGGGAGACGCACCGATCTCGATCCAGTCGATGACCGTCACGAAGACCGAAGACGCGCAGGCGACGATCATCCAGGTGCACGAGCTCGCCACCCAGGGCGCCGACATCGTTCGCGTCGCGGTCCCGCACGAAGGCGACGCGAAGGCGTTGCCGGAGATCGTCAAGGAAGGCGGCGTCCCGATCATCGCGGACATCCACTTCTCGGTACGGCTGGCGATGATGGCGCTCGAAGCGGGGGTCCACGGCCTCCGGCTGAACCCCGGCAACATGCGCAACCCGCTCCACATCAAGCAGGTGGCGGAGGAAGCGAAAGCGCGCAGGGTCCCGATCAGGATCGGAGTCAACGCGGGGTCGCTGGACAAGTCTCTCGTCGCGAAGTACGGGCGGCCGACCGCCGAGGCCCTGGTGGAGAGTGCCCTACACGAGATCTCGTTGCTCGAAGAGCACGGTTTCACCGACTACAAGATCTCGGTGAAACATCAGAACGTGCCCGAGATGATCGAGGCGTACCGGCTGCTCGCGACGAAGACCGACGCGCCGCTACACCTCGGCGTGACCGAGGCCGGGACGCCGAAGCAGGGGATCATCAAGTCGGCGATCGGGATCGGAACGCTGCTGGCCGAAGGCATCGGCGACACGATCAGGGTCTCCTTGACGGCCGAGCCCGTGGAAGAGGTGAAGGTCGGCAAGCAGATCCTCAAGTCACTCGGCTTGAAGGAGGACGGCTTCGACCTCGTCGCCTGCCCGTCATGCGGGCGCGCTGAACTGGACGTCTTCGCGCTGGCGAACGAGGTCGAGGCCGCGATCGAGAAGATGGATCTCCCGCCGATGCAGATCGCCGTGATGGGCTGCGAGGTGAACGGTCCCGGAGAGGCGCGCGACGCCGACATCGGCATCGCTGCTGGGCCCGGGCGGGGGCTGTTGTTCTCGAAGGGCAAGCAGATCGGCTGGGTCCCTCACGACCGCTTGGTGGAGGCGCTACTGGAAGAGGCCGAGCGGGTCGCCGCAGAGATCCGTGCGACCGGTGAGGTCGCCGACGGAGGCCCGACCGTGACGAAGGGTGCGGGCCGCCGCAACGCGCTGCTGACACCCGGCTTCGGCGGCCCGTCGAGCTGAGCGCCGATCACTCGGTGCTTACGCGGATGCCCCCGAGTAACGCTTGAGGCCAACTCTCCACAGAACCCGCGTGAACCCGAACAGGAGAACCGCGAAGATCGCTGCACCGAGGAGGGTTACTTCATTCAGTCGCGCAGTGACGGCCTCGGCGGGAACGGTGATGGCGAAACCGATGGGGACGAGGAACGTCAATGACGCGCGAAGCCACCCGGGGTAGATCGTCACCGGCCACCGACCAGCCTGATAGACGCCCTCGAATAGCTCCACGATGAACTCCATCCTCACGATCCAGAACGCGCCGATGGTGAGGATCATCCAGAAGCAATAGATCATCGTTGCGCCGAGGAGGAGCGCGACGCCAAAAGCGATGGCGGATCCAGCACCGATCTGGCGATCCAGCTGAGTGAGCGCAATGCCAAGGATGGTCGCGCCGACTGGGACGTCGACGAACTGCCAGATGCGTATGTCCCGGACGCTCACCAGCAGCTGAGCGTCCTCTGGTTTCGTTAGCGCGTAGTCGAGCTTGCCCTCACGTACCTCTTCGATCAGGCGGATCATGTTCGGCTGGATGAGAGTGCGAATGATGCCGCCCATGAGGACGTGTATCCCCACGACGGCGAGGAGCTCCGGTGACGACCATCCGTCGAGCTCCTCCGTGTGCGAGAACACCAACGCTAATACCGCGAGGGCCGTACCAACCATGATGATCGTTTGGAAGATCTGGATGAAGAAGTTCACCCGATACTGCAGCTCGGTCATAGCGCCGATCCGGAGGAACGTCCACGCGAGCGACAACGATCGCAGCGGCTCCGGTCGCCGCGGCGACGGCTCCGCCATCAGTTACCTACCGCTGAGTAGCGCTTGATCCCGGCGCGCCACACCACTGCGACGAGGGCGGCACCCGCGACGGTCCACGCTGCTTGCATCGCAAGACCTGAGAGGAGGTCGCTGGTCGGCAGGTCGGCGACGAGTGCTTCGATAGGGAATCCGAACGTCCACCTATAGGGGAGAAAGTCTGCAAGCGTCTGCGCCCACGGCGGCATCAGGTTCAGTGGTACGAGTCTTCCCGACAGAAGGAGCTCGGCGGTGAAGTACAGCTCGTAGAGAGCTGTTACGCGCGTGGTCCAGAAAGTGATCATGCCGAGGACCCACAGGAACATCGATCGGATCAGATACGCCCCTAGGAGCGAGACGGAGAAGACCATGACTTCTACCCCCGTGACCGTTAGATCCGGTCGGAATACCGCCGCGAGAACCGCCGCCAGTGGGAGCCACATCACGACTACAACCACCTTCCACCCGGCGAAATACGCAAGGTCGTAATGGATGGGATGGACCGGTCGGAGCAGCATCCCGGACAGATCGCCTTCGCGGATCCTCCATTCCCAGCCGTTCGGCGTGAAGACGATGTTGATGTTCCTGACCAAGGTCCAGACGATGTAATAGGCGGCCAGCTCGGCGGCCGAATAACCTCCGACCTCTCCGCCTTGCGCGTTCGCCACCGTCGACCAGACCACGAGGTAGATCACCGGCTCGGCGATCATGCCGATCATGTAGGCGTAGTTCGCCGCGCGGTATTGGAACTGTTCTTGCACCGCAACGCGCATAACGGTTATGTAGAAGTCGACGATCGCCGGCAGGCGCGTCGAGCGGGCGACGGCGTTCATCAGTCGCCTCCGGCGAAGGCTTGTTCGATCACATCCTCGATCGGCAGGTCCTCTATCGTCAGGTCGACGACTGGCAGGTCGCTCAAAAGGCGTGCCGCGACCCGCGACGTCTCTGCTCGAGGGACCCTGATCCTTGCTTTGTCCGCATCCCGTGCGATGACTTCGCCGTACACGGCGAGGTCCGCGGAGGGATCCTGGAACGTGACCTCGATCGTCTTGTGTGTCGCGAAACGCTCGGAAAGTGAGCTGAGCTGGCCGTCGAACAGGATCGACCCGTGGTGGATAACGATCACCCTCTTGCACAGAGCTTGGACGTCCGCCATGTAGTGACTGGTCAGTAGGACGGTTGCGCCGCTCCGGCGGTTGTAGTCGGCGATGAAGGTGCGGATGCGCTTCTGCATGCCGATGTCGAGGCCGATCGTGGGTTCGTCGAGGAAGAGGATCCTGGGGCTGTGGAGAACAGCCCCCGCGATCTCCGCCTTCATGCGTTCGCCGAGAGACAGATTGCGGACCGGCTTCCGAACCAGGTCGCCTATCTCGAGAAGGTCTACGAGCTCATCCCGGGCTCGCTCGAAGTCGCGTTGTGGGATCCGGTAGATCGCTCGATTCATCTCGAACGAGTCAACTGCCGGTAGGTCCCACTGAAGCTGGTTCCTGTTCCCCATCACGAGCGTGATCCGGCTGAGGAAGGCCTTCTCCCGCCTGGACGGGACATGTCCGAGCACCGAGACACGCCCCGACGTGGGAAAAAGGAGCCCGGAGAGCATCTTCAACGTCGTCGTCTTGCCGGCCCCGTTCGGACCGAGAAAGCCCACGACCTCCCCCGGTTCGATGTCGAAAGACACGTCTTCCACGGCTCGCACCGCGCGGTTCTTCCGGTGCCACAGGCTGCGGGTCGCCGCTCGCAGGCCAGCTTCGCGTTCAGGGACGATGAAGGTCTTCGTGAGCCCGGCGACGACGATGTCTCGGCCGCGCTCACTCACCCTGCCGGCGCCGGACGATGCGGCTCGTAACGAGGCCTGGCCCTCTACTTCCGGCCGGCGTTCGGTCGCTTACCGTGGTTCGCCTTGTTCTTGCGCCTGGCGCGGCGCTTGCGGCCCTTCTTCGCCATGGGTGCCTCCGATTTTCGTGAATAAGAGAACGGCGATAATATGCCGTGAAACCGAGGTAGCCGCGAGTTCCGAGAAGCCCCTCAGCAGAGGGGCTTCATGTTCGTTAGACCCAGATAGGAGGGGGCCGATGGGGGCGCTCGAAGAGGTCAAAGACCTCGCCGAAGCCGTTACCCGGCGCCGCTCCCTGCGCTTGTGGGACGTCGAGATGGGGGGCCAGCCCGGCCGCGCCATCGTGCGCGTCTTCGTCGACTGCGACGACGGAGCCGTCGATCTCGACACCGTCGCGGATGTCTCGGAGGAGATCTCGCGCGGCCTCGACCTGCGCGACCCGATCCAGGGGCGCTACACGCTCGAGGTCTCGTCTCCGGGTCTCGAGCGCAACCTCCGTTCGGCCGACCACTACCGGCTGTCGCTCGGCCGGCGGGTCGTGGTGAAGACGACGACGAAGCTGCTCCGCGACAGCCACCGCATCGAGGGGACGCTGGCAGCGGCGGGCGATCGCGCGATCGAGGTTGCGCTGGACGAGACGACCGTCGAGGTCCCCTACGACCAGATCAAGTCCGCCCGAACCGTCTTCGAATGGGGGACCGGGTCATGAAGATACCCATGGACTCGCTGCGCGAGCTCGAGCGCGAGCGCGGGATCGCGTTCGAGACGCTCGTCGAAGCGATCGAGAAGGCTCTCGCCAGCGCGTACCTCCGCATGACCAACGCAGATCTCGAGGTGCGCGGCGCGCGCGCCGTCATCGACGACGAAGGCGAGGTCACCGTCTTCGCGCAGGACATCGAGATCGATCCCGAAACCGAACAGGTGACGGTCCTCAAGGAAGAAGAGGACACGCCCGCCGACTTCGGACGCATCGCGGCCCAGACGGCGAAGCAGGTCATCCTGCAGCGCCTGCGGGAGGCCGAACGCGACATCACGTTCGGTGAATATTCCGATCGTGAGGGCGACATCGTTACGGGGATCGTCCAGCAGCACGATCACCGCTACACGATCCTCGACCTGGGCAAGACGGAGGCGCTGATGCCTCCTTCCGAGCAGATCCCCCACGAGCGCTACGAGCACGGTGCCAGGCTCAAGGCCTACATCGTCGAGGTCCGTAAGTCCGCGCGCGGCCCGCAGATAATCGTGTCCCGGACACACCCCGGCTTGATCAAGCGTCTGTTCGAGCTCGAGGTTCCCGAGATCATGGACGGGATAGTGGAGATCAAGAACGTCGCACGCGAGCCGGGTCACCGCAGCAAGATCGCAGTCGTGTCGAACGACAAGAACGTCGACCCGGTCGGTGCCTGTGTGGGGTCGAAGGGCGCGCGCGTGCGCATGGTGATGAACGAGCTACGCGGCGAGAAGATCGACATCATCAAATGGACCGAAGACCAGCCGGACTTCGTCGCGAACGCGCTGTCGCCGGCAAAGGTGAAGAGCGTCCAGATCCAGGACGACGGCGAGACCGCGCTGGTCGTGGTGCCGGATCACCAGCTGTCGCTCGCGATCGGGAAAGAAGGTCAGAACGCGCGCTTGGCGGCGCGGCTGACCGGCTTGCGTGTCGACATCAAGTCCGAGTCGCAGATCCGCAGCGACCAGCAAGCCGCCGAGACGACGGAGACTCCGGCCGAAGACGCGGGCGCGCCGGAGGCGAACGGCGATGCCTCGACCGAGGCGAAGGCCGACGATGAGGCCGCCGCAGCCATACGCGAGTAAGCGAGGGAAGATAGGTCTATGGCGAATCCAAGGGTGCACGAGGTGGCGAAGGAGCTTGGCGTCACCTCGAAGGAGGTACTGGCGCACCTCGAGAAGATCGGTGAGCCGGTGAAGAGTCATGCCTCGACGGTCACGGAGGACGTGGCGCAGCGGCTGCGCGCCGATCTCGGCTCCAACGGTGCCAAGGCGACGAAGCCGAAGGCCCCTGCGAAGAAGACGACCGCCACGGCCGCGCCCACCAAGACCACCGCCAAGCCGGCCCCGAAACCCGAGCCGAAGGCCGCCCCGAAACCCGAGCCGAAGGCCGCTCCGAAAGCCGCTCCGAGGGCCGAGCCGAAGCCGGCTCCGAAGACACAGCAGTCCCCGGCTCCGGCCGCCGAGCCGAAACAGGCCCCCGCTCCGATTGCGGAGCCGGTCCCCGAGCCGGCTGCGGCCGCGTCCGACTCCGAAGCTGCCCCCGCACCTCCGGCCGACGCCGTCGTGCGGGTCCATCGCGGCATCACGGTCAAGGACTTCGCCGACAAGATCGATCGCTCGCCCGCCGAAGTCGTCAAGACCCTGATCGGCCTCGGCGAGATGGTGACGGTCACGCAGTCGATGAGTGACGACGCGGTGCAACTGGTGGGCGCCGAGCTCGGCGTCGACGTTCACGTCGTCGATCCCGAGCAGGAAGAGGCCGACGACGCGCTCCTCGCCGAAGCCGAAGAAGACGAAGGCAGCCTCGTCCCGCGGCCCCCGGTCGTGACCGTCATGGGCCACGTCGACCATGGCAAGACCGCGATCCTCGACGCGATCCGCAAGACCGACGTGGCCGGCGGGGAAGCAGGAGGAATCACGCAGCACATCGGCGCCTACCAGGTCCGGCACGACGGGCGCGAGGTCACGTTCATCGACACCCCCGGTCACGAGGCCTTCACCGCGATGCGCGCCCGAGGTGCGCAGACGACCGACGTCGTGATCCTGGTGGTTGCCGCCGACGACGGCGTCATGCCGCAGACGGTCGAGGCGATCGACCACGCGAAGGCTGCCGGCGTTCCGATGATCGTCGCGGTGAACAAGGTCGACAAGCCCGAAGCCGATCCCACTCGCGTCCGCCAGCAACTCTCCGACCACGGGCTGTTGCCGGAAGAGTGGGGCGGCGACACCGTCTTCGTCGACGTCTCGGCGAAACAACGCACGAACCTCGACTCGTTGGTCGAGATGGTGCTGCTCACGAGTGACGTGCAACTGGACCTCAAGGCGAACCCCGACGCGCTCGCGCGCGGTGTCGTCATCGAAGCTCACCTCGACAAGGGGCGCGGCCCGGTCGCGACCGTGCTGGTCAAACGCGGGACCCTGTATCAGGGTGACCCGATCGTCGCGGGGGCCGCATGGGGACGCGTGCGTGCGATGCAGAACGAGCGTGGCGAGCAGGTCGAAGAAGCAGGTCCGGGGCAACCGGTGCTGGTGCTCGGCTGGCAGTCGGTGCCGGAGGCCGGCGACGACTTCCACGTAGAAGAAGACGAGCGCGAGGCGCGCGCTATCGCAGGCGAGCGCGCTCAGCATCGTCGTGAGGCCGAGATCGTCGCCGCGCGCGGTGTTTCGCTGCAGACATTGCTGGCCGCGACGCGCGAGGGCGAGATCCCGGAGCTTGCGCTGGTTCTCAAGGCCGACGCACACGGATCGATCGAGGCGCTCGACGACCAGATGACGAAGATGGACCAGTCGCTGGTCAAGATCAACGTCGTGCGCAAGGGCGTCGGTGGGATCACGGAGAACGACGTGACGCTGGCGCAGGCGTCGAACGCGATCGTCATCGGCTTCAACGTCGTCGAGAACGCGCAGGCGCGGGCCCTCGCGGAGGAAGCGGGCGTAGATATCCGCACTTACCGCGTGATCTACCAGGCGGTGCAGGACATCGAAGCCGCGGCTCGCGGTCTCCTCGGGCCCGAGATCCGCGAGGTGCCACTGGGCCAAGCGGAGGTCCGCGCAACGTTCCGCGTGCCGAAGCTCGGCGTGATCGCCGGTTGCATGGTCCTCGACGGGGTGATCCGGCGCAACGCGAAGGCGCGTCTGGTCCGCGACGGAACCGTCATCTACGACACGACGGTCGCGTCGCTGCGTCGTTTCAAAGACGACGTGCGTGAGGTGCAGGCGGGCTACGAGTGCGGGATCGGGCTCGAGGGCTTCCAGGACATCAAGGAAGGCGATCTGATCCAGGCGGTCGAGGAACGAGAGGTAGCGCGGTAGCAGGCGATCGGATGTTCATCGGCATCGGTCGCTTCGAGCTCTTCATCCCCGCCAGCACGTCGCTCAAGGACAAGCGTCAGGTCCTGCGCTCGGTGACGCAAACGATCCAGAAGAGGTTCAACGTGGCGGTCGCGGAGGTTGACTTCCAGGACAAATGGCAGCGCGCCGCGGTCGGCGTGAGCTGCGTCGCGGAGTCGATAGGGCATTGCCGGAAGGTCCTCCAGGAGGTCGAGAAAGCGATCGGCAGGGCCGCGATCGACGGCGCGGAGATCAACGACCGCTACATCGACGTCGTCTCGCTGGAGGATCTCCGGTGACCCGCCGGTTTCAGCGTTGCCAACGGGCGGATGACGGATGACGAGCCAGCGGATCGAGAAGGTCCAGAAGCTCGCGCGCCAGGTCCTCGGCGAGCTGATCCACGACCTGAAGGACCCGCGCATCGGTTTCGCGACCGTGACGGGCGTGCGGATATCCGCGGACCTCCGCCACGCGCGCGTCCTCGTCAGCGTGATGGGCTCGGAGGAGGAACAGAAGGACACGATGGCCGGGCTCGACAGCGCGAAGCCGTATCTGCGCGGCGAGATGGGCCGGCAGATGCGGATGAAGTATCTGCCGGAGCTCGTCTTCGAGCTCGACCACCAGCTCGACGAGGCGCTGCGCGTCGAAGAGCTACTGCACCGCATCCACGAGGAAGAGGAGACGAGGCCGGGGGACGGCGAGTGAGCGTACGCGCGCTAGCGGACTGGGACGGCGCGATCGCGGCGCTGCGCGCGGCCGACGAGGTCGCCATCGCCTGTCACGTGAACCCCGACGGAGATGCACTGGGGTCGTTGTTCGCGGCCAGCATCGGGCTGACCCGGCTCGGTAAGCGCACCTACCCGACCTGGGGCAGCACGCCTGCTGCGATGCCTTTCTCCTACGGGTTCCTGCCCGGTGCGGCGACACTCGTGCAGCCGGAGGAGGTGCCGCAGACGGATACGTTCCTCGCGGTCGACTGCGGCGCGGGATCGCGCCTCGGTGACCTCGAAGAGCGGGCCCGGGCGAGCAAGGTGCTGATCAACGTCGACCACCATCCCGGTAATGACGATTTCGGCACCCACAACCTGGTCGTCACGAACGTGTCGTCCACGGCGGAGCTCGTGACGCGGATGCTCCAGGACCTCGAGGTGGAGATCGACAAGGACATCGCGACGTGTCTGTATACCGGGATCGTCACGGACACCGGACGGTTCCAGTACGCGAACTCTTCCCCCGAAACGCTCCGTATCGCCGCCGACCTCCTGGCGCTCGGTGTCTCCGCGATCGAGATCGCGCAGGAGGTCTTCGAATCGTCCCCATTCGGCTACCTCAAGCTCGTCGGGCGCGTCCTCGACAGGGCCGTCCTGTTCGAAGACGTCCGGTTCGTGTACTCGTGGCTCACGCTGGCCGACCTCGCCGAGACCGGTGTCGCGCCCGACGAGACCGACAAGCTGATCGACGCGGTGCGATCGACGCGTGCAGCGGACGTCGCGGCGCTGTTCAAGGAACAGAGCGACGGCCTCTACCGCGTCAGCTTGCGGTCGAAAGGGCGCGGGATCGGGAGCATCGCGCGCCGGCACGGTGGCGGGGGGCACGACCTTGCTGCGGGCTTCACCGCCCCCGACGTCGAGCAAACGGTGATCGCGCTGCGCGAGGAGCTGAAGGGGCCGTGAGCGCGGGTCCGGACGGGCTGCTCGTGATCGACAAGCCCGCGGGGATGACGTCCCATGACGTCGTCGACCACGTCCGGAAGCTCTTCCGTACGAGGAAGGTCGGTCACGCCGGCACCCTCGATCCCGATGCGACCGGGATCCTCCTGGTCGGTCTGGGGCGCGCGACGAGGTTCCTTGCATACGCGCAGCGGGCTGCGAAGAGATACCGCGCGACCGCGCTCTTCGGCGTCTCGACCACCACACAGGACGCGGCCGGAGAGGTCGTCGCGGAACGCGACTGCTCCTTCACGGAAGACGAGCTCCGGCGTGCGCTGGAGAAGTTCACCGGAGCGATCGAGCAGGTCCCTCCCATGGTCTCGGCCGTGCGGGTCGGGGGTGAGCGTCTGCATGCCAAGGCACGTCGCGGTGAAGAGGTCGATAGGGCGCCACGACCCGTGACGATCTACGAGCTGGGTCTGATCGCGTACCGCGCGGGGCCGCGCCCGGAGGCCAAGCTCGACGTCGCCTGCTCGAGCGGCACCTATGTCCGTACGTTGATCCACGACCTCGGCGAGACGCTCGGGTGCGGCGCGCACATGGCGACGCTGCGCAGGACCGAGACCGGCGGCTTCTCGCACGACGAAGCGACGCCGCTGGCGGACGTCACCGAACGAGACCTGCGCCCACTGGCCGATGTCGTCCGGTGTCTACCGGCGCTCGATCTCGACGACGAACAGGCGGTCGACGTCTCCTACGGCCGTCGCTTACCCGTGGCCGGCCCGCACGACATCCCCGATGGAGACGCCGTCGCGCTCCGCTGCGGTGGGGAGCTGGTCGCGGTGTACCGGCGGGAAGGCGACGTCCTGGTGGCCGATCGGGTGGTCCCGCGGTGAGAGTCATGGTCGGGATCGAAGCTCTGGAACCTCCTGACGACGGAACGTCCGTCACGATCGGGACCTTCGACGGGGTCCACCTGGGCCACCGCGCCTTGATCGCACGAACGATCGCGGACGCGCGCGAGCGCGGGACCGAGGCCGCCGTCGTGACGTGGGACCGACACCCGCTCATGACCCTTCGTCCCGAGGCCGCGCCTCGTCTGTTGTCGACCGCTGAGCGGAAGCTGGAGCTGCTGGACGCGACCGGCATCGACCTCGTCGGCGTGATCCCGTTCACCGAGGAGCTGTCGCGACTGGCGCCGGAGGCGTTCGTCGACCGCGTGATCGTCGCGGGACTAACGGCGAAAGCGGTCTTCGTCGGCGACGGCTGGCGCTTCGGGCACAAGCGGGCGGGGGACATGGATCTTCTGCGAGAGCTCGGCCGGGGCCGCGGCTTCGAAGCGAACCCGGTCGACCTGGCGAGCGAGGACGGCGACGCAGTGTCCTCCAGCCGCATCCGTGAGGCCGTCGCGTCGGGCCACATGAACGTCGCCCGCAGGCTGCTGGGGCGGCCGTTCGACATCGACGGCATCGTCGTCGGAGGCGACAAGCGTGGGGCGGAGCTCGGCTTTCCGACCGCGAACATCGATTGCGCCCCCCACCTCGCATATCCCGCCCGCGGCGTCTACGCCGGCCGAGCCCGGGTCGACGAGTCGTGGTTCGCGGCGGCCGTGAACGTGGGCGTGAACCCGACCTTCGGCGGCGACCCGGAGGTGACGCCGGTGCGCGTGGAGGCGTTCCTGCTCGACTTCGAAGGTGACCTGTATGGGCGGACGCTGCGGGTCGAGTTCCACCAGCGCCTGCGTGAGGAGATGCGCTTCCCCTCCGCCGGCGCGCTCGTCGCCCAGATGCACGAGGACGTGAGGGCGACCCGGGAGCTGGTCGCCCCGTGACGGGCCTGCACGTGGAGGACCCGCCGCCGTCGGGTAGAACCCTCTGGTAATGCGGATGAGGTCGTTGTTCCTGGCACTGTCCCTGTCGCTCGTCGCGACGGGGGCCGGAGTGGCGCAAGCTGCGGAAGACCCGGTTGGAGCCGCGCCGGCGCGATCTTGCGCGAAGCCGACGCGCATACACGCCTTCCACGTCGAGACGAAGTGGTCCCGCAAGATCTACCGCCGTAGCGAGAAAGCCGTCGTCGTCGTTACGGTCACCCGTCCGGCGCACGAGGACCCGGCCGGCAACGGCATCGTCGTGCCCGCGCCGGTGAGCATCCCGCAAGAGGGGGTCACCGTCAGCACCACGATCCAACCGAAGAAGTTCCTCTTCCCGCCTCTCTACGGGTCCGGTCTCACCGACGAGAACGGCAAGGTCCGCTTCGCGATACCACTGAAGAGGCTGCGCCCGGAGACCGTCGACGCGTCCACGATGGCGACATTGATGACGAACGAGGGCGGTTGTCCTGACATCGAGGAATGGGGCTGGCGCTACGACCGCCCCGCCTTCACCGTCACCGACTGACGCGCTCTGTAGAACCGGCTAATCCGGCGCTCGGTCGAGGCCCTTCTGGATCCCGTAGCGCATCAGCTCGTAGCGCTTCTTGAGCTGAAGCTTCGTCAGGATGTTCTGCACGTGGTTCTGCACCGTCTTCGTCGAGATGAACAGCTTCTCGCCGATCTCACGATACGTGTAGCCCTTCGCGACCAGTTTCAGGACCTCGTTCTCGCGCGCGGTCAGCTCCGGCTCGGCGGGGTCGGTGCCTGCTATGCGCCGGAACTCCGACAGCACGAGCCCCGCGAGAGACGGCGTGAAGACCGGTTCGCCCGCGCGCACGCGCGTGATCGCGGCGACGAGCTCGTCGGATGCAGCGCTCTTCAGCAGGTATCCGGACGCTCCAGCCTTGACGGCCTCCAACACGTCAGTCTCCTCGCCCGAAGCCGATAACACCAGGACCTTCACGTGGGGCGAGTCGGCCGTGATCTGGCGCGTCGCGTCGACGCCGGAGACCTGCGGGAGCTGGAGGTCCATCAGCACCACCTCGGGCATGACCTCGCGCGCCATCTCGATCGCCTCGCCCCCGTCCTCGGCCTCGCCCACGACCTCGGCGACACCGCTCGTCTCGAGGTCGTTGCGCACGCCGCTGCGCCACACGGGATGGTCGTCGACGACCAGGACGCGGATCGGCTCGTTCTCAGCCATCGCTCAACGGCACCCGGAACTCGACCTCCGTTCCCTTGCCGGGCGCCGACGTGATGTGCATCGTTCCTCCGAGGTCCTCGACCCTTCCCTTCATACTCTTCGAGATCCCTACTTTGCCCTCGGCGTTCAGCCGTGCCTCGTCGTAGGTGAAACCCGCACCATCGTCCCTCACGGTCACGACGACATCACCCCCGTCGTCTTCGGCGAACACGGTCGCCGCAGGGGCTCCGGAATGACGAGCCGCGTTCTCCACGGCCTGCCGCACCGCGGCCTGGAGCTCGTTCGAGACGTGCGTCGGAAGCCACAGCGGCCCGACCGCGCTTACGTTGACCTTTATCCCGTCGACGTCCCTCGCCGACGCTTCGAGAGCATCGCGGAGCGACAGCCGGCCGGTCGGCGACGGCTCCGGCTCGCGCAAGATGACTGATCTCAGCTCCTCCTGTTGCCTCCGTGCGATCTCGGCGATCTCCGAGACCTCGTGCGGCTCGACCGTAGATCTCGTCGCG
Source organism: Actinomycetota bacterium (assembly GCA_035550975.1). Classification (GTDB taxonomy): domain Bacteria; phylum Actinomycetota; class CADDZG01; order CADDZG01; family WHSQ01; genus DASZOC01. The sequence continues at coordinate 58,426 of DASZOC010000016.1, read as the reverse complement.
AGCGCGCTGCCGCGCTTGTGGATCAGAGCCAGCGATTGAAGGACCGAGTCGTGGATCGCTCGCGCGAGTGACTCTCTTTCCGCCAGACGAGCGCTTAGCTCTCGCTGCTGGAGCGCTTCTTCGTTCGCGGCCTCGAGCGCCTGCGCCGACCTCTGCAACAACCGCGTGACCAGCCCGACGGCTATACCCGCGACGATGTAGTTCAGCATCGCTCCGGTGACGTTCTGGACCTGCTCCGGCGACAGCTCGTTCAGCGGGATCCCGTTCAACGGGCGCGTGAGCAGGTGCGCGACCCCCAGGATGCCTGCGGTGATCGCGCCGACGACCGGCCCCCGCAGCGCGCCCCACAGCAGGGGGGCGCTCAACGGGTAACCCGTGGCGAAGAAGGGGCGGCCGAGGATGACCTCGCCTTCTTGCACCACGAACGAGGACGCGCCGACCATCCAGACCGCCAGCGCGACGTCGAAGAGCATGACCGTCGTGTTCCACGACGAGCGCGCGAGCGTCAGCCACAAGGTCCACGACGCCGCGGCGCCGATCGAGAGCCACGCCAGCCACGCCCGTGCCATCTCGTCCTGACCGATAGCGGCCAGACCCGTCATCCACAGCAGCCACACCCACCGGAACACGAGAGCGCCGGTGACGAGCGACCGGGAGCCGCCCCTGAGGGTCTCGAGCGGCTTCAACCGGCCGCTCCGTGCGTGGTCGCTCATCGCCCGAAGGTTCTCACGCGAGTCGGGTTCCGGAAGTACCCAGACAGAGATGGGGAGTTCTCCCGCCGCAACCCGGACGATCGCCGATAGGCGCGGGAGCCGGATCGGACGAACCTAGAGCCATCTCCGATCGAGAAAGGAGCCCGGATGGCATCCAGGTCGAACACGCTGGGCGAGATGGCGGCAGCTACGCCCGATTCGCGCGACCGCTACGTGGACCTGCTACGCGCGTTCAGCATCGCGGTCGTAGTCCTGGGGCACTGGCTGATGGCGGTCGTGTACTTCGACGGCGCCCGCTTCGAGGGGGCGAGCGCCCTCGACGTCGTCCCCGGTCTCTGGCTCGCGACCTGGGTCCTTCAGGTGATGCCGCTGTTCTTCTTCGTCGGAGGTTTCTCGAACCTCGTCGCGTGGCGGGGCATCCGCAGGCGTAACGAGACCTACGCGACGTACCTCAGGACCCGGACGACGAGACTGATGCGCCCCACGATGGTCTTCGTTGCGGCGTGGACGATCGTCGCCGGCATCGCCGCGACGATCGCACCCGCGTCGTTCGAAGCGATGTCGAAGGCGACGGAGTTGCTCGCGAAGCCGCTCTGGTTCCTCGCGGTCTATGTCCTCGTCGTTGCCCTTGCGCCGGTGATGGCCGCGTTCCACGAGCGGTTCGGGGCCCGCGTGCTGGTCGCGTTGTTCGCAGCTGCCGCCATCGTCGACGTCATCAGGATCGCCGGGGACCTGACGGTCGTAGGCTATCTGAACTTCGCCTTCGTGTGGCTGTTCGCTCACCAGCTCGGGTACTTCTACGCCGACGGCGCGCTGCGGCTCTCCCGGCGGCTGTCCGCACTAGCGGCGGTGTCCTCGTTGTCGGTTCTCGCGCTCCTTACCGGGAGCGGCATCTATTCGCCCAGCATGGTGGGGATGCGATCGGAGGCGGCATCGAACAACTCTCCGCCGACGATCTGTCTGATCGTCCTGACGCTGTGGCTCGTCAGCGTCGCGATGCTCCTGCGCCCGGCCGCCTCTCGCTGGCTGCAGCGGCCGCGCAACTGGACCGCCGTCATCGCGGCGAACTCCATGATCATGACGGTGTTCCTCTGGCACCTGACCGCTCTGCTCGTGGCCGTTCTGGTCCTGTATCCGCTGGGCTTCCCGCAGCCGGTCGGTGGGACCGGTGCGTGGTGGGCGTGGCGTCCGCTCTGGCTCGTCGCGTTGAGCACGATCCTGGCGGGATTCGTCGTTGCCTTCGGACGTTTCGAGCGTCCGTCGGCCGCGGGCGTCACCGACAGGCGCGTCGCGATGCCCCGCTTCGCAGTAGCCGGTGGTGTCGTCGCTCTTGTCGCGGGCCTCGCCGGATTCGCGCAGTTCGGCTTCGCGTTTGGCCCCGCCGGGTCGCTGACGGCGCTGCCGACGCAGCCTTTCTTCAACGCAGCGCTCGTGGTCGCGGGGTACCGCGTCCTCACGTCCCCGAGAACACCGATCGGAGGTTGACATGGATCGACGCATGAGCAACGCGGTTTCGCATCCGGCCCGGGACAACCGGGTCGAGGACGAACTCATCGGGAAGTGGTTCCCGCGGATCGGGGCACTGGCGGTCGTCCTCGGTGCCGGGTTCGGATTCAAGTACGCGATCGACCAAGGTTGGGTCGGCCCCCAGCTGCGCGTGATGGTGGGGTTGCTGCTGAGCTCGGTGCTCGTGACCATCGGTGACTGGACGCGCAAGCGCGAGTGGACCGCGTATGCCGGTGCGATCACCGGCGGAGGCATCGCGCTGATGTATCTCACTCTGTGGGCGACGGTAGGCGTCTACCAGCTGGTGGCGCCGTCGGTCGGATTCGTCTGTCTCCTCGGCGTCAGCGGCTTGGGGTGCGCGCTCGCGCTGCGCCACGACTCGCAGGCGCTTGCGTTACTCGCGCTGATCGGCGGCTTCGTCAACCCATTCGTCACCGGGGCGAGCGCGGACATGCCTTACGGCCTCTACCTCTACACCTTGTGCATCGACCTGGCGGTGGTCGTGTTGGTCTTCGTGCGCCCGTGGGCGATCCTCGAGAAGGTCGCGTTCACCGCGAGCTGGATCGTCTTCGAGGTAGGCGACGCGGGGGCCGAGGTGTCGCTCGCCGCCGCAACGGGGGTCTTCCTGATGTTCGGTGCCCTGCCGTACGTCCGCCTGTTGGTGGGCAAGCACAACGGCGTGTCGGATATGGCGTTCGTGCCGGTTAACGGGTTGATCTACTACTTCGCCGTCTTCGTCCGGCTTCAGGGTGACCTCGAGCCGTTGCGGGGGTGGTTCACGCTGGCGATGGCGCTCGTGTTCCTCGCGGGCCTGTGGGTCGTTCGCGTCCGGGGACGCGATGACGTCGCGATCGGTTCGTCGAGCGCCGTCATGTCGCTGTTGTTCCTCACGCTGTGGTCGCCGGTGGAGCTCGGGACCGACCTGATGGCGTTCGGTTGGGCCGTCGAAGCCCTTCTGTTGTTCGGCGTGGCGGTTGTCGTGAAACAAGATCTGGTGCGGTGGGCCGCGTGGGGCATCCTCGCTTTGGCTGCGAGTGTCCAGCTCGCGCTGACATGGGTCGACCCCGTAGGAGCGATCAACGACCACTTCGGGCGCTTCGTGTTCATCACTGTGATAGCGGCTCTCTATCTCGCCGTCGTCGTCGAGAGAGACGCATTGTGGGACGACCTCACCGGCGCTGCCGTCGGTGCCGCGAGCTTCCTGACGATCCTGTGGCTGAGCCTCGAGGTCTACTCGTTCGTATCGCACCAGGGCCGGGTGATGCCCCGGGCGGCAGACCTGCAGTTCGGTCTGTCGGGCGTGTGGTCGGTGTATGCGAGCGTGATGCTGGCGGTAGGCATAGCCGTGAGGTCGCAAGCCGCGCGCATGGTCGCTCTCGTGTTGTTCGGCGTAACTCTCGTGAAGATGTCGCTCCACGACCTGTGGCTGCTCGACACCCTGCAGAGATTGATCGGTTTCGTCGGGATCGGCGTGTTGTTGCTGGCGTGCTCTTTGATGTACCACCGCTTCAAGCCCGTGCTGTTCCCGTTCACTACGAAGGAGGTCACCCGATGAGCGACAGGTCCCGGCCACCGGACGCCACCGAGCCGGACGCGCGGGAGGGGCGACCCATGGTCATGCCCGACGAGGAGCCGCGGGCCGACCATCGCGTCGGCGGCCCCGCGGGATGGGTCCCCACCGCGATAGGCGGAGCCCTCGGCGGAGTCTTCGGTGGGTTCCTCGCGATGCTCGCCTCGGTCGCGTACGTCGACAGCCAACCCAGCGACGGGTTCGAGGGGATCGTCACGGTCGCCATCTGGACCTGTATCGGCGCGGTCGTCGGAGGCGGCGCCGGTGCGGCCGGGCTGCTCCGGTTGCGTGGTCACGACCGCCCGGTCGCGTCCGGGGTCCTGTTCGGCGTCATCTACGCCGCGTGCGCGTTCGGTTTCTTCGCGGCCGTAGCGACCTTTACCCCCGACTGGGACGGGCAGGTGTGGATGTCGGTCGTGGCGGTCATCTCCCTGTTCGTTTCTGCTCTCACAGCGCGTGCGATCCTGGCCCGGCGGCGCACCTCGGCCCCGCCGGAGTGACCTGGTACGATGCTGCGAGCCCGAAGGGGAAGTGTCGGACCCACGGGCGTCCCGGAACGACGAAAGGTAGATCGCAGCGCGCATGGCATTGGTCAAGGAAGAAAAGCAAAAGCTGATCTCTGACCACGCGCGGTCCGACGGCGACACCGGGTCGCCCGAGGTTCAGGTGGCAGTCCTCACGCAGCGCATCACCGAGCTGACCGAGCACCTCAAGACGCATCCCAAGGACCACCACTCGCGCCGTGGGCTGCTGCGTATGGTCGGGCGCCGCAAGCGCCTGCTCGACTACCTGCGGCGCGAAGACATCGAGCGCTATCGTTCGATCATCGCCAAGCTCGGCTTGCGTCGATAACCCCGGCACCGAGCGAAAGGAGACGGCCCGGCACCGAAGATAGTCAGCACTAAGGAGAGGGCCGGTCTGATCGGTTATCAGTCGCAAGCCCGTTCGTGTCGCGAACCAGTGACGACGGCGAACGGACTTACCACTGAGAACTGATGGGCTGGTGCCTCTCCTCCCACGAAGGAGCGCCCAAAAAGAGGGTGCTCGTTTCCTAAGGAGGAGACACATGCAACCAGAGCCGAAGTCCGTCGAACGAAAGATCGGCGACAAGGTTTTCAAGTTCGAGACCGGCCGTCTGGCCGGACAAGCCGGCGGCGCGGTACTCGCGTCGGTCGGGGAGACGACCGTGCTCGCGACGGCGACGTCGTCCGCACCGCGGGCGGGCGGAGACTTCTTCCCGTTGACGGTCGACGTCGAGGAACGGATGTACGCGGCCGGCAAGATCCCCGGTGGGTTCTTCCGGCGTGAGGGCCGCGCGTCGGAGAAGGGCATCCTTCTCTGCCGTCTGATCGACCGCCCGATGCGCCCGGCATTCCCCGACGGGTTCCGCAACGAGGTCCACGTCGTCATCACCGCCCTCACGGTCGACGGGTCGAACCCGATGGACATCGTGTCGGTCAACGCCGCGTCGGCGGCGCTGTCGCTGTCGGACATGCCGTTCGAAGGACCTGTGGGGTGCGTTCGGCTCAGCCACATCGACGGGCAGTGGGTCGCGAACCCGACGCACGAGCAGGAAGAAGAGTCGACGATCGAGCTCGTCGTCGCGGGTCGTAAGAACGATTCGGGCGAGGTCGACATCATGATGATCGAAGCCGGCGCCTCCGAGCGCTGCTTCGAGCTGATCGACGCCGGCGCGACTGCCCCCAACGAGGACCTCCTCGCGGAGGGCATCGAGGAATCGAAGCCCTACATCGCCGAGGCGATCTCGCTGCAGCAAGAGCTGGTCGAGATGGCCGGCAAGCCGAAGGGCACGGTCGGAGACGACGGTGACTACCAACTCTTCTCCGACTACACCGACGAGATCTTCGAGCGGGTCCGAGCGGAGGCCGAATCGGCGATCGCCGAGGCGATCACGATCACGGCGAAGGCCGAGCGGAGGGCGCGTCTCGCAGAGATCGGCAGCGAGGTCGCGACGAAGCTCGTGGAAGAGTTCCCGGAGGAGTCCGCTCAGGTCTCGGCCGCGCTGCGCTCGCTGACCAAGAAGCTCGTCCGCAAGCGCGTCGTCGACGAGAACGTTCGTCTCGACGGCCGGCGCATCGACGAAGTCCGCCCGATCTGGTCTCAGATCGGCGTGCTTCCGCGGGTCCACGGCTCCGGCCTGTTCACCAGGGGTGAGACGCAGGCACTGTCGGTCGCGACCCTCGGCATGGCGCGGATGGAGCAGATGATCGACGACCTGTCTCCCGAGGACCGGAAGCGCTACATGCACCACTACAACTTCCCGCCTTACTCGACCGGTGAAGCCGGGTTCATGCGGGGGCCGAAGCGGCGCGAGATCGGCCACGGCGCACTGGCCGAGAAGGCGATCGGCGCGATCGTTCCACCGAAGTCGGACTTCCCCTACACGATCCGCGTCGTGTCCGAGATCATGAGCTCCAACGGCTCGACCTCGATGGCCAGCGTGTGTGGCTCGTCGCTCGCGCTGATGGACGCGGGTGTCCCCATCCGCGGCGGCAAGCACGTCGGGGGCGTAGCGATGGGGCTCATCGCCGAAGAGGACAAGTTCCTTCCGCTCACCGACATCCTTGGCGACGAGGACGCGTTCGGTGACATGGACTTCAAGGTCGCCGGCACCGAGGACGTCGTCACCGCGCTGCAGCTCGACACGAAGATCTCGGGCGTGCCTGCGGAGGTCCTGCGAGAGGCCCTCGAAGCCGCGCAGAAAGCCCGTCTGCACATCATCGGCGAGATGAACAAGACGATCTCGACGCCGCGCGCCGAGCTTGCGGAGTACGCGCCGCGGGTTCTCGCGATCCAGGTCCCGGTGGACAAGATCGGCGAGGTCATCGGCCCCAAGGGCAAGAACATCAACATGATCACGACCACTACCGGTGTCGAGATCGACATCGACGACGACGGCACGATCAGGATCGGGTCGACGGACCAGGAATCGGCAGAAGCAGCAGCCCGCCTGATCGAAGAGACGGTCAACCCGCGTATGCCGGAGGTCGGCGAGCGCGTCACCGGGATCGTGGTCAAGGCGACGACGTTCGGAGCGTTCGTCAACATCGCTCCGAACCGTGACGGTCTCGTCCACATCTCGAAGCTCTCGGCGGAGCGGATCGAGCGCGTCGAAGACGCGGTGAACGTCGGCGACCAGATCGAGGTCGAGGTGACCGACATCGACCGTCAGGGACGCATCAACCTGACGCCGCTGGCGTGGCTCGAGCGCCAGGTCGCGGAGGGCAAGACGATCGAGGAGGCTCGTGCGCTTGCGGCCCAGGGCAGTGGTGGTGGCGGCGACCGTGACCGCGGCCCCCGCCGTGACGGCGGCGACCGCGGACGGGGCCGCGGCGATCGCGGCCCACGCCGGGACGACCGCGGCGATCGCGGAGGCGACCGAGGGGGGCCGCGCCGCGAGCGCGCTCCTCGCCGCGACGACAACTAGATCGTCTTGACCACCGACAACCGCTTCGCCCGGACCGTTCTCGATTCGGGCGCTACCGTCGTGACCGAGACGATGACCGAGGTGCGCTCGGTGTCGTGCGGCTTCTGGTTCGACGTTGGTGCCCGCGACGAGCCCGACAACCTGGCGGGCACGTCGCATTTTCTCGAGCACCTGCTGTTCAAGGGCACGCCGAAGCGGTCCGCCAAGGAGATCGCCGACGAGTTCGATGCCGTGGGTGGCGACGTGAACGCGTTCACCGGCAAGGAGTACACCTGCTACTACTCGCGGGTCATCTCCGACGACCTGCCGATGGCTCTGGACGTCCTGTCCGACATGATCTTGAACTCCAAGATCGACCCCGCCGACTTCGATTCGGAGCGCAACGTGATCCTGGAAGAGATCGCGATGCACGAGGACGCACCGGACGAGCTCGTTCACGACCTGTTCTACCGGCGGCTGTGGGACGGCCATCCACTGGGGCGCCCGGTGCTCGGGTTCAACGAGACGATCGGCAACGTGGCGCGCGACGAGGTCGCGTCCTACTGGCGCGACCGCTACGCGCCGAGCAACCTCGTCGTAGCCGCGGCCGGTAACCTCGATCACGACTACCTCGTCCGCCAGGTCGACGCCCTGTTCGCTGCCGGCGACGGCTTGCGCACGTCGCGCACCGGCCCCGCGCCGGAAGCGAAGCTGAACGTCAACGTCCACAAGCGTCCTACCGAGCAAGCCCACATCGTCGTAGGGACCGAAGGTCTCTCGCGCAGCCATCGAGACCGCCATGCGCTGGCGTTGCTGGACACGATCCTCGGCGGCGGCATGTCGTCGCGGCTGTTCCAGGAGATCCGCGAGAAGCGGGGGCTCGCGTACTCCGTCTACTCCTATCGGGCGTTGTTTGCCGATACCGGGACCTTCGCGGTCTATGCCGGAACGACTCCGCAGAACGCAGAGACGGTGATCGACATCGCGCTCGCGGAGGTCGGCTCGATCGTGACCGACGGCGTTACCCAAGCCGAGTTCGACCGGGCGAAGGGCCACGTGCGCGGTTCGCTCGTGCTGGCTTCGGAGGATCCCGGCAGCAGGATGAACCGCCTCGGGAAACAGCAGCTGACGACCGGCGAGATCCTTTCGATCGACGAGCTCATCGAGCGCTTCGACAGGCTGACGATGGACGACGTCGCTCGTGTCGCAGAGATGGTGATGGGCGCGGGTCGCTTCCAGGTGACGGTCGTCGGTCCCTTCGACGAAGGCGCGTTCGACCAGTACGCGGCGTGACCGCATCGGGCACCGGGTGATCAAGGTCGGCGTCTTCGGGGCGCAGGGCCGGATGGGCTCGGAGGTCTGCCGCGCGGTGCAAGCAGACGACGAGCTAGAGCTGGTCGCGCAAGTCGACGAGAATGACGACCCTCGTGCCTTCGTCGACGCGGGGGCCACCGTCGCGGTCGACTTCACCACGCCCGATGCAGTGCTCGCCAACATCAGGTTCTGCGTCGACAACGGCATCCACGTCGTCGTCGGCACCACCGGGTTGTCTGCTTCCGACCTCGACGAGGTCGCAGGTTGGGTCGCCGGGGCCCGTGCGAGCGTCTTCATCGCGCCTAACTTCGCGATCGGCGCGGTGCTGATGATGGACTTCGCGGCGCGTGCCGCCCCGCACTTCGACACGGCCGAGATCGTCGAGCGCCATCACGAGCGCAAGCTCGATGCACCTTCGGGGACCGCGCTGAGGACCGCGCAGCTGATGAACGACGCGCGCGGCACCGCATGGAGGGCGCCGCAGGGTCACAGCGAGACGTTGCCGGGGAGCCGCGGCGGCGACTCCTCGGGGATACGGATCCATTCCGTTCGGGTTCCGGGCTCGGTCGCGCACCAAGACGTGATCCTCGGAACTGCCGGCGAGACGCTGACGATCCGGCACGACTCGCTGGACCGGGCCTCGTTCATGCCGGGTGTGGTGCTTGCGGTCAAACGCGTCGGCTCGCTGCAGGGGCTAACGGTCGGGCTCGAGAACCTGCTCGATCTGTAGGTGGCTCGTTAGATGGCGATACGGATCGGCCTTGGCCTTGGCGCGCTGCTGGTGCTGGCCCTGTTCGTCGGGACCCGCGATCTCCCCTCGGACGAGGCAGGACGCCCCGAGATAACCGTCGCGTTCCCCGCGACGGCCGAGCCCGGTTCCGTGGAGACGGCGACGTTCACGATCACGAACCCGGGCCCGGACATCCGCACGTTGTTCATCTCGTTCGCGAGGGTCGGCCCTGCAACGGGTGGGGGAGAGATCCCGGTGCCCATCGTCGATATGGGCACGCGTCACGAGAATCCCGCGATCGTCGACGTCGACCCCGAGCCGGAGGCGACCTCGATCGAAGGCGTTGTGTTCGCGTTCGGGCCCCTGCCTACGGACGGCTCCATGACGGTGTCGTTCGACCTCAGGATGCCGGCCGATGAAGGCCCCGCGGCGAACTCGGTAACGGCCTATGCCGGCGAAGAGCCCGAGCGGGCGAGGGGCGTCCGCCTAGAGACCGAAGTGGGCGGGTAACCTGCGGGTCACATGAGAGAAAATCGGTCTCCGCGCTTCGGCGAGGTCATCACCGCGATGGTCACGCCGTTCGGCGCCGACGGATTGCTGGATGCCCAGGCTGCGAGCCGCCTGGCGAACTACCTCGTCCAGCACGGCTCCGACGGCATCGTCGTCGCCGGTACGACCGGCGAGTCGCCGACGCTGTCGCACCAGGAGAAGCTCAGCCTGTTCACCGCGGTGATCGACGCCGTCGGCGACCAGGCGAAGATCATCGCCGGCACGGGTTCGCCCGACACCGCCGAGACGATCGCGCTGACGAAGGAAGCCGCCGGCCTCGGGGCCGATGCGTGCCTCGTCGTCACGCCCTATTACTCGAAGCCGCCACAGAATGGGCTGCTCGCGCATTACCGCGCGATCGCGGACGCGAGCGCGGTGCCGCTCGTGCTCTACGACATCCCCGGGCGGACCGGTCGGCGCGTGGAGCGCCAGACGATGGTGGAGCTCGCCGGTCACGGCAACATCGTCGCGAACAAGGACGCGGTCGGCGACCCGTCGGAGACGGCGAAGCTGCGCGCCGACCTCGACGCCGCAGGGCATACGGACTTCGAGCTCTACTCGGGCGACGACGGGATGTTGCTTCCGCATCTTGCTGCGGGTGCCGTCGGCATCGTCTCGGTCTGTTCGCACCTGATCGGCCCCCAGATCAAGCAGCTGGTCTCGGCGTTCAACGACGGCAAGGTCGAAGAGGCTCGGCGGATCTTCTTGGAGCATCTCGAGATCATGGGTGTGATCATGGGCGTCACCGCGAGCCCGATCCCGGTCAAGTACGCCGTGGGCTTGCTCGGGATCCACGTCGGTGAGCCGCGCCTCCCGCTCGTACCCGTGACCGAAGACGAGGCCGACACGATCCGCGGCGCCCTGGAGAAGATAGGGCTGCTGTGATCCGAGGTGGGTGACGCTCCCACCCGGGTGATCTTCCTCGGGGGCCTGGGAGAGGTCGGCCGCAACATGTTCGCGGTCGAACACGACGACTCGATCGTCGTGGTCGACGCGGGGTTGTCGTTCCCCTCCGACGAGATGCTCGGGATCGATCTGGTTTTGCCCGACTTCACGTATCTGGCCGAGCGCGCCGACAAGGTCCTTGGCGTGGTCCTGACGCACGGACACGAGGATCACGTCGGAGCCCTGTCGTGGTTCCTGAAGGACGTGCCGGTTCCCGTGTACGGGACCCCGTTGACCCTTGGTCTGGCGCGGCGGCGGCTGGACGAGTTCGCGGTCGACGCCGACATGCGCGAGGTCTCTGCGCCGGGAGAGCTCGAGCTGGGGCCGTTCCGCTGCCGGTTCATCGCCGTCTCGCACTCGATCCCCGACGCGATGTCCGTGGCGATCGACACGACCGAGGGCCGCATCCTCTACACCGGCGACTTCAAGCTCGACGAGCGGCCTATAGACGGACGGCTCACCGATCTCGACACGTTCCGTCGCCTTGGGGCAGAGGGCGTCGACCTGCTGCTGGCCGACTCGACCAACGCGCTGGAGCCCGGCCACACCGGCTCGGAGGCCGTCGTCGGCGACAAGCTGAAGGAGATATTCGCCTCCGCCGAGCGCTCCATCGTCGTCGCGTGCTTCGCATCGAACCTGCATCGGGTCCAGCAGGTCTGCACCGCGGCCGAGGCCGTCGGCCGCCACGTCGCCTTCGTCGGGCGCTCGATGGTCGCAAACGCGGAGGTAGGGCGGGAGCTGGGGCATCTGCGGATCGCGCGCAACACCATCGTGGACGTGGCCGATATCGAGCACCTCCCGCCACAGAAGGCGGTGATCATCTGCACCGGGTCGCAGGGCGAGCCGTTGTCCGCGCTGTCGCTGATCGCGGCCGGCGAGCACAAGGTGGTCCGCGTCGAGCGCGACGACACCGTCATCCTCTCGGCGAGCCCCATCCCCGGTAACGAGTCGGCCGTCCACCGCGTGATCAACGGGCTCTACCGCGCCGGAGCGCGTGTGTTCCACGGAGAGGAAGACGGCGTCCACGTCTCGGGTCATGCCGCGGCGGACGAGCTTCGGACGATGCTCGAGACCGTGCGGCCGCGACACTTGATTCCGGTCCACGGCGAGTTCCGGATGCTGACGACGCACGCTCGCATCGCAGAGGCGGCGGGGGTCGAAGGGGACAGCGTGTTCATCTGCGAAGACGGCGACGTCGTCGAGCTGCGAGACGGCCGCGTCAGACGAGGAGACAAGGTGCGGTCCGGGACGATCCTCGTGGATGGTCTCGGCGTGGGAGACGTCGGGCCCGTCGTGCTGCGCGATCGGAGGGTGCTGGCCGGAGACGGTTTCGTCGTCTGCGTCGTGACGATCGACTCGCGTACCGGCGAGATCCTCGCGGGGCCCGACATCATCAGCCGCGGCTTCGTGTTCGAAGACGAGGCGCGGGGGTTCCTGGAGGAGGCGGAGGACCGCGTCGAGGATGCGCTACGCAATTTGGAGCACGAGCACGTGACCGACTGGCAGGCGATCAAAAAGGCGATGCGCCGGGCCCTCGGCGAGTACGTGTGGCACGAGACCCACCGCCGCCCGATGATCATGCCGGTAGTGACGGAGGTCTAGCCGCTCGTTCGGCCGCCGGACGGCGGAAATGCTGTTAAAAGAGTGGTCGGTTGTTACAGTTGGGGCTCCTGAGGTGCCCGGGACCGACCCGACGCGCCCGGATAGAGGGGACCGCTGCCCTGGCCACCAGAACCCGACGCAAGCCCGCCCGCAGGTCGGCTCGCGCTCCTGCTCGGCGACCGGCCGGGGGCGCGCCGCGCAAGCGACCGCCGCCGCGGCGCCCGAAGAGGCAGTCGAGCATCCGGCCCCTCGTCGAAGGAGCCGGATCGGCGCTCCGCTGGACCGGTGCCGGGATCAGGAGCCTGCCGGCGGAAGCATGGGGGCTGCTCGTCGTTCTCCTGGGCGCGGTCGCATGGCTCGGCGTCTATTCCAGCGGCGCGGGCCCCGTAGGCGGCGCGATCGACTACATCGGCTCGTTGATCTGGGGCAGCCTCGTCGTCCTCACGCCGCTGCTCCTGATCGCGACGGGCGTTCTGATGATTGCCCCGTCGTCGCGCGAGCACGTCGGCCGCATCCTCGCCGGCATCGCCCTCTGCGGTCTCGCGGCGGCCGCGATGGTGCATCTGATCCGCGGCAACAAGCCTGCCTCGACCTCGATCGAGAAACTGCAGGAGGTCGGAGGGATCGCCGGGGCGCTGATCGCGAGCCCGCTGTCGGGCCTCGTCGGCGTGTGGGTCTCGTGGTTGCTGCTGCTGTGCTTGTTCGGCGTCGGCGTGATGGTGATCACGCGCACGCCGGTATCGACCGTCGGTGGATGGGCGAGGGCCGGCGCGGTCGGCGGGTGGGCGTTCGTCAAGGGCCTCGCCGCGGGCGCGCTCGAGAGCGATGACGACGAAGACGAAGAAGAGGACGAAGACGAAGACGAGGAGTCCTACGACGCCGACTACGTCGAGGAGGACGACGCGGCCGACCCGGAAGCGAGCCTTCCTCGGTTGGTCCCGCCCCCCGAGACGCCGAGGCAGATGGCGATGCCGGTCGGCAGCGGCAAGACCTACAAGCTCCCAGCGATGGAGCTGCTGACTACCGGCGACGAACGCGAGATCTCCGAGCGATCTATCGCGGAAGCGACGAAGGTGCTCGAGACGACGCTCGAGCAATTCGACGTCGATGCTTCCGTTACCGGCTATACCGCGGGTCCGACCGTGACCCGCTTCGAGATCGAGCTCGGCTCCGGTGTCAAGGTCAACCGCGTCCTGTCGCTCAGCAACGAGATCAAGTACGCGATGGCCTCCGGTGAGCTCCGCTTCCTCGCGCCGATCCCGGGTCGCTCCGCCATCGGCGTCGAGGTGCCCAACCGGACCAGACAGCTGGTGACGCTCGGCGACCTCCTCCGCTCGAAAGAGGCTCGGAAGGACCCTCATCCGATGTCGATCGCCCTCGGTCAGGACATCTCCGGCGAGACCGTGATGGCGAAGCTGACCGAGATGCCTCACGTCCTGATCGCGGGGGCCACCAACTCGGGCAAGTCGTCGTGCATCAACTCGATGATCACTTCGATCCTGATGCGGGCGCGGCCCGACCAGGTGCGCATGATCCTGATCGACCCGAAGCGTGTCGAGCTGACGCACTTCGCGGGTGTCCCGCACCTGCTGACGCCGGTCGTGACGGTCCCGAAGAAAGCCGCATCGGCGCTGAACTGGGTCGTCCGAGAGATGGAGATGCGCTACGAGACGCTGGCGCGCTCGGGGATGCGTAACCTCGAGTTCTACAACGAGGCGGTGGCGCGTGGGGCCGTGATCAGGCACAACGACGACGACCCCGAGCCGCATCTATTGCCCTACATCCTCGTCGTGGTCGACGAGCTGTCGGACCTGATGATGGTCGCACCGCGGGACGTCGAGTCGGCGATCTGCCGCATCGCGCAGATGGCGCGCGCGGTCGGGATCCACCTGGTCGTGGCGACGCAACGTCCCTCTGTCGACGTCGTGACGGGCGTGATCAAGGCCAACATCCCGTCGCGTCTCGCGTTCAGCGTCGCGTCGCAGCAGGACTCGCGGGTGATCCTCGACCAAGGCGGCGCCGACAAGCTGATCGGGCACGGCGACATGCTGTTCCTGCACGCGAACTCTTCCAAGGCGCGCCGTATCCAGGGAGCCTGGGTCAACGAGAAAGAGATCTCGGCCGTCGTGGCACACGCACGACGCCAGGCCGAGCCGGTTTACGTCGAGGGCGTGACGGTCGAGGACGCGCAGACGATGGGAGCCGCGGGCGGCTCGGCCGGCGACGACGAGCACCTCGAGGAAGCACTGCAGCTCGTGGTCCGCTCGCAGCTCGGGTCGACCTCGATGTTGCAGCGCAAGCTGCAGGTCGGCTTCGCGCGAGCGGGGCGCCTGATGGACCTCCTCGAACAGCGCGGCGTAGTCGGCCCGAGCCAGGGGAGTAAGCCGCGCGACGTGTTGATGACGATCGAGGAGCTAGAGAACCGTGATGCGGGGGCGGCTCCGGGCTGATCCGTCACCCACGGCGAACCGAACCGGGCGCCGGAGCGTCTGGTTGTCATGGGACCTATAATCACCGCTCCGAACCCGAAGAAAGCCGTACGGTGACCGAGCCTGCAACTCTAGGCGCTTACCTTCGAGCCGCTCGGCGTCGCCGCCGGGTAAGCATCGAACGAGCTGCCGACGACACGCGCATACGAGCCGATTTCCTCATGCGGATGGAGTCCGATGAGCTCGACTTCCTCGCGCCCGCGTACGTCCGCAGCTTCCTAAAGACCTACGCCCGGTTCCTCCAGATCGATCCCACCCCGCTCGTCGAGGAGTTCGACCGTCTTCACGGCACGCAGAAGTTCGAGATGGGCCAGATCGCGGCCCTCGAGCGCCGGTCGAAGCAGGCTCCGAAGGAACGGAAGTTCAACAGTTGGGCGACCGCTGCGGGCCTCGCGACGGTCGTGCTCGTCGCGCTGTCGGCGATAGGGCTTGCAACGGGACCGCAGGAAGAAGACGACCCGCGCCGGACCACTGCTGCCGCCGAAGAGTCAACCGCACCGGCAGAGGCGAGCGAAGCGGCGTCGCCGACGCCGGAGCCCGAGGAGTCGGTCGTCGCGTTCACCGACGGCATCGAGCTCGAGGTCATCGCGGCCAAGGCCCCGTCGTGGTTGGAGGTGTACGCCGACGGCGAGCAGCTCTTCTACAAGGTGCTAGAGGAGGGCGACAACATGACGTTCACCGCCGAGGAGAAGATGTACATCCGTCTCGGTTATCCCGCCGGTGTCGAGTTGATCGTCAACGGCAAGAACATCGGTTCGCCGGGCGGCGAGGACCCGATCGACATGGTCCTGCCCGACGA
The DNA here is from genome assembly GCA_035550975.1 of Actinomycetota bacterium. Taxonomy (GTDB): domain Bacteria; phylum Actinomycetota; class CADDZG01; order CADDZG01; family WHSQ01; genus DASZOC01. The sequence continues at coordinate 42,782 of DASZOC010000016.1, read as the reverse complement.
CGTCAAGTCCGCTTTCTAGGACCCGTTCCGATATGTCCCGCGTCGCCATCGTCACTTTGGGGTGTCCGAAGAACGCCATCGACTCGGAGGGGCTCGCCGGTCTGTTGGCCGCGGGTGGTCACGACGTGACGGAGGACCCTGAAGGGGCCGAGGTCGTCGTGGTCAACACCTGCGGCTTCATCGATCCTGCGCGGCGCGAGACGGTCGAGGAGGTCCTGGATCTCGCCGAGCTCAAGCACGACGGGCCGATGAGGGGCCTCGTCCTGACCGGCTGTCTCGTGGCGCGGTCGGCCGACGAGCTGGCGGAGTCCCTGCCGGAGGTCGATGCCCTGGTCGATTTCGCCGCCTATCCGCAGGTTTCCCAGATCGTGAGCGCCGCCGCGGGCGGATCGTTGACGCGCCGGGTGTGGGGTGACCCCGGCACGCGCTTCGACCCTGCGTGGTGGGACTCGGCCATCGCGGCGGCTCCACGCGTCCGCTTCGGCCGGGCTCCGTGGGCCTACGTCAAGATCGCGGAGGGTTGCGATCGCGGCTGCACGTTCTGTGCGATCCCACTCATGCGCGGCAAGTTCAGGTCGCGCTCGATCGATGTCATCGAGACCGAGGCGCGCCACCTCGCGTCGCTGAGGATATCGGAGCTGTCGCTCGTGAGCCAGGACTCCGTCCAGTGGGGCCGCGACTCGGGCGAAGGGACCTTCGTCGACCTGCTGGAGCGTCTCGAGAACGTGGACGGGATCGAGCGGATGCGCCTGATGTACCTGCACCCGCAAGGCGTGACCGATGCGTTGATCGACAAGATGCTGGGCTCGGAGAAGATCGCGTCCTACTTCGACCTGTCGTTGCAACACGTCTCGCCCGCGATCTTGAAAGCGATGGGGCGGTGGGGGGGCCGCGACCGTTTCGACGGCATGATCGAGCGCGTCCGTGCCGCCGATCCGCTCGCCGCGGTGCGCACGACGTTCATCCTGGGCTTTCCGGGCGAGACCGACGACGACGCGGCCGCGGTCGAGAGTTTCGTGGGGGAGACCGAGCTCGATTGGGTGGGGACGTTCACGTTCTCGCGCGAGCAAGGCACGCGTTCGCACGACCTGCCGGATCACGTTCCCGCCGATGTCGCGCGCGAGCGGGCCGAGCGTGTGCGGGTCGCGGCGGAGGCGACGATGGAACAACGCGCGTGCTCGATCGTGGGGGAGACGCTGGAGGTCCTGGTGGAGCGCCTCGACGTGGCCACCGGCCGGTGGATCGGGCGCTCGCACCGCGAGGCGCCCGAGATCGACGGCGAGATCTCGTTCACGACCGCCGGTCACCTGAAGGTCGGCGACTACGTCGCGGTCTCGATCACCGGAACCGACGGCAGCGACCTCGAGGGGGCCGCGCTAGAACCCACGTTGGACGTAAACCCCTCATGAGCGGGCATCTACGTCCATCGTGCTTCCCCTCCAGGCACCGCGCGACCCACGCGCTTCCGAGCACCCGGGGCTAGGGCCCTCCCGCGCAAACATCTACCGCGGGCGTTACGCGAGGCGGCGCGGCCACCATTGCCTCGTCACCTGCGTGACGACCACGTAGTGGATGAAGAGGCCGATCCCCCAGCCCCACGCGACCTGCAAGAACCACAGAGGATGTCCGTTGTCCAGGACCGCCTCGACGGCCCAGATCCCCGCAAGGACCAGGTTCACGATCAGATAGATCCGCAAGTGGATCGCGAGTCGGTTCCATACGGCCCGGTTGCGGTGTCCGCGTCGCTCCGACTTCTCACGTTCCACTGCACGGTCGAACGGATCGCTCATGACGGTGCCTCCTTTCCTACTGGTTGTCCGGTAACAGTTGCTTGGATGTCGTCGAGCGTGCGGTCGAGGACGTCCTCGAGCGTGTCCGGGTCCAGGCGCCCCGTAAACGCGCGAACACGCGACGCGAAACGATCGAGGACGGCATCGACGGTGCCCCTCTGCGCTACGCGCATCCCGGTCCGAAGCTCGAGGGCCGCGAGCGCATCCCTGCGTTTCTCCAGTGCGGTAGCTCCCGATCGCGTCAGGCGGTAGACGCGGGGGCCGTCGTCGGTACGAGCCGCTATGAGACCCTCGGCCTCCAGCGCTTCGACCGCGGGGTAGACGCTCCCGGGAGACGGGTGGTAGTGGGGGGCGAAGAGCCGCCCCAGCTCGATCATCAGGTCGTAGCCGTGCATCGGCCGCTCCGCCAGCAGCGCCAGGAGCACGAGGGGTAGCTCGCCGTGCCTGAAGAACCGCCGTCCCATTCGCAAGCCTCCTACGGATGACTTACGAAACCTATTACGAAACTCCTACGAAGTCAACCGCGGCCCGCGATCTAGAGGGTTACCCGGTAGCGCACCTCGCGTACGGAGGTGTCGCCGATCTGATCCGGTTGCTCGCTGCCGTCTAGCACCCATCCGGCGGCTTCGTAGAAGCGGCGCGTGCGTTCGTTCGTGTCCAGCACCCACAGCGTCGCGTCCCTGAATCGACACGCCCGTAGTCGATCCGTCGCCTCCGTGAGTAATCGCCGACCGATCCCGCGGCCCCAATACGACTTCCGGAGGTAGATCGCGCTCAGCTCACCCGTGGTCTCTTCCGCTAGAGCGTCGCGGCTCGGACGGATGTGCGCAAAGCCGACTACGTCACCCGCGACCTCCGCCACGAGCAGCGCTTCCTGATCGCCCGGTGCCCGCGCGCCTGCTTCCCAGAACTCCCGACGGCGCTCCACACCATCGGATAGCCCGTCGAGGAAGTCCTGCGGGAGCTGGTCGACGTACGCTTCCTGCCAGCACGCGATGTGCGTGACCGCGATCGCTTGCGCATCTTCCGGGGTGGCGTCGCGCACCACGACGCGGTCCGTCACCGGGACGTCGAACGCCGGATCGCGCTCTGGCCGCCGTCTAGCGGAGCGTTGGACGTAAATACCTCATGAGAGGGCATCTGCGTCCAACGCTCCTATTAGCGAGGTCAGTCGAGGGCGAAGGTGACTACGATCGTGACGCGCGTGATCTCGTTCGGCGGGTCGATCCGGATGTCCCTCGCCGCGAAGGTGGCTCCGAGCGCAGCGTCTCCGGCGCCGAAGCTGGGCCGCCGGGCGCCGCCCTCCTCGATCACCATGACTCGCCCGAGGTTGCGGTTGGCGCTCGCCGCGAGAGCCTCTGCTTTGCCTCGCGCCAGCTCCATCGCCTGGGCCAGCGCCTCGCGTAGCGCCTGGTCGTTCTCCGTCCGCTCGAACGAGACGCCGTTCAGAGAGTTCGCCCCGGCCGCGATGCCGGCGTCGATGATCGCTCCGACCTGGTCGAGGTCGCGGGTCTCGGCCCGAACGGTCGTGCGGGCGACGTAGCCGTTGCACACGGTCCGCTCGAGTGCGCGCCTATAGCGGCAGTTCTCGCGCAAGGTGATGTTGCCGGTGCGGACGGCGTCGTCGGGGAGGCCGAGGCCTCCCTCGAGCGCGTCGATCACCGCGTTCTGGCGCTGCGCCAGCAGGTCCATCGAACCCTGCGCCGTTGCGGCCTTACCGTTGATACCGAAGCTGACCGCGGCGATATCGGGCCGGCCCTCGACCTTGCCTGCCGCCGTGACGGTGACCGTGTCCTGGGTCGTGGTGCTCGTCTGCGCCGACCCCGCGCTCGGTACGACCAGAGCGGCCACCACCAGCCCCACTGCGATGACGACACCCGCTGCCGATGTCCGACGATCCGACATGTCCGCCTCCCTCGTCTCTCCTCGTGGCTAAGTCTGCCCGATATGACGCCCCGGTGTCGGCAGATGTTCCCGCAGGTGGCGGTTACCCGTCCGTGGGCAGGAACGTATCCGTCCTATGGCGAACGAATCGGGCGAACCGGACGGAGAAAGGCTGCAGGGGCATGAGGCGAGTGGTGTCGTTGTTTGTCGTGCTCGCGCTGGGCGCGGCCGGAGTCATCGCGGCTCCCACGGCAGGTGCGTCGAACGAGTATGTCGCGTCGGAGCAGTATTTCGAGGCGCCGGACGGCACGAAGCTCTACGCCCAGGTGTTCCGGCCTGCCGACGCGGGGGAGAAAGGGAAGACGCCGGTCATCCTCGTGATCACGCCGTACCAGTCGTTCTTGAACCTGAGCGTCCGCCCGACGCTGCTCTATCCCGAGCTCGCCAACGAGATGCAGGTCTTCGAGAAGGGGTACACGGTCGTCCAAGCGAGCCTGCGCGGTTACGGGAAGAGCGACGGGTGCGGCGACTTCGGCGGTCCGGGCGAGCAGATGGACGCCGTTGCCGCCGTCGAGTGGGCCGCCGGCCAGGAGTGGTCGACCGGCAAGGTCGGGACCTACGGCATCAGCTACGACGCGTGGACCCAGATGATGGCTTACGCCGGGAAAGCTCCGCTGTCGGCTGCGGTCGTGTCGTCTCCGTTGATCAGCGCCTATCGCGGCCTTTACATGAACGGCGTCCACTACGCGGGGGGATGGCACGCGACGCCGGGCCTCTACGGCGCGATCGATCTGACCTCTCCCGGGGCTCCGACCGAAGACAGCGCGACCTGTTATCCCGAGAACACCTACGAGACAGCGCGCCACGATCCTTCGACGTCGTACTGGAAGGTCCGGAACCTGATCAAGAAGGCCGGCAACAGCAAGGTGCCGACGCTGTGGAGCCATGGCCTCCTCGATCCGCAGACGAAGCCCGACAACTTCCTCGACGTCTACTCCGCGCTCGACGGATATAAGCGCGCGTGGTTCGGCCAGTTCATCCACCGCATCCCCGACAGGGCCAGCGGCAACGAGCGCTTCTACGAAGAGGTCGTGCACTTCTTCGACCGCTTCCTGCAGGGGAAGAACCCGCCGGCCGATCCGCCGGTCGAGATCCAAGAAGGGTCGAAGGGCGTCTGGCGGACCGAACGTCAGTGGCCGCCGGCGGATTCGACATACCGGATGCTGCCCGTTAAGCCCGGCACGTACCAGGACTCCTACGCCGACGACACGGGAGCGGCCTCGCAGCGCGGGACATGGTCGTTCAGTCAACCGATGCCGTACGACGTGCACGTCTCCGGCGTCCCGAAGATGGATCTGCGCGTGGACTCGAGTCTCTCCGGCATCCATGTACACGCTCGTCTGTTCGACGTCGACGGGACACGAGCGACACTCGTCTCGCGCGGCGCCGCCCTCGTCGAGGGTGATGGCGCCATCACCGATCCGCTCACCGAGGCCCGCGTTCGGTTCGAGCTATATCCCCAGGACTGGGTGCTAGAGAAAGGGCACCGGATCGGCGTGCTGATCTCGGGGGCGGACAACTCGTGGTTCGACCCCGGCACCACCGAGTCGTCTGTCACCGCCTACGGAGGCTTCAAGCTTCCGTTCCTGCGCTTCGAGCGAGACCGCGCGCTTCCGAAGACGACGCCAGGCAACGACAGGGGAAGGATCGCGTACCTGACCGTCGACACCCAGACGATCGCCGAGCGGACCATCAGGATGCCGTTGCCTCCCCGGCTGCGTTAGAGAACTTGCCGAGCTGCCGCCGCCGCGGTTGACGGTCGCCGTCGAGGGCGAGCCGACGCCGTTGACCGCGACGGCGCAGCGGTAGCCTGCCGTGCGTGAATATCCCGAACGCGATCACGATCGCGCGCGTGCTGCTCGTTCCGGTGTTCTTGGTGGTCGCCTTCGGGAACTCGAACGCCGCGCGTGTCGCGGCCTTCGTCCTGTTCCTGGTGGCGTCGATCTCCGACCTCGTCGACGGCTACCTCGCGCGCCGCAACGACCAGATCACCCGCCTCGGCCAGTTTCTGGATCCGACCGCGGACAAGCTCTTGATCGGAGCGGCGCTCGTCGCGCTCGTCGCCGAGCTCCGTTTCCCGCTGTGGGCCGCGGTCATCCTGGCGGCGCGTGAGGTCTTCGTCCAGGTGCTGCGCACGACGATCGTCAACCGCGGCGGGACGCTCCCGTCGTCGGCGAGCGGCAAGGCCAAGACGATCCTGCAGATCATCCTCGTGTCCTGGTGGCTCCTCCCGTGGGGCGGCATCAACGTCGGCCACGGGATCCTTCTCGGGCTGGCCCTCGTCGTCTCGGTGATCTCAGGCACGGAGTATTTCGTCGGTGCCCGGAGGGTAAAGACGGCCGCATGAACGCCGAGATCGTCGGGGTCGGGACCGAGCTGCTCTTGGGGCAGATCGCGAACACGAATGCGCAACGCATATCCGAGGCACTGGCCGCGATCGGCGTGAACGTCTATTTCCACTCCGTCGTCGGAGACAACCTCGAACGCGTCGCGGAGACGATTCGGACGGCGGCCCGCCGATCCGACGCGGTCGTGATCACCGGCGGCCTCGGTCCCACGCCCGACGACCTCACACGCGAGGGCGTCGCGCAAGCGTTCGGCCTCGAGCTGAAGCGTGACCCCGCGCTGGAACAGAAAGTGACCGAGATCTTCAGCCGGATCCGGAGAGCGATGCCGGAGGCGAACCTGCGCCAGGCGGACCTTCCCACCGGTGCGACGGCGATCCAGCCGGAGGGAACCGCGCCCGGCTTCGTGCTCGAGCACGACGGGTGCATCGTCTTCGCGCTGCCGGGCGTTCCATGGGAGATGGAAGCGATGCTGTTCAAGACGGTCGCGCCGATCCTGAGCGACCGTGGCGGGGGCGGTGTGATCGCGAGCCGGCAGGTGCTCGTGGTCGGACTGGGGGAGAGCCACACCCACGACAAGATCGCCGACCTGGTCGAGGCGCAGAGCAATCCGACGATCGCGTATCTCGCCGGCTCCGGCGTCGTCCGGGTACGCATCAGCGCCCGGGCAGGCTCGGAGAGCGAAGCGCTCGCGCTGATCGCTCCCATCGAAGGCGAGGTACGCGCCCGCCTCGGCCTCGATGCGTTGCCCGGCAACCACGGGACCGTTGCGGCGGCGTTGGCCGAGCTGCTGCGCGGGCGCGACGCCAAGGTTGGGGCAGCGGAGTCGCTCACGGGCGGGCTCATCGGCTCCGAGCTCACCGCCGCGGGGGGCGCGAGCGAGTTCTTCTCCGGGTCTCTCGTCTGCTACACCTACGACGCGAAACGTGATGTTGCCGGTGTCCCAGAAGCGATCCTCGACGGACCCGGCGCCGTCAGCGAGGAGGCCGCCGTGGCACTCGCCGAAGGAGCTGCGCTGCGGTTCGGCGCCGAGCTCGGCATCAGCGCGACGGGCGTCGCGGGGCCCGCGGAGCAGGAGGGAATGCCGGTCGGCACGATCTTCGTCGGCGCGACCTTCGGGGGCCGCACCGAGGTCAAGCGGGCGCAGGGGTACGGCGACCGCGAGAACATCCGTCGGATCGCGGCGACGGCCGCGCTCGACCTCGGCCGTCGCATCGTGCAGCAAGCGTGACGGACCCGGAGCGCATCAGGCTCTTCGTCGCAGCTCGCATCCCCTCCGATCGGCTCGACGCGGTCGCGGCGTTGGTCGAGGACTTGCGCGACAAGTTGTCGAACGCCCGCTGGACCCCACCCGCGAACCAGCACCTCACGCTGAAGTTCCTCGGCTCCACGCCGGTCGATCGTCTCGGCGCGATCGAGAAGGTCTGCACGATGGTTGCATCGAGTCATGCGCCCGCGCGGATGTCGTTGACAGATCTAGGCGCGTTCCCGTCAAGGACGCGTATCCGCGTCCTGTGGATCGGCGTCGACGATCCCGCGGGCTTGCTCGCGGCAGTGGCGGGAGACCTCGATCGCTCCTTCGAGTCGCTCGGCTTCCCCTCCGAGGGGCGCGCCTACCAGCCTCACCTCACGCTGGCGCGCTTCAAGATGCCGATCCCGTTGAAGAGCGGGTTCCCATCTGTGGATACGACCGGCATCGAGCCGTTCGATGTCAACGAGATCGTTCTGTACCGCAGTCACGTGTCACCCAAAGGCGCGCGTTACGAGGTGTTGTGCGCGTTTCCCCTAGGCTCGACGCGATGAGACTCACGCGCATCTTTTTCGTCGCCTTCGTCCTCGTGGCGATGTCCGGACCTGCGGTCGCGCACGGCGACCTGCAGTCGACCGACCCGGAGCGGGGAACGGCGGTCGAGAGGCCGCCGAAGAGCGTTCGAATCACGTTCACCGAAGCGCCGACGGACGACGGTCGTTTCGAGGTGCTCGACGGGTGCGGAGACGACGTCTTCGCCAGCCTCGACCGCCGCCGCGGCGACGTGGAACTCCAGGTGAAGGAGGGGGAGTCCGGCCGCTGGACGGTGACGTATCGTGTGATCTCGGCGGTAGACGGTCACGCGACGCGAGGCAACTTCTCGTTCAAGGTCCGAGGTGTCAAGCACTGCGATCGCGCGGAGCCGGGCCCTACGGAAGATGTCGCACAGCCACCACCGCCGGTAGGAGAGGAACCGGAAGGATTCCCGATCGTCCCCGTCCTGATCGGAGCCGGGGTGGTCGTCGCTGCGGTAGTCGTTCGCCTCATCGCGTCGCGTTCCGCGTGATCGTCGATCTCGCTCATGGCGTCGGACGTGTCTACGAGGCGCCGTTGCCGGTGTGGTTGTACGGCGTCGGGGCCGCGATCACCGTCCTTCTTTCCTTCGTCCTGCGCGCGGTGGTCAAGACGGAGCCGGTCGAGCGTCCTCCACGTCTACTCGTGGACGCCCGCGCGTCGGCGGTCGTCGTCCGCGTGTTGCGCGTGGCCGCGCTCGTGGGGTTGTTCCTCGCGATCCTGGCGGGGGTGCTCGTGCGCGACCGCGGCCTCAGCTTCGCTCCGTTGTGGTTCTGGATCGCGCTCATAATCGGCGTCGCCGCCGTCAACGCTCTGGTGTCGGGCTACTGGGGCGCCGTCGACCCGTGGAGGACGATCGAGGGCTTCTACCGGCTCGAAGCGCCCGAAGCGACCTCGGTCCCGTCGTGGTGGGTGGGGCCGGTCCTCCTCTACGGGCTGTTCTGGTTCGAGCTCGTTTCCGGGATCGGTTTCGACGCGGTCCCCGTGGTCGGCGTGCTGCTCGCGTATTCGTTGTTCGTCTTCACGTTCCGCGCGAGATGGGGCGATCGCTGGTCCGAGACCGACCCGCTGTCGTTGTTGTTCGGTTTCGCCGGCGCGTGCGCTCCTCTGCGACTGGACGAGCGCGGGCTTCGTTACCGCGGCTGGTTGACGGAGCTCGACCGGCCCGAACAGCCCTCAAAGCCTGTATTTGCATCGCTGTTCGTCCTGTTGGGCGCGACGACCCTCGACAACGTGCGCGAGACGACCCACTGGCACCAGTTCCTAGAGGCCGCGCGCGTCGGCGACGTTCCGAGCCAGATCGTCGACTCTTTGGCCCTGGTTCTGTTCGCGGGGGTGTTCTTGCTGCCTTACGCGCTCACGATGTGGGTGACGGCGCGGTCGATCCGCGCGGACGCGCGGATTGGCACCGAGATGCGTCACTTCGCGTGGAGCTTGATCCCGATCGGCGTCGCGTACCTCCTCGCTCACAACGCGCCGCTTCTGATGATCGGGGTGCCGAGGCTCATAGCGGCTCTCTCCGACCCGTTCGAGCGCGGCTGGAACCTGTTCGGGACGGCGACCGCGTTCTCCGGATATCTGCCCTCGCCGGCGCTCGTGTGGTTCATCGAGATCGCGCTGATCATCGGGGGCCACGTCCTCGGCGTCCTCACGGGTCATCGCATCGCGTTGCGTCGTGCCGGGGGACACGAGGCCGCCGTTCGCAGCCAGATCGCGCTGACCGTGCTGATGAGCATCTTCACCGTCGGGACCCTCGTCCTGCTGGGCCAACCACTGGTCGCGTAGCCGGCGGAATATCAGCCTGACGCGCTGGTTCTAGGAGACATGGACGACGACTACGTAGCCCCTGCAGGGACCTCGATCGGCCACGTTCACCTGAAGGTGTCCGACCTCGAGCGTGCGGTCGCGTTCTACCGCGAGAAGCTCGGGTTCGAGGTCCAGAGCCGATACGGGACCGACGCCGCGTTCATGTCCGCCGGCGGCTACCACCATCACATCGGGCTGAACACGTGGCAGAGTCGAGGCGGTTCACCACCCGCACCCGGAACGACGGGGCTGTTCCATTTCGCGATCTTGTATCCGGACCGCGCCGCGCTGGCGGCCGCGCTCAAGCGGTTGCTCGAGTCGGGATGGCCGATCGACGGCGCATCAGATCACGGGGTCAGCGAGGCGATCTATCTCGCCGATCCCGACGGCAACGGGATCGAGCTCTACGTCGACCGTCCGAAAGAGGAGTGGCCACGCAACGTCGACGGCTCGCTCGCCATGGCCACGCTGCCGCTCGACCTCAAGGGCCTGCTGGCGCAAGCGTAGTTTCCGCCCGCCGCGTGCATCACGTCGTGCGGGTTCTCCGCGACTCATCGAGACTCGTTCTTCAGGCGGGGGTCAACACTCCATGTCGGGGGCCGCGGCCACCGAATGCCGCTCGCCGCGCTCGTCGAGCACCAACGCGATCAGGGGCTCGGCCTCCTGCGCCATGGAGACGTAGGTGCCGCGCGTGACGATGTCCAGCAGCCTCATCGTCTGCTTGACCTGGCCCAGCTGTTCCTTCGTGAGCTCGTAACCACACGGCGGAGGATCCTGGATCTCGTCCTCCGACGGCTCGCTGTTGTCGGCGCCGCCGAAATAGACGGGTTCGCGGCGCAGCCGGCCCTCCTCTATCGCGCGCCGGCGCGCGGTGGCGGTCACACGCGCCACCTTCTCCCCACGCTCGCGCATGAAGCGGAGCGTCGCGTCGATCGCCACGTTTTGGGATGCGACTCGCCGCAGCCTGACGGCGGGGTCGTTCAATTCCTGCGGACCGTTGCGTACGTCACTGTTGACCCGGCTCTCCACGAGGATCCCGAGCGAGTGTCGTAATCCCATCGCGTTGCGTGCGATGCCTTCGTCGCCGTCACCTGCGGCCTGATGGATGTCGTGGCCGGCGACCTCGTACATCCCGTACTCATCGGTCGAGTAGCCGGCTTCCTCCTCGTCCTTCGCGATGTACTCGAGCGCGAGGTCTTTCGCCTGCGCATGCACGTCTTCATCCACGTTGAGGTTGCGCGGCCACAGCACGAGGACCTCGTCGTCGTAGACCGCGGGGATCGCGGGGCCGTATTCGTGGAGGTCGACGACGGCCTCCGGCTCCCAGTCACGTACCACGGCGGCGATCGCGCGAGCCTCGGGAGTAGCGAGATGGAGGTGGTCGCGGTTGATGTCGGTACCGTCGGAGTTGCCGCGCGAGTTCGACTCGCGCCCGTCGGGGTTCGCAGAGGGCACGAACAGGATCGTCTGCGCCTTCAGCTGAGCCACGAGCTGAGGATCGTCGGTGAACGCGAGATCGCGCAGGCGCTGGAGGCAGGCTTCGCGGCCCGCAGGTTCGTTCCCGTGCTGGCTACACACGAACAACGTCGGCGGGCGCCGCAACGCGAGGGCGCGCGGCGCGGGGGCGGGGTGCCCCATGCGCACGAGGTGGACGGGGCGGCCGCGTTTGGTCGTGCCGATCGTGTCGATCTCGACGCGGTTGGAGGCTTTGTCTACCGCCGGGAGGAACGACAGCTCGCCCTCGTGCGACGTCCACTCGGCGCCGCCGCTTTCCTCGAACTCGGTACGGGGCGGTTCCGGCTCGGCGCCACCCGCGCTCGCAGGGACCATAGCCGCGGCCATAAGCCCCGCTACGAGCGTCGCGACGCCAATCCGCCTCAGATCCATGCCGTCTCCTCCCTTGTGACAACCCTCTACGAACGGCTTCGACGGCACGGCGCCCGCGTCCTGCTTCCCCCTGAGCGGGTTCGGGCCTAGAATGACAGGTGCGTAGTTACGGGGTGGGGATTCGCCGATGGAAATCCCCCTACCCGAACGTCTGTTCGACTATTGTCACACCGTCTCTCTAGGGTCACTGGAGTCAGTTCAGAGGCCCGGACCGGGCCTAGACAAGGAGGCTTGCCAGTGGCAGCGAGCAACAGCACCAGAGGCGTGGTGACCGACAACGGCGCAGACGGCAAGGGGCGCGATGCAGCGCTCGACATGGCGATGCAACAGATCGAGAAGAACCACGGCAAGGGCGCCATCATGCGCCTCGGCGACGAAGGCACCCGCAGGGATGTCTCGGTCGTGCCGACGGGTTCGCTCGCGCTCGACCTTGCCCTCGGTGTAGGTGGCCTCCCGCAAGGCCGCATAGTGGAGATATACGGCCCCGAGGGCAGCGGCAAGACGACCGTCTCGTTGCACGTGATCGCCGAGGCGCAGAAGGCCGGCGGTCTCGTGGCATTCATCGATGCGGAGCACGCGCTCGATCCGACGTACGCCAAGGCACTCGGGGTCGACATCGACAACCTGTTGGTCAGCCAGCCCGACACCGGCGAGCAGGCCCTCGAGATCACCGACACCCTCGTGCGCTCGGGCGCGATGAACGTCATCGTCGTCGACTCGGTGGCGGCGCTCGTTCCGCGCGCCGAGCTCGAAGGCGAGATGGGCGACACGCACGTCGGTCTGCAAGCTCGTTTGATGAGTCAGGCGCTCCGCAAGCTCGCGGGAAGCGTGAACCGGAGCCACACGATCCTCATCTTCATCAACCAACTACGCGAAAAGATCGGTGTCATGTTCGGGTGCTTTTCCTATAGCACGCGCGTGACGCTCGCCGATGGAACCCAAGAGCGTATTGGCAAGATCGTCAACCAGAAGATCCCCGTTGAAGTTCTTTCGTACAACTTCGAGACCGGCAGAGTCGAGCCTAAGAAGGTCATCAACTGGTTCAACAACGGTAAGACGGACCACTTCCTGCAGTTCACGGTTGCGAAGCCGACGAAGAACGGCAAAGCACAGTTCGCGGCGACTCCTAACCATCAGATCCGAACGCCGTATGGGTGGACTGAAGCGAAGGATCTCCGTCCTGGAGATTTGGTTCTCCTAACCGCCGAAGAACGACTCAGCGAATTTCAGTGGGAAGTCATTCGCGGCGGCTTGATGGGTGACGGTTCACTCGGAACAAAGCCTCGACGGATTACGGGAGCACTGGGTGGAGTTCGCTATCGGATGGGTCACGCAGCCCAACAAGCCGACTACCTGAACTGGAAACTCTCCCTCTTAGGGAACATTCCTGCGTGTCGGACCACCAACGAGAAGGGAGCGGTGTTCGCGGACCTGACCCCACTTGTCGAACTCTCTGAACTTCGAGATGAGGTTTACGTCGGGTCGAAGAAATATTTCTCAGACGAGTACCTAAAGCACTTGACCCCATTGTCACTCGCAGTTTGGTACATGGACGACGGTCACCTTGATGTGCGGAATGAAGCTCAGACTTCCGCTCGGATCCAGATCTGTGTCCAGGCGATGACTCCGGACACACGCCAGCGTGTGGTGGATTACCTCCAGGACACGTGGGACCTGGATGTGCGCCTCACTTCAATTAGGGGCAAGGCCATCATCGTCTTTACCAAGCTAGCGAGCGAGGAGTTCCAGGTCCTCGTGGCTCCATTCATCCATGACTCGATGCAATACAAACTGCTTCCTCAGTTCCAAGGACAGTGCACAGTGGAGCCGACCTTCGACGAGGTGAGACACGAGCTCTTCTCGGCTCCAGTAATAGACATTCACCAAAAGCCGGTGACTCGCAGCATGAACCGTTACGACATCGAGGTTGAAGGAAGCCACAACTATTTTGTTGATGGCGTCATGGTTCACAACTCTCCCGAAACCACCCCTGGCGGGCGCGCGTTGAAGTTCTACTCGAGCGTGCGGCTCGATGTTCGGCGCATCGACTCTCTTAAGGACGGAGCCGAGGTCGTCGGCTCGCGGGTCCGGGTGAAGGTCGTCAAGAACAAAGTCTCGGCGCCTTTCAAGAAGGCCGAGTTCGACATCCAGTATGGATTCGGAATCTCGAAAGAGGGCAGCCTGCTCGATGTCGCGATCGAGCACGACATCGTGCGGAAGTCGGGAGCGTGGTTCATCTACGGCGACGACCAGCTCGGGCAGGGGAGAGAGAACGCGAAGGCGTTCCTCGCCGACAATCCCGACATCGCGACGGAGATCGAGCTGAAGATCAAGGAGAAGCTCGGCCTTCTCGCCACGGATGACGACAAGACCGACGTGCCCAAGAAACAACCGGCGGAGGCGGACGCCGGCTAGGACGAGGAGGATCGCGATGGCAGCTACCAGGATCGGCGCAAGCCAGACGGAGCTACTCGACGAAGGTGCCTATCGCGAAGCCATGCAGCGGGCGGGACATCTCCTGGCGTCCCGCCCGCGCACCGAGCACGAGCTTCGGGTCCGGCTCTCCATGGCGGGATTCGAGGAGTTGGTCGTCGACCGTGCGGTCGAGCGATTGATCGAGCTGCGTCTGATCGACGACGCCGCCTTTGCCCAGCAGTGGGTATCGGAACGAGCTTTGGGAAGGGGCCGAGCCGGAGAGGCGCTCGTCGCGGAGCTCATCGAGAAGGGCATCGAGCGCGAGGCGGCGGAGGAAGCGGTTGCGGCCGCCGGGATCGACGAGGTTGCGCAGGCCGCCGAGGTCGCCGCGCGGTTCGTGTCGAAGGTTGGCGACAAGCCGCTCGAGCGTCAGGCAGAGGCGTTGCTCGGGCGGCTATTGCGCCGCGGGTTCTCGCACGAGATCGCGCACGATGCGGTCCGTGCGGTTCTCCCGCCGGAGGGCTGGGACTGAAGGGCCGGCCGCCGTCGACGGACCCCGGTTAGGGTTCGCCGATGCCACAGATAACGGGTCTGTCCCACCTCACATTGACTGTCTCCGATGTCCAGGCTTCGACGAAGTGGTGGAGCGATCTTTTGGGCATCGAGAAGCTGTTCGAAGGGACGGAGGACGGGATCGAGTACACCGTCAACATGCACCCGTCTGGCTTGATCATGGGCTTCCGCGCCCACGACAAGGGCCGTCGCGACGATCGTTTCGACGAGACGCGGGTCGGCCTGGACCACTTCGCGCTCAACGTCACGTCGCGCGCCGAGATGGACCAGTGGGTGAACAAGCTCGACGAGCTCGGCATCGAGCACTCCGGCGTCAAGGAGGTCGAGTACGGAGCGGTCATCACATTCCGCGACCCGGACAACCTGCAGGCAGAGTTCTTCGCGCTCCCCGGCACCTGATCGACCGGTAAGGCCCTGCGCGACGCCTGATCCGTCCGCGTAACGACCAGCGGCTACCGAGGAAGTCGCGCACGAGGCGGACCGATCCCCGGTAGCCGGCTGGGACGGAACCTGATTGGTGGGGCTAAGGGTGTTACGCCTCCGTACCGACCTCGTTCTTCTTGCGCAGCATCATCGCGCCCGCCGCAAGGAGCAGACCCGCTAGTCCGAGGAACGCTACGAGGTCGCCGGCCCCCGTGAAGGGAAGTACGGCTCCAACCGCGGAGGCCACCTTCTTGGCGGCGACACCGACCGGCCCGGCGTTGCGGACGATCGACCCGAGCACCGAGTCGTCGTTGTCGTCGCAATCCTTCAGAGCGATCATCGCTTGGCCCGCCCTGTCGGTGCCCGCGGGGCAGGCGAGGTCGGTACGACCGAGGACGTCGGGGCCCGGTGCCGCAGCCGCAGGGGTACAGCCGGAGTGGGCAGGGTTGGTACGGCCGACGCCTGAGTTCTCGTCACACTCGTAACCCGTGTTGGCGTCGGAGCCGTCGGGGCTCTGGCCGGGAGGGTTCTTGTCGTCGGCATTTCCTACACAGCCGGCGCACGGCTTGCCGCGGCCCCCGGTGCCGTTGCCATTCAGGGACGGCGAGCCGTCACACGTGCTGCCGTAGGCGCCGCTCTGGTTCGCGCCCTTGCCGGCGTCGTCACCGCCCATGTGCTTGTTCGGGCAGGTGGATGAGCCGCTACCGGAGATATTGGTTCGGCCGCGGTCGTTGCACTCCCACCCGTGACGGTTTCCCTTGGTGCAGCCGTTACCGGCCGTCGTGCGAGTGGGCTTGCCACACCAGCCCTCGTTGTCGTCTTCGAAGTCGTCGTCGTTGCCGCAACCGTTGTTCCCATCCTGGTCGGCCTTGTCGGTGCCACCCGAGCCGTTCGGCTTATCGGGGCCGCCGTTGCTGCGGTCGGGGCCGCGTCCGTCATCGTCCGGGTCGGACTTCGCCTTGCCCTGGTTGCCGGAGCCGCCACTCTCGACCGAGCGATCCTTGCCCGAGGGGTGGGCGTTGTCGCCGTCGTCCGACACGTTGTTGCTGGTCCCGCCATCGTTGGTGTCGTTGTCTTCGGTGTAGGACGTGCCACTGGTGGAGTCATCGCCGTCGTTGTCGCTCGTGACGGGTGCTTTCACGATCGATCCGACGCCGGCGTCGAGGTCGGCCCACGCTGGTGCCGCCGTGGCGACGAGGCCCGAGACCATGGCCATGACCATCAGTAGTGGTCGCAGTGAACGCTTCACGGTGTCCTCCCAGTGATTCCCCGGGCCCTGTTGGGCTCGCCTACCGGACCTATCGGCAATAACTTCCAAATCCCTTAATCTGCCGCGTGACCCGTCCTGGCTAGGCGCGTCATAGCCCGTGTTGCTCATGCGGGTCGGCCTCGGTCGAACGGCCTCGACGGAGCGCCTCGATGGCGGGGCCTGGATCGAGCGGGCTGGATCGAGTGCCTTGATGGGGGCGGCCCTCCAAGGGTGGCTCAGGCGTCAGTTTCGACACGCTCGGCGTTGCCGCCCGGGGCTCGTTTCGCCACGCTCAGGGCGGCCGCCGGGCCTCGTTTCGCCTTCCTCGGGGCCCAGCCCGTCCGTCTGGGATTCCCTGGCTTGCTGACACTGCTCCGCCACGGGCGTACCATTGTGAACAGACACGAAAGCAAGTGCCTAGACACAACCAAAAGGTTCGAACGAACAAGCGAGAGTCATCTGAAACCGTCACTGTCGGCCTTCGTAACGACCATTCGGCTATCGCTCACCCTGTGGGCGAAACACCCTGTGACCAGGGGATCTTCGGCTTCGACCGTCAACCCCCTGTCCTGACAACCGGTTAGCTAGACCCTCGTTCGTTCGCTCGCACCAGGGCTGAGCAACAGCCGCTTGACCGCGGCTCGCGCCCGGTCCGATCGAGAGGAAGGAGCGGGCGATGGAGATCGTTATCGGTCTCGTCCTCGGCCTTCTCGCTGGTGCAGCAGGCGGCTACTTCTATCGGAAGTCGATGGGCGAGCGCGAGGCGACCTCGGCGGAAGCCAGGGCCCGGACGCTGCTCGCCGATGCCGAGAAGGAAGCCGAGCGCACCAAGCGAGAGGCGCTGGTAGAAGCCAAGGACGAAGCATTCCGCATGCGCACCGAGGCGGAGGCGGACCTCAAGGCGCGCCGCATCGAGATAGACAAGAAAGAGGACCGCATCTCGCAGCGCGAGGCGACCCTCGACCAACGTGCCGTCAGCCTCGACCGGCGCGAGCAGTCGATCGAGACGAAAGAGGCCGAGCTCTCGAAGGCTCGGGAGGAGATCAACCGGATCGCCGAGCGGGCCCGGTCGGAGCTCGAGCGCGTGGCGGGGATGACGTCGCAGGACGCGAAGCAGGCGCTGATCGAGCAGATCGAGGACGAGGCGAAGCGGGACGCGATGTCGATCGTCCGCGACATCGAAGCGACGGCCCGCGAGGAGGGCGACAAGCGCGCCCGCAAGATCATCTCGATCGCGATGCAGCGCGTCGCGTCCGAGCTGACCTCCGAATCGACGGTCACGACCATCACGTTGCCGAGCGAGGACATGAAGGGCCGCATCATCGGGCGTGAGGGCCGCAACATCCGCGCCTTCGAAGCCACGACCGGGACGAACCTGATCATCGACGACACCCCCGAAGCCGTCGTCCTGTCGTGCTTCGACCCGATCCGCCGCGAGATGGCCAGGCTCACCCTCGAGCGGCTCATCTCGGACGGGCGCATCCAGCCCGTCCGTATCGAAGAGGTCCACGAGAAATCGAAGGCCCAGATCGAACAGGAGATCCGCGAGGGTGGAGAGTGGGCGGTCATGGAGACCGGTATCACCGACATGCATCCCGAGCTCGTGCGCGTCCTCGGCCGTCTGAAGTTCCGCACCTCCTACGGGCAGAACGTCCTGCGCCACGTCGTCGAGGCGGCGCATATCGCGGGGATGATCGCCGCGGAGATCGGCTTCGAAGACGTTCAGCTGGCGAAACGCTGCACGCTGCTTCACGACATCGGCAAGGCGGTGACGCACGAGGTCGAGGGGAGCCACGCGCTGATCGGGGCGGAGATCGCGCGCAGACTGAAGGAATCGCCTGCCGTGTGTCACGCGATCGAGGCTCACCACGGCGAGGTCGAGCAGCGCACGATCGAGGCCGTCATCACCCAGACCGCCGATGCGATCTCAGGAGCCCGCCCCGGCGCCCGGCGCGAGACGCTGGAGACATACGTGAAGCGTCTCGAGCGCCTCGAGGAGATAGCGAACGAGTTCGATGGCGTCGAGAAGGTCTACGCGATGCAGGCAGGCCGTGAGGTCCGCGTGATGGTGAAACCGGAGGAGGTCGACGACCTGCGCGCGGAGGTGATCGCGCGCGATATCGCCAAGAAGGTCGAAGAAGAGCTCCAGTACCCGGGCCAGATCCGCATCACCGTCATCCGGGAAACGAGGTCCGCGGCCTACGCGAAGTAATGAGGACCGGCTTCGACGGTCCTGTTGCTAAGACGGTGTCGGCGTAGCCGACACCGTCTTAGTAGCCCGGGCTTTAGGCTCGAACTCGTGAGCCAGCGAACCTATTTCATCACCACCTACGGGTGCCAGATGAACGAGCACGACTCCGAGCGACTCGCCGGCATGCTCGAGGCCGAGGGGTATTCGAAGGCCGCGGCCCCCGACGACGCATCCGTCGTGCTGTTCAACACCTGCTGCATCCGTGAGAAAGCCGACACGCGCCTGTACGGGACGCTCGGGCACATGAAGGCGATCAAAGACACTCGTCCGGACATGAAGATCGTGGTCGGGGGCTGTCTCGCGCAGAAGGACCAGGCGCTGATCCAGCAGAAGGCGCCGTACGTCGACGTCGTGCTGGGTACCCACAATCTCGCGAGCCTTCCGCGCCTGCTGCGCGAATCCGACGAGTCGCCGAGTTTCGAGATCCTCGAGCAGACGGAGGTCTTCCCGTCGGCGCTGCCGTCGCGACGGAACTCGCCGTGGCACGCGTGGGTGTCTATCTCGATCGGTTGCAACAACTCCTGCACCTTCTGCATCGTCCCCGCCGTGCGCGGCAAAGAAGCCTCGAGACGGGTTGGGGACGTCGTGCAGGAGGTCCAGGGTCTGGTGGACGATGGTGTCGTCGAGGTGACGCTGCTGGGACAGAACGTCAACTCCTACGGTCGCGACCTCGACGGCTCGCCGCTGTTCGCGACGCTGCTTCGGTCGCTCGACGAGATCGAAGGTCTGCAGCGGATCCGGTTCACGAGCCCGCACCCGAAGGACTTCAAGGCCGACACGGTTGCGGCGATGGCCGAATGCCGGAGCGTCTGCGAGCACATCCACCTGCCCGTGCAGGCCGGCTCGGATGCGGTTCTCAAGCGGATGAAGCGCGCCTACTCGCGCACCCGCTACCTCGAGAAGGTCGCCATGGTGCGCGAGGCGATCGATGATGTCGCGGTGACCACCGACATCATCGTCGGCTTCCCTGGCGAGACGGAGGAGGAGTTCAACGAGACGTTGTCACTCGTGGAAGAAGCGCGTTATGACGCGGCATACACCTTCCAGTACTCCTCGCGTCCGATGACCCAGGCCGCCGCCCTGCCAGGACAGTTGCCGAAAAAGGTCGTCCAGGACCGCTTCGACCGGCTCGTGGCCCTGCAGCAGCGCATCTCGCACGAGCGCAACCTGGCCGCGGTCGGGCGCACCTACGAGGTGTTGGTCGAGGGTGTGTCGAAGAAGGACCCGGCGAAGCTGACCGGACGTACGCGCACGAACAAGCTGGTTCACTTCGACGCGGATTCGTCGCCTGCCGGAACGTTCCGCAGGGTCGAGATCACGAACGCGCACACGCACTTCCTCGAGGGCCGCGCGCTCGGCCCGGCCGCGGCCCGCGATTCCGTACACGTCGCGGATAACCGCGTGTCGTTCAGGCTGCCTCTGGTGTCGCAGCGCTCGGGGTGTAGCACCTGCCCCTAGTCGGAGGAGCGATCGTCCCCCACGCGCCGCTCTTGCTGGAGGCGATATCGGGACCTCGGGTCGCGAGGCGCGTGGCAGCGGTCGCTGGCGCGGTACGTGCTGTCTCGTTCGATGCAACTACGGTAGTTCTCGCGACATCGCACGGTCCGGAGCGTGGCGTCTATGCCGGCCACCGCGGGGACCTCCACGGCTTCAGACGCGGACGTGTCGAGGTGTCGACGACACCGGCCGACGATCTCGCGGGCGAGCTAGGACGAACGTGGCGCGCCCCCTCGCTGGGAACGCACTTCGACCACGGGATCGTCACTCCCGTCGCGCTGGGCCTCCTGCGCGGCGCTCGCGTCGTGGCGGTCTCGGTTCACGAGCCGAAGGACGGCGTTGCACTCGCGAGCGCGCTCGCGAACATCGCTGCGAAGCGGCCGACGAAGATCGTCTTCGCCGCGAGTGCACACACCGGAGCAGCGCTCACGGCCCGCGGTCCGATCGTGGAACGATCCGAGGCGGTGGAGCTCGAGGATCGCGTGCTGGCGGACGCTCGCGCGGACGCGGGCACCTTCGCCGACCGGGCAAGAGACCTCAGGTCTATCGGAGGTTCGTGTAGCGCAGGAAGTCTCGCTGCGTTCGGCACGTTGTTCGCCGGACGGCCCGTCCACGTGCGCGCGTACGACCGCTCCTTCGGCGTCGGATATCTCGTCGCTACGGCCGGTGCCTGACACGCGTGTCGCCGCGATCGTCGGTCCCACGGCGGTCGGAAAGACGGAAGTGTCGGTACAGGTGGCCGAGCGTCTCGACGCCGAGATCGTCTCGGTCGACTCGATGCAGGTCTATCGCGGGCTGGACATAGGCACGGCCAAGGTCGACGCCGCGACGAGACGACGCGTACCGCACCACCTGATCGACATCCGGCCCCCGGACGTAGACGTAACGGTGGCGGAGTTCCAACGCCTCGCCCGCGCCGCTATCGCCGACATCCACGGACGCGGGTGGCTTCCGCTGCTGGTCGGCGGATCGGGGCTGTACCTGCGTGCGGTCGTCGACGACCTACGGTTCCCCGCACGGTCCCCACGCGTCCGGGCCGCGCTCGAGGCCGAAGCCGACGACGTGGGCGCCGAGTCGTTGCACGCGCGGCTCGCCGCGCTGGATCCTGCGGCCGCGGCGCGGATCGAGCCGGGGAACGCCCGGCGGACCGTTCGGGCGCTGGAGGTCATCGAGGTGACCGGGCGCCCGTTCTCCGACAACACCTCGTGGGAGGAGCACCGGTCGATCTATGACCTGCGCGTCGCGGGGCTGTCGCTGGACAGGCCGCGGCTCTACGACGCGATCGCGGGCCGGGTCGACACGATGTTGGAGCAGGGGCTCGTCGACGAGGCGAGGAAGCTCGCGCCGCATATCGGCCGGACCGCCCGCCAGGCGCTGGGTTATCGGCAGATCCTCGACCACCCGGATGCGGACGAGGCGGATGTCCGCGACGCGATCGTCCGAGCGACCAAGAGGTTCGCGCGCCGCCAGGAGTCGTGGTTCCGCTCCGACCCGCGCGTCGTCTGGTTCGACGCATCCAACCTGGCACTCCAGGAGCAGTTGGTCGCGTACCTCACTGCTTGATTCCCGCAAACAACGCGGCCGCAGCGGGTTTACGCCGATCCGGCCTCGCCCCGTGGGCGAGCTCTATCCGCGATAGATGCGGTGGAGCTCCTCACGCACCGTGCGGTCCTTCTCGAAATAGCTGTCGGTCGCGGATCGGTCGGGGAGCGCCGAACGCCCCTGCAGGACCTTGACCGCGAGCCCGATGCTCGGGCGGTCGACCGCGCCGTACCCGATGTGGAGGTATTCCGGGTACCCCTCGGGCACTTGCTCCCAACGCACCGGCGTCGAGCTGTAGAGAACGAGCCCCTGGATCGCGCCGCACACGGCGCCGTCTTCTTTCTGCTGCTTCGGCCGCGGGGTCGCGGCCTTGAACAGCACCTCTTTCCACTCTGCGAGCGTGAACTTGCCATCCTTCAGAGGACCGTCGGGAACAAGGCCGCTACGCCCTTGCGCGACGACACCCTTGGTCACGCCGGTCGAGTCGTCTCCCAGGATCCGGCGGGCCTCGATCAGGATGCGTGTGGCTCCGCCTGCCGCGAACGGACTCGCTCCGGAGGTGCCGCCTCCGACGTCGTCGTCTGATTCCTCGATCTTGTTGTGGTAGGCGGCCCACGAGCTGCACGAGTCGGAAACGACGTGCGGGGGGAAGTCCGGCCACAGGTTGACGTACCCGGAGTCATGCCCTCCGACCATGACGATCGACGGCGTCATGCGGGGATCGAGCAGCGTTGGGTGGCCCACCACTCCGAAGCGCGTCAACGTCCCGTTGCCCGACGCCCAGAACGAGAGGTGCTTCTTTGCCGTGTCCTCTACCGTGCGAACGAACTCCGGGCCGCTCCACAACAAGCCGCCCGCCGCGGGAGTCCAGAGCGGCAGGAAGGGTCCCCACGAGTTCGACTGTGCGTCGATCCAGGCACTGTTATCCGCCGCCCACTTCACGGCATCGACCTCGAAACCCTGGATCGCAACCACGCGGCACTCAGGGCATGCTCCGTAGTCGTTGCCCGCCGCTCGCGATGCCACCATCGTTCCGTGCGCGCCGTCGTCGATGATGCGCGCTGGCGGGATCGCGTGGCCACCGCAGGCAGCGCTCGTCCCAGGCTCCTCGAACGTGATCCCACCGATGATCTTCGTGCCCGGGAACCAGTAAAGCTTCCCCGGCTCGACCTTCATCCACAGCTTGCAGTCCTTGGTCAGTGCCGTGGGGTAGTCCTTCTCGTCGAGCGAGAGGCGTAACGCTTGCGCATCTTCCGGAAAGCCTTCGATGTAAGTGGACGGATGCTGGAAAGCTCGCCGCGAGTCGTCGCGGAACGCCTTGTGGTACGGATTGATGCCCGTGTCGATGAGCGCGACGACTGCCGTGGGCTCCGACCGCGGGGGCGCTGCCGCGGCACCCCCCGTGAGAGGGAGCGCGCCGAGGAGGAGCGACGCTGCCACGAGGAGTGACGGTCTCTTCATCGTGCGACATTTTCTCTGCCCGCGCCCGTAAGTCCTGCCGCCGGCACAAAAGTGACAGGGGGTCGTCGCGCGTTACCGTAGGTACATGAGATTCGCCAAATACCAGGGCATAGGCAACGACTTCGTGATGCTCGCCGACCCCGACGACCGCCTTGCGTTGACACCGGACATCGTCCGAAGGCTCTGCGACCGCCGCTTCGGGATCGGTGGAGACGGCGTGATCCGCGTTGCGCCCGGACCCGACGGGACCGATCTGTTCATGGACTACGTCAACTCGGACGGCTCTATCGGGGAGATGTGTGGCAACGGCATCCGCTGCCTGGCCCTGTTCGCGAGGGACCAGGGGCTGGTGTCCGGCGACAGCCTCAGGATCGCGACGAGGGCCGGCATCAAGCCGGTATGGGTCGAGGGCGACCGCGTCCGGGTCGACATGGGCGCGCCGATGTTCCAGCCCTCGCAGATCCCGGTGACGTGGGAGGGGCCGGATGCCCTGCATGCGAAGGTCGACCTCGAAGACCAGACGCTGGAAGCCGCCTGCGTCTCGATGGGGAATCCGCACGCAGTGCTGTTCGTGGACGATCCTGCCGCTGCCGAGGTCGCGACGATCGGTCCTGTGATCGAGCGCCACGACATGTTTCCGAACGGCGTCAACGTCGAGTTCATGACCGTCGAGGGCCCGACCCGCGTGCGCATGAGGGTGTGGGAGCGCGGGAGTGGCGAGACGCTCGCGTGCGGCACGGGAGCCGCGGCGGTCGCGGTCGTCGCGCGGCTGCTCGGCGGGACCGACCCCGACGTGGTGGTCGCGCTCCCGGGTGGCGATCTCGAGGTGTCGTGGAAAGGGTCGGTCGACGACCCACAACCCGTGTTCATGACAGGTCCCGCGGTGGAGTCCTTCACCGGGGAGATAGATCTGAAGGAGCTGATGTGAGGACCGCACAGCGCATCGAAAAGCTGCCGCCATACCTATTCGCGGAGATCGATCGCAAGGTTGCCGAAGCGAAGGCTCGTGGCGCCGACATCATCAGCTTCGGCGTGGGCGACCCGGACCTTCCGTCGCCCCCGCACGTGGTGGACGCGCTGGCGGACGCGGCGCGTGATCCTTCGACGCACGACTATCCCTCTTACACCGGCATGCCGGAGTTCCGCTCGTCGATAGCGACCTGGTACCAGAGCCGGTTCGGAGTCGAGCTGGATCCCGACGACGAGGTGCAGCCGCTCGTCGGATCGAAAGAGGGGATCTTTCACCTTCCGGTCGCCTTCATCGACCCAGGCGACGTCGCGTTAGTTCCCGATCCCGGCTACCCGGTGTACGAAACCGGGACCATCCTTGCGGGTGGTGAAGCGTTCCTGTTGCCGCTGACCGTAGACAACGACTACCGCCCCGACTTCTCTGCCATCCCCGCCGACGTCTTACGTCGCGCCCGCGTCCTGTGGCTGAACTACCCGTCGAATCCGACGTCGGCGTGCGTGGACGTTTCCTTCTTCGAGGAGGCAGTGCGGTTCTGCCTCGACAACGATCTCTTGCTGGCTCACGACGCCGCGTATACCGAGATCACGTTCGACGACTACGTCGCTCCTAGCGTGCTCCAGGTCGAAGGCGCGATGGAGTGTGCTATCGAGTTCCACTCGCTCTCGAAGACCTACAACATGACCGGTTGGCGGATCGGGTGGGTCGCGGGCGCACCTGTTGCGATCGAGGCGATGAAGCGGCTCAAGACCAACATCGACTCCGGAATCTTCGATGCGGTGCAGCGCGCCGGGATCGCCGCGATCGAGGGGCCGCAGGACCACCTGAAGGCTGCCATCGAGCGGTACCGGCGACGTCGCGACCTGCTGTGCGACGGCCTCAAATCGATGGGCATCGTCGTAGAGCCTCCGAAAGGGTCGATCTACCTGTGGGTGCCGGTGCCCGAGGGCCACACGTCGACCAGCTTCACTACGCACCTGTTGGACAACTTCGACATCGTCGTCGCGCCCGGCACCGGCTACGGCCCCTCCGGCGAGGGATACGTGCGCTTCTCGCTGACCGTCGCGGACGAACGTCTCGAAGAGGGTGTCGAGCGATTGCGGAAGGCCGTCAGCTGACGCGAGGCCACGACACGCGTCCCGAGCGCGAGCGAGCGGTGTTGGTGGGCGCTGCGTTCGAGGGCGCATCGCTGGAGGAGGCGCAGTCCTTCCTGGACGAGCTCGAGGCGCTGGCGGACACAGCGGGTGCGGATTGCCTCGATCGCGTCGTGCAGCGGCGCGACCGCCCCGACTCGGCGACCTACCTCGGTAAGGGCAAGGCCGAAGAGGTCGTGAACATCGCAGCGACCTTGGACGCGGATATGGTGATCTTCGACGACGAGCTGACTCCAGCGCAGGGACGGAACCTCGAAGAGGTTGCGGGAGTGAACCCCCTGGCGGAGCGCGGCCTGAAGATCATCGACCGGACCGGGTTGATCCTCGACATCTTCGCTCAGCACGCCCGCAGCGCCGAGGGGAAGCTCCAGGTGGAGCTCGCGCAACTGAACTACCGGTTGCCGCGCCTGCGCGGTTGGGGAGACGTTCTCTCGCGACTCGGAGGCGGCATCGGCACGAGGGGGCCGGGCGAGACCGCGCTGGAGGCAGAGCGACGCGCGATCCTGCGCCGCATCCAGCGCGTCAGGAAAGACCTCGACGAGCTAGAGCGCACCCGTCGCCTCAAGCGCAAACAGCGTGCGAAGACGGGTATCCCCGTCGTCGCCCTCGTCGGCTATACGAACGCGGGGAAGTCGACGTTGCTGCGGCGCCTCACCGACGCGCAGGTGCTCGTGCAGGACCGGCTGTTCTCCACGCTCGACCCGACGACGCGCCGTCTGCACCTGAACCGGAACCGCGAGGTCCTGATGACGGACACGGTGGGTTTCGTGCGGAAGCTGCCGCACCAGCTGGTCGAGGCGTTCCGGTCGACGCTGGAGGAAGTGGGGGAAGCTCACCTTCTTTTGCACCTCGTCGATGCGAGCCGCGACCCGGATCGCCAGATCGACGCGGTGCGCACGGTCCTGAAGGACCTCGACCTCGCGGAGAAGCCGATGCTGCTCGCGTTCAACAAGATCGACCTGCTCGAAGAGGTCGAGATCGACAAGCTTCAGGGGCGGTTCCCGGACGCGGCATTCATCTCCGCCCAGGAGGATCAGGGCCTGGAGGACCTGCTCGCCCGCCTCGAGGTCGAGCTGTCGAAGCTGCGCGTCGAGGTGACGCTCGACATCCCGTTCGACCGCGGCGACGTCGTGTCCCGGGTCCACGAGCAGGGCGACGTGCTCGAGGAGACCTACGGGGAGAACGGGACCCACGTCGTGGCGCGGCTCCCGCGCGAGGCGCTCGACGAGTTGTCGCGTTTCGTCGCGTCCTCCTAGCAGGCGGCGTCCGCCGGCGCTGGGACCACGGGATCCGTCGGAACTGGGGCGTGGGTACGTACTTCTCCCGATTGGCGGGTTCGGGTGCTTTCGTTACAAATAGGCCATGGCTATCCGCACGATCCGGCCGCTGTTTCCCGAGGGAGGCGGCCTGCCCGAAGAGGTCTGGTCCCGCCGCCACGTCGGGATCGTCGCTCTCATCGCCCTGAACGCCGTCGGTCTCGCGATCTTCGGGTCCGTCCAGGGCTACGGCCTGCGCCATTCGCTGCTCGAAGCCGCCTTGATCGGGGCTGCTGCGGTGGGGGCGTGGGTTGCGCGTCGGAGCCGCATCGTCGCCTCCGTCATAGCGACGCTTGGGCTCATGACGGCGTCCGCGGTCCTCGTGCACTTCTCGAACGGGAGCATCGAGGCGCACTTCCACTTCTTCGTGATGGTCACGATCATCATCCTGTACCAGGAATGGGTGCCATTCCTGTTGTCGATCGTCTACGTGGTCGCCCACCACGCCTTCTTCGGCATCGTCGACCCGCACGTCGTCTTCAACCACCCCGCTGCGATCGCGAACCCGGTGAAGTGGGCGGTCATCCACGGCGCGTTCATCGTCGGCGCGACCGTTGCGGGTCTGACGGTCTGGAAGCAGAACGAGGTGCTGAGGAACTCGTATCAATCGACCGCCCGCAGGCTCGCCGAAGCCGAGACGCGCCAGCGCGACGCGCTCGATCTGAACGACAACGTGTTACAGAACCTGGCGGCCGCCGAGTATGCGTTCGAGCTCGGGATGACCGATCGCGGACGTGAATCACTGCAGAAGTCGCTCGCCGAAACGCACAAGATCGTGTCCGAGCTGCTTGCCGCGAACCACACGAGGGTGGCGCCCGGCGATCTCGTTCGTGCCACGAATGGAGCAGGGGCATGATCCGGGTCGCTCTCGCAGACGACGCTTCCGACATTCGCTTCCTCGTTCGCTTCGCACTGGAGCTCGACGGCCGTTTCGAGGTCGTCGGCGATGCAGCAGACGGACGAGAAGCGATCGCGCTGATCGAGCGGGAGGCACCGGACGTCGTCGTGCTCGACATGGGCATGCCGAACATGGACGGTCTGGAGGTCCTCGTCGAGATGAAGAACCGCGGTCTGCGCTCCAAGGTGCTGGCACTGTCGGGGTTCAACGGGGGCGTGGAAGACCAAGCGCGTGAGCTCGGTGCCGATGGCTATCTTCGCAAGGGGACCGCCGCGATGGCGGAGATCGTCCCGAACCTCTTGGCCATCTGCGTCTAGGCCGCCGGCCCGCGGCGCTGCGCGGCACCTTGACCTCCGGTCGTCCACCCGCCCGGGTACCGTGGTTGCGTGAGCCTCGGCACGATCGTCGACCCGAACCAGCACGACCGCTTCATCCTGCAACAGCGATTTCGGTTCGTCGCGAACCAGTACGAGTTCTCGCTGCCAGGGCCGGACGACGCGCCGGGTCAGGTGTTCTGCTTCGTCCGGCAGAAGATGTTCAAGTTCAGAGAAGACGTGCGCTTCTTCACCGACGACACCATGAGGACCGAGGTGATGCGCATCAAGGCGCGCCAGCGGTTCGATCCGAGCGCGACCTATGACGTCACGACGCCCGACGGAACCGTGATCGGGAGGTTCCAGAAAGCGTTCGGCCGCAGTCTCCTCCGTTCCACATACCTGCTGTTCGACGCGACGGGGACGCAGGTGGCGGTCGCGACGGAGCAGAGCCGCGGGGTCGCGTTCTTGCGGCGGATCGTCGGGCTGATCCCGTACATCGAGAACTTCGCCAACTGGTTGCCGATCCCGTACCACTTCGTGTTCGTGCGCGGGGAGAACCAGGTGATCGGGCACCATCGCCGTCAGCTCTGGAAGCTGCGCGACACCTACACGCTCGATCTCACCGACGACCGCGAGCGCGTTCTCGATCGGCGTTTGGCCCTCGCCCTCGCGGTGGGGATGGACGCGTTCCAAGCCCGCTAGCTCGCCGGCTCCGATCCCGCGGCCGGTCCGGTGTGGGTGCGCGGATGGGCACCCAGCCGCGCCTCTCCGAACGGAAGCCGCTCCGGAAGCGTCTATGCAGTCATGGGGCCGATGCGGGTCGTGGTGGCCGTCGCCGTGCTCGTTGTCGGAGGCGTGCCGTCCGAAGGTCCGATTCCGACGCCCCGGCACGCCCGAGGCCGCGACTCCGCACCGCGCGCACCGATCGGCGCGGTTGCCGCGACGGCACCGACAGCAGCGCGGTCGCCTGCACGCAGCGGGTCCTGCTTCACCCGCTTGGAGAGGCCATCGCTGCTTCGTGCGTTCGGTCGTCACGCCGGCCCCTCTTGGGCTGGCGATCTGCGTGGCCTCCTCGGGGGCCGCGACCTAGGTGTCGCTGTCGGTCTTCGAGAACGCATCGCGTTCGCGCACGACGACACGCGCCGGCGGACTCCCGCCTCCAACCAGAAGCTGTTGTTATCGATGGCGCTTCTCGAGGTCTTCGGAGCCCACGCGCGCATCCCGACCACCGTGCGGGTGGGCAGGGACGGCGGTGATCTCTACGTGATCGGACGTGGTGACCCGAGCTTCGGTGACGCGACCTACCGCGCTGGGCTCGGTCTGCAGGGTTCCAGCGTGCACCGGCTCGCCCGCGTCTTGGCGAGAAACGGTCTAACGCGTATCCGTGGCAACGTGATACCGGTGGGTTCGTACTTCGCCCGCGACTGGAACGCCCCCGGCTGGCAGTCCTATGTCCGGAAGACCTACGTGACGCGGCCGACCGCGCTGTCGTTCAACTCCAATGTGGTCACGGCGGAGCCGCCGGAGATGCAGGTCGCGACGCGCGTCACAGAAGCCTTGGAGGACGCCGGTATCCGAGTAGCAGACGAGCCTCGCGTCGTAGCTCACGTTCGCGAAGGCCGCACGATCGCGCGCGTCCGGTCCCCAACCGTGGCAAAGCTCATCGAGATCATGAACCGCGACTCTTCTAACTTCTTCGCAGAGGTATTGAGCAAATTCCTTGGCGCGCGTTGTCTCGGTGCGCCCGGGACGATCGCGAAAGGAGCGCGCACGATCCGGACGTGGGCGGGATCGCTCGGACTGCAGATCGTCGCGCACGATGCCTCCGGGCTGTCCTATGACAACCGCGTCTCGCCCCGGCAGATGGTCACGCTGTTGACCTACGCGGCCACGCGACCGTGGGGGCGTGTACTCCGGGGGGCCCTGCCGGGCGCTGGCGAAGGCACGCTCGCGCACCGGTTGTCGGGTGTTCGCGTGGCCGCCAAGACCGGGTCGCTGTTCGACGGCTCGTCGGCGCTCTCGGGATGGGTGTGGATGAAAGGCGTCCGACGGTGGGCTGCCTTCTCCGTCATGTCCTCGCTCGGCAGGAGCGCGACAGCTCTGGAGGATCAGATCGTTCGGACGCTGAGCTCCCGTTAGCGCGCCCGAAGGCGCTCGCGGAGCGGTGAGTCACTGCCGGCGAACCGAAATGACGCGTTCCTGCGACAGTAGGAGTGATGGGACCCGCCGGTACGATCACAGACGAAGGTCTCCTTGTCGCGATCGGCGAAGGCGACAGGGACGCGCTGAGAGAGCTTTACGACCGGCATGCTGCGTGGCTGCTCCTGCGCCTGCGGCGCCGTGGTGCCGACGGGACTCTTGCCGAAGAGGTCCTCCAGGACACGTTCCTGGCCGTCTGGCGCAAACCGCAGTCGTATTCCGGCACCGGACCCGTCGCCGCGTGGATCTGGGGGATCGGGATCCGGCGCCTCATAGACCGGTTGCGCCGGACGTGGGCATTGCAGCCGCTGGCGCGGGGGCGTGAAGAGACGGTCGTGTCCGCGGAGGACGAAGTGCTGCTCGGCGTCGAGTTCGGCGATCTCGCCGGAGCGCTGGCAAGTTTGTCTCCCGAGCTGCGCGCGGTGATCCAGGCAACGGTCCTCGACGGCCTGACGACGCGCGAAGCAGCGCGGTTACTGCGCATCCCCGCCGGCACCGTCAAGACCCGGATGATGCGCGCCCGCGCGCAGCTCAGAGAGGAGCTGACATGACCTGGCACGTACCGGTCGAAGCGCTTCGTCGCTATGAGAGCGGCGCGATCGACGCGACCCAGCAGTTGTCGATCGAGGCGCACCTCGTCGCGTGTGACTTCTGTCGTTCTGCGCTCGCCGGTTCCGCCAACCGCTCGGCGCTCGGGCGAACGTGGCAGGCGATAGAAGCCGAGCTCGCCGCCCCCGCCCCCGGTGTGATCGAGCGTTCGTTGCTCGCTTTCGGCGTCAGCGACCATAGTGCGCGGCTTGTCGCGGCGACTCCGTCGCTGCGACGCTCGTGGCTGCTCGCGATCGCTGCCGTCCTCACGCTCGCGGTCTTGGTGGCGAACGGCGCAGAGGGTGGGTACATCTTCTTTCTAGCGATCGCGCCGCTGCTGCCTCTTGCGGGCATCGCGGCGGCATTCGGCCCCGGCATCGACCCCACCTACGAGATCGGTATCGCGGCCCCCATCAGGGGGTTCCGGCTGCTGTTGATCAGGTCCGTCGCGGTCCTCGCGTCGACGATCGCGCTCGCGGCCGTCGCGGCCCTGTTCCTGCCGGCCCTCGACTGGCGCGCCGGCGCGTGGCTGCTTCCTTGCCTCGCAGTGGTCGCGACCGCGCTTGCGCTCTCGACGATCGTCAACCCGCTCCGCGCCACCGTTTGGGTTGCGGCGACGTGGCTCGTGGGCGTCGGCGCGGCGACGTGGGCGGCGACGGGCGAAGCGTCAGCCCGTGCGGTTTTCGGTCAGCAGATGCAGGTGGCGGTAGTGGTCGTGGCGATCGTTGCCGGCTTCGTCCTGAGAGCGCGGCGTGAAGAGCTCGAGAGGGGAGAGCATCGATGACGAACGTTCACGTGGAAGGGGTCGTGAAGCGTTTCGGTTCGACGCGCGCTCTCGACGGTGTGTCGTTCGAAGCAGGCGCGGGAATCACCGGCTTACTGGGGCCGAACGGGGCGGGAAAGACGACGCTGCTGCGCGTCCTGGCGACCGTGATGGCTCCCTCCGCGGGCGAGGTGCGCATCCTCGGACGCAACCCCGCCTCTCCGCGTGATCGCTTGGAGATCAGGCGCCGCCTCGGCTACATGCCGCAAGAGCCTGGGTTCCACAAGAACTTCACGGTGTTCGAGTTCGTCGACTACGTCGCAATCCTCAAGGAGATGACGGATCGGCGAGAGCGTCACGCTGAAGTCGCACGCGTGTTGCAGGCGGTCGGGCTCGGTGAGGTCGAGAGCCGCAAGATCAAGGTCCTGTCCGGCGGGATGCGGCGCCGCGTCGCGCTGGCTCAGGCGCTGTTGGGCGAGCCGGAGCTGATGATCCTCGACGAGCCCACTGCGGGCCTCGATCCCGAGCAACGACTGAGATTCCGCGAGACGATGTCCCACCTCGGCGAGGACCGCTCGATAATCCTTTCCACCCACCAGACGGAAGATGTGGCGGCGCTGTGCCCGCGGGTGATCGTGATGAACCACGGGAGGACTCTGTTCGCCGGCACGCCGCGCGAGCTTGCCGAAGTGGCGCGCGGGTCGGTATGGCTTTCTCCCGAACGCGCTCCCGACGCACGACTGTCTTACCGCACCGGAGAAGGCCGCTACCGGAACATCGGAGCCGCCCCCGAGCATGCCGACCTCGTCGACCCAACCGTCGAGGATGGATACTTGATGCTCCTCGGCGAGGAAGCATTCGTCGAGGCCGCATGAGGCATCGGCAACCCCGCCGACGGCTACTACGCGCTGCGGGCGGTGGGAGCGTCGGGCGGCGCCGTCACCGCTGTGCCTGAGCCGGCCGTCGCGGAAGGTATCCGGCTGCTGGCGCGCACCGTCGTCGCTCTGGAGAGCGTCACCGTGAAACGTCCCGGATGGCCGGTCGCGGTTCAACTCGTGCGCCGCGAGGGGAGACGGATGATCCGTCACCCGGTGATGTGGGGAGGCGCGCTCCTGAGCCTTGCGCTGTTCGGCCTCTTCACGTGGCACTCGGCCCCCGTGCTGCACCGCGACGACGCGAGCGTCGCGGGATCGCTACTTCCCCTCGCCGCGGCTGCGTTGATCGTCGCGAACCTCGCGGCCTCGCGCGCGGCGCGCAACGCCACCGAGGAGCTCTACGAGGCGACCTCGAGCTCGACCGGGTTGCGCACGTTCGCGCACCTGCTCGCTCTCGGCCACGCGGCCGGGCTCGCCGTCGCCCTGGTGGCGGCGATGTTCGCCTTCATGCTGGCCGATGCTCCGGTTGGGACGCCGAACGCGGCAGAGGTCGCCACGGGCCCGGTCGTCGTCGTCCTCTTCGGAGCGGTCGGGGTAGCGCTCGCGCGCTGGAGGCCTCATCCCGCGTTGGGGCCGCTCGCCGTCGTCGTAGCGGTTGCAGTGCAGATCCTCTTGGTCCAGCCCATCGTCGACGACGTGGCAACGACGAGTACCGTCGTGACGCGTCTCCCGTGGCTCGCACCCTGGGTTCCCCTCAGTCTGACCGGCGACGTCCCTCCCGAGCTCGTCATCCGGCCCGCGGCCTGGCACGTCCTGTACCTCGCGGGTCTGACAGCCGTGGTCGCCGCGTTCGCGCTCGCGCGCTCCGGATGGCGCGCACGGCTCGTGCCCGTGTTCGTGGCGGGGGCGGTCGCCGTCGCGCTGGGGACGATCGGGCAGCTCACCCCGTCGAGCGGATCGCAGCGGGCGCAGCTCGCTTCCCTGATCGAGCATCCCGAGGACCATCAGGTCTGTGAGGAACGCCGCGGAGTGACGTACTGCGCCTACCCCGCCTATACCGCGTGGATCGACCGGTGGGCGGCGCCGATCGAAGGTGCGCTCGACGGCATCCCGGCCGGGGCGCGGCCCGACAACATCGTGGTGCGCCAGACCTTCGGGTCTTATTTCGAAGGGCCGGTCGACCTGCCGCAGGCAACGTTGCGACGGGCGATGCGGGCCGAGCATCGCGCGTCGCGTGATCAGGAGCCGGGCACGACGATCCGGACGGGGACCCGGTGGGGGCGCGGCAGGACCGAGGGGGGATACGCAATCGGTCTTGCGCTCACGGTCGCGATGGAGGCAGTCGGTCTGCCGTCGTCGCGCGCCGAGATGGTCCCCACCGAAGACGAGATCGCAGAATTCAAGACGTCCGTCCTCCCGACGCTCGACGAGCGTTTCCGGGCAAAGGCCGAGCAAGCATGGCGGCCCGGCCGGCGGCTCTACTCGTGCACGACGTTGCACCAAGCGCGTGCGATGGCCGCGCTATGGATCGCGGGGCAGGCGACGCCGGCCACGCGCGCGACGGTGACGCGATCGGCCGCGGAGAGTTCCTACGGGTTGCAGATCTACGACGCACAGGGAAAGCGGTACGCGGCCTACGTCGGCTCGTTCATGCCGCTCTACCCGGAGGTTCCTCCGCCGATGTGGGATCGCGTGTCGATGGGAGACGTCGAGTTCCACTATGCGGCGCGGCTGCTGAGTCGTCCGGACGACGAGGTCGGCGCGGTGTTCGCGCAGCGGTGGGACGAGCTAACGGAGCCGACGACGCTGACAGAGTCGTTCCTCGACGATCTCGGGCTTGCGCCTCACGTGACGATCGAGGAGCAGATCGCGCGGCTGCCGGATGACGTCGAGCTGGAGCGGGGGCGGCGGAACTGGACTCCTGACGCGTTCTTTGCCCAGACGATCCCGTGCTTCTGATCCGGCTGCGTCAGATCGTCGACCTGGTGCGGCCGACGGCGCGTGCGATGTCGTGGCACCCACCGGTGTGGGCCGCCGTTCTGGCACTCGGGTACGTCCTGAAAGAAGCACCGAGCGCCTATATCGAGTACCGGATCCTCGTGTTGCGAGTCGCCGCGCTCCTGTTGTGCATAGCGAGTGCGTTCGTGCTCGACGATGCCACCGAGGAGACCATCGGACACGTTCCGACGCCGCTCCTGATGCGCCGCGGTCTGAGGATCGCGTTGCTGTTGCCGTTGGTGGCGTCGACGTGGATCGGCGTGGTGAATGTGGCAGGCGACGTCGCCGTGCGTGACGGCGGGCCGATGCCGGCCGGTGACCTCACGCTCGAGGCTGCCACGCTGCTCGCGATCGCGCTGTGTGCGTCGTGTGTCGGGGCGCGCCTGGCATCGGATCGGGTTGGAGGCATCGCCGCCGCCCCGATCGTGCTCGGCCTCGTCGCGGTAGCGCTGTTCCTGCCGCCCGACCAGAAGATGATCCTGGGGTCGCCGTCGGATCCGCGCTGGGCCGACGCTCACGAATGGTGGCGGGCCGCGCTCGTATCCGCGGCGGTCGTTTTCCTGTGGGTCAACCGCTCTCCGGGCTCGTACCGAGCCGTGGCGCGGCGGCGCGCCCTGAAGAGCGCGCCGAGAACGCTCTGACTACAGCTTCCGGAAGACCGCCACTACCTTGCCGATGATCTCGGTCCCGGGTGGCGCTTCGTACGGCTGCAGCGCGGGATTCGCAGGCTCGAGCCACACCGCCGAGCCCCGGTGGCGGATCGTCTTGACGGTGGCCTCGGCGTCGTCGGAGTACTCGCTCGGCACCATCGCGGCAACGATCTCGCCGGAGTGCGCCGTCGGCTGCTGGCGGATGATCACGAAGTCGCCGGCGTGGATCCCCGCGTCGATCATCGAGTCACCGTGGACCTCGAGCATGAAGACGTTCCCGTCGCCGACGAGGTCGGCCGGCATCGGGTAGATCTCCTCGACGTTCTCCTGGGCAAGGATCGGCGCCCCCGCGGCGATGCGACCGAGCAACGGGACCGAGCGAGCGGGGCTGCGATCCGCCGCTAGACCCGTCTCCGGATCGAACAGCAGCTCGATCGCGCGCGGCTTCGTCGGGTCGATCCTCAGGTAGCCCTTGCGCTGGAGCGCCTGCATATGGCTGTGCACGGTCGACGACGACGCGAGGCCGAGCGCCTCACAGATCTCTCGTACCGAGGGCGGATAGCCACGGTCTCCAACGGTGTCGGCGATGAACTGCAGGGTCTGGCGCTGGCGCTCGGTGAGGCCCTCGACCATGGCTCTCCTCCTATAGCGAACGGACGTTCGCTCTACCGTAGCCGACCCGGGCCCCGGAATCAAGAACGTGTGTTCGATTCCAGCTTGCTATGCGAACGTCCGTTCGGATACAGTACCGAACGGACGTTCGCTCGGGACGCCGTGCGTTTCTGTCACAGGCCGGCGCTAGCGTCTCGGCTACGAAAGAGAGGAGCAGGAGATGGCGCTACGGCAAGAGGACCTGGTGGGGCTGGATGCAGTCCTCTACCGCTTCCCGACCGACAGGATCGCCGCCCGCCAGGCGCGGCGAGCGATGTTCGCCCGCCGCCGCCGGACCCTCGGCATCGCCACCATCGCGGTCGCGGTGGGGCTGTTGCTGGCGGGAGGGCCGGAGGGGACTGCCGCGGCGTCGCGGCCGGGCGCGGCCGAGGTGGTGACGATCGGCCGCGGCGACACGATCTGGGGCCTCGCAGAGCGGTTCGCCCCGCCATCCGTCGATCCCCGGGCGTATGCCGACGCGGTGCTGCAGCTCAACGAGCTCGAGGGCCCGCTGCAGCCGGGCATGCGCCTGAAGCTTCCCTAGATCGGCAAAGAAATGTGGCGCGATGTCCTTGACCCGGTCTTTACACGGGCGTAATTTCACCCGGGGCTTTACACCATATGTTGTGCCCAGGCTGTTGGTAAGACCCAACATGTGGTGTGGATAACCGGAATCGTGGGATAATCACAGGGCCCGTGGCGCGAGGAGCTGCGG
Organism: Actinomycetota bacterium; assembly: GCA_035550975.1. Lineage (GTDB taxonomy): Bacteria > Actinomycetota > CADDZG01 > CADDZG01 > WHSQ01 > DASZOC01. The sequence continues at coordinate 6,686 of DASZOC010000016.1, read as the reverse complement.
GACGGAAGGGGGACCAGCAGTGGCGCAAGCGACTCGTCCGGCAACCACATCGGGAGGACTGAGGATCCGTCGGCACTTCACGACCGAGGGGGTCCATCCGTACGACGAGATCGCCTGGGAGCTGCGCGATGCCGTCATCCAGAACTACCGGACGGGCGAGGTCGCGTTCGAGCAGAAGGGCGTCGAGGTGCCCGCGTCCTGGTCCCAGAACGCCACGAACATCGCGGCCCAGAAGTACTTCCGTGGGACCCAGGGCACCCCCGACCGCGAGACCTCGGTCAAGCAGATGATCGACCGGGTCGTCACCAAGTACTACGAGGAGGGCAAGGCGCGGGGGTACTTCGCGGATGCCGAAGAGGCGACGATCTTCCGTGACGAACTCACTCACATCCTCGTCAACCAGAAGGCCGCGTTCAACTCGCCGGTGTGGTTCAACGTCGGCTGGCGCAAACACCCCCAAGTCTCGGCCTGCTTCATCCTTTCTGTCGAGGACGAGATGTCTTCGATCCTCAACTGGTATGTCGAAGAGGGAACGATCTTTAAGCACGGTTCCGGATCGGGTGTGAACCTCTCGAAGATCCGCTCGTCCAAGGAGCGTCTGAAGTCCGGTGGCACAGCCAGTGGTCCCGTCTCGTTCATGCGCGGCGCGGATGCATCCGCCGGAACGATCAAATCCGGTGGTGCTACCCGCCGTGCCGCAAAGATGGTTGTCCTCAACGTCGACCACCCTGACATCCGTGACTTCATCTGGTGTAAAGCGCTCGAGGAGAAGAAGGCGCTCGCTCTGCGCGAGGCCGGGTTCGACATGGACCTCGACGGCAAGGACACGCACTCGATCCAATACCAGAACGCGAACAACTCGGTGCGTGTCACCGACGAATTCATGCGAGCCGTGGTCGATGGCAACCAGTGGGCCTTCAGGGCCGTCACTACGGGTGAAACGGTAGAGACGGTCGATGCCAAGGAGCTGTTCCGCGAGATCGCTCAAGCCGCGTGGGAATGCGCCGACCCCGGTGTGCAGTACGACACGGTGATAAATGACTGGCACACCTGCCCGAACACCGACCGCATCAACGGGTCTAACCCCTGCAGTGAGTACATGCATGTCGACAACTCATCTTGCAATCTCGCTTCGCTGAACCTCATGAAGTTCGTGGACGAGAACGACCGCTTCGATGTCGAGGCCTACAAGCACGCGGTCGAGGTGATGTTCTTGGCCCAAGAGATCTCCGTCGGCTTCGCCAGTTACCCCACCGAGAAGATCGCCGAGAACTCGCACAAGATGCGCCAGCTTGGTCAGGGCTTCGCGAACCTCGGCGCTCTGCTGATGTCGCAGGGTCTTGCGTACGACTCCGACGAGGGGCGTGCATGGGCCGCCAGCCTGATGTCGATCATGACGGGCCACTGCTACGCAACTTCAGCCAAGATCGCGGAACGTGTCGGAGCGTACGAAGAATACGAGCTCAATCGCGAGCCGCATCTGCGAGTTATGAACAAGCATCGGGAGGCGGCTTACGAGATTCCCGCAGCGCTGTGCCCCGACGAGCTCGTGAGCGCCGCGCGCGAGGCATGGGACGACGCGGTCTCGCTCGGAGAGACAAACGGCTACCGCAACGCTCAGGCCACGGTGCTCGCGCCTACCGGCACCATCGGGCTGTTGATGGATTGTGACACCACCGGGATCGAGCCCGACCTCGCGCTCAAGAAGACCAAGAAGCTCGTCGGCGGCGGGACGATGTCGATCGTCAACCAGACGGTGCCGCGCGCGCTGCGCAAGCTCGGCTACGACGAGACGCAGATCGCCGACATCGTCGCTTACATCGACGAGCACTCGCACGTCGTCGGGGCCCCGCACCTTCGCGACGAGCACATGACCGTGTTCGACACCGCGATGGGCGAGCGGAGCATCCACTACATGGGCCACATCCGCATGATGGGCGCGGTGCAGCCATTCATCTCGGGCGCCATCAGCAAGACGGTCAACCTGCCCGAGGACGTGACGGTCGAAGACGTCGAGCAGGTCTACGTCGAAGGATGGCGCCAGGGCCTCAAGGCGATGGCTCTCTACCGCGACAACTGCAAGGTCGCGCAACCTCTGTCGAGCGCGAAGAAGGACAAGGCCGCAGCGCCCCCCGAGATTGCCGAGCCGGTTCGCCGTCGCCTGCCCAAAGCGCGCCGTTCGATGACCTTCAAGTTCCGTGTCGCCGACACCGAGGGCTACCTCACCGCCGGTGAGTTCCCCGAAGGTGGCGTCGGCGAGATCTTCCTCAGGGTCGCGAAGCAAGGCTCGACTCTGGCGGGGATCATGGACGCGTTCGCGGTGTCGATCTCGATGGGGCTCCAGTACGGAGTGCCGCTGTCGGCCTACGTCAAGCAGTTCGCAAACACCCGCTTCGAGCCGTCCGGCATGACGGACGACCCGGACTTCCGCATCGCGACCTCGATCCTGGACTACGTGTTCCGGCGTCTGGCCGCCGAATACCTGACGCCCGAGGAGCGCCATGGGCTCGGCATCCGGACCGCGGGCGAGCGTCAGTCCGAGATCGAATCGAAGCTGGACGCAACCGAGACGACGAACGGCAATGGGAACGGGAACGGCAACGGACACGGCGGCGCCGAGCAGGTCATCGTGCTTGGTCCGGTGGCGACCGCGACCGTCGGCTCCCGCCCGTTCTGCGGCACCTGCGGGGTCGAGATGAACCCGGCAGGGTCGTGCTTCGCCTGCCCGAGCTGCGGCTCCACGAGCGGCTGCTCGTAACGACATAGGTATGGTTGCGTCCAAGGTTTGCAGCGCGTGCGGGGCGGAGCTCAGGCTTCGTCCCCACCGCTGCCCTCTCTGCGGCGCCGACGTTGCCGGACCCAACGAGGCCACCGACACAACGGTGGAGACCTACCAGGAAGGCCTACGCGAGCTGCGAGCGCAACTGAAGCAGCTTCGAGATGACGCAGAGGCGGTATGAGACAGCGGATCACCTGCTCGATCGTTCTCGTCTTGGTCGCGGTGTCGTCGTTCGTTCCTGCCGGCGGAGCCGCGGGCATCGCGTTCCGTGCCAGCAAGGCGCGCTATCTCGACTCCGAAGATGTCGTCCTTCGTCTCGCCAACAACACCTCGGAGCGCATCGAATTGCTCGGAGGCGCGATCCTCGACCGCTCGACCGGCGACAAGGTCGGAAGGCTCGAGCCGAAGCGGCGTTACCTTCCGCCCGACAGCACGCATGACTGGATCTGGAGCCATGGAGGCCGAGTAGGGCGTTTCGCCGCGCGGATGAACACGTCCGCGGGCAGGTTCAACACCCGCTTCCAGGTGGGCGCGTACTTCACTCTCGGCTTCGACGGCAGGGACGACACGTTCGTGATCTACGTCCACCGGGCGAAGCCGATCCGTCACCTGCGCGAAGACCTGACGCGGCCGCAGGAAGAGAGGCGGATCGTGTCGGGCATCGTGAGACGAGAGATGCCCTACAACGACCGCTGGTCGTATTCGATGGGCTCCGGCTCGATCATCCTCGCCGACGTCTGGATCGAGGCGTGCGACGCGAACCCTCGTTACGTGGAGAGACACCGTAAGGAGTGGATGGGTAAGCGCTGGTGCCCCTGGTCCTCTTACGTCGCCTTCGAAGGAAGTTAGCTTCCCGTGCGTTGTCCTTATTGCGCGAACGATGAGGACAAGGTCGTCGACTCCCGACTCGCCGAAGAGGGCCGCGCGATCAGGCGCCGACGTGAGTGTCTCGGCTGCAACCGACGCTACACGACCTTCGAGCGTCCCGAAGAGGTTCCGCTGCTGGTGTCGAAGCGCGACGGAACCGAGGAGCCGTTCGATCGAGACAAGATCGTGAGCGGCGTCGTCAGCGCGTGCAAGAACCGTCCCGTCACGGCGGCCGAGGTAGACGCGCTCGCCGAGGACGTCGAAGAAGCTATGCGCGCGGATGCACGTCGCCCTATTCCGTCGGCAGAGATAGGACGAGAGATCCTCGAGCGCCTGCGCGACCTAGACGAGGTCGCATATCTCCGCTTCGCATCGGTCTACAAGGACTTTCAGGAGCTCGACGACTTCGAACGTGAGCTCGGCCTTCTCTTGAAGAAGTCTCCGCCGAAGAACCGCGCGGACGCGTGATGAAGGTTCCCGTCGTGCGTCTGGACGCGGACCTGCCCTTGCCGCGACGCGCTCACGAAACGGACGCCGGCATTGACCTGCTCGCCGCCGAAGACGTGACGCTGGCGCCGGGGGAGAGGCACGCGGTGCCGACCGGGGTCGCGCTGGCGCTCGAACCGGGTTACGCCGGTTTCGTCCAGGCCCGCTCGGGCCGCGCGCTGCGGGAAGGCCTCGCGGTCGTGAACGCACCGGGGCTCATCGACGCCGGCTACCGCGGCGAGATAAAGGTGATCGTTGCGAACCTCGACCCTTCCGACAAGATCGAGATCCGGCGCGGCGAGAAGATCGCTCAGCTCGTGGTGCAACAGGTCGCACAGGTCGAGCTCGTCGAGGTCGACGGGTTGCCGCCGTCGGCGCGCGGCGAGGGCGGGTTCGGAAGCACCGGCAGCTAGACGTGCGGACCGGCCACGCCGACCTTCCGCTGCACGGAGGGAAGGCGCCGAAATGGTTGTTCGAGCGGATGTCTTCGCTGGCGCGCGAGATCAGCTTCGCGATCGTCGCCGAGAACGGGGCCGAAGATCTTCTGCGCCGGATCTCGGATCCGGTCTGGTTCCAGTCGTTCGGCTGCGTCCTCGGCTTCGACTGGCACTCGAGTGGCGTCACGACGACCGCGTGCGGCGCACTGAAGGATGGGCTCAAAGGTGTGGAGCACGAGCTGGGAGTCACGTTCGCAGGAGGCAAGGGGAAGACGTCGCGCAAGACGCCGTCGGAGATCCGGGTCGCGTGCGACCGGATCGGATTGGATGCCGAGCCACTCGTGCGGGCGAGCCGGCTGTCCGCGAAGGTCGACTCGTCGGCCGTTCAGGATGGGTTCCAGGTCTACCATCACACCTTCGCGTTCACCGACGACGGCCGCTGGGCGGTCGTGCAACAAGGGATGAACGAGGCGACCGGCATGGCGCGGCGGTATCACTGGTTCACGCCCGCGCGTTTCGACGCGGATCCGCACGAGGCGGTCGCAGGCCCACCTCAGCAGCAGGTCCTCAACCTCGTCGCCGGTGCGGCGGAGCGGAACCGAACGACGGCAACCGCTCTCGCCCGGGAGGAGCCAACGAAGGTGACCGGTGAGCTCGTAAAGATGCGCGAGCTCGAGATGCCGCGGCACCATTGGGTGCGTGCGTCCGATCTCGACACGTCGCGCCTCGACCGCATCCTGTTGAAGGCGTACGAGGCTCAACCCGAGACCTACACGGACCTTCTGGCGGTAGCGGGAGTCGGGGCGAAGGGACTGCGAGCGCTGTCGCTCGTAGCCGAGCTCGCGTACGGCGATGCGGCTTCGATCAAAGATCCCGTTACGTTCTCGTTCGCACACGGAGGCAAGGACGGGACGCCCTTCCCGGTCGATCGCACCACCTATGACGCGACGATCGACTCGCTCCATCGCGCGCTGCTAGAGGCGAAGGTCGGGCGGACCGAAAAACTGGATGCGTTAAAACGTCTCGCTCGTCTCGAACGCGCCCGGAGCTGATCGTGGAGCGTCGAGTGAAGTTGTGGAGCCGTGGCATCCTGCGCCCATGAATCCGCCGGATCCGAAAGCAGACCTGAAGCGTTATCTGCAGTCGGGCCGTGACGCGCTCCTCTGGAAGCTCGACGGGTTGTCGGACTACGACATCCGACGACCGCTTACTCCTACCGGGACGAATCTCCTCGGACTGATCAAGCACGTCGCGAGTGTCGAGGCAGGTTACTTCGGTGGTTGCTTCGGCTTCCCGTCCGGCGAGGCGTTGCCGTGGTACGAGGACGATGCCGAGCCGAACGCCGACATGTGGGCGACGGCCGACGAGTCGCGGGAGCAGATCGTCGCCTTTTACCAACGCGTATGGGCACACTCGGACAAGACGATCGACGCGCTGCCACTGGATGCGCGGGGACGGGTTCCGTGGTGGCCGCCCGAGAGGGCCGACGTGTCGCTCCATCAGATTCTGATCCACATGATCGCGGAGACGCATCGCCACGCGGGGCACGCTGACATCGTCCGGGAGCTGATCGACGGTGCTGTAGGGGTGCGCGAGGGCAACGAGAACATGCCTCCGGTCGACGAGGCGTGGTGGAGCGATTATCGGGAGCATCTCGAACGCGTCGCGACCGAGGCGGCGGGCCGGAGCGCCGGATAGCCGCCCGGCGCCTGCACGACCCCCTCTATAATGGCGCCTTCTGCGGGCGTGGCTCAGTGGTAGAGCATCACCTTGCCAAGGTGAGGGTCGCCAGTTCGAATCTGGTCGCCCGCTCGGATTAAAGGCCCTGGTCACAGGGCCTTTCCCTTTCTCCAATTCTGACGGGAGTGCGGAATCAGTCCTTTCCGCTCCCATTCCGCTCCTGTTGTCGATTTGTGAAAGTTCGGCACCTCTGTCCCACATTGGCTCCGGCACCTATGTCCCACTCTGCGGCCCGGCTCCGGCTCCTGGGCGACACTGGCTTCGGCACCTGTGTCTCACTAATTCCACGTCTCTAGGGTCCATCCGCGTCATCACTTGTGCTCTGTCGAGCCGAGGAGGACGCCGTGCCACTGGTGGATCTTTCGATGGTTGAGCAG
>DASZOC010000015.1:0-15055 GCA_035550975.1 Actinomycetota bacterium | reverse complement strand
CGTTTAGCGAGACTCACGGCACAGAACTCGCCCGGAGCCCTCCCGATGTTGCCCAAGCTTGCCGGCTAGTCGCTGAAGCGCTTGAACACGGCGATCTTGTCGGCGTAGCGCGACCGCTTCTCCTCGTCCTGGACCCCCTCGCCCTCGTTCTCCGCGAGCACGAGGATCCCGAGCTTGCCCTTGTGGAGGTTCTGGTGGACCTGCCACGCCGCTTCGGCCGTGTCGCTCAGCGGGTAGGTCTTCGACAGGATCGGATGGATCATGCCGAGGTCGAGGAGGCGGTTCGCCTCCCATGCCTCCTTGTAGTTCGCGAAGTGCGATCCGATGATCGACTTCAGCAACATCCATAGGTAGCGGTTGTCGTATTCGTGCATGTAGCCGGACGTCGACGCGCAGGTGACGACCTTGCCCCCGCGCTTGACGACGAAGATCGAGGCGCCGAAGGTCTGGCGGCCGGGATGCTCGAAGACGATGTCGGGGTCCTCGCCTACGAGCTCCCGGATCTTCTTGCCGAAGCGTTTGAGCTCCTTGGCGTCCTGGCGGTCACCGTCCCAGAACGCGTAACCCTCCGCCTTGCGGTCGATGACGTGCTCACAGCCGATCTCGTGCAGCAGCTCGGCCTTGTCGGGTGACGAGACCACGCCGACGGGGATCGCGCCCCCGTTCAGGCAGTACTGGACCGCGTATCCGCCGAGGCCGCCCGTAGCGCCCCAGATCAGCACGACGTCGCCCTGTTTCATCCGGGCGCCGTTGGGCGACACGAGCATCCGGTACGAGGTCGAGTTGACGAGCCCGTTGCACGCGGCCTCTTCCCACGTGAGGTGCGTCGGCATCGGCATCAGCTGGTTCGCCTTGACCATCGAGATCTCGGCGAGCGAGCCGAAGTTCGTCTCGAAGCCCCAGATCCGCTGGCCCGGGTCCATCATCGAGTCGTCGTGGCCGGTCGGCGCCTCGAGGTCGACGTAGTTGCAGTGCACCGTCACGCGGTCACCGGGCTTCCAGCGCGTCACGCCCGGCCCCGTTCGGAGCACGACGGCAGACGCGTCGGAGCCGACGATGTGGTGGTCGAGGTTGTGACGCGCGCCGATCTCGCCTTCCCGCGCGAAGCGCTCGAGGAAGAGGAACGTCGACAGAGGCTCGAAGATCGACGTCCAGACGGTGTTGAAGTTGATCGCGGACGCCATCACGGCGATCAGGCACTCGTTCGGGCCGAGCGGTGGGATCGGGACCTCGTCGATGTGCAGCGACTTGCGCGGGTCCTTCGCGTCGTGGTCCATCCCCTCGAACATGTCTTGTTCGTCCTTGCGGACGAATGCGGCTCGCATGCTCTCCGGCAGCTCGAGCGCGCCGATCGCTTCTCCCGGCGCGCCCTCGACGATCGCTCGACGGATCTGGTCTATAGCTGCAGCCAATTGCGTGCTCCTTAGCGTGCGTTCGGACGGGAAGCAAGCGAGCCTACCGAAGCGGGGGCAACCTACCCGCCGTTTACCATGGGCTTCATGAGCGAAGGACTCTCGTACACGTTCACCGAGGAGCAGCGCGCTTTCCGAGACAGCGTTCGGCAGCTCGTCGAGGACAAGGTCGCCCCGCGTGCAGCTGAGATCGACGAGGCCGACGAATATCCCTGGGACGTCGACGAGCTGTTCGTCAAGAACGGCTTCGCCGGCGTCTCGTACCCCGAGGAGTTCGGGGGGGCCGGCGGCGGGGCCGTCGAGCTGTGCATCCTGGTCGAGGAGATCTCGCGGGTGTCTGCCGGTGTGGCACTGATACCGGCGGTCAACAAGCTCGGCGCGATCCCGATCCTCCTTGCCGGCTCCGACGACATGCGCAAACGCGTGTTCACGGGCATCACGAACGGCGATCACCGCATGAGCTATTGCCTCACCGAGCCGAACTCGGGATCCGACGCGGGCGCGATGAGATCCCGGGCGGCCAGGGACGGCGACCACTGGGTCCTCAGCGGGTCGAAGCGGTTCATAACGGGGGCCGGAGCCAGCGACCTCTACACGTACTTCGCGGTGAGCGACCCCGACGCGCCGAAGGGGAAGAACATCACCGCCTTCCTGGTCGACAAGGACATGGACGGGTTCTCGCTCGGGCGTAAGGAAGACAAGATGGGCATCCGCGGCTCGCCGACGCGTGAGGTGATGCTCGAGAACGTCAGGGTTCCCGAGGAGAACGTGATCGGGGACGTCAACGGCGGGTTTCAGATCGCGATGCGCACGCTCGACTTCTCGCGGCCGACGGTCGCAGCGCAGGCGCTCGGGATCGCACAAGGCGCGTTCGACTTCGCCGTCGGCTATTGCAACGAACGTGAGCAATTCGGCAAACGGATCGCGACTTTCCAGGGGATGCAGTTCATGTTCGCCGACATGGCGATGAAGATCGAGACCGCGCGGATGGCCGTCTACCGCGCCGCGGTAGCCGTCGACGAGGGCGCGAAGGACGTCTCGTACTGGGCCGCGATCGCGAAGTGCTACGCGTCCGACGTCGCCATGGACGTGACGACCGATTGCGTTCAGGCGCTCGGGGGCTACGGATACATCCGCGAGTATCCGGTCGAGCGCTTCATGCGCGACGCGAAGATCACGCAGATCTACGAAGGGACGAACCAGATCCAGCGAGTCGTGATCGCCCGGAGCATCTTCGGCGGCAAGGGGCGCTGAGCCCGGTGCCGACGCGCCTCGACCTGCCCCCGCCGCCGGTGGTGAGCGACCCCGCGGGCGGAGGCGGGTCCGACTGGGTGCCGTTGATCACTGCCGACGACGACATCGATGCCCATCTGCTCCAAGGGAGGTTGAACCACGCCGGGATCGAAGTCCGGGCGGTCAAGGACCGGAAGGGTCCATCGTGGATGCACGGCGGGTCGAACCCGTGGGCACCGGTCGGTATCTGGGTCCGTCGCCACCAGCTCGAGGAATCCAGGCTGCTGCTCGCGGAGCTGTCCTTCAGCGGTCCCGCGGCCCAGCGCGAGGACACGGGCGCGTCGCGTCGCCGCTCTTGGGTCCTGTGGTGGACCGCCGCGATCGCTCTCGGAGTGTTGTTCACGGGGATCGGTCTCGCGCGTAGCGCCGACTACCTGGACCGCTGTGGGTTGTCGCCGTCGTGCGCGCAGCCGTCGATGGTGCGCCCGTGACGTCATTCCGTACCGACAAGGACAGTCTCGGCGAGGTTCGGGTCGCGGCCGACCGTCTGTGGGGCGCACAGACGCAGCGGTCGATCGAGAACTTTCCGATCGGCCGCGATCGTTTCGTGTGGGGGCGACGAGTCATCCGGGCCCTGGGGTTGCTCAAGAAAGCCGCGGCCCTCGCGAACGCGGAGCTGGGGCAGCTGCCCGCCGAGAAGGGCGACCTCATCGCCCGCGCCGCGGACGAGGTCATCGCGGGCAAGCTGGATGACGAGTTCCCGCTGGTCGTGTGGCAGACGGGATCAGGCACGCAATCGAACATGAACGCGAACGAGGTCATCGGAAACCGTGCGATACAGCTGGCCGGGGGCACGGTCGGCTCGAAGACGCCGGTCCATCCCAACGACGACGTGAACCGGGGGCAGTCGTCGAACGACACGTTCCCTACCGCGATGCACATCGCGGCGGTCGAAGAGATCGTCGACAACCTGCTTCCTGCAGTCCAGATGCTCAGGGACACTCTCGACAAGAAAGCAGGCGAGTACGACGACGTGATCCTCGTCGGCCGAACGCACCTGCAGGATGCGACGCCGGTCCGGCTGTCACAGGTGTTCTCGGGATGGGTCGCGCAGCTCGATCACGGGATCGCGACGATCGAGCGTGCGTTGCCGGCGATCCACGAGCTTGCGATCGGTGGAACCGCGGTCGGAACGGGCTTGAACACGCACGCGCGCTTCGGTGAGGTCGTCGCAGCGAAGCTCGAGGAGGAGACGGGCAAACCCTTCCGCTCGGCGGCGAACAAGTTCGCGGCACTGTCGGCGCACGACGGGATGGTCGACGCGAGCTCGTCGCTCAGGACGCTGGCGGTCGTCTTGCACAAGCTGGCGAACGACGTGCGGGGCTACGCGATGGGCCCGCGTGCCGGCATCGCCGAATTGAAGATCCCGGAGAACGAGCCGGGGTCGTCCATCATGCCTGGCAAGATCAACCCGACCCAGTCGGAGGCAATGACGATGGTCTGCGCGCAGGTGTTCGGCAATGACGCCACGGTCGCGTTCGCGGGGTCCCAGGGTCATTACCAGCTGAACGTCTACAAGCCGGTGATGTTGCACAACGTGCTCGAGTCCGCCTCCTTACTCGCCGACGCGTGCAGGTCGTTCAACGACCACTGCGCGGTCGGGATCGAGCCGAACCGGGATGTGATCAAGGAGCACCTGGATCGATCGCTCATGTTGGTCACCGCGCTCAACCCGCACATCGGCTACGAGAGATCCGCGGAGATCGCACTGAAGGCGTACCGCGAGCACAAGTCCTTGAAGGAGGCGGCCTCGGAGCTCGGCTACGTAGAAGAGGCCGACTTCGATCGCTGGGTGCGTCCCGAAGAGATGACACGGCCGCTGGAGGACTAACGAGCTCTTCACGCGCCCTGCACTCCTAGCCGACATACCCGGCTGATAATCGGCTGAGGATGCGGAACCCGTTCAAGCGCGACCCCGACCCGTTCGCCGCGTCGCGCTATGGGGAGATGTTCCGCTCGTCCCGGACCCGCGAACGGAAGCACATGCGCCACAAATGGCAGTGGTACCTGGCCGCGACAGTCATCGTGATCGTCGCGGCGGCAGGGTGGGCCACGTGGAGGTACCTCAAGGCCCAGGGCATCATCCATGTCGGCGTCGAAGGAACCGAGGAGGAGCCGCCGGGCAAGCCGTTCAACGTCCTGTTGGTCGGGTCCGACAACCGAGGTGACCTCACTGCGGAAGAGCAGGACGAGCTGGGCGCGCACGCGGTCGAAGGGTCGCGCGCCGACACGCTGATCGTCGGCCACGTCGACCCCGCGACGAACCGCGTCATCATGGTGCAGTTCCCGCGCGACCTCTGGGTCCCGATCGCGGGAACCGGCCGCGACGGGAAGATCAACGAAGCATTGATGTACGGACGGGCGGCCCTCGTCAAAACGGTCGAGGACCTGACGGGGATCCCGATCAACCGGTACGTCGAGGTCAACATCGCAGGCTTCCGCGACGTCGTGGACGCGATCGGTGGCGTCGACGTATGCGTCGCGCAGACCGTGCCGTTCGATCCGAATACGGGTTTCTCCGTGACGAAGCCCGGCACGATCACCTTCGACGGCGATCTCGCGCTGCGGTTCGTCCGCTCGCGCAAGGCGTTCGAGCGAGGTGACTTCGACCGGATCGCGAACCAGCAGAAGTTCCTTGCCGCCGCGATCGAGAAGATGACGTCGGTGGGGACCCTGATCCAACCGCAGCGGATCCTGAAGCTGATTGACATCGCCGAGAAGAACCTGCGCACGAACGTGAACCTCAACAAGATCAAGCCGACGCTGGACCGGTTCCGTAATTTCGATCCTGCGAAGTACGAGGCCTACGTCGCACCCCACTTCGGAACCGACCTGATCACTTTCGACTCCGGCGGACAGGCTTCGATCGTGCGGCCCGACCTCCAGCGCATCAAGCTGCTTGGCGAGGCGATAGCGGCCAACGAATCACCGGCAGAAGCCGACGGTGTACCGAGCATCGACCCGAAGACCGTGCGAGTAGGTGTCTACAACGGTGTCGACCTGTTCCGGCCGTACGCGTCCGAGGCAGCACGCGCGCTGATCGACGCCTCTGGGGGATCCGACGCCGGGTTCCAGGATGTGGAGGTCGCTAACGCGCCGCACTTCCGGTTCAAGACCAACCAGATCTGGTACGAGGCCGCCGCGGCCGAGCAGGCGAAGCTGGTGGCGGCGATGGTGCCGGGGGCCGAGCTCCTCGAGCGCGCCACTCCGCAGGGTGTCGACGTCGCGGTCATCGTCGGGAAGAAGACGTTCAGGACGCAGCCGCTGCTGCAGATCCTTCCCATCCCTCTTCCGAAGCCGGGAGCGGAGCCGAAGGTCTGCGAGCAAGAGGGCGAAACGGGCGACCCGGACGGTTAGGCCGGGCGTTCGCGTGCGCGTGCGCGCAGCTCGGCGAACAAACGCTCGTAGCTCTCCGCAACCGCTGCGGGTGACGCCCACGACGCGATGAAACGCCGTCCCGCGGCCCCCTTCGCGCGGGCATTCGCCGGGTGGTCGCGCAGCTGCTTGATCGCGTCGACGAACGCCACCGGGTCCTCCGGTGGGACGGCGATCCCCGCTCCCGATCGTTCCGCGATGGCGGCTATCTCGCTGCCGGGGTCGACGCTCGCGACAAACGGGCGCCCGGCGGCCAGGATCGAGAACGTCTTCGACGGAACGCTCGCGCGCGACAGACCGCGCTTGAGCGGGACCACGTGGATGTCAGCTGCGCCGAGCACCTCCGGCAACGCCTCGACCGGTTGTGGGTCGACGAATCGGACGTTGCCGAGGCCTCGCGCTGTCTCTTCCAGACGGGTGCGGGCTGCTCCTGCACCGTTCAGCACGAACACGAGGTCGTCGTCGTCGACGCACGACGACGCGGCGGCGATCATCAGGTCCAGCGACTGCGATAGCCCGATGTTGCCCGCGTACATCACGACGGTCCTGCCGGTCAGGCCATGTCGCTCGCGGTAGGCGTTCTCGCGGTCGACGGGCGTTATGAGATCGGTGTCGGCGAAGTTCGGGATGACCCGCACCTTCGAGGGATCGCCGATCTTGCGGACGACGTTGTCCCTCAGGTCCTCGGACAGGACGGTCACGGCGTCGGCCGTGGCGTAGCAGCGGCGCTCGAGCCTGCGCGCTGCTTCGATCAGCAGAGGGTTCTTCAGGTAGCCGAGCTCGATCACCACGTCCGGGAAGACGTCCTGGATGTTGAACACGAACGCGGCGTCGCGCGCCCGCGCGATCGTCCCGGCGGCAATGCCCAGCGTGAGGGGAGGGGACACCGCCAGCACCGCGTCGAGCCCCTCGTCGAGCCCCTCGTCCGCGCGCCCCTTGAGCGCAGCCAGCGCGCTGAATGCGACGAACGACGCCGCGCGCCGGACGATGTCGGTCTTGTCCGAGGTCGGGAACGGATGGATCCGCGTGATCCTGCCCCACGGCGTGTCTTCGATCCGCGTGAGGCGTCCTCGGTACGCCGGCTCGACGCGGTGGTCGCGGTACCACGGCAGCGACGTCACAACCTCGATGCGATGCCCGCGGGCCGCGAGCTCCTCGGTCAAGCGCGTCACGACCGCGCCGGTTGGAGCCGTATCCGGCTCGAAGTGCGGCGTCAGGACCGCGAGCCTCACAGCGTCGTGTCCAGGACGTGCCGGTACGCGTGCTCGAGCATGTCGGCCGATCTCTCCCACGTGTAGTGCCGCGCCCGCTCCAGACCCGCGGCCCGGAAGGCGTTGCGAGCGCCCTCGTCGTCGAGGAGCTCTGCCATCGCATTCCGCCACTGATCGGCGTTGTCCGGCGAGACGAGGCACCCGGCGTCGTGGACCACCTCCGGCAAGGCGGTCGCATCGGCGGCGATGACGGGGCACCCACGCGCCATCGCCTCGAGGACGGGTGCGCCGAAGCCCTCGAAGCGCGACGGGAACACGAGCGCGACCGCCTCCCGGTAGAGCGCTTCGAGATCTGCCGCCGGGACGTACCCGAGGCTGCGCACGTGGTCTTTCAGCCCTCGGTTGCGAACCTCCTCGGCGAGACGGCTCTCCATCGACTTGGCCGTGCCCCATTGCATCGACCCTTTGGCGCCGGTGAAGACGAGCGTCACGTCCGCATGTGTCTCGCGCAGCGACGCGAACGCCTCCACGAGCACGAGGTGGTTCTTGTGCGGATACGAAGCAGCGGGATACACGAAGAACTTTTCGGCCAGGTTGTATCGCTCGCGGATGTCGGCCGCAGGTTCGAGCTCTTCCTTGCGCGAGATCCCGTGGGGAACGACCGTGACGATTGTCGGGTCGATGTTCAGGCGCTCGATGACCGTGCGGCGCGAGTATTCGCTCGGCGTGATGATCAGACGCGCCGCTTCGGCGCTCCGAGGCATGACGGCGCGGAGGTAGGCCAGCTTCGTGCGCGTGAAGTAATCGGGGTAGTACAGGTACTGCAGGTCGTGGATCGTCAACAACGGGCGCCCATGGCGGAACACGGGTAGGACGCCGCCGGCGTGGTGGATGATGTCGACCTTCAGTCTCTTGGCCTGGATCGTCATCCATCCCGCCTCGCCTGCAAGGACGCGAGCGGGTTTCAGCTGCCCGCGCATCGGCGCGTAGACGGTTCTGAACGTCCGCGCCAGCTCGGGGTGCGCGCTCGCGAACTGGGGGAGCGCGAACAACGTGTAGTCGAGCTCGCTCGATCTCTCGGCCAACCCGTGCAGCAACCTGACGGTGTAGGTCTCCGACCCGCCCACGACCCCGGGAACCATCCATAGGAGGTTGATCGCGACACGGTTCATGCGGCCGCCTCCGCGTAGATCGCCTCCATGCGTTCCGCGCACGCGGGCCATGTCATCTCGGCGGCACGCGCCCGGCCCGCGGCAGAGTGCAGGCTCGCGGCCTTCGGGTCCTCGAGCAGACGTCCGAGCGCGTCGGCTATCGAGCGGTGGTCGTGTGGATCGACGAGTACCGCCGCTCCGCCGGCAACCTCTTCGGTCGCGATGCCGCGCGACGTGACCACGGGCGCGCCCTGCGCCATCGCTTCCAGCACCGGAAGCCCGAACCCCTCGAACAGGCTCGGATAGCAGAAGACGGTCGCTCCCGCATACAGCGCCTTCAGCGCGCCGGTGTCCACGTGGCCCAGGGGCCGGATGCGATCGGGAGCGCGGCTCACCAGCCGTTCGAGGTCCTCGTTCCACCCTTCCGGCCCCGCCAGGACGAGGAGCGCGTCCGTGTCGAGAGACAGGAACGCCTCGACCAGAGCCCCCAGGTTCTTGCGCGGCTCGATCGTGCCCGTCCACAGCACGTACGGGCGGTCCAACGCGAGCTCCTCCTTGACCTCGTCGACCTCGCGGCGCGGCACGGGCGTGGCATCGACGCCCCACGGGACGACCCGGATCCTGTCGCCCGCGAAACCGTGCTCGACGCAGTCGGAGGCGGTCGCTTCCGACGGCGTCACCACGACATCCGCGTCGCGACGAGCCAGGTCGAGGCCCCGCTGGAAGAAACGAAGCCCGCGCGGCGTGAAGTGGTCCGGTGCGCGGAGGAACGCGAGATCGTGCACGGTGACGACCATAGGGGCGCTACGGGGTGGGATCGCGAACGTCGTCGCGTGGATGACCTCGACGGGTCCGGTCGCGAGCTCCACACGCGGCCGGCGCGCACGGTGCCACGCCTCGTACAACGCGATGCGGGGGAGTGGCATCCACTCGATCGGCACCGGTACGCGGAACCGTACCGGGGGCCGCGTCTTGTGCCATGCGGAGACACCGGTGAGCTCGACGTTGCTTCTATCGGCGAGTGCGGTCGTCAGAGCGTGGATCGACGTCGCGGTCCCGCCGGGGACGCGATGCCAGAACTGTTCGAGCGTGATCGCGACGTGCATGCGGGAGTCCATCGAGCCTGATTGTGAACCACCCCCGCTTAGGATGCGTCGATGGGTTTCTGGGGCAACCAGCGCGTTCTCGTCACCGGCGGAACCGGGTTCCTGGGCGGTGCGGTGGTGCGCAAGCTCGTCGAACGCGGCGCAGGCGACATCATCTCGCTCGGAAGCGCCGACTACGACCTCATGCGTCAGACCGAGGTCGAGAAGATGTTCGACGACCACTCCCCGACGATGGTGATCAACCTCGCGGCAAGGGTGGGAGGCATAGGCGCGAACCTCGCGCGCCCGGCGGATCTCTATCTGAGCAACCTGTTGATCGGGACCTACGTCCTGGAAGAGGCGCGCAAGCGAGCCACGGCCAAGACGGTCCTGACGGGCACGATCTGCGCTTACCCGAAGTTCACGCCGGTTCCGTTCCACGAGAGCGCGTTGTGGGACGGGTACCCGGAGGAGACGAATGCTCCTTATGGGATCGCGAAGAAGGCGCTGCTCGTGCACGCGCAGGCGAACCGGCAGCAGTACGGTCAGAACGCGATCTACCTCCTGCCGGTCAACCTCTACGGACCCGGCGACAAGTTCAACGATGCCGTGTCACACGTCATCCCGGCGCTGATCAAGCGGTGCATCGAGGCGAAAGAGCGCGGCGACACACGCATGGAGGTGTGGGGCACCGGCACCGCGACGAGAGAGTTCCTCTACGTCGACGATGCCGCGGAGGGCATCCTGCTGGCGGCCGAGCTCTACGATGACCCGGATCCGGTGAACCTCGGCTCGGGCGAAGAGATCGCGATCAAGGACCTGGCGGAGATGATCGCCGGGCTCGCCGGCTACGACGGCACGCTCGAGTGGGACCCGTCGAAACCCGACGGGCAGCCGCGCCGGCGGCTCGACACGACGAGAGCGGAGAAATCCTTCTCGTTCACGGCACAGACGTCTCTCGCCGAGGGGCTGAAGGCGACGATCGACTGGTACGTCGACCACCGTCAGCAGGCCGAGCAGGCAACCATCTGACAGGTTCCGCCGTTATGTCCCGTGCGGTGCCAAGATGGTAGGGCCCGCACGGCCGCGTCTCGACGGGCGTCGACGGGGCCGGATGGTAGGCGCAACGTCGTGATTCGTGCGTTATCTACGTATGGCCGGAAATGTCCGTTCCCTATAGATATTGAGGTCCATGACATATCGCACCCGCCTCGCGCCCGCCCTCGCAGCGGCGTTGTTCGCGACCGTCCTCGCGCCGTCGCTCGCGCATGCCGCGCGTTCGGTCACGATCACCGGCGGCGGATGGGGCCACGGCATCGGGATGTCGCAGTACGGCGCGTACGGGCGGGCGAAGAAGGGTCGTAGCGCGCAGGAGATCGTCGAGCATTACTACAGGGGCGCGTCGCTCGCATCGAGGCGCATGCCGAAGGTGCGGGTCGGCCTGCTGCAGGATCGGCAGAGCGTCTCGATGACTTCGGTGCCGCATCAAGGCGGCTCCGGCAACGTCGTGTGGAAGGTCAAAGGCGAATCAGAGGCACTCGCCACGGGAGGACCGGGCGTCCAGTGGCGCGTGGAGCCGTCCGCTGCCGGCGGCTTGCGTCTCTACAAGGACGGGACCCAGGTCCGGCGCAACGGGACGGGGGTATTCGGCGGGACCTCCGCCGCGTTGCTCCTGAACTACGCACCACATGGTTCCGCGGTCGACGTCGCGGACAAGAGCTACAACTACGCGCTCGGGCGCTTGGAGGTCGGGTCCTATTCGAGCGCCCGCTGTGACACCGGGTTCTGTCTCCGTCTCGTGCTGTCGATCTCGATGCAGAAATACCTGATGGGCCTCGCGGAGGTGCCGTCGTCGTGGCCGGCTGCCGTCCTCAGGACGCAGGCGATCGCCGGACGTACGTACGCCTACGAAAAATGGACGCGGTCCGGCTCGCACCGCGTCCCGTGCGACTGCACCGTCTACGACTCGGTCATCGACCAGGCCTACGCGGGTGACGGCAAACGCACGGGCTCCGGCGAGTACTGGGACGAATGGCAAGCCGCGGTACGCGACACGAAGGGCCAGGTCATCGTCTACGGCGGCAACCCGATCCAGGCCTTGTACTCGTCGTCGTCCGGCGGTCATACGGAGAACAACGAGCACGTCTGGGGCGGAACGCCGTTGCCATACCTGCGTGGCGTCAAGGACGCCGCCGACGCGGTGTCGGCGAACCCGAACCACAGGTGGTCGCCGGTGGAGATGAGCTTCCGGGACTTCGCCACGAAGGTCGAGTCGAGATACCCGGCGGTCGGAGACTTCCAGGACCTGAAGGTCGTCCTGCGCGGGGTCTCGGGACGCGTCTCCGCCCTGAACGGTGGAGGGCTGCGCTTGATCGGCTCGAAGAGCACCGTGCAGACGAGCGGGTGGGACTTCCGAACGAAGTTCGGCTCCGACGTCTTGAAGGACACGTTGTTCTACGTAGACATCTCCACCGACGTCGGCACGCGGTTCGAGACGGCATATCGCCGTCTCGACGGCGCGCCCGGCGAGGCCACGAGCTCTCCCTACGCGGTTCCGAAGCAGGACGCGACGAAGCTCGGACAGGCGCAGGATTTCACCAAAGGGCGCATGACGTGGCGGAAAGAGACGGACAAGGTCGTGTGGCAGTGGGGCCAGGTCCTCGAACGCTACGACGCGATCGGACGTGAGGGATCCGTCCTTGGCATGCCGTCGTCGAGCGTGTGGGGCAAGGACGGCGGCTACAAGGGCGCGTCTTACGTCAGCGGCGCGATCTTCTGGTCGAAGTCGACCGGGGCGCATCACATCAGACACCCGTTCTTCACCGAGTTCCGCGCCGTAGGCGGCCGCGAGCGCCTCGGCTTGCCGACGACGGACGTCAAGCGGGTCGCAGGAGCAGACCGGCAGCGGTTCCGCCGCGGCACGATCTACCTCCCCCCGCGCTCGGAGGTCGCGTATGCGCTGTGGGGCAAGATCGACGAGAAATACCGCTCGATAGGGGCCGGGACGTCCAAGTGCGGACACCCGACGTCGTCGATGGTCGTCGACGGTGCCGGCTCGGCCGCGACATTCCAGAACGGGTCGATAGTCGCAACGCGCACCGGAGGCGTTCAGGTCCACTGCGGCTGAGCCGAACCGTGCGCGACGCGCCCCCGCGTAGACTCCCGCTTCATGGCTCTCGAGGTCCCACCCCCCGAAGCGCTACCCGTCGCCGCGACGGGCTCGAAGACATCTAGCGCGATCTCTCTCGCGCTGTTGCTGGTCAGCGTCGTCTTCGCCATCGCGGGGCAGTTCACGCTCAAGTCGGCGATGGACCAGATCGGTCGCATCGGGACGGCGCAGGTGAACAAGCCGGTCGAGACGGTCGCGCGCGCGGCGAGGGAGCCACGGCTGTGGGCGGGGCTGACGCTGTTCGGTGTGTCCGCGATCTTCTGGCTCGTCGTGTTGTCGCGCGTCCCTCTATCGGTCGCTTATCCGGTTGTGGGGGTCTCTTACGTGGTGGTGGTGGCGATCTCCCGCTTCTTCCTGCACGAGCAGGTCCCGCCCCTTCGCTGGCTCGGCGCTGCGGTCGTGGCGGCGGGCATCGCGATCATCGGCGTGTCCTCCAAGAGCATCAGCGGCAACTAGCCCGCATGGCTCGGGTCCTCGTCACCGGCGCCGGTGGCTTCGTCGGTGCCCACCTCGTGCGAGCTCTCGTCGCCGACGGACACGAGGTGACGGGAACGGCGTTGGACGATCGCGGCGACTTCCGCTACCTCGACGTCCGCTATCCGGAACGGGTCGATCAGGTCGTGGCGGACATCCGTCCCGAGTGGATCTTCCACCTGGCGGGGCAATCGTCGGTCTCGCAATCGTGGAGGGAGCCCGCGCTCACCTACGAGGTCAATGCGCTGGGGACTCACTACCTGCTGGAATCGATCCACCGGCACGTTCCCGAGGCGATGGTGCACATAGCCGCGTCCAGCGACGAGTACGGCAAGGTCCAGCCGGAGGAATGCCCGATCGACGAGTCCGCACCGCTTCGCCCCGTGTCCCCCTACGCGGTAAGCCGTGTCACCGGCGAGTGGATCGGGCGGATGTTCCACGAGTCGTTCGGTCTCCACGTCGTGGTCACCCGCGGGTTCATGCACACCGGACCGGGTCAGCCACCGTCGTTCGCGACGGCCGACTGGGCGCGGCAGATCGCACGAGCTGAAGCCGGTCTCCAAGAGCCGGTCGTCTCCGTCGGCAACCTGGAGATACAGCGCGAGTTCGGAGACGTCCGCGACGTCGTCGACGCGTACCGCCTCGTGCTCCAGCAAGGAGTGCCGGGCGAGGCCTACAACGTCGCGACCGGCGAGCCGCACCGGCTGTCGGACGTCCTGGGGGTGTTGATCGGCATGGCGAAGGTCGACATCCGCGTCGAGGTCGATCCGGCGAAGCTCAGGCCGGTCGACTTCCCGGTCCTCTACGGCGACGCCGGCAAGCTCGAGCGCCTCACCGGCTGGAAGCCCGCGTATCGTCTGGAGGACACGCTGGCGGCGGTTCTCGACTACTGGCGCGCCGAAGCAACCGGCGAGTGAAAGCGCTGCTGATAGCGGGCGGCCTCGGGACGCGGATGCGCCCTCTGACGGAGACTCGTCCGAAGCACCTGTTGCCCATCGCGAACAGGCCGCACGTGGACCACGTTCTGGACCTGCTCGAGCGACACGGGCTTCGCGACGTCGTTCTACTGACCTCTTATCTGGCCGATCGGTTCGCCGCGGTCGTCGACCGTGCGCGCGAGCGCGGCCTCTCGGTCGCGGTTGCGCACGAGTCCGAACCACTCGGGACGGCGGGAGCTCTGAAGAACGCCCACCACCTGGTCGGTGACGACACTTTCGTCGCGATGAACGGAGACGTGCTGACCGACGTCGACATCACTTCTCTCGTGCAGTTCCATCGCGACCGCAAGGCAGACGGAACCATCCTGCTCACGCGCGTCGACGACCCCTCTGCGTTCGGCGTCGTGCCGACCGACGACGACGGCCGCGTCGAGCGATTCTTCGAGAAGCCTCCACGCGACGAGGCTCCGACCGATCTGATCAATGCCGGGGTCTACGTCCTCGAGCCGTCGATCCTCGACGAGATCGCGAGCGGCGAGATCGTGTCGATCGAACGCGACGTCTTCCCGAGTCTTGCGGCCCAAGGGAGGCTCTTCGCGCGCGCCACCGATGCGTACTGGATGGACATCGGCACGCCGCATAAGTACCTGCGTGCCAACCTGGACGCGCTGGACGGAACCTTCGCCGGCCCCTGGTCGGATCCGCCGCAGGGCTACCTCGCGGGTCCGCGCACCGAGATCTCGGATTCCGCACGGGTATCCTCGTCGTGCCTCGGCGAAGACTGTGCGATCCACCCGGGTGCGACCGTGACGGACTGCGTGCTGCTGGACCGGGTCGTGGTCGGGGAGAGGTGCCGCGTCACGGACTCGGTCCTCGGCGAGGGTGTTCGGGTGGCCGCCGGCGCCGAAGTATCGGCCACGGCCGTGGCCGACGACGCGATCATCGAG
>DASZOC010000014.1:0-56456 GCA_035550975.1 Actinomycetota bacterium | reverse complement strand
GGGGCCGGTTTCCCGTCCCCCTCCGAACTTTGCTGCAGATGCTTCTACGGCTTGCGGTTGCCTTTCTCACGCGAGCTGTCGGCCTCCACCGGCGCGACCTGCTCGTGATTAGAGACCCTGATGGGCTCGATGATCATCGTGCGACTACCGACGAAGGCGTCAGCTATCGCGTCGCCTGCCTGCGAGACGTCGTAGTCCGCGATCAGCTCGACGGTGATGATGTTGTCATTGCCGACGTCGTAGACGAAGCCTGTGTCGAACGCTATCCAGTTGAAGGCATTGGCGGTGCGAGTGCGGATGTAGTCGCTCTCCTGATCCTGACCATCGTCGTCTTCCTGGTCGGTGACCTCGCGGCCGTAGGCACGGTTGCAGAAGGTGACCTCACCGACCTCGTTGTCATCGTCAGCGGCGTCGTCTGCGCTCGCGTCCGACTCATCAAGGGCGACCGGTACCGGAATCCCATCGATCTGGACGCGTAGCCGAACAGCCCCAAAGGCACTCGACGCGGGGTTGTCATTGTTAGTAGTCAGTTCGGTGATGATCGAGCACTCTGCGGTGACCTGGACGATGACGTCTTCAGGCGACGAAACGCGCATCGTCTCGGACAGGATGACCTGGTCTTCGCCGACGGTGTCGACATCGGAACCGGTTGCTCCGGCCTTCATTGCCGGCTCGTGGTCGGCGATTGCGCTGGTGGCCGTGTAGGCCGTGAACAGTGTTGCTGCCAATAGCAGGACCCCTATGACTGTGGGGATCTTGCGGGAAAGGCTCGAAGCCAATGCACCCTCCTTGTGACGAGTCCCGGTCCGCGATTGCCGGGGCGCCCGGCTTCTTCTACGCGAATTCGTCCTAATCCTCCTAAATCGGACGAAAATTCTTGCCTTGCTTCCAGGGCACCTCCGGCGCCCGTAACCTGCATCCGGTGAAAGAGATCCTTCCGGTATCGGCGTCGAACAGCGCCGGAGAGCTCATGGTCGGGGGCGTCAGCGCCTCCGAGATCGTCGAGCGGTTCGGGACGCCGGTGATCGTCTTCGACCGGGCCACGTTCGAGGCGCGGGCGCGGATGTATGCCGACGCCCTCGACCCCTCCCACGTCTATTACGCCGGCAAGTCGTTCTGTTGCGTGGCCGCGTGTGAGCTCCTGCGGGATCTGGGCCTCTCGCTCGACGTGTGCACCGGCGGTGAGCTGGCGACGGCCCTGGCGGCAGGGTTCCCCGCCGAACGGATCCTGTTCCACGGCAACAACAAGGCGGAGTGGGAGCTGACGGCGGCGTCGGACGTCGGGGTCGGGCGGATCGTCGTGGACTCCTTCGACGAGATCGAGCGCCTCGGCCGGTGTGGCATCGCGACGAAGCTCCTCGTGCGGGTGACGCCGGGCGTCGAGGCCCACACCCACGAATTCGTCCAGACGGGTCAAGAGGATTCGAAGTTCGGCTTCAGCCTGCACGACGGCGTCGCGCTCGAAGCGATCCGCAGAGCCACAAAGATCGACGGCTGCGATGTCGTCGGGCTTCACGCGCACATCGGCTCCCAGATCTTCGAGGTCGCGGCGTTCGAGCTCGCGATCGAGCGTCTCGCGGGTCTCGCGCAGGAAGCTCATCAACAGCACGCTTTCGCGGTGCGGGAGCTGAATGTCGGTGGCGGGTTGGGGATCGCACACACACGGGACGAGCTGACGCCGGACCCTGCCGAAGCCGTCGCGCGGGTTCGCGCCGCGGTCGAGAAGAGCTTCTCGTCGCGGAACCTCGACATCCCCGAGCTATATGTCGAGCCGGGACGATCGATCGTCGGGCCGGCAGCGGTCACTCTGTATCGCGTCGGCACCGTGAAGAAGATCCCCGGCGTACGGACCTACGTCTCGGTCGACGGGGGCATGTCCGACAACATCAGGCCGGCGCTGTACGGCGCGCGCTACGAGGCTTTCCTCGCGAACCGGATGGATGCGCCGGAGGGGCCGCGGGTGACCGTCGCGGGCAAGCACTGCGAATCCGGCGACGTCCTCATCAAGGACGTGCACCTCCCCGACGACACCGCTCCGGGCGACCTGCTTTGCATCCCGGCGACGGGTGCCTATACCTACGTCATGGCCAGCAACTACAACCGCGTCCCGCGGCCCCCGGTCGTGATGGTCGACCACGGAACCGCGACGGTGATCGTCGAACGGGAGTCGACCGAGGACCTGCTGCGACTGGACCGGCGCGTCGACGGGTCCGCCCTCTCGAGCTCCTAAAACGCGATGCGGTCGCGGAACTCCGCGGCTTGCGCGGGCGGACGCGGCGTCACCGGGCGGCGCGCCCGCTCTCGGCCTCCATCGACTCGAACTTTGGCGAATGACTTCGGTATCCGAAAGTCATTGGCCAAAGAAGCGCGTGGCCGCGCAAAGCCCGACCCTTACCCGCGGGAGGGGTCGGATACCGTTCGGCGCATGACGCGGACCGTTCGTCTGGGGCTACTCGGGTGCGGTGTCGTGGGCTCCGCGACCGTCTCGATCCTGGCCGAGCACGCCTCCGAGCTGCGGAGCCGGACGGGCGCCGCGATCGAGGTGGCGCGTATCGCGGTCAGGGACCCTGCGAAAGAGCGCGGCCTGGATGTCCCCGCGTCCGTGTGGACGCACGACCCCTATGCGATCGTCGCCGACCCCTGGATCGACGTGGTCATCGAGCTCATCGGAGGGCTCCAGCCCGCGCTGCCGCTGCTTCTCGAGGCGGTCAGGAACAAGAAGCACGTCGTCACGGCGAACAAGGAGCTGCTGGCGACGTCGGGCCGCGAGCTCATGCAGGAAGCCGAGAGCAACGGCGTAGACGTCCTGTTCGAAGCCGCCGTCGCGGGAGGCATCCCGATCATCCGTCCGATACGCGAGTCGCTCGCCGGCGACCGGGTCACGCGGGTCCTCGGCATCGTCAACGGGACGACGAACTTCATCCTGACGCGCATGTCGGAGATGGGCGAGTCGTTCGATGAGGCGCTGGCGCAGGCGGTGCGGCTCGGCTACGCAGAGGCCGACCCGACGGCCGACGTGGAAGGTCTCGATGCGGCGGCAAAGATCGCGATCCTGGCATCGCTCGCGTTCGACGCGCACGTGGTCGCCAATGACGTCGTGTGCGAGGGGATCACCGGGATCACGCGGGCGGACATCGCCGCAGCGCACCACCTCGGTTACGAGGTCAAGCTCCTGGCTGTCGCCGAGACGAGCGAGGGTCAGATCTCGGCGCGGGTCCACCCGGCGATGATCCCGAGAACCCATCCTCTGGCGTCGGTGCGCGATGTGTACAACGCCGTTTTCATCCAGGGCGAGCAGTCGGGGGACCTCATGTTCTTCGGTCGCGGAGCGGGCGGTGCGCCGACTGCGGCGGCAGTCGTCGGCGACGTTGTCGAGATCGCGCGCAACGTCGCGGCGGGCGCGCGCAGCCCCGGTTACATGGGCTTCCACTCCGACGCTGCCATACGACCCCAAGGCGACATGCTCGTGCGCTACTACATCGTGCTGTCGGTTGCCGACCAACCCGGTGTTCTGGCGGCGGTGGCCGGTGAGTTCGCGCGCAACGACGTCTCGATCGCCAGCGTCCGCCAGGAAGGCACGGGAGCAGAGGCGACTTTGATGCTGATCACGCACCGCGCCACTGAGGCCAGTCACCGCGCGACGCTGGAGGCCCTCCGAGGTCTTGCGGAGGTCGACGCAATCGAATCGACGATCCGCGTCGAAGGAACCCAGGAAACGTGACCGGTCCCCTGACGGTCGCCGGCAGGCGAGGGGTCATACGTCGCTACTTCGACTACCTGCCCGTTTCGGACCAGACACCGATCGTGACGCTCGACGAGGGCGACACGCCGCTCATCTACTCGGACCGCCTGTCGACCGAGACGGGTGCCGAGGTGTGGCTGAAGTACGAAGGTCTGAATCCGACCGGTTCGTTCAAGGACCGCGGCATGACCGTCGCGATCTCGAAGGCGCTCGAAGATGGCTCCACCGCGGTCGTCTGCGCGTCGACGGGTAACACCTCCGCGTCGGCGGCTGCGTACGCGGGACGCGCAGGCATCGTCTGCGCCGTCTTGATCCCGCAGGGCAACGTCGCGCTGGGGAAGCTGGCGCAGGCTCTCGTGCACGGGGCGCGTGTGCTCGAGATCGAAGGCAACTTCGACGTCGCGCTGGAGCTGACGAAACAGATGTCGGAGACGCACCGGATCACGCTCGTCAACTCCGTGAACCCGTTCCGCATCGAGGGCCAGAAGACCGCCGCCTTCGAGGTGGTCGAGGCGCTCGGCACCGCCCCGGACATCCACGTGATGCCGGTCGGCAACGCCGGCAACATCACCGCCTACTGGCGTGGCTACAACGAGGCGAGGGAGGCAGGGTGGAGCGACGGCGTCCCGCAGATGCACGGCTTCCAGGCGGAGGGCGCCAACCCGATCGTGCGCGGCGAGGCGGTTGCCGACCCGAAGACGATCGCGACCGCCATCCGCATCGGCAACCCGGCGTCGTGGTCGGGGGCGACGGAAGCTGCGTCGTCGTCGGGCGGAGGCATCTATTCGGTGCGCGACAAGGAGATCCTCGAGGCCTACCGTTCACTGGCGCAGGAAGGCATCTTCGTCGAGCTGGCATCCGCTGCGGGAGTCGCGGGGCTTCGCCAGATGCGGGCGCGGGGACAGGTCCCGGAGGGCGCGACGGTCGTGTGCGTCCTTACCGGGCACGGCCTGAAGGATCCCGACTGGGCGATCTCCGGCGCGCCGCGGCCGAAGCTGGTCCCCGCGGAGATCGGCCCGATACTCTCCGAGCTAGACCTAGCGTAGGAGAACGATGGACGAACGACCCGGGCTGTCGGGCCCTGCCCCACAGGCCGTCTCGCCTCCGCCCGCGTCGCCGGCGGCGCGTACGAATGGCAAGGCGATCGCGTCGCTCGTGCTCGGGATCGTCGGCGTCACCGGGATCCCGTTCGTTGCGTCGGTCGTCGCGATCATCCTCGGCTACATGGCTCGCACCGAGATCGCCCAACGCGGCGAGGAAGGCCGCGGGCTCGCTACCGCGGGGATCATCCTTGGGTGGGTCGGGGTCCTGCTCGCGATAGCGGGCGCGTTGCTCGTCGGCGTCTTCATCGCCACGACGACATCCGTGTCGGTCGCGCCCGCCGCAACCTGATGGGTGCCGCCGTGCGGGTGCTGGTTCCCGCGACCGTTGCGAACCTGGGGCCGGGCTTCGACGCGTTGGGTGCTGCCGTCCGGATGCACCTGGAGATAGAGATCGAGCCGCGGCGCGATTCCGTCGACGTCATGATCGAAGGCGAGGGGGCCGAGCAGTTGCCGCTCGACGATACGAACCTCGTCATCCGGTCGATGAACACGTTCTTCGACCACGTGGCGAGGCGCCCCCCGGGGTTCGCGGTGCGTGTGAAGAACCCGATCCCGCTCGCATCCGGCCTCGGGTCCTCTGCGGCTGCCGTCGTCGGTGGGTTGTTCGCGGCCCGCGCCATCACCGGCCGGACGGTTCCCCAAGCCGAGATGGTGGACCTCGCGACCTCGCTCGAGGGCCATGCGGACAACGTCATGCCCGCGCTGCTCGGCGGGCTCGTCGTGTGTTACCGCGACGCGACCCACACAGACCTCCGCTACATGCGGATCGAGCCGAGCGACCGCCTGGTGCCAATCCTGGTCGTGCCGCGCGACGGCTTCTCGACCGCGACCGCGCGTGAAGCGCTCCCGAAGGACATCTCGTTTGACGACGCGCAGTTCACGTCGTCGCGCGCGGCCCTGTTGGTTGCTGCGCTCACGACCGGTGCGGGCGCCGAGGTCCTGGCCGACGCGATGGACGACCGCCTGCACGAACCCCACCGCCTCAAGCTGATGCCGGAGACCGCCGCGGTCCACATGGAGATCAAGGACGCGCGGCTCCCGGTCGCGCTCGCGGGCGCAGGGCCGTCGCTGATCGTCGTCGTCGCACGCCCGGAGGCCGCGACGCGAGCAGAGCAGGTGCGGCGGATCTGTCGCGCGCGCGGCGCGGGATGGAGGGTCTTCGTCAGCGAGTGGGAGCCCTCGGGCGCCCGAGCGGACGCGTAGTCCCGCCTAGCGGCGAGGGATCTCGATCTGGCCGTACATCCCGGCGTGGATCGGGCAGAAGTAGTCGTAGACGCCCGGCTTCAGGTGTGCCACGAGAACGAGCGACTGCTCGCCGGGCTCCTCGAGCCGCTTCGACTGGAACAGCGGCCGTCCGTTCTTCTTGCGCTTGAACGACCGCATCTGGTGGGCGTTCGCGATGGCGCCGTTGTCGAGGTTCGTGAACATGATGTCCTGGCCCGGCTCGAGCTTGTAGGGCTCGCCGTAGTAGCCCTCGTCGCCGTCGTAGATCGCGGTGCCCGGGAAGAAGATGCCGTTCGAGACGATGGTGCCGCCGACGGCGAATACGGGCGCCGGCTCGACCTGGTCGTCCGACGCGCGCGCGACCACAGGGATAGCGGCTACCAGGGCCGCGGCGAGCAGGCAGGACAGGGCTCTTCTCATAAGTAGAGGGTTCTCCCTGCCGGGGGGGCCTCCTGCGACCCCGGAGCGAAGAAAGGCCCCGGCGGACCGGGGCCTTCCGGGCTGCGGACCTGGCTCCGCCTAGCTTCGTGCGATCGTGCGGTCTCGCTCGTGGCTCGAGGCCGCGGCTCCACCCGTCGTGGCGCGGTCGGTCACGTCCACGTGGCGATCGGCTTCGGGCGTCTCGTCGAGCGTGTGCCGCTCGAGCTTCGTGTGCCATCTCGCTCCCAGTGACCCACCGAGCGCCCCTCCGATGAACATCGCGGCGAGAGCGGCCACCGAGATCCCGAGGCCCCAGTTGACGACGAGGTCGTTCTCCAACGGCAACCGATTGGTCGACCACGGCAGGTTCAGGTTCGCGGTGGCACCGAGGGAAGCGACGACGGCGCCCACGGCGATCGCCAGCAGGATCGCGAGCAGGGGAACGAGCACACCGTTGGCGACGCCGGCGCCCCGGCCCATGCGCCCTGCGGTGTAGCCGCCCCACATATAGGAGAGGAACTGCGCGACGACGAGAGCGATACCGGCACCGATCCCGGCCTGGACCGCCTCGCCGTCACCGATCGTGGTCTCGCTGACGCCGATCGCGGTCAGGATGCCCCCGACCAGCGCGGACAGAAGGAACATCGCACCGAACGCGACCACGACACCGGTCAACACCGCTCCCCCCGAGATCCCGCCGCGAGCATCGATCACGGTGCGGCCCCGGTAGGTCGTCGTCTCTTCGCTTCTGCCGAGCATCTGCATCCTCCTTCTAAGAGGGTCCTGGCCGTTCCTTTAGGGTTCCCATCCGCGCCGATTTCCTAACCCTTCCAGGCGTGTTCCCGGGGGAGCAACCATCCGCTATCTGGTCGTCGTCGACGGAGAGCACTACCCGCCCGTGATCGAGGCGGCGCTGGACGAGCTGGCCTCCGGAGGGGACGAGGTCGTAGGCGCGGTCCTCGCCGGCGGCAAGGAGAAGCTGCCGGCCGGCGGTGTCGACCAGCTCGGCGCCTACCGGGTGCTCGCCGCCGAAGATCCCCGGGTCGCTCTCGACGACGCGTTGCGTCACAACGAGACCGACGAGGTCGTGGACCTGTCCGACGAGCCGGTCCTCGACTACCGCCGCAGACACGAGCTGGCGTCGGTGGCGCTGGCGCACGGCGTCGCCTACCGGGGCCACGATTTCCGCTTCACGCCCCCGCCCCGCCCCCGTCTGGCGACGAAGCCAACGATCGCGGTGATCGCCACCGGCAAGCGAACGGGCAAGACGGCGGTCAGCGCGTTCGTCGCGCGGACGCTGGTTGACTCGGGCCACGAGCCGGTCATCGTCGCGATGGGCAGAGGCGGCCCCGAGACGCCGGAGGTGATGCGAGGTGACGAGCTGTCGCTCGACCCCGAGGCGCTGCTGGAGCTCGCCGACCAAGGCAAGCACGCCGCATCCGACTTCATCGAGGACGCGTTGCTGGCGCGGGTGCCAACCGTCGGGTGCAGGCGCTGCGGCGGGGGCCTTGCAGGAGCGATCGAGATGTCGAACGTCCCGCAGGGCATCGACCTCGCGAACGACCTGCCCGGCGACGTCATGATCCTCGAGGGATCCGGCGCCGCGATCCCGCCGGCACATGCCGACGTGACGATCCTGGTCGTCCCCGCGTCCGTGCCCCAGGAATACGTCGCCGGTTACCTCGGCCCGTATCGACTGTTGCTTGCGGACTTCGCCGTGGTTACTATGTGCGAGAACCCCTTCGGTTCTCCCTCGCAGGTCTCCAGCCTCTCTTCCCTTATCCGCAACGGATTCCGGATAGCCGCACGAGGCGGACCCCCGACAGAGATCGAGGTGGTTCGCACCGTATTTCGTCCCGAGCCCACCGACTCGGTCGCAGGCGCGGCCGTATTCGTCGCCACGACGGCGCCCGAGGCGGTGGGGGAGTCGCTGCGGCGATATCTCGAGGACATCCACGCGTGCCGGGTAGTGGGGATCAGCCACGCTCTGTCGGATCGAGCGAGGTTGGAGGAAGACCTGGCGGGCCTAGAGGAGGCAGACACGTTGCTCTGCGAGATCAAAGCGGCCGGTATCGACGTCGCCACCCGCGCCGCGCTCGACCGGCAGATGAACGTCGTCTACCTCGACAACCTCCCGACGGGCATCGAGAACGAGGATCCCGCTGCGATCGCCGTCGCGGCCGCCGAGCTCGCGATCGAGCGGTTCGAACAATGACCGACAAGAAACGTAGGAGCCACATCTTCATCGCCGAGCACGAGCACGGTCTTCCGTACTCGAAGGGTCTCACCGCATCGTCGTTGATGGCGACCGGCCTGCCACCGGGCCGTAGCTACGCGGTCGCGAACAAGGTCGAGCAAGAGCTCGTCGAGCTCGGTGAGCCGCGTGTTCCGTCCGAGAAGCTGCGCGACCTGACGCTCGCCGTCCTTCGACGTGAAGCCGGAGACGAGTACGCGGAAGCATTCATCAAGTGGCAGTCGGTCGCCGAGCTCGACATCCCGCTGATCATCCTGATTGCCGGGGCCACGGGCGTCGGCAAGTCGACGATTGCAACCCAGCTGGCGACGAGGCTCGGGATCACACGCGTCGTGTCCACCGACGCCGTTCGTCAAGTCCTGCGCAGCGCATTCACGAAAGAGATGTTCCCCACGTTGTACGCCTCGTCGTTCGAGGCGGGAGAAGCCGTGCGTCAGCCGATCCCACACTCCGGCGACCGGCTCATCATCGGTTTCCGCGAGCAGGCGGCCGCCGTCGCGGTCGGTGCTCAGGCGTTGATCGACCGCGCCATCGAGGAGGGCACCGACATCATCCTGGAGGGCGCGCATCTCGTGCCCGGTTTCCTCGAGGCGATCGAGAGCGAAGAGGCAGTGATCGTCCCACTGCTCGTCACGATCGAAGACGAGGAGCTGCACCGCAGTCACTTCTACCTTCGGGCGCGCGAGCCGCGCGGACGTTCGGGAGAGCGCTACCTCGCCGCGTTCAAGCAGATCCGGCGGATCCAGAAATACATGATCAATTCCGCGATGATGCGAGGCGTGCCGATCGTCGAGCACGACGATCTGGACAACACGCTCTCGAAGATCATCGACCAAGTCATAACGAAGGCGCTCGAAACGGTCGAGCGCGGGGGTGTCGTCGCGGCAGAAGGCGAGTCGCCTCTGCTCGACCAGGCGGTCGAAGTGGTTGAGAAACAGACAGAGCTATCGAAGGGAAGAGCCTGAGTGAAATTGTTCCTGGATACCGCCAACCTCGACGAGATACGAGAGGGGCACCGGTGGGGCGTGTTGCGAGGCATCACGACGAATCCGTCGCTCATCGCCAAAGAGGAGAGTGACTTCCTTCCACTCGTGAAGGAGATCTGTTCGATCGTCGACGGTGACGTCTCGATAGAGACGGCATCGAACGACACCGACGTCTTGGTGCGACAGGGCCGCGAGATAGCGCAGATCGCCGAGAACGCGGTCGTGAAGATCGCGCTGACGGCGAACGGGCTCGCTGCGGTGCGCCAGCTGGGCGACGAGGGCATAAAGGTGAACGTCACCCTCTGCTTCACCGCGGCCCAGGCGATCCTCGCCGCGGAGGCGGGCGCCTACATCATCAGCCCGTTTCTGGGTAGACTGGACGACGTCGCAACCGACGGGCTCAAGCTCTTGTCGGATATCTGCGAGATCTACGCCGCTCAGGGCTACGAGACCCAAATCCTTGCTGCGAGCCTCCGTCACCCGCTCCATGTGGTGGAAGCGGCCAAGATGGGCGCCGATATCGCGACGATGCCCTTCAAGGTGTTCGAGATGTTGGTCAAGCACCCGCTGACGGATTCAGGGTTCGACAGATTCATTGATGACTGGGAGAAGGCGAAGCCCCATCTGGGCGAGCTACTCCCCTCGATGCAGGAGGCGTAAGTGGCAACACAAGATCGTTCGGCGCTCGAAGGTAAAGCGGTTGCCGAACTGAAAGAGATCGCGAAGTCGCTCGATCTGAAGGTAACGGGGCTCAAGAAGGCCGACATCATCGACAAGATCGCGGGCGGTGCCAAAGCGTCCCCCAACGGTGCATCTGCACCGAAGCGCGAACGGGCTCCCGCTCCCAAGCGTGAGACGGCTCCGAGCTTCGATGCCGTGGCCGATCCGAAACCGGCGGCGCCGGCTCCGGGCGTGCGTGACGATGGTGCGGTCGACGACCGCGAGAGCCGCGAGGATCGCGACACCCGCGACGACCGCAACCGGCAGCGCCGTCCGCAGGGCCGCGACAACCGGCCGCGTCCCCGCGAGAAAGCCGACCCGCAAGGACGCGGCGGCCGCCGGCGACGCAGAGGCCGCGGCGGCGGTGCGGGAACCGGTGGCGGCGGCATGCCTCACTACCTGCGCGACGAACGGTGGGAGGACCTCGAGGCCGAGGACGATCCGAACGCAGAGGTCCGCACCGGCATCCTCGACCTTCTTCCGGAGGGCTATGGGTTCCTGCGTACGAGCGGTTACCTGCCGGGAGACAAAGACGTCTACGTCTCCGTCAGCCAGGTTCGCCGCTTCCGCCTGCGCAAGGGGGACGAGGTGACGGGTTCCGTGCGCTCGCCGAAGGAGTCCGAGAAGTACCAGGCGCTGCTGAAGATCCACACGATCAACTCGCTCGACCCGGAGTCGACACAGAACCGTGTGCGGTTCGCGGATCTGACCCCGCTGTATCCGGAAGAGCGGCTGACGCTGGAACAACCGGACAACCCGCGGGCGATAACCCCGCGCATCGTCGACCTGATCGCGCCGATCGGAAAAGGGCAGCGCGGCATGATCGTGAGCCCGCCGAAGGCGGGCAAGACGACGGTCATGAAGGAGATCGCGAACGCGGTTCGTGCGAACAACCCGGAGACGCACCTGATCGTGCTGTTGGTCGACGAACGTCCCGAAGAGGTCACCGACATGCAGCGCTCCGTCGACGGCGAGGTCATCTACTCGACGTTCGATCGTCCTTCGGACGATCACATCCAGGTAACGGAGCTGACTTTGGAGCGCGCCAAGCGCTTGGTCGAATCAGGTAAGGACGTACTGATCCTGCTCGACGGCATCACGCGGCTGTCGCGTGCGTACAACCTCGCGACCCCCGCATCGGGCCGCATCCTGTCGGGTGGTGTCGACTCGACGGCTCTGTACCCACCGAAGCGCTTCTTCGGAGCAGCGCGGAACCTCGAGGAGGGCGGCTCGCTCACGATCCTCGCAACCGCGTTGGTCGAGACCGGCTCGCGCATGGACGAGGTCATCTTCGAAGAGTTCAAGGGCACCGGCAACTGGGAGCTCAAGCTGGACCGGAGGATGGCGGACAAGCGCATCTTTCCTGCGATCGACATCCCCGCGTCCGGTACGCGCAAGGAGGAGCTCCTGCTGACGCCGGAGGAGCTGCAGCTGGTGTGGCGGTTACGGCGCGTGCTCCATGCCGTCGAGGGAGGCGCGTTGGAGCTCCTGATCGACAAGATGAAGGCAACCCAAGGCAACGCCCAGTTCCTTCACGAGATCTCGAAGGCTCCCGGCAAGGGAGAATAGGAACTAAAGGGCTCTCTTAGGTGTTCCTAGGTCTCGGACCGGCAGAATGGGTCACGATCTTCGCCCTTCTGGGCGGGTTGTGGCTAACGTTCAAGATCATGGCTCGGGCGTCGATCGCGTACGAGCGAGCACGACAGGCGAGAGAAGCTAGAGAAGAGGAAGAGGGCTAAGACATGAAACAAGAGATCCATCCGGACTACGTCGAGACCCACGTCACCTGTTCCTGTGGGAACACCTTCACGACGCGCTCGGTCAAGGCCGAGCTACACGTCGAGCTCTGCAACCAGTGTCACCCGTTCTACACGGGCAAGCAGAAGCTGGTCGACACGGGGGGCCGCGTCGAGCGGTTCCAGAAGAAGTACGCCGGCCGCGCCTCGAACCGCACGGCGCCGGCAGCCGCAGAGACGTCCGCAACCGAAACCGACCGGTCCTGACGCCGGGAGGCGGCGTGGCGGAACACGAGCACAAGCGGCCGTCGGTCGGCGGTCAGGCGGTCCTCGAGGGCGTGATGATGCGCGGGCCCGCGTCGTGGTCCGTTGCGTGCCGCAGACCGGACGAGACGATCGCGGTCGAGCGGTTCCCGTTGCCGACGCTGGCGGAGCGGCACAAGTGGCTCAAATGGCCGCTGTTCCGCGGCGTGGTCGTGCTCGGCGAATCGCTCGCGATCGGGATCAAGGCGCTGATGATCTCCGCGAACCAGGCGCTCGACGACGAAGAGCAGCTTTCCGAAAAGCAACTCGGATGGACGCTCGGTGTCTCGATGGTCATGTTCTCCGCGATCTTCATCGTCCTGCCGGTGCTCGGGACGCGGCTGATCGAGAACTTCTTCGAAGGCCTCTCGACCGAACGTCCCGTGTTGTTCAACCTGATCGAGGGCGGCATCCGGCTCAGCATGTTCGTCGGCTACCTGTTGGTCATCGGCCAGTTCAAAGACATCAGGCGGGTGTTCGAGTACCACGGGGCCGAGCACAAGACGATCTACGCGTACGAGAACGGCGACCCGATGGATCCCGCCGAGATCGACCGGAAGTACCCGACGCTCCACGTGCGGTGCGGGACGAATTTCCTGTTCATCGTCCTGTTCCTCACGATCATCGCGCACCTGATCATCGACCTCGCGGTGGGGGGGCCGTTGTTGCCACGCATCCTGATCAGGCTCGCCGCGATCCCGCTGCTGGCCGGCATCTCGTATGAGGCGATAAAGCTCGCATCTCGCAACGAGGAATCGTTGTTCTTCCGCATCTCGATGCTGCCCGGTCTCGCGCTGCAACGCATCACCACGAAGCCACCGTCGCTCGATCAGATCGAAGTAGCGATCGCAGCGATGGAAGCCGTGGCCAGGGACATAGACGCTGCGACTGCGGAGCAAGCGCCCGAAGCACCCGTGGCGTAACCGGCGCGCCAAGCTGATGGAGCTGCCCGAAGCACGACTCAAGGAGATGGAAGCTCGTTTCGAGCAGATCGAACGCGAGCTTTCGGATCCGGCAACGGCCGCGCGGCCCGACGACCTGCGCCGGCTCGGTAAGGAGCACTCGGATCTGAAGCCTCTGGTCGATGCGTGGCGGGAATTCCGTGTCCTGTCTGAGGACCTCGACGAAGCCCGCGGCATGCTACACGGCGCGCAAGCCGACGAGCGGACCTACATCCAGCAGGAGATCGTGTCCCTGCAGCGGCGACTCGAAGCACTCAACGAGCGGCTGGTAGTCGCGCTGACACCGAAGGATCCGAACGACGAGCGCGACGTCATCGTAGAGATCCGCGCCAGCGCCGGCGGCGATGAAGCCGGTCTGTTCGCGGCGGACCTGTTCCGTATGTACACGCGTTATGCAGAGAACAAGGGCTACAAGACCGAGGTCCTGAACTCGAACCCGACGGGCGTCAACGGGTTCAAGGAAGTGACGTTCGCACTGAAGGGAAAGGGTGCGTATTCGAAGTTGAAGCACGAGGCGGGCGTGCACCGGGTGCAGCGAGTGCCCGTCACGGAGTCACAGGGACGCATCCATACCTCCACCGCGTCGGTGATCGTCCTGCCCGAGGCGGACGAGGTCGAGGTGGACATCGACCCGAACGATCTGAAGATCGACGTATACCGGTCGAGCGGCCCGGGTGGTCAGTCCGTGAACACGACCGACTCGGCGGTCCGTATCAAGCACCTCCCGACGGGGGTCGAGGTCGCGTGCCAGGACCAGAAGTCACAGCTTCAGAATCGGGAGAAGGCTCTGCGCATCCTGCGCTCGCGCTTGCTCCAGATCGAACAGGACAAACAGCAACAGGAGATGTCCGACCAGAGGCGTTCGCAGGTGGGGACGGGGGATCGGTCGGAGCGCATCCGGACCTACAACTTCCCGGAGAACCGGGTCAGTGACCACCGCATCAACTACACCGTGCATCGCCTGGGGGAGATCCTCGAAGGCGACCTCGACGACCTGATCGAGACCCTCGGCGCGCACTTCCAGGCGGAAAGCCTCGGCGACGTCGTCGCGTGACGAGCTCGCTCGAGGAGCAGGTCCAGGCGGTCCTCGCGGACGCGGTCGTCAACATCGGGCCGCAGGAAGCACGCTGGATCGCAGAGGCAGCGGCCGACGAACAAGAAGCTCTCGAGTTGGCCGCTCGTCGCAGCCGCGGCGAGCCCTTGCAATATCTGCTGGGTAGCGCGCAATTCCGGCACATCGAGCTCGAGGTCGGGCCGGGCGTGTTCATCCCACGTCCCGAGACGGAATTGATCGCCGAGCGCGCGATCGAGCTGCTCCCGCAAGGTGGGACGCTCGTCGACCTCGGGACCGGATCCGGCGCGATCGCGCTCGCGGTAGCTCACGAGCGTCCCGACGCAACCGTGTTGGCGACGGAGGCGGATCCGGGGGCGCTCCGGTGGGCGATCCGCAACC
Source organism: Actinomycetota bacterium (assembly GCA_035550975.1). Taxonomy (GTDB): domain Bacteria; phylum Actinomycetota; class CADDZG01; order CADDZG01; family WHSQ01; genus DASZOC01. The sequence goes on along the minus strand of DASZOC010000014.1, from coordinate 41,553 downwards.
GTGATCGGATAGCGGCGGCGGTACAGATGTTCCAGGGTGACCTGTTCGATGGGCTGCCGGCGGACCTACGCGGCTGCGTCGACGTCGTCGTCTCGAACCCTCCGTACGTAGCACTAGAGCGCAAGGACATCTTGCCGATCGACGTTCGTGATCACGAACCCGAGCGCGCTCTTTACGGGGGGGCCGACGGGATGTTGGTGACGACCCGGCTCGTGCGCGATGCGCGCTCGTGGCTGAAGCCGGGCGGCTGGGTCGTCCTCGAGATGAGCGAGCAACAGCAGGAGGTGATGACGTCGTTGTTGGAAGAGCTCGGCTACGAAGAGATCGTGATCGGCGTCGACCTCGCGGACTGGCCGCGTATCGTCGTCGCCCGCATGCCTCCCGCTCCGTGAGCTCGGGGTCGAGCATCGAAGATGTCGCTGCCGTCCTTCAGGCGGGCCGCCTGGCGGTGGTGCCGACCGACACCGTCTACGGGCTGGCGGCTTCGCTCGGTATCCCGGCAGCGGTTCAGGAGATCTTCACGGCCAAAGGACGCCCCGAGCACAAACCACTGCCGGTCCTCGGGACCAGTATCGAGCAGCTGCGTCGGGTGGCCGTATTCGGCGATCACGCGCAACGGCTGGCGCGCCGCTTCTGGCCCGGCCCCCTTACGCTGATCCTGGAGCGCGCGGAAGGTTTCGACGTCGATCTCGGAGGCGACGAGGCGCGGACCGTGGGGGTCCGCGTCCCGAAGGAACCTCGAACCCTGCAGCTGCTCGCGATGACGGGTCCGCTCGCCGTAACGAGCGCGAACCTCTCCGGCGCGAAAGAGGCATCGACCGTCGACGAAGCTCGCAGCGTGTTCGGCAGCACCGTCGCTGCCTATCTCGACGGGGGCCGGTGCGTAGCGGTCCCGTCGACCGTCGTCTACCTGGCGGGCGAGAGACGCATACTGCGCGAGGGACCGGTCGCCGCCGCGGCGATCGCTCAGATACTGAGCGAGTAGATGGTCCCGTACTTCGCGCGGACGTAATCGAGGAAAGGCTGCGCGGAGATGTCGCGGCCCAGCACGCGGCGTGCCAGGTCCTTCGCGGGGTAGAGGTAGCCCTGCGAGTGGATGTTGTGTTGCAACCACCGCAAGACGGCCGAGCAGTCGCCCGCCCGTAGGGCGTCGTCGACAGGACCGATGTCATTCGTCATCTTCTCGAAGAACGCGGCCGCGTAGAGCGTCCCGAGCGAGTAGGTCGGGAAGTAACCGAAGTACCCGTCGGCCCAGTGCATGTCCTGCATCACGCCTTCGGCGTGGTTCTGCGGGCGGATGCCGAGATGCTTCTCCATCGCTGCGTCCCACGCGTCCGGCAGGTCATCGACCTCGAGCTCGTCGCGGAAGAGGCCGAGCTCGAGCTCGAAACGCAGCGCGACGTGAAGGTTGTAAGTGACCTCGTCGGCCTTGATGCGGATCAGGCTCCGCTCCGGATGGTTGACCCCGCGGTGGAACTCGTCGGGGTCGGTGGCACCCAGCTGCTGGTCGAAGCGCTCCTTCAGCAGTGGGAGCATGTGATCGGTGAAGGCGCGGCTTCGCCCTACGTGGTTCTCCCACAGCCTCGACTGCGACTCGTGCATGCCCATCGAGGGCGCGTCGGCTATCGGCAGGCCGGCGAAGGCGTCGGGGAACCCCTGGTCGTAGAGCGCGTGGCCGGTCTCGTGGATCGCGGCATAGATCGACATCATCAGGTCGCTCTCTTCCACGGCGAGCGTCTGCCTGACGTCACCGTGCGCGATACGGATCGTGAACGGGTGAGGCGAGAAATCGAGCCGGCCGCCATCGCGGTCGAAGCCCATCCGGTCTACCAACGCGTTGCAGAAGTCGATCTGTCCCTGCGCGTCGTATGCCTTCAGCAGGAAGTCGGGTTTGGGACCGGCCGCGTCCAGGATCTCGGCGGCCATCGGTTGCAGGCCGTCGATCAGCTCGACGAACAGCGCTTCCACCTCGACCGCCGTCATGTCGGGCTCGAAGTGGTCGAGGCACGCGTCGTAGCGTTCGTTGACCCACCCCAGCGCGTCGGCCTCCTGTTTCTTGAGCCTGACGGTCTCCGCGATGAAGGGGCGGAAGGCGTCGAAATCCGCCGACGGCTTCGTCTCGGTCCACGCCTGGTACCCGCGCATCTCCGATTCCTTCAGTGCGATGACCAGATCAGACGGGACCTTCGTTGCCTTGTCTCGTTGACGCTTGAGCACGTGCACGCTCGCGCGCTGCGGATGGTCGAGGGAGGGATCGTCGTGGAGCTCGTCGAGCAGCTCGCCGAGCTCCGGGTCGATCAGCCGCTCGTGAGCCAGCCGTGCCATCGTTCCCACGACGCGGGCCCGCTCCGGCCCCCCCTTACGAGGCATGAACGATGCCTGGTCCCATTCCAGCAACGAATAGGCACTGCCAATGTCGTTCATGTCGCGGAGCTTCGTGACCAGGCGGTCCCACTGCGATGGCATGCCTCCACCCTACCCACCGAAGTGGCGCTGACGCGGTGCTCTAGCCTTCGGTCGTGCACGTGCTCATGGTCTGTACCGGCAACCTGTGCCGCTCGCCGATGGCCGAGGCTGTCTTCCGCGCTGCGGTCGAGCGCAGGGGATGCGACATCAGCGTTTCGTCGGTCGGGACGTGGGCCTACGACGGCAACCCCGCGACCGACGAGGCGGTGGAGGTCGTCGCGGCCCGCGGGATGGACCTCAGCTCGCACCGGTCGCGGGAACTGGCCGCAGACTCGCTCGCCCGGGCCGACGTGATCGTCGCGATGACGAGCGTGCACCGGCGCGAGATCCTCGACGTCGACCCGGCGGTCGCGCACAAGGTCGTTCTCATGAAAGAGCTCGTCGAGATGGCGCTCGAAGGCGACCTTCCCGATTCGGCAGAACGCCGGCTCGAGCGGTTGCTGGGCGCGCGCCGTCCGGAGTGGCGCCGGGCGCTGGACCTCGATGATCCGATCGGCAAGCCGGTCGGGGCCTACGAGAGGACGGTCGCGCAGATCGAGATGGGCGTCGAGGTCCTGGCGGAAGCATTGTGCGGTCCCTCTGCAGAGGCAGACCGGGAAAACGGGGCCTAGGAGGTTCTCGCCACTAGACTGCCCGAGTGCGGATCGCCCTCGGAGCCGACCATGCCGGGTTCGCCTTGAAGTCCCTCGTCGCGAAGCATCTGGTGGACCGCGGCCACGACGTCTCGGACCTCGGGACCGACTCGGAGGACCCGGTCGACTACCCCGCCTTTTGTGCCGCCGTCGCGCGCGCCGTGGTCCGCGACGAGGCCGACCGCGGCATCGTGATCGGAGGTTCGGGTCAGGGCGAGGCGATCGCAGCTAATAAGGTCCACGGTGCGCGGGCGGCACTCTGCCACGACGAATGGATGGCGCGGATGGCCCGGCTGCACAACGACGCGAACGTGTTGTCGATGGGCGGGCGCGTGCTCGGGGAGGCGGTCGCGCTTGCGGTGGTGGACGTGTTCTTGACGACGGATTTCGAGGGCGACCGGCACGTGCGACGCCTGCGGCAGGTCGCGGATATCGAGACAGAGGAATGCGAGGAGGTTCGCACGTGAGCAACCCGGGATGGGCGGACTGGCAGGCGGTAGAGAAGATCGATCCGGAGATCGCCGAGGCGATCCTGGCCGAGGTCCATCGTGAGAACACGAAGATCGAGCTGATCGCATCGGAGAACTTCTCGTCGACCGCGGTGCTGGCCGCCCTCGGGACGCCGCTGACGAACAAGTACGCGGAGGGATATCCCGGTAAGCGCTACTACGGCGGTTGCGAGCATGTCGACGTCGCGGAGACGATCGCTATAGAGCGCGCGAAGGCGCTGTTCGGCGCCGATCACGTGAACGTGCAGCCGCACGCGGGGGCGCAGGCCAACGCAGCGGCGTTCTTCGCCTTCATGAAGCCCGGCGAGAAGTTCATGGGGATGTCGCTTGCGCATGGCGGGCACCTGACCCACGGCAGCCACGTGAACTTCACGGGGAAGCTGTTCGACATCGTCTCGTACGGGGTCCGCGAGTCAGACGAGCTGATCGATTACGACGAGGTCCGTGACATCGCCAAACGCGAGCGTCCGAAGATCATCGTCGCCGGCGCGACCGCATACTCCCGCCTGTGGGATTTCGCGACGTTCAAGGAGATCGCGCGCGAGGTGGGGGCGGTGTTCATCGTGGACGCGGCGCACTTCATCGGGTTGGTCGCCGGCGGCGCTCATCCGAACCCGGTCGAGCACGCGGACGTCGTCACCTGCACCACACACAAGACCCTGCGGGGGCCGCGTGGGGCGATGATCATGTGTACCGAGGAGCACGCCTCCGCCATCGACAAGAGCGTCTTCCCCGCGTGGCAAGGCGGCCCGATGATGCATGCGATCGCGGCGAAGGCGGTTGCTTTCGCGGAGGCGGCGACCGACGGGTTCAAGGAGTACGCGCACCAGGTGGTGGCGAACGCGCAGGCGATGGCGGCAACCCTGACGGAGGAAGGTCTTCGCATCGTCTCGGGCGGAACGGACAACCACCTGATGCTCGTCGACCTGCGGCCGGTCGGTCTCACCGGCAAGGTCGCCGAGGCGCGTCTCGACGACGTCGGTATCACGGTCAACAAGAACGCGATCCCGTACGACCCGGAGAAGCCATTCGTCGCCTCCGGCATCCGCATCGGGGCACCTGCGATCACGACCTGCGGCATGAAAGAGGAGCAGGCGTCGGAGGTAGCACGACTGATCGCCTGGTCCCTCAAGGACGAGTCCGAAGCCACGAAGAGCGAGATCCGCACAGCGGTGGCGGCCCTGACGGAACGTTTCCGCCCCTACCCCGACGTAGCGTGACCCGAACCCAGTCGCGTGACGGCGCGCCCTACGGCACCAGCGCCGCCGGGCGCGCGACGGGACGCATCCGACCGTGATCGCGTATCTCCTCGTCGGCCTGATCGCGGGCGTCGTGACCTTCACGGTGACGCCGCTGGTGAGTCGCTTCTCGGCACGTATCGGCGCGATCGATCATCCGAACGACCGCAAGGTGCACGCCCACCCGACGCCGACGCTGGGAGGTCTCGCGATCTTCGTCGGCGTCCTCGCGGCGGGGGGCGCGGCGATCCTGATGCCGGAGTTCGACGGGGTCTTCTTGCAGTCCGGGCAGCCGCTCGGGATCGCCGCGGGCGCGGCGATCATCTTGGGCCTGGGCGTGATCGACGATTTCCGTCCCTTGACCGCAGCACCCAAGCTGGCAGGGCAGGTCTTCGCGGCGGGTCTGCTGTTCCTTGCCGGCGTCAAGATGCAGTTCGTCTTGCTACCCGAGACCGTCTACGTCCTCAGTGACGACCTGTCGGTGCTCGTCACCGTCATCTGGATCGTCGCGATGATCAACGCGGTGAACCTGATCGACGGGCTCGACGGCCTCGCCGCAGGGATCACCGCGATAGCGGCGGCCTCGTTCTTCGTCTACACCTACAACTTGAACGAGCTTGGAAACCTGGGCCTCGATGCGGCCGCGGCCCCGCTGCTGGCGATCATCATCATGGGCGCCGCCCTCGGTTTCCTGCGCCACAACTTCCATCCGGCCCGCATCTTCATGGGCGACTCCGGCAGCATGCTGTTGGGCCTCGTCCTGGGGGCGACGACGATCGTGGGTGTGGGGCGGGCGCCGACGTTGTCGACGGACCCGGCGAACGTCTTGCTCGCCTATTCGGCGCTCTGGATCCCGGCCATGGTCGTGGCGATACCGATCCTCGACGCGGTGCTGGCGATCGTTCGGCGTGTCCGAGGCCGGCGCAACGTCTTCCATGCCGACAAGGAGCACCTTCATCACCGCCTGATGGACCTGGGGCATGGCCACAAACAAGCAGTCGTCGTCATGTACGTCTGGTCGGCGCTCGCCGCCGGCGCGGGCCTCGCGTTCACCTTCCTCGATCGCTCACTATGGGTCTTCGTCCTGCCGATAGCAGTAGGGGCGATCGTGCTGTACACGCTGTTCCCGGTCCTCACGAAAGCCCTGGAAGACCACCTCGGGTCCTAGGCTTGCGGAGTTACGCAGCGCTTCGACGGCTAACTCCGCACACCTAGAGGATTCGACCAACTCCACACAACGTAGACCGAGCCTGACGACCTAGAGGAATCGGGGGAGCAAGAGGTCGCGCAGGAAATTCATCGTGGCCGCGCACCTCGTGTTGCCGGAGGGGGCGGTTGCGGGGCGGTGCCGTGGGTGGTAGCTTGTGAAAAGTTTCACAAGGTCGCCGTGGGTTAGGGTGCCCTCCTCGTGAGCCAAGCTCCCCGACGGCCCCACACGTCCCGCACCTCCAGCTCAGGGGGCTCCGGGGCGGACATGGCCAAGGGGATGTCGCAGGCGTCTCGAGGTCTATCGATCGCCTTCGGCTTCGTGGGGGTGGTGCTGGCGTTTTGGTTCGCCGGGCGCTGGATCGACGACCTGGTGGGCAGCGAGCCGTGGTTCCAGATCGCGGGAGCGATCGTGGGGTGGGCCCTCGGCGTAGTCACCGTCTATTACATGGCGAAGAGCACGCAACACGATTAGGGAGAGCCTCTCAGAGTGATCGAGCTGCAGATGGTCCGCCGGATGATCGTGAGGGGTCTTTATCTCGCACCGGTCCTCGTCGTGGCGCTGTGGCTCTGGGCGGGTCCCCACTTCGCCTTCTCCGGCGCCGCAGGGCTCGCGCTCACGCTCGTCAACCTCGTTTTCGCCGCCGCCGTCATCGGCAAGGTCGCGGAGACCGCTCCGAGGATGCTGGTCGTGGCAGCTATGGTCGCCTTCACGATCGGTCTCGCGATCGTTACGGGCGTCTCGTTCGTGTTGAAGACGACCGGGGCCGTGTTCTTTCCCGTCACCGGATTCACCCTGATCGCCACGCACCTCCTCCTGGTTCTGTGGGAGGCCGTGGCCGGCCGGGGAACGGAGTCGACCGCCCGCCTGCAGGCAGAGACGTAAAGGAGCCGCGATGGAGCTTGCGCTCGAGCTAGACATCAACCACCTCTTCTTCTGGGATCCGATCGCGTTCGAGGGAACCCCGTTCGAGCTCAACCGCGTCGCGCTCCTGATGCTGGTGGGAGCTGCGTTGTGCGTCGGGTTCTTCCTCTACGGCGCGGCCAAGAAAGCGCTCGTGCCGAAAGCGGGGCAGAACCTGGCGGAGACCGCGTACCTGTTCGTGCGCGACAAGATCGCGGTCGACGTGATCGGCCCTAAAGACGGGCCGCGCTACGCGGGCTACCTCGCCAGCGTCTTCTTCTTCATCCTGTTCATGAACATCCTTGCGGTGGTGCCCGGCATCCACTTCGCCCCGACGTCGCGCATGGCGATCCCGTTCATGCTGGCGATCCTGACGTGGATCATCTTCAACGTAGTCGGGATCGTGAAACAGGGCGCGGGCGGCTACCTCAAAGGCATCCTCTTTCCGCCGGGCGTTCCGAAGTTCGTCTACATCCTGCTGACGCCGATCGAGTTCTTCTCGGTGTTCATCGTGCGTCCGTTGACGCTCATGGTCCGGCTCCTCGCGAACATGATGGCCGGACACGTGCTGCTCACGATCTTCTTCTTGTTCACGCACGACTTCCTCGTCAACAACCTCAGCTTCGTATCGCCGCTGGGCCTCGTGACGCTGGCGGTCGGGATCGCGCTGATGATGCTCGAGATGCTGGTCGTGTTCATGCAGGCCTACATCTTCACGATGCTCTCGGCCTTCTACATCGCGGAGGCGGTCCACGGCCACGGCGCCGAGGACCACATCACGCCCGGCGAGCCAACTCACGAAGCACACGCGCACCAACGTCCCGTCACCGAAGGCATAGCCGCCTAGATCAGGAGGAGATAGATGCTCGACCTAGCACTCCAGCTCGCTCAGGAAGCAGAGACCGCCGGGATGACGGACGAGGGCCTGCGTGCCGTCGCGCACGGTCTCGTCTACGGCCTCGGCGCCATCGGCCCGGGCATCGGCATCGGCCTCGTCTTCGCCAGCGCGATCGAAGCGATGGCTCGCCAGCCGGAGACCGCCGGTGAGACGCGGACGACGATGTTCCTGGGCTTCGCGCTGATCGAGGCCCTCGCCCTTTTCGGTTTCGTTCTCGCCTTCATCCTCTAGGAGATAGCCATGGGATTAGTAGCAAGCATCTTCACCTTCGCTGCTGCCGAGGGGGAGGCGGAGCCTTCCGGCACCGACTTGATCCTGCCCGACATGGCCGAGTTGATCTGGGGCGCGGTCGCGTTCCTCGCCGTGCTCTGGGTGCTCAACAAGTTCGCCTTCCCCAAGCTCAAGGAGGCGGTGGAGGCGCGCGAGAAGCAGATCCAGAGCGATCTCGAAGCGGCCGAGCGTGCGAAGGCCGAGGCCGAACGCGAGCGCGCCGAGTACGAGAAGCAGATCGCCGACGCGCGCGGCGAGGCCAACCGCATCATCGAGGAAGCCCGTCAGTCCGCCGAGCAGGTGCGTAAGGACCTGATAGCGAAGGCGGAGGCCGACGCCCAGCAGATAGTCGAGCGGGCGCAAGAGCAGCTGGAGGCCGAGCGGAACCGGACCGTCACGGAGCTGCAATCGACCGTCGGCGACCTCGCTATCGAGCTTGCCGAGAAGGTCGTCGGCCGCGCGCTCGACGGCTCCACGCACCGGGAGCTGGTGGACGCCTACATCAAAGAGGTCGGCACCATGAGCGGCAACGGACGCAGCTGATGGCCGACGCTCTCGTCCAGGGATACGCGGAGGCTCTTTTCAAGGTCGTGCAGGCCGAGGGTGAGCTCGATCGCGTCGAGGACGAGCTGTTCCGGTTCGGCAAGCTGCTCGAGCAGAACCACGAGCTCAAGCAGGCGCTGAGCGACCAGGGGATCGACAAAGAGCAGCGCGAGAAGGTGCTCGAAGAGCTCCTCGTCGACAAAGTGTCACCGCACACGCTCGGCCTCCTGAGCTTCATCGTGACCCAGGGCCGCGCGCGCCAGCTCCCTCAGATACTCGAGCAGGTGTCGCAGCTGGCCGCCGACGCGCGGCAGATGGTGGTCGCCGAGGTCCGCACCGCGGTGCCGCTGGACGACAAGCAGCAGGCCGACCTTGCCGTTTCGCTGTCGAAGGCAACGAACAAGCGAGTCACCGTGAAGGTCATCGTCGACCCCTCCGTTCTCGGTGGTGTCGTCGCCAAGGTTGGGGACACAGTCATCGACGGTTCGATCAAGCACCGTCTCGATCAGTTGAAGGAGCAGGTGAGTCACTAGTGGCCGAACTGACTATCGATCCGAAGGAGATCTCCTCCGTACTACGGCGCTACGTCACCGACTTCAAGACGTCGGTCGAGCGCGAAGAGGTTGGCTACGTCAAAGACGTCGGCGACGGGATCGCGCGCGTGAGCGGCCTGCCGCAGGCGATGGCGAACGAGATGCTCGAGTTCACCGGCGGGACGATCGGTCTTGCCATGAACCTCGACGAGAACGAGATCGGCTGCGTCATCCTCGGTGACGACAGCCACATCGAAGAAGGCCAACCCGTCAAGCAGACGGGCAACATCCTTTCGGTCGGTGTCGGCGACGGTCTTCTCGGCCGCGTGGTCAATGCTCTCGCAGAACCGATCGACGGCAAGGGCCCCATCAAGTCCGACGCGCGCCGTCCGCTCGAGGTCCAGGCGCCGGGTGTGACCGCACGTCAGCCGGTCCACGAGCCTCTGCAGACCGGTATCAAGGCTATCGACGGCATGACGCCGGTTGGCCGAGGGCAGCGTCAGCTGATCATCGGCGACCGCCAGACCGGCAAGACCGCGATCGCGATCGACGCCATCATCAACCAGCGCCAGCTGTGGGGCACGGACAAGGCCGTGAAGTGCATCTACGTGGCGGTCGGTCAGAAGGCGTCCACGGTCGCCGAGGTCGTTGCCGCTCTCGAAGAGGCCGGCGCGATGGAGTACACCGTGGTCGTCAACGCGCCTGCATCTGACCCGGCTCCCTTCCAATTCCTCGCGCCGTTCTCGGGCTGCGCGATGGGCCAGCACTGGATGGAGAACGGTCAGCACGCGCTCATCGTCTACGACGACCTCTCGAAGCAGGCGATCGCGTACCGCCAGCTGTCGCTGTTGCTACGTCGCCCGCCGGGTCGCGAGGCCTACCCCGGCGACGTCTTCTACCTGCACTCCCGTCTGCTCGAACGAGCCGCAAAGCTCTCCGACGAGAACGGGGGCGGGTCGCTCACCGCGCTTCCGCTGATCGAGACCAAGGGTGGAGACGTGTCGGCATACATCCCGACCAATGTCATCTCGATCACCGACGGGCAGATCTTCCTCGAGTCGGACCTGTTCTTCTCCGGCGTCCGTCCGGCGATCAACGTCGGCATCTCCGTCTCCCGCGTGGGAGGTAACGCCCAGATCAAGGCCATGAAGCAGGTCGCGGGACGTCTGCGCCTCGACCTCGCGCAGTTCCGCGAGTTGGAGGCGTTCGCCGAGTTCGGCTCCGACCTCGACAAGGCGTCACAGCAGCAGCTCGACCGCGGTGCGCGCGTCGTGGAGGTGCTGAAACAGCCGCAGTACCAGCCGTTCCCGGTCGAGGAGCAAGTCGCTTCGATCTGGGCCGTGACGAACGGCTACCTCGACGACGTTCCCCTCGACCAGGTCGGTCGCTTCGAGCGCGAGATGCTCGACCACCTCCGCTCGCGTCACTCGAGCATCGGGGACACGATCGTGTCGACCGGGAAGCTGGACGAAGAGACCGAGGCGCAGCTGAAGGCTGCCGTCGAGGACTTCAAGCAATCGTGGACCGCTCGTGTCGACAGCGACGCTGCGGACGACGCCCGCCCGACCGAGAGTGGCACGTCGGCCCCTCCCGACACGACGGAGCTGGTGACCGCGGGCGACTCCGCGTCCCCCGGCGAATAACGAAGGACGGATAGATGGCAGGACAGCTCCGGGCAGTCAAGCGCAGGATCGTCTCGGTCAAGTCGACCCAGAAGATCACGCGCGCGATGGAGCTGATCGCGTCGTCGCGGATCATCAAGGCACAGCGTCGCGTCGAGGCGGCTCGTCCGTATGCCGAGACCATGCGCGAGCTGATGGCGTCGGTCGCCCAGAACGCGGGCAACATCGACCACCCCCTGCTGAAGCCGCGCGAGGGCAAGGGCCGCGTCGGCATGGTCGTGATCTCGGCCGATAGAGGTCTCGCCGGCGCCTACAACACGAACGTCATCCGGGCCGCCGAACGGGACATGGCTAGCCACGGCGAGACCCGATTGTTCCTTTCGGGCAAGAAAGCGCTCAGCTACTTCCGCTTCCGGGGCTACGACGTCACCGACTCGTGGACCGGTGGCTCCGATCAGCCGTCGATCCACGACGCTCGCAATGTGGCGCGCGCTGCAGTCACCGCGTTCGAGAACGGTGACGTCGACGAGGTCCGCCTCGCGTACACGCGTTATGAATCGGCCCTCACGCAACGCCCGGTCGTCGTGAAGCTCCTTCCGGCCGAGACCGAGGACATCAAGGGAGAACCTGCCGATGCAGGCGGCAAGAAGGCGGGTTACATCTTCGAGCCCGAGCCCGAAGACATCCTCGGCTTCCTTCTTCCCCGCTACATCGAGGGGGCGGTGCTGCAGGGCATGCTCGAGGCCGCGGCGTCCGAGCACGCCGCCCGACGCCGCGCGATGAAGGCCGCCACCGACAACGCCGACGAGCTCATCGGCAACCTGACCCGTGACTACAACCAGGCGAGACAGGCAGAGATCACGACCGAGATCATGGAGGTCATCGGCGGGGCGGAAGCCCTCTCCGAGGCCGCCGCTACCGACACGCACTAGGAGGCGACGACATGGCAGTAACCGAAGAGAGGTTGGCCCACAGCGGTAAAGCAGAAGCAGACGGCCGCATCCTCAGGATCACCGGGCCCGTCATCGAGGTCGAGTTCCCTCCGAACGACCTCCCCGAGCTGGGCTTCGCGCTGACGGTCGAGCGGACGGTCGAGGGCAAGACCGACACCATCACCGCCGAGGTGAGCCAGCACATCGGTGAGAACGTCGTCAAGGCGATCTGCATGAAACAGACGGACGGTTTGGTGCGGGGCGCTCCCGTTCACAACACGGGTGCCCCGATCACGGTCCCGGTCGGCCCCAACACCCTCGGGCACGTCTACAACGTCCTCGGAGAGCCGGTCGACGGGTCGACGATCCCGGAGGACACCGAGCGCTGGCCGATCCACCGGCAGGCGCCTCCCTTCGACGAGCTCGAGCCGAAGACCGAGATGTTCGAGACCGGTATCAAGGTCATCGACCTTCTCGAGCCTTACGTGCAGGGTGGAAAGATCGGGATGTTCGGCGGCGCCGGCGTCGGAAAAACCGTCGTCATCATGGAGATGATCCAGCGCGTCGCCCAAGAGCATGGAGGCGTCTCGGTCTTCGCTGGTGTCGGCGAGCGAACCCGTGAGGGCACCGACCTGTGGCTCGAGATGAAGGAATCGGGCGTGCTCGAGAAGACCGCTCTCGTCTACGGCCAGATGGACGAGCCTCCGGGGGTGCGTCTGCGTGTCGCTCTCTCGGCTCTCACCATGGCCGAGTACTTCCGCGACCGCGAGCACCAGGACGTGTTGCTGTTCGTCGACAACATCTTCCGTTTCGTGCAGGCAGGGTCCGAGGTCTCGACGCTGCTCGGCCGCATGCCTTCGGCGGTCGGTTACCAGCCGACACTGTCGGAGGAGATGGGCGAGCTGCAAGAGCGGATCACCTCGACGAAGGGGCGGTCGATCACGTCGCTGCAGGCGATCTACGTCCCCGCGGACGACATCACCGACCCGGCTCCGCACACGACGTTCGCGCACCTCGACGCAACCACGGTGCTCTCCCGTCAGATCTCCGAGCTCGGCATCTACCCGGCCGTCGACCCGCTCGACTCGACGTCGCGCATCCTCGACCCCCGGTACGTCGGTGACGAGCACTACAACGTCGCACTGACCGTGCAACGCATCCTGCAGCGCTACAAAGACCTCCAGGACATCATCGCGATCCTCGGTATCGACGAGCTGTCGGAAGAAGACAAGATCACCGTCCAGCGCGCTCGCAAGATCCAGCGCTTCCTCAGCCAGCCGTTCTTCGTCGCCGAGCAGTTCACCGGCATCCCGGGTAAGTACGTGCCCGTGGGCGAGACGATCGAGTCGTTCAAGGCGCTCGCAGAAGGGGCCTACGACCACCTTCCCGAGCAGGCGTTCTACATGGTCGGCGGGATCGAGGAAGCAGAAGCCAAAGCCAAGGAACTACAGGACTGATGCGGATCACCTCCCCCCGAATCGCTGTCGCTGGCGGCTGCAAAGCTGCCCCAGGCGGCGTTCTCGGTCGCGCACGTACCCTCTGGGTACGCACGCTCCCTGCGGCCTTGCCTGGTGCGCTTTTCACTCGCCAGCGCCTAGCTCTCGGGAGAAGGTGAACCGCTGATGGCGACCCGTATGCAGGTGTCGATCGTGTCGCCCGAAGAGGCGATCTGGGAAGGCGAGGCCGAGCTGGTCATCGCTCGGTCGCCGGAGGGCGAGTTCGGGATCATGTTCAACCACATCCCGTTCCTCGCGGCCCTCGTACCCGGAACGGTCACCGTCGTGTCCGGTTCCAACCGCGAGGTCTTCCTGGTCACGGGCGGCTTCCTGGAGGCCAACGGAGACGGTAACGACTATCACGTCATTGTCCTCGCCGACGATGCCGAGGCGACGGGCGAGATCACTGCCGACGAGATCAAGCAGCGGATCGCGGAGCTCCGCCGTCAGCAGGATGCCGACCGCGACTCGGAGCAACGCGGTGAGGCTCACCTGCGCGCGGCTCTGGCCGCCGACGAGGTCGCCGCGAGCCGGGGTCAGCGCTAGCAGGACGCGGAAGGGTTCTATCCGGCGGCGCCGAACCTCACGGCATGGCCTTGGTCCGGCGTCTCCTCGCGCTCTTTGTGGCGGTGTCTTTCCTCGCCGCGCCGGCGCTCGCGTCCGGCGGGTCGAAGCGGTGGTCGCCCGAGCGGTGGCGTAAGACGCTGAGCCAGCCTCGTTACTCAGGCTTCGACCGATCCAACTATTACATCGAGGCGAAGGACGGGACGCAGCTGTCCCTGACGGTGTTCCTGCCGAAGGGGCTCGAGGCCGGAAAGAAGATCCCGACGCTGCTCGAGATCAGCCCCTACCAGCCGCTCGACCGAGGCCTGAACCCGCGTGGCCTGAATCCCGACTGGCTCATGTTCGTCGAACGCGGAGCCGCGTATGTCGAGGCCGATGCCCGCGGCACGATGGGAAGCGAGGGTTGTCTGGACTTCGGTGGCAGCGCCGATCGCTCCGACGCGAAGGTGTTCGCGCAGTGGATCCGCAAGCAAGAATGGTCGAACGACGTAATCGTGTCCGACGGAGTGAGCCATCCCGGGATGGGCTCGGTCGTGGCGCATACGTCCGTCCCCGATCTCACTGCGGCGCTGGCTCACGCGCCCGTCGTCTCCTACTACCAGGACGAGTGGCTGCAGGGAGCGAAGTTCGAGGACCAGTTCAACGGCCCGCTGTACGAAGGGATCGAGATGGTTCCTTCCACGTACCCGGATCCACAAGCCGTCACGGCGCAGGCGTCGACCTGCCGGGGTCAGACGACGCTGGACTTCTCCCGGTACGAGGGTCCTTTCACGGAGAAGTGGGCCGATCGCGATCTTTCGAGGCACACGCCCAAAGCGCAGATCCCGGTGCTGCTGACACACGGTTTCGTCGATCTCAACGTGCACCCGGACCACAGCCAGATGTACTGGGACGCGCTTCCCGACGACTACCCCAAGTACGGGATCTTCGGTTGGTGGTACCACGGCTGGCCCGACATGACGGGATATCCCGGCATCGTCAACTTCGACGAGATCCGTCACCGGTGGCTCGACACCGCCTTGTTCGGCAAGGAGAACGGTCTGAAGTACGAGCCGCGGCTCCTCGTAGAGGACTCGAAAGGCATGTGGCACGAGGGTGATGACTGGCCGCTAGAGCCGAGCGAATGGGTCACCTTCTATCCGGACGAGCAGGGAGGATTCGGTGCGCGCCGGCCGCAAGCGGGCGAGGTGTCCTACGTCGACGACGTTCCGTCGTACCGACACTCGTGGACCGACAGCAGCGCGGTCTTCCGCTCGCGGCCGCTGTCCGCGCCGCGCATGATCAACGGGCAGCCGACCGTTCACCTGGAAGCGTCGAGCAACCAGACCTCCACGAAGTGGGTCGCCTATCTCATCGACGAAGCTCCGGACGGTTCCTGGGAGCGCATCTCCCATGGGTACGCGGACTCGCACACGTGGCGCAAAGAGCACGAGTGGCTGGAGATGGAACCCGGTAAGACCTACGAGTGGGACCTCGAGCTGCAGCCCACTGCAGTCGTCCTCGACAAGGGGCACCGGGTGGTCCTCGTGGTCACGAGTCAGGACTCTCGTAAGACGGACATGGATGGCGGCTGCTTCTCCGACTATCGCGGTCGGTGCTACAACCCGAGCGGGATCCTGCCCGCGGTCACTGCAGGCCGCGCGACGAACACGATCGAGGTGGGGCCGCGCGCTTCGAGCGTCTCTTTCGCGTGGGTGGACCCGAGACGGACCCAGAAACCACCCTGGCAGGCTCCGTAGCGTGCTACTTCCCGTCCGTCGGGAGGTATGAAGTGGGGATGGGGGAACGTCCAGAGGGCCTACGGAATCGCGTGTTCTGCTCCTCCTGTGGGGTTTCAGAAGCGCGGCGGCACGGCCTGGTGCCGATGGGCTGGCAAGAGATGCCGGACGCGAACAATCGCGCCCTTGCTCTCTGTCCCGAATGTGTCCGTCGCAACTTGTGGCTGATCGAAGCGCGCCTCGACATCGACCCCGGCTCCGGTATCTAGCTCGTCGAGCTGCCGCGGCGGCAACTCGCGGACGGACCTTCTCTTAGGTATCCGCAGTTACCCACCGAAACGGTGGGTAACTCGACATACCTGTGCCCGGCCTTCGATCGGGTGACGGGAGCTACGTAAGGGCGTCGGCGGCGGCGCGGACACGGTGCTGTTCGAGCCCGGTTATCTGCTCGTCGGCTTTCCCTATGAGCTTGTCGAAGTCAGTCACGGCCAACCTCGAGTCATGGTCCGCGACCTGCTTCAACGACCGCCACAGAGACCTCTTGCCGGTCACGCCGAGCAGTAATCCTTCGAGCTCCCACAGGCGGCTCAACGGCGAATACCCCGTCAGCTGCCCGTTGAGCTTGAGTCGCCCGACCTTCTCGGCCGCCCACGCCAATCCGTGCTTCAGGCGGTCGCGCGGCACGCCCAGCGTCTCCATCAGGTTCTCCAGCTCGTGTACGTCGTCTTCGATGCCGCTGACGAGGTCGCGGAGGAACGACTCGTAGGTCGTCCCGCGGTTGTTGTTCAGGCAGCGGCGCGCGAGCTCGAGCCCTGCCGCCGATCCCGCGCGGTGATCATTGAGATAGATGCGCAGCAGTTTGTCGTCCACGAGGTTGTTGTTGCCCACAACCGAACGGCAGTAATCGCGCGCGGCTCTGTTTCGTGTTGCACGTTTCGGGAAAGCAAGGTAGGCATCGTGTATATCCGCGCGCGAACAGGAGGGGCGGTATGGCAGAAGACAGAGGCTTGATCGAGCGAGCCCGTGAGGCGGTCGCGGACGTCACGACGACCGCCGCTGATGTGGTTGCTGCAGATCGTGACGACTCGGGTCCGCTGGCGACCGCTCGGAACGTCGCTGCCGGAACCGCTCGTGTCGGAGCCGCGGTCGTGGAGCCCGACGATTCGTCGTCGAGCGGCCGCGCTAGCTCCGGGAGCAGGACGTCGTCGACGGGCCGCAAGAAGTCGACGGCGCGCAAGTCCACCGGAGGGCGCAAGAAGTCGACGGCGCGCAAGTCCACCGGAGGCCGCAAGAAGTCGACCGCGCGCAAGTCCACCGGAGGTCGCAAGAAGTCGACCGCTCGCAAGTCCACCGGCTCGAGTGCTAGGTCGACCGCGAAGAAGACGGCCCGCGGCGCCAGGAAGACCGCCTCCGGAGCCCGGGCAGGCGGGCGCGCCGCCGCCCGCGGAACGAAGAAGACCGCGACGCGTTCCGCCGGGCAGGCGAAGTCGGCCGCGAAGCGGACCGGTCGCAAGTCGACCTCCGGGCGCAAGAAGTCGACCGGTCGCGGATCCTCCGGCAGCTGACGAGCGCACCAGACAGTCGAGTGAGGGCGGCCCCCGAGGGGGTCGCCCTTCTCTTTACTATGCAGCGATGAAGTCTTACGTCGTCTCGGGCCCGACGCCGCTACATGGCGACGTCCACATCAGCGGAGCGAAGAACGCCGCGCTCAAGATCATGGCGGCGTCCCTTCTCGCCAAAGGCGAGGTGACGCTCACGCGCGTCCCGCGGATCACGGACGTCTACCTGATGAGCGAGGTCCTGACGCGCCTCGGCGCGTCCGTGACCCACGAAGGAGACACCCTGACGATCGACGCGTCGGGCGAGCTTTCCGACGAGACGCCTTACGACCTGGTCACGCGCATGCGGGCTTCGATCCAGGTCCTCGGCCCCCTTCTCGCGCGCCTCGGTCGAGCTCGCGTCGCGATGCCGGGCGGCGACGCGATCGGGTCGCGGCCGATCGATCTCCACCTCGGGGGGCTCGAACGTATGGGCGCGAAGTTCACGTCCGAGCACGGCTTCATCGAAGGCGTGGCGGAACGTCTCCAGGGCACGAGGGTGCTGCTCGACTTCCCTTCCGTCGGCGCGACCGAGAACCTGCTGATGGCTGCGGTCCTGGCAGAGGGGACGACGTCGGTCGAGAATGCCGCACGGGAGCCCGAGATCCAGGACCTCGCCGACTTCCTGAACCGGTGTGGCGCCCGCATCCGCGGCGCCGGCACCCCCTCGATCACGATCGACGGCGTCGCCGAGCTTCATCCCTGCAGTCACGAGATCATCCCGGATCGCATCGAAGCGGGAACGTTCGCGATCGGAGCCGCGGCGACGCGAGGCGACGTGACGCTCAAGGACCTGAGGAACGATCACGTCGAGCTTCTCGGCCTCAAGCTGGAAGAAGCCGGAGCCGAGGTGACGCGCTCCGACGGGCAGATGCGCGTGCGCATGTCGCGCCGGCCGCGCCCGTTGGATCTCGTGACGCTCCCGTATCCGGGCTTCGCAACGGACATGCAGCCGCTGATGATGGTGCTCCTGGCGCAGGCGCAGGGGTCGTCGATCCTGACCGAGAACGTCTTCGAGGCACGGTTCCTGTTCGTCGACGAGCTCAATCGGATGGGCTGCCGGATCAGGGTGGAAGGCCACCACGCCGTGATCCGCGGCGTCGAGCAGCTGTCCGGTGCACCCGTGCGCGCTCCGGACATCCGCGCGGGCGCGGCTCTGGTGATCAGCGGACTGTGCGCGCAGGGCGAGACGCGCGTGTACGAGGTCGACCACATCCTGCGCGGCTACGAAGACTTCGACAGGAAACTGACCGCGTTGGGTGCGGAGATCCGGGTGGAGTCGTGAAGCTGTTCCGCGCTCTCGCGCGCTGGGCCGGGCTGGCCACGCTGCTGTTCGGCGCGGGAACGATCGTGTGGGGACTTGCCGTCATCGTTCAGTACGAGACGGGTTGGGGGCTGAGCATCATCGATCGCCACCTCGGGCAGGACTGGGCGAAGGCCGCGCTCGGGCTGTTGCTGTCGGGCATGTTCTTCGTGCTCGTCGGCGGGGGGATCGTGCTGATCTCGCGGTACGAGGGCCGCGATGCTTCCCGAAGCGAGCGTCCGCCGCGTTGGGCGAAGCCGGTCATGTTGCTGTTGTACGGATCCGGCTTCGGCGCCATCGGCCTCGCGACGCTGTTCGCGGGGATGACCGACGAGTTCGGCGACGCAACCCCGGGGATCGTGAGCTACTGCATGCTTATCGGCGTCGGTTTGTTGTTCTCCGGGTGGGGGCTCAAGCGCGCAGGGGACCGCCCCTCCAACCCCGGGTCTTCCTGATCGCCCCGGTAGAATCGCGACGTGAGCGAGACGACGACGGTCGAAGACCAGGTCAAGGAGGCCCTGGAGCTGATCCGCCCCGCGATCCAGATGGACGGAGGCGACATCAAGCTGGAGAGCGTCGCGGGCGGCACGGTAACCGTCCAGCTGCTGGGCACCTGCGAGAGCTGCCCGATCTCACCGGTCACTCTCAAACAGGGCGTGGAGCGCATCCTGAGGGAGCGGGTCCCCGGCATCACCGAGGTCATCGCCGTCGAGGCCTGACCTCGCCGCGATAGCTCCAGTGGATACCGAAGCCTTGGTCGCGCGTGCTCTCGCGGGGGAGCGGCGGGCGATAGGCCGGCTCATCTCCTACGTCGAAGACGGTGATGCAGGGCTTGGTGACGTGATGCGCGAGCTCTATCCGCGCACCGGCCGCGCCTACACGATCGGTATCACCGGTGCACCAGGTGCGGGCAAGTCGACACTGACCGAACAACTGGTGGCGGCGGTGCGCCGCGAGGGCCGGAGCGTCGGTGTTCTCGCGATCGACCCGTCGAGCCCGTTCTCGGGCGGAGCGTTGCTAGGTGACCGCGTTCGCATGCAGACCCACGCAACCGACCCGGACGTCTTCATCCGGTCGATGGCGACGCGGGGGCACCTCGGGGGGATCTCACTCGCGACGCCGGAAGCGGTTCGCGTGCTCGATGCCGTAGGGAAGGACATCGTCGTGATCGAGACGGTAGGGGTCGGTCAAGCCGAGGTCGAGATCACCGACGCGTGCGACACGACACTCGTCGTCGTCACCCCGGGGTGGGGCGACGCCGTCCAGGCCGCGAAGGCGGGACTGATGGAGATCGCCGACGTCTTCGTCGTCAACAAGGCAGACCGGTCGGGCGCGCGGGACGCCGTACGGGAGCTGAAGCAGATGCTCGAGATGTCGGACGCGGAATGGAAACCGCAGGTAGTCGAAACCGTCGCGACGAAGGGCGTGGGACTCACGGAGCTGTGGGCCGCGATCGAGAAACACCGTGCCTACCAGGAAGAGAAAGGCCTACTCGAAGCCCGGCGGCGCCGGAGGGTCGAGCGAGAGATCCGCGAGATCGTCGCCGAGCGCTACCGGCGCAGGGTCGACTCGCAGTGCGCGCCGCTGCTCGCCCGTCTCACCGACAAGGTCGTGGCGCGCGAGGTCGATCCCTACACCGCAGCCGAAGAGCTGATCGCGGCCCTTTGAACCTCGCCAGCGGCTATGCGCAGGTGGGTTCCTTGCCGTCACGGATGAACGCTAGGTAGGTCCTCACCGCGGTCTCGCCGCGCGCCAGCGTGTTATGCGCCGTGCCCGGCATCGCGAAGTTGCAGGCGCCGTCCAGCCTCGGGCTCGCTGCATCGGGACCGAGGTAGAACTGGTCCGCGACCCCGCTCCCGTCGTAGATCGTGAGGTACCGAGGTCCCGGAGGAGTCTCACCTGCACCGTTCAGCGTCTCCAACCACGCGCTGCCGGGGTGGACCTCCTCGCATACGTGACTGACCTTGGCCTCGCCCGCTCCGCGGCAGGTCGTCGTTCCGTCGTTCGCGCCCGCGATCGCGACGAAGCTCGCCATGCGGCGGTAGAACTCAGGAGAGTTGAACGCCGCCTTCCGCACGACCGTGACCCCGAGCGAGTGCGCAACGACGTCCACCTCGCGCGCCTTCGTGTATTCGAGCACCGCGTTCACGAACGCCTCGAGCTCACGCGTATTGATGTCGTTGTAGGTGAAGTAGCCCTTGCGCCCGGTGTAGGAGATGGCCCAGATCTCGTTCTCGCAATAACCCGCCTGCACGAACGCATCCCGCACGTTCACGATCGTCGTTCCCGACGGCGGTGCGTTCCAGAAGGACGCGTCCTCGGTGTTGCCGTGAACGAAGATCACGGGGCGCTGGCGCACTTTTCCGGGTTTGCACGCCGGTCCCCAGACGCCGCCCCAGCCACCTATCCGCGGGTCGCTCCACTTCGGCCGCTCCGCGATCTCCTGCTGGCGGTCGTCCGGGAGCAACGCCATGAACGCGGCGGGGAAGTTCCGTGCCGGCTCCTCGGGGCCGATGATCCGCTCGAGGTGGTTCGCGGCCGCAGGCATGGTCGCGGCCGGAGCCAGGATGGTGGCCGCGAGCGCGACGGTGATCGCGACGCAAGAGCGAAGCGTCGGGTGGGGCAAGCTCATCGGGCCGCCTCGCCGGCGCTCGTCGACTCGAGCGCCACCTCGCGGAGGAAAGCGAGCAGCGCGTCGCGCGCGACCTCGGGCTGGTCCGTGAAGAAGATGTGGCTCGCGTTCGGGATCGACACCAACCGCGCTCCCGGGATACGCCGCGCCACGTCTTCGCCGTTGCCGTGCGGTACCAGGCGGTCGGACCGGCCGTGCAACACGAGGGTCGGCACTGAGATCTGCGACAGCCTCTGGTAGGTCTCGTATCCGACGACCGCTTGCAACTGGCCGATGTAACCCGCGGCGGTCGGATAGTTGCGCAGTCGCAATGAGATGTCCTCCTCGATCCTGTCGGCAGGCGTGGCCGCATCGTAGATATACGGCACCATCACCCGAACGCCTTCTTCGGGTCCCAGCTCGGCGCGAGCGGTCAGGGCGTGAAGCACCTCGGGTTCTGCTACGACCGCATCGGGGCCCCCGCACGCGGTGCATGCCAGGACCAACGACCGGACGCGGTCGGGCGCGTCCAGCGCCAGCTCTTGCGCTATGACGCCGCCCATCGACACGCCGACGACGTGTGCGTCCGTAACACCTGCAGCGTCGAGGACGGCGACCGCATCACGCGCCATGTCCGGGATCGAGTACGGCGGCTCGGGGACGTCGCTGCTGCCGACGCCACGGTTGTCGAACGCGATCACCCGGAAGCTCTCTGCCAGGACCGGGCGCAGCCGGTGCCACATCGCCATGGAATACCCGAGGCCCATGATCAGCAGGAGCGGTGGACCGTCTCCTTCTTCTTCCCAGTAGATGCGTACCCCCGCGTTGTCCGCGTACGGCATGAAGTGCTCCTCCTAGACCGGCGCTCGGTCGAGCGCGTGACGGATGCGGTCGGCAACGACCTTGGCGCCGCGTGGTGAGGTGACGACCGTGTAGTGGTTCACGTCTTCGACCAGCACGTCTTCGAGGTTGTCGTGGCTCGCGACGAGTTGCGTGGCGACGTCGTCGGGGTACAGACCCTTGGGCTCGTTCAGGATGCCGCGCGGCGCGCGTATGAGCACCATCGGGCACCTGACGTTGCCGGGGGCCGCGCGGAGGTCTTCGCTGACCAGCGTGTCGCGGCCGTCGCCGAGGATCGCGTCGAGGTTGACCTTCGAGCGAAGCTCCGGAGGCTCGCCCATGAGGTCGTATGTGACGTAAGCCTGGAACACCTCGTTCCACGCCCCCTCGTCCTGCATCGCCGGGTGCTGCTTCCAGAAGTCGAAGCACGCGTCGAAGGAATCGAACGTCATCTCGCAGCGTTCGATCGACGGCCCCAGCATGAGGTGCAGGATCTGCTCGACGTCCACATCCGGTGCCGGCGCGTCCAGCAACGGGAAACCGCCGTCGATCAACACCAAGCTCGAGACACGATCGGGGTGATGCATCGCCATGACCGCGGCGACGAAACCCCCCATCGAATGGCCGACGACGACCGCCCGCTCGACATCGAGGTGGTCGAGGACCGCGACGAGGTCGTCGGCGTGCGCGTTCATGCCGTAGGGCCCGGGAAGGTCGCGGCTCCCGCCACGCCCCCGCAGATCGGGGGCGATGAAGCGCGCTTCGCCCTGCAGCTCCCGCGCTACGTACGGCCATTGCATATGTGATGCGGTGATCCCGTGGATAGCGAGGATCACGGGGCCTTCGTCACCCCAGCGCGCGACCGTCAGGTTTCCTCCCGCTACCGGGACTTCGAACGTCTCTGGTGCCAGCCAGTCGGTCATTCGTCCTCCTTGTGTGCTCGGTTACGGAAGCTCGATACCGGCGAGATCGGAGCGGATCGCCTTCTTGTCGATCTTGCCGACGCTCGTCTTGGGGATCTCGTCGACCACGACGACTTCGTCGGGCAACCACCACTTCGCGACCTTCCCCGTCAGGAAGTCCCGGATGGACGTGAGGTTCGGCGGGGTCTCGCCTGCGGGAACGACGACCGCGACCGGTCGCTCGTCCCACTTCTTGGACGGCATCCCGACGACGGCGGCGTCTCGTATGTCGGGGTGAGCGAGGAGCGCGCACTCGAGCTCCACCGACGAGATCCACTCGCCGCCCGACTTGACCAGGTCCTTGGCGCGGTCGACGATCTTGAAGTACCCGTCCGGCTCCACGACGGCCATGTCGCCGGTGCGCAGCCACCCGTCGTGGAACTTGTCGTCGGAGGTGTCGTCGTTGTAGTAAGCGGATGCGATGAACGGGCCGCGTACCTCGAGCTCGCCCGCCTGCTTCCCGTCCCACGGAAGCTCGCTGCCATCGGGACCACAGATGCGTGCTTCGAGCCCCGAGAAGATCGTGCCCGTCTTCGCCCGCAGGTCGAGGAGCTCGTCGTCGGACAGGCCGCGGTGCTGGCGGCGCGGCTTCGACAGGCATGCGAGCGGGCCCGTCTCGGTCATGCCCCAGCCCTGGATCAGGTTGATCCCATGGCGGTCGTAAGCCGCGATCAGTGACCGCGGGCTTGCCGAACCACCGACTATCAACCTCTTGAGCGTCGTTGCTTTGACGTCGCCCCGATCCAGGAGCGGGAGGAGCTCCTTCCAGATCGTCGGAACCGCGGCCGCGACCGTGACCTCTTCGTCATCGATGATGCGGCCGATCGTCTGCGGCGAGTTGTCCGCTCCATGGAACACGAGCTCGGCCCCCGTCAACGGGGCCGCGTACGGCAGCCCCCACCCGAACGCGTGGAACAACGGGACGATCGGGAAGATGCGATCCGCCTGCGTGTAGGCGGCGTGATCGGCCATGCACGAAACGACCGCATGCAGCCATTGAGCGCGGTGCGAGTAGAGGACGCCCTTCGGCATCCCCGTTGTCCCCGACGTGTAGCAGAGGCCGCAGGCGGCGTTCTCGTCGACGTCGGGCAACTCCGCGATTGGAAGCGATTGCGCGACCAGCTCGTCGTGATCGTGCACGGGTGCGAGGCCGTCGTCCGACGATCCCTCGCCCATCCGCACGTATCCCTCGACTGTGTGAAGGTCTCCGGCGACGTCTGTCAGCTGCGGAGCGAGGTCGGCGTCGAAGAAGATGAGCTTGTCCTCCGCATGGTTCGTTATGTAGGTGATCTGCTCGGGGAACAGCCGGACGTTGATCGTGTGCAGGACCGCCCCCATCAGCGGGACCGCGTAGTACAGCTCCAGATGGCGTGTGGAGTTGAATGCGAACGTACCGACGCGGTCACCCGGCTGGATCCCGAGCTCTTTGAGGGCACTGCAGACCTTGAGCACCCGCTCGCCCAGTTCGGCATAGGTGATACGACGTTCGGGCGAGATGACGTAGCCGTCGCCGTAGATCGTTCGCATGCGGTCGAAGATCGTCTTGATCACCAGCGGGGTCTGCTGCATGAGCCCGGGGATCGTCATCGTTCTCTACCTCCTGTCGTGCACGTCAGCATCCGCAGTGCCATCTCTGCATCCAGGTCCGCCATCTGTTCGCGATCGAGCGCGCCGCCGGGCCGGTACCACCCGGCGATCGAGATGGCCATCGTCAGGATCAGGTTCGCGACCGCTTCTACGTGAGGCACCTCGAACACGCCCGCCTCGACGCCCTCCTGGATCAATGCGCGCAGCTGGTTGGTCGCCCTCGTGCGCATCGAGACGACCTGCTCGAGGTGCTCGGGAGTGAGCGAGGCGATCTCCCGGTTCGCCACGCGTGCCTCGGTGATGTAGGTCGTGTGGAACAGCGCGTGGGCCCTGCAGTAAGCGTGGACGCGGCTGACGGGGTCCTCACCCGCGGCGGCGACCGCGGCCTCGAGCGATTCGGTCAGCTGCCGGTGGATGTCCACCAGAAGCTGTCCGAGAAGTTGGTCTTTCGACGCGAAGTGGTTGTAGAGCGCGCCCGGCGTCAGGCCGCAGGCGAGCGCGATCTCTCGCATCGTGGTTGCGTTGAACCCGCTCTCGTAGAACAGCTCCAGCGCGGCCTGCTCGATACGTTCGGAGGTGTGGGGGACGAGGTCCGCTCCGGCGTCGGCCAGCCGACCCTTCTCGATGGCAGCCATCAGCGCGCCGCCTCCAGGACCGTCTTCGACAGCAGCCGCCCGACCCCGAGGTAGTCCGCGACCTTCGACGTATCGAGACGTCCGACGTCGCCCTCGTAGACGATCTGGCCACGCTGCATGATGTGGACCCGATCCGCGACCTTCAACGAGAACGTCACGTTCTGTTCGACGAGGAGCAGCGAGACGCCCGATCTATGCACCTCCTGTAGCGTCTCGAACAGGTCCTGAACGGCGACGGGGGACAGACCGGCCGACGGCTCGTCGATCACCAGCAGGGTCGGCTCGGACATCAACCCGCGAGCGACCGCGACCATCGCTTGTTGTCCGCCGGACATCGTCCCCGCCAGCTGGTTCCTGCGCTCTGCGAGCACCGGGAAACGGTCGTAGATGCCATCCAGGACCGACTGGTAACGAGCGCGATCTCGTCGCCGAAGCGCATACGCCCCGAGGCGGAGGTTCTGTTCGACCGTGAACTCGGGAAACACCTGTCGGCCTTGAGGCACGTGCCCCATCCCGAGGAAGACCCGCTCCTCTACGGACGTGTTCGTGATGTCTTCGCCGCGGAAGGTCACCGTACCGGACCACGCCGGCAGCAGTCCGGCGACGACCTTCAACGAGACGCTCTTTCCCGCGCCGTTGAGGCCGAGCACCGCGGCGACCTCACCCTCTTTGACGTGGTAGCTGCAACCGTGAAGGACCGTGTTTGCGCCGAACCCTGTGCTGACGCCGCATAGCTCGACGAGGTGGTTCCCGGTCATGCCACCTCCTCGCCGAAGTACGCCCCGATCACCTCGGGTTTGCGGGCGATCTCTTCGGTCGTCCCATGCGCCAGCACCTTCCCAAAGTTCAAGACGTAGATGTAGTCGCAGACGTCGAGCACCAGAGGGATGTGGTGTTCGATCAGCAGCACGGTGCGGCCCAGATCGTCGCGGATGTCCCTCAAACGTTCGCCGAGGTTCTCGACCGCCCCCGGGGACATCCCGGCAGAGGGCTCGTCCAGCAGCAGCAACTCGGGCGCAGTAACGAGGACGCAACCGAGCTCGATGATCCGTTGCTGCCCGTGCGACAGGTTCCGGACGGGGGTATCGGTGAACGCGTCGAAGCCGAGGGCCGCGATCGCTACGTGCGCACGCTCGTGGAGTGAAGCCTCGGTATCGAAAGCTCTAGGTGTCCACGCGAGACCCTTGACGACCGGATAGTCCGCAACGACGTGTTGCGCGAGGAGGAGGTTCTCCTTGACCGAGAGATCCTTCGTCAGGCCGATCTGCTGGAACGTCCGCCCGATGCCGGCGCGCGCCCGCGCATGAGGTGGAAGATCCATCAGCTCGCGGCTGAGGAACTTCACGCTTCCGCTCTCCGGCTTGACGAACCCGGAGATCGCGTTGAACAGCGTCGTCTTGCCCGCGCCGTTCGGCCCGATCAGGCCGACGATCTGGCCGCTTCGGACCGTCAGCGACGCTTCATCCACTGCCTTCAGCCCCCGGAACGACACCGACACGCCCTCGACCTCGAGCAGCGGACTGCCGGGCAGCACATCCGGGCGGTCCGGCAACCCCGCGGGCCGGGGCATGTTCGGCAGCTTCGGCATCTCTGCCTCTTCGACCACGTCCAGCCGGCCGCGCGCGTTCTTCTCGCCCCGCTTCTCGCGTGCCTTCCTCACCGCGCCGGCGAATCCGCCGGGGTGACGCGCCATGACGTCGATCAGCGCGATGGCTCCGATGATCAGCTCCCAGCCCTGGAGCGCTCGCAGGACCTCGGGTATGAGCGCATAGAAAACCGCCGCCAGCGCCACTCCGACGCGGCTCCCGAGGCCGCCGATGACCACGATGATCACGAGCAACAACGAGAAGTTGGGTTGTGACTTGAACGCGAAGCTCTCGGAGTTCACGAACCCGATCAGGTGCCCGTACAGAGCTCCCGAGACCGCCGCTAGTGCACCCGAGACGACGAACGCGAGGAGCTTGTAGCCCGCGACCGAGACACCGAAGCCCTGAGCGACCCGCTCGTCCCAGCGGATCGCATTGAACGCGCGCCCGATCTTGGTACGCGTGACGTTCTGGTCGAGCAACCAGAACCCGACGAAGATCACCAGGAGCATGGCGAGGTAGTCGGCGTGCTCGAAGAACACGAAGTTCCCGGCCCGAGGGCGCGGCAGTTCGAGGCCGGCCGAGCCGCCCGTCAGCGGCTCCCACCGGAACCACGACTCCTCCATCATGAAGGCGAAGGCGATCGTGACGATCGAGAGGTAGAGGCCCCGCAACCGCAGCGCCGGGAACCCGAGGACCAACGCAAACAACGCTCCCGCGACCGCGGCCCCCGCCAACCCGATCATCACCGGTAGCTGCGGCTGGATCGTGAGCAGCCCGCTCGCGAACGCGCCGACGCCGAGGAACGCGCCGTGTCCGAGCGATATCTGTCCCGCGTAGCCCAACAGGATGTTGAGCGACAGCGCCATCAGCGCGAAGCACACCGCTCGCCCCAACACCAACGCGTGCGAGCTCGACAAGATCTCTGTAGAACGCAACAGGAGCGGAGGCAAAGCCGCCCCCGCGACGAGGAGCGCGGCTGCGACCACTTTCCTTTTCGTGAGCTTGAACCGGAACCCGCTCGGGTTCTCGTACGGCCATCCCCTGATGTCGCTCACGCAGCGGTCCTGACGAACAGGCCTTGCGGACGAAGCAACAGCACCAAGACGATGACGACCATGACGCTCACCGACTGGATCCCGGGGAACGTCGACTGGACGAACCTTTGTCCCACTACCGCTTCGACGACACCGACCACGACGCCGCCGATGAACGCGCCGGGGAGACTGGTCAGTCCCCCGAGGAGGGCCGCTGCCAGGGCGCGGACGAACAGTCCCGTCATGAACCCGGCCGCGAAGATCCCGATCGTCGGAGCGATCAACAATGCGGCCATCGCAGACACCGCACCGGCCACGGTCCAGGTGAACGAGGAAACGCGCGAGAGACGGATCCCCACGAGGCGCGTCGCAACCCCATCCTGCGAGGCGGCAAGAACACCGAGTCCGAAGTCGGTGCGGCGGAGGAACGCGGCCAGTGCTACTCCCAGCGCGACCGCCGTCGCGAGCGCCATGATCTGTGTCGGGCTCACGAAGAATCCGAACACCTCATAGCCGAGCCCGGAGAACGGTGCGGGCAGCAGCCGAGGGCTCGGACCGAAGACCTTTAGCTCGACCGCGAACAACAGGAGGAGCAATCCGATGGTGGCGACGGCAACGGACAGACGTGGCGCATCTCCCATATGCCGAACGACCACTCGCTCGAACGAGAACCCGATCAACGCCACGACCACGATCGCACCGAGCGCGCCCGCGAGCCACGGCAGCTCGATCACGTCGATCAACCAGAACGCGATGAAGAGGCCGAAGGTCCCCATCTCGCCCTGCGCGAAGTTGAGTACGCGCGATCCCTTGTAGACGAGCACTATCCCGACGGCGAGCAACGCATAGATGCCGCCGTTCGCGAGACCTGAGACGATCGCCTGCCCCACCTATCGATCCCTATGTGCGTTTCGGTGCGGGCTCAGATACGAGCGCAGGTGTTCGTCTGGACCCAGCCGGTTCCGTAGCCGGAGACGTTCGTAGCTCGGAAGATGTTGCCGAAGAAGCCGCCGACGTGACCGTTGACGGTGAAGTCGAACGGGCAGTTCGGGGCGACGGCCTTGTGCCGGCCCGAGATCAGCAGCGCGACGAGCCGGTTGCGGTCGCAGTTGGGCCCGCAGTCGAGCAACCACTGGTGGATCTGCTTCATCGCGACCCACGTCATGAACAGGATGTCGTTGCCGTTGCGAGCCTTTCCGTATTTCCGCTGCGCCGCCTCGAAACGGGCGATCTCGTCGTCGTAGGAGGAGAACGGCCCGCCCCTCGCTCCGGGGACGTATGCCGGCCACGACGCGATGCCTTCTACCGGCGGAGAGGTCGTGTCGCCCTTCAGCGTGTCGGTCATGATCTGGAACGGGAAGACGACCCACGTCGGGTGGTAATCCTGGTTCTTTGCCTGCTTGATGAGCTCGATCGCGGCGAGTGCGTTCTCCCACACGAACACCGTGTCCGCTCCGCGCGCCTTGAGCTCGTTGATCTGTTGCGCGTACACCGCTTGGTCTTTCTGGACGGGGAGGTCCGCAACCAGAGCCTTCTTGGCGTTGCTCATCGTTCTTTTGAACGCGGTGTGACCCGGTTCCCACGATTCGCTCTGTCGCCACAACACCCCTATGTCGTCGTTCCTGTGTTTGGACAGGATCCAGCGGGCCGCGAGCGTCCCCATCTGCTCGACCGTCGGAAGAAAGCTGAAGCTGTAGCGCTTCGACAGATCCTGTCGCGCGATGTGGTGGACGTAGAGGAGGCGGTTCTGCGACTGCTCGTTCCACGCGCGCACGGCGGGGATCTGATCGAAGCCGATCCCACCGATGAGCATGAAGGGCTTCTTCGCCTTGCAGCGCTCGGCGGCCTGGACGGCATTGTCCGGCCGGTACGCGTCGTCCTCGATCGTCAGCTCGACCTTGCGGCCGTAAACACCGCCGTTGTCGTTGACCATCGACCAGTACACGTTGATGTCCTCGGGGCGCGTGTCGAAAGCCTCCGCGAACGTCAGCGCGGCGTGGCCGCACAACGTGATCTTGTCTTTCGTAAAGCCCATCTGCGCGGTGCTGTCCGGCCACAGGTTGACGTCGGGAAGGCCCTTCGACAACCGGCGCGCGCGCTGCGCCTGTTCTTTCTCGCTGACCGTCGCGCCGCTGGCGGACACCGTCGAACCGTCGACCGCGTCGGCGGGGACGGCCTTCGATGCACCTCCACCACCTCCACCGCGCGTCGCCTTGCCGCCACCGCTCTTGCCGGGCTTCGCGCCTTTGAATCCCTTGCCGGAAGTGCCGTCGTCGCCGAGATCCGCGAACTGATCCGGTGACGTGCTGGGATCGGCGACGGACAAGGGGGCCGGACCCCCGGAGCACGCGGCTCCCACCACAAGGCTTACCAGTGCGATGACGAAG
Organism: Actinomycetota bacterium; assembly: GCA_035550975.1. Classification (GTDB taxonomy): domain Bacteria; phylum Actinomycetota; class CADDZG01; order CADDZG01; family WHSQ01; genus DASZOC01. Next base: position 11,476 of record DASZOC010000014.1, on the reverse strand, counting down.
GTCCAACGTATGTCCGCGCTGCGCCGCATCCTGTGTCCTCCCCGAGAGCCCGCCACCAAGTGAACAAGCGTTCATATACCAAACTCGAGCGGCAGCAGTCAAAAGCGGATCGGACCCACCACCCGAGGATGATCACGCCGGACCGGCTCCCGCTCGTAGAATCGATCCATGACCGAGGAGGCCCGGGCCCGCTGGCAGGAGGCGTACGAGGCCGCCCGGCTACGTGACGACGTCGACTTCGACACCCTGTCCAGCGCGCCCCTGGACCCCCTCTACGCCCCCGACGGCGAGATCCCGGCGCAGATCGGGTACCCGGGGCAGTTCCCCTTCACCCGTGGGATCTATCCCAGCGGCTATCGCGGCCGCCTGTGGACGATGCGTCAGTTCGCGGGCTTCGGCTCGCCCGAGCAGACCAACGAGCGCTTCCACTTCCTCGTCGAGCACGGCCAGACGGGCCTTTCGGTGGCGTTCGACATGCCGACCCTGATGGGTCGCGACTCCGACGACCCGCACTCCGAGGGTGAGGTCGGTCGCTGCGGCGTAGCGGTGGACTCGCTCGCCGACATGGAGATCCTTTTCGACGGGCTCGACCTCGAGGCGGTCACGACGTCGATGACGATCTCGGGGCCGGCCCCCATGTTGTTCGCGATGTATCTCGCGGCAGCCGAGAAGCAGGGCGCGGACCGCGCCAAGCTCGACGGCACCTGCCAGACCGACATCCTCAAGGAATACATCGCGCAGAAGGAGTGGCTGTTCCCGCCGGAGCCGCACCTCCGGTTGACGGCGGACATGATGGAGTTCTGCGCGCGCGACGTCCCCAAGTACCACCCGTTGTCGATCTCGGGCTATCACATCAGGGAAGCAGGATCGACGGCCGCGCAGGAGCTCGCGTTCACCGTCGCGTCCGGGTTCGCACACGTCGAGCTGGGGTTGAGGCGCGGCCTCGACATCGACGACTTCGCGCCCGGCTTGTCGTTCTTCTTCAACAGCCACATCGACTTCTTCGAAGAGATCGCCAAGTTCCGTGCGGCACGCCGGATATGGGCGCGGTGGCTGAAGGATCGTTACGGCGCGCAGAAGGAACGCTCGTGGATGCTGAAGTTCCACACGCAGACGGCCGGTTGCTCGCTGACCGCACAGCAGCCGTACAACAACGTCGTGCGAACCGCGACCGAAGCGCTCGCCGCGGTGTTGGGAGGCACGCAGAGCCTGCACACGAACTCGCTCGACGAGGTGCTGGCGCTTCCGAGCGACGAGTCGGTCGAGATCGCGTTGCGGACCCAGCAGGTCATCGCTTACGAGACGGGCGTGACGAACGTGATCGATCCGCTCGGCGGGTCGTGGTTCGTCGAGCAACTGACCGACCGCATCGAAGCCGAGGCCGAGGGTTACTTCGCCAAGATCGAAGAGATGGGTGACGGGTCGATCCTCGACGGGATGCTCACCGGCATCGAGCAAGGCTTCTTCCAGAAAGAGATGGCCGACGCCGCGTTCCGATACCAGCAACTGCTCGAGCAGGGAAAGAAGGTCATGGTCGGTGTCAACCGGTTCACGAAGACCGTCCAGGAGATGCCCGAGGTCCTGCTCATCACGACCGAGATGGAAGAGAAGCAGAAGAAAGCCGTCGCGGAGGTGAAGGCGAACCGCGACGCGAAAGCTGCCGAGGATGCGATCGAGGCGCTGAAAGAGATGGCGCACGACGAGTCGCAGAACTCCGTGCCCGTGCTGGTGGAAGCGGCCAAGGCGTACGTCACGCTGGGCGAGATGGTCGAGACGCTGAAGGGCGAGTGGGGCGTCTACACCGAGCCCCCGATGTTCTAGTTAGGGAACTTCGCTAGCCCTTTGCTTGGCGCGAGATCGACCCGGTAATGGGTCGTGTTCGCGAGCTGAGAGAACCAGTTCGATGCCGCGTACCACTCGAACGCGCGCGGCCCCCTTATGTAATCCCACGGGATCGTCATCACGATCTGGCTACCTTCGATCTTGAACGTGCCCGGGAACGCGCCGGAGTCGTCGCGGCCCCCGGCGTACGCCTGCCACCCCTCCGGCCGCGCCTGCGCGCCGAACGAGTAGCCCTCGTTCTCCTCGGTGCCGGTGATGCCGAAGGCGATGATCATGTGCGTCTTGTCGTTCGGCGTCCGGTCGGGGACCTGTCCTGCGAGCGTCATCGTCAGACGCACGTCCTCGCCGAGACCCTGGATCGAGGCACCGGTGATCTCGGCGTAGTCGGGGGTTACTCCCTCTTTCTTCGCGTCGTCACGCGGGTCGGTCACGCTCGACGAGCGGCGGGCGAACTCCGGGCGGATCTGCGAAGACGCCGTCGTTCCACCGGGTGCCTTGCCGACCGTCTTCGGCGCGGTCGCCGAACCGGGGCGCGAGCCGGACCCTTTCTGCGCCGCCTTCTGGCCCACCTTCGCCGCTTCCTTCAGGACCTTCTTCGACGGTTTCCCACCTTTGGTGGCACCGTTCTTCTTGCCTCCGAGTCGTGACCGGTCGCCCTCGGCCGTGTCGGTCGGCGTGCTGTTGCAGGCGGCGACCAGCATCGCCGCGACACAGAGCAGTGCCGGAAGCTTCGTCTTCGTCACAGGCCTCGTCCCCCTCGGATGATCCGGTAGCCCAGCACCGCAGCCGCCAGCGCGAACACGATCGCGATCGCAGCCCCGACCGTTTGTATCGGGTCCGCGGGAGGCGCCCTGAACGTAGGACTCGGCGTCGGCAGCGTTGTCTGCGCGAACGCGGCCAAGCCTCTCACGACCTCTGCCCGGCGGCCGGCAGCGGCCACCCGGTCCACGACGACGTCTCTCCGGGCGCGGGGCAGAGACCGGCATCCGCGAGCGCGGAGAGGAACGACCTGATGATCCGTGCCGTCACTCCCCAGATCACGTGGTCGTTCCAGACCCAAGCTTCGGTCGGATAGGTACGGGCGGCATGGGTGAACCCGGGCTCGGAGCGGATCTCTTCGGATAGGTCCGCCAGCGGAACCAGCAAGACGTCGGCGACCTCGTGCGGGTTAGGGCGCAGGTCCGGCGCGTCTTCGATCCATCCGACGACCGGAGTGACCACGAAGCCCGTCACGAAGGTGGGGAATGAATCGAGCTCGCCGACGATCTCGACCGCTGACGGATCGAGGCCCACCTCCTCGTTCGCTTCCCGCACCGCCGCCGCGACGGGCGAACCGTCGTCTGCGGGATCGATGGAGCCGCCGGGGAACGAGATCTGGCCCTTGTGGCTGCGGACGGTGTCGGTGCGGACGGTGAAGATGAGGGTCGGCTCCGGCGCGCCGACGATCGGGATCAGGACGGCGGCATCGCGCGCGTCGTCGACGCTGATCTTCTGAGGCGTGCGCCCCTGGAGCAGGTCGCGAAGACGGGCTTTGAAGTCGTCGTCCATGGCCTGCCATGCTAGCCAGAACCGACAAATAGGCTGCGCCGACAGCGATAAAGGAGGAACGGTGGGCGAGTTCGTCAAGCTCGAAGTCTCGGGCGGCGTCGGGACGATCCGTTTGGACCGTCCGAAGCTGAACCCGCTGAACGCGCAGGTCGCGGGAGAGATAGGCGCAGCGGTCGACGAGGTCCGCGGCCGCGACGACGTGCGCGCGGTCGTCTTGTGGGGCGGCGAGCGAGTGTTCGCCGCGGGCGCGGACATCAAGGAGATGGGCGAGCGCGACGCGGTGACGATGTTCCGTTACATCGGTGGTTTCCAGGACGTCTTCAACCACTTGGAGGACCTGCCGCAGATCACGATCGCGGCGATCAACGGTTACGCGCTCGGCGGTGGCTGCGAGCTCGCGCTCGCGTGCGACCTGCGCGTCTGCGCCACGGATTCGCAACTGGGTCAGCCCGAGATCCTGCTCGGGGTCATCCCGGGGGCCGGTGGAACGCAACGACTTCCGCGTCTCGTAGGCGTGGGGCGCGCGAAAGAGCTCATCTACACCGGTCGTTTCGTAGCGGCCGAAGAGGCTCTGCAGATCGGTCTGGTCAACGAGGTGGTCGAACCCGGTCGCGTCTACGAGCGTGCCGTCGAGATAGCCGAGTCGCTCGCCGCGGGTCCGTCGATCGCGCTGATGGCCGCGAAGCAAGTCATCCAGGCCGGTGTCGACGTCGACAAGGCGACGGGCATCCTTCTCGAGCGCCAGGCGTTCGCGGCGTTGTTCGCAACGGAGGACCAGAAGATAGGGATGGAATCGTTCGTCGAGAACGGCCCCGGCAAGGCGAAGTTCGTGGGGCGCTAGGAGGCGCACGATGACAGGACTGAAGATCGGCTGGCTGACAGTCGACAGCCACGACCCGCGCAAGCTCGGCGCGTTCTGGAAGGAGGCCCTTGGTCTAGAGGTCGTGCACGAAGACGATGACGGCGACGAGTACGCGCTGGCGGGGAAGGGCCGGATGGGTTCGTCGTGGAACATCCTCTTCTACAAGGCCCCGGACGAGAAGAAGGTCAAGAACCGGCTGCACCTGGACCTGATCCCCGATACCGATCGCGAAGCCGAGGTGAGGCGGCTCGAGGATCTCGGTGCGACGCGCGCCGACATCGGTCAGACCGACGTGACGTGGACGGTCATGGCCGACCCCGAAGGCAACGAATTCTGCGTCCTGTCGCCGCGCGACGACGTCCCCTAGGGGGGCAGCGCTTGGTTCCGCCCGGAGCCGCCTTTGGTAGGGTGCTTGCTCTAGCAAGCACTTCGTCCCACAACCCTTACGGGGAGGACCTTTCGTGAACATCGTGGTGTGTGTGAAGCACATCCCCGACCCCAACGTGCCGCCCGAGATGGACGGCGATCGGTTGAAGCGCCAGGGGGTCCAGGGGGTGCTCGACCCGGGCGACGAGTTCGGTGTCGAGGCGGGGCTCCAGCTCAAGGAGGCGCACGGCGGCGACGTCACCCTTGTCTCGATGGGTCCGGCCCAGGCCCGCGAAGCCGTCACCCGAGGGCTCTCGATGGGCGCCGACAAAGGCATCTTGATCTCGGACGATGCGCTCCAAGGCGCCGACGCGCTGGTCACCGCGCGGGTGCTGTCGGCGGCGATCAAGCGCACCGAGTTCGATCTCGTCATCGCTGGGGTGGAGTCCACCGATGGCTACACCGGGACGATGCCCGCGACGCTCGCGGAGTTCCTCGGCGTCCCGCAGGTCACGTTCGCGAAGACCTTGGAGAGCGACGGCTCGAGCGTGAAGGTCCAGCGGCAAACCGCGAGCGGCTATCACGTCGTTGAGTGCCCTCTGCCCGCGCTCGTGACGGTGACGGCCGGAGTCAACGAACCGCGCTACGCGTCTTTCAAGGGCATCATGGCTGCCAAGAAGAAGCCGGTCGAAGAGCTGTCGGTCGCCGACCTCGGTCTTTCGGGTGACGATGTAGCGATCAAGCAGAAGATCGCGCAGATCGTGCCTGCCGAGGAACGTAAAGCCGGCGAGGTGTTCGAAGACGACGGGACGGGGGCCGCGAAGATCGCGGACTTCCTCAAAGAAGCGAAGGTGATCTGAGCCATGAGTTCCGTATGGGTATACGCAGAGGTTCACGACGGCGAGCTCGATCCCGCCGCGCTCGAGATCCTCACGAAGGCGCGCGAGCTCGGAGAAGCCTCGGCCATAGTCCTGGGGGCCGGTGCCACCGAAGCGGCGGCCAAGCTGGGGGAGTACGGCGCGGCGACCGTCTTCGCGAGCGACGACTCCGTCTACGACGACTACATCGCGCAGCCGCACGCGCACGCGCTCGCGGAGCTGATCGCGCAGCACAACCCCGATCTCGTCTTGTTCGCGAACAACTACGACTCGCGCGATATCGCGGGGCGGCTGTCCGGGAAGACGGGGTCGACCCTCATGGGCAATGCCATCGGGCTCCATTCGGTCGACACGGCGCAGACGACGATCTTCGGCGGAGCGGAGCTGGTCGACGTCGAGCTCGAAGGGACGCCGAAGCTGGTGCTCGTTCGTCCGAAGTCGTTCGAGCCCTCGCCGAGCGGCGGCTCGGCGACCGTCGTGCCGGTCGAGGTCGATCTCCCCGACGAGGTCAAGAAAGCCAAACGTGTCGAGCGTCACGAGGAGGCTGCGTCCGGGCCGAAACTGGACGCGGCTTCCGTCGTCGTCTCCGGCGGGCGCGGTCTGCAGGAACCGGACAACTTCAAGATGCTCGAAGATCTCGCCACCCTCCTCGGCGGCGCGGTCGGCGCGACGCGAGCGGTCGTCGATGCCGGCTGGGTGCCGTATTCGATGCAGATCGGCCAGACCGGCATCACGGTCAAGCCGGGCGTCTACATCGCGGTAGGGATCTCCGGTGCGACGCAGCACATGGTCGGGATGAAGGGCGCCAAGAAGATCATCGCCATCAATAAAGACGAGGAAGCGCCGATCTTCTCGATCGCCGACATCGGGGTCGTCGGTGACGCGCTGAAGATCGTGCCGCAGCTCATCGAAGAGGTGAAGAACCGCAAAGGCTAGAGGTCATGGCTGGATTCGGTGACAGGATCCGGGCGTTCTTCTCGAAGAAGAGCAACCCGGGGCTGGTGGAGCTCGAGCCTTTCGTTGCCGAGCGCAAGGGCGTCGAGGGCTACATCGAGCCGCGCACGCCGACGAGCCCGACGACCCTGCTGTTGGTCGACCGAGACGGAGATCATCTTCGTGCGCCCGTGCGGGAGCCGGCGGATGCGGTCTCGTTCTGTGAGACGCACGCGATCCCCGTCTACGACGCCCAGGTGATCGGCTACCCGAAGCGCATGAAGGACTTCGAGAAGCGCCGCCGGCGCGGGGCGATGGACTCGTTGGACGAAGACATCGCCGAGCTCGAGAAGCGCCTAGCCGAGGAGTGACTACGTAGCAGCGCGTTCGCGGTCGAGCTGCGCTATCAGGTTCCGGACCTTCATCTCGATCCGGTCGCGGATCGCTGCGACCTCTTCGGGCGGCTTGCCCTTCGGGTCGTCCAGCTCCCAGTCCTCTAGCGGCACGCGCAGGGCGGGACACGCTTCCTCCACCGCGCATCCCATGCCGATGACGCGTTCGGCTCCATCGGTCATCTCCTGGGTCAGCATCACGCCCGGCCGGTCCTCGAGCTCCACCCCCACGTCGCGCATCGCGGCGACGACCTCAGCGTGTGGACGTGCCGCAGGTTGGGTTCCGGCGGAGCGGCCCGCGTAACGGTCGCCGGCGAGCTGGTTGAAGAACGCCTCGGCGATGCGGGAGCGACCCGCGTTGTGCACGCAGACGAACAGCACGAGCGGCTTGTCGGGCCCCCCTTGCGAGCTCGGCAGACGAACCCGCATGTCCTGCGCCTGCGCCCATCGCTTCGTGTGCATCCCCGCGTTCTTAGCATCCGCGGCGGTAAACCTTTGACACCTCCGGCCGCTGTGTGTCATCGACGCGGGCGCGCCGTGCCCGCCACGGACAAAGGAGCTCACATGCGGCGCATCATCATCGTCCTCATCTCGCTCGTCGCGATGGCTGGGTCGGTGCCGACGCAGGCACATACCGGCTACAGCGTGTCGAGCCTTAGAGGTAGGTGGGGCTTCTTCGAAGAGTTCCGCGTCGGGGACAAGTACGGCACGTCCGTCGGGATCGTCCGGTTCGACGGCGCCGGTGGTTGCAAGGTCGAGCAGGTGACGAACGGTGGCACAAAGGCCGAAGCGGTCGAGCAGGAGACCGACTGCACCTACACGTTGCGCCGCGGCGGCCGGGGCACGATCACGGGTGCTCCAACCGCGCCCTACAGCTTCTCCATCGCGGAGCACGGCAAGGCGATCGTCTTCATCCACGACCAGGCCGGCGTCGTCGGCCACGGCGAGATGCGTCCGACGGGCCCAGGCCGGTTGGGTCCGCAGAGTATCGCCGGACGCTGGTCGTTCATACATCCGGCCGAGCTGGGCGGGGTCTACGAGACCAGCACCGGCACGTACCGCTTCGACGGCCTCGGCGAGTGCTTCGGCAAGTTCCGGGTGAACGGTGGCGCCGTCCACCGACCTCGCGACGAATCCTTCCGGTGCACGTACGACGTCGAACGCGACGGCAGGGGACAGACGAGCGTCGACCACCTCGTGGTCGTGGATTCGGGCACTCGCATCTATCTGATCCATGGGGCCGCGTTCAATGTCGGGTGGGCGGAGCTGACGAGACTCTAGACACCCGGGGTCGGTCCATATATCCCTGAGTTCGGGGATTTAGCGCCTTTGAGAGAGGCCGAGTAAACCTTTGAGGGCCCGCCTGGCTGTGCATAGGGGACGGATCGGACTTTCGCGGGCGTGGGATATGGGAAGCGGTGCAGCCGAAGGCTATGAGTGGTTCTTCCGGAGCGAGTACCCACAGGTGGTACGGACCGCTTACCTCGTGCTGCAAGACAAGGAGGGGGCGAGGGATGTTGCACAGGAGGCATTCATCCAACTGCTACGGCACTGGGCGAAGGTCTCTAGGTACGACAAACCCGAGGCGTGGGTCCGCCGGGTGGCGATCCGGCTGGCGGTCAAGACCGCTCGCAAACAGCGCTTCCAGTCGACCTTCTCCGACGACATCGACGTCCCGACGACCAGCGCGACCCGGGACCCCGACCTCATGAAGGCGGTCGCGACCCTGCCCTCGGCACAGCGTGCGGCGGTCGTCCTGTTCTATTTCGAGGACCGACCGGTGTCGGAAGTGGCCGAGATCATGGATTGCTCGGAATCTACGGCGAAAGTGCATCTGCACCGGGCTCGCAAGAAGCTTGCGACAGCTTTGGGCGAGGAGGTGACCGTTGATGTCTCTTGACGCTCGCCTACGCCAGGGATTCATCGCGACCGCAGACGCGTTCGACATCAATGCCGAGCTCGAGCTCATCAACGTTCAAGCTGCAGCGCGCCTTCGCGAGCGCCGCCACGTGTTCATCGCCGCGTTCGCGGGAGCCGCTGCTGCCGCGCTGATGCTGCTGGCCGGTCCGCGCGTTGCCGACATCATCCTGGGCATCGAGATCCAGAAGCCGTTCGACCCCGCGGTCCCGGATAACGGGAACGACGAGGACGTGGAAGAAGACGTCGTGAAGCCCGAGTTCGACCCGGAGGACGTTCGGAGAGCGAACGAGCTAGCCGAGCGGCGCCAGCAGCAGGTCGAGACCGGCCGCCGACCGGTCGCGATCGGTGGAGCACCTGCACCGGCATCCGGTAGCGGGTCCCGTCCCGCAGGAGGCGGCGAAGGAACAGGCGCGCAACAACCCGCACCCGGACCCGGTCCGACGCGCCACCACATAGATCAACCTCGCGACCGGTCAGCGTCGCAGGAGTACCGCGCCGGGATCGACACCACCAGCCAGTACGCCGGGTACGACTGCCCCTCCGATTCGGGACCCGACGCAGGATGCGTCGAGTTCCAGGCGCGCTCCTACGAGCGGTACCTCTCGTTGAACATCAGCGACGCGAGCGGCAATGCCGTTGCGGCGGTCGTGGGGATCGATGCGAACCGAAACGGCAAGATCGAGGACAACTTCGAGATCTGCGGCTCTACGGATGGGTTCGTCGAGATCCCCGCAGGCGCTCGGATCGAGATTCAGCTCTTTGCCGACAACGACTCCTGTGGACCAGAGGGCGCGCCGACGAGGGGCACGGTGACGGCTACCTTCTCGGATCGCCTCGAGTAGCCGGATCCGGACGAAGGCCTCGGACAGCTCATGACGAATACGTACGAACAGAGCAAGCGTGAAGGACGAAAGATGAATCGCGTATTCATCGCCGGCATCGCGCTGTCCCTGCTGGGCACGACCGTTCCCTCTGCCCACGCGACCTTCCCGGGCGACAACGGCCGCATCGTGGTCCTCGCAAAGTCCGAGGTTAGAGAGGATGTCCCCGGCTACAGATATGTGAGCGTCCGATCAGACTGGACTGACCGCCGGGAGCTCGGGTTTTTTCGGGGTTGGGACCTATCGATCTCGCCGGATCAGGACTGGGTCTCTTACTCCGGCTCCACCGCTGGCGGTGAAACGCGAGGCATCTGGAAGGCGAGGATCGATGGGTCCGGGGCCTCCCTGCTGACCACGAAGCCCGCCGCCCCCGATTTCTCGAGTGATGTATGGCCAAGTTGGTCGTCTGATGGATCTCGCATCTTGTTCATTCGGGAGCGGGGGACGCCTCCCTATACGAGCAGGTTGATGACGGTTGATCGAGACGGATCAGGCCTGGAGCAACTTACCGACGGTGCGTTCCTTGACATGTATGCGAAGTGGTCGCCTCGGTCCGACCTGATCGCTTTCGTGCGGTGCTCGGATGTCAACCGACACCTCTTTTTCACTAGTAGTCCTTTGGCCTTGGTGTGTGAGGGAGCCGACATCTACGTGATTACGTCTGGAGGAGGCACGCCCCGGTTGCTTGGCGGGCCGACTGAGCGCTCGGAGGCACACCTGGATTGGTCGCCTGATGGGTCGCGTATCGCCTTCACCTGTGATGGCGACACCACGAACCAGAACGACGGCCGAGGCGGCATCTGTGTGATGAATGTCGCTACCGAAGCGGTTCGGCGTATCTATGCCAGCAGGAACCGAGGCATGTTTCCCCATTGGTCCCCAGACGGCAAGCTCATCTACTTCACCGTGACCCCCCGTACCGAGGAGGACGCTGACTCGGAGATCTTCTCCATACGACGCGATGGCACGGGTCTGCGTCAGATCACCGACAACAAGCGCGATCAGCGCCCCATCAGAGGCTGGCTAGCGCGATGAAGAGAGCATTTGTTGCTTCGTTCGCTGCGGCCATCGTCGCCATGTCACCTGCCTCGATGCCAGCGGGGTTACGGGTCGACAATGGGCCTATCGTTTTCGTCAAGAGGGCGTGGGCGAGCTCTGGTGTTTGGCTCATCGAGCGAAGCACCAGAAAGCGCGGGAAGTTGGTGATCGATTGGGTCGTCCGCGAGCGGGCTTCGCTGTCCCCGGATGGGGGGACCTTTCTCCTAGATGGCTCCGCTCCCGATCGCACCGAGCGCGGCATCTACACGTACAGGCGCGGTGAGGGAGCGCCGCGACTAGTCATCGAACATGGTTGGGATGCAGCGTGGTCACCCGACGCGACGCGGATCGCGTTCGTATCCCTCGGCGCCGGGAGCCTTCGCCGCGCAGATCTGTTCGTAGCCGATGCGGACGGCGGCGACATCGTTCAGCTAACGAACGATACGGCGTGCGACGACGATCCGGTTTGGAATCGAGATGGGACCCGTATCACGTTCACGCGTGCTCCGGAGGGACAAGGCGGGTACCTGCCCGGCATGTCGTGCGGAGGTCGCAGCGCGGCCCCAGATATCTACACCGTCGCGGCGGATGGCTCCGACCTTGCGATTCTCACGGCATCCACGAGCTACGGAGAGATGACTCCCGACTGGTCCCCCGACGGTTCGAGGCTCGTGTTCCAGTGCTTCCTGAACCGGAACCGAATCTGTATCTACAACCCAGCCACCGACCGGATCCGCGAGATCTATTCACGTCGCGACGCGGGGAGTGACCCATCGTGGTCGCCGAACGGCCGGCGGATCGCATTCGTGGTCACGC
>DASZOC010000013.1:0-72180 GCA_035550975.1 Actinomycetota bacterium | reverse complement strand
GGTGGGGGTGTACGTGCCGGGGGGCCGGGCCGCCTATCCCTCCACCGTCGTCATGGCCGCGGTGCCCGCACAGGTCGCGGGCGTCGGAGCGATCGCGCTAGCGACCCCGCCCGACGGGCGCGGCGAGGTCGCCGAGGCCGTGCTTGCCGCGTGCTCGGTGACGGGTATCACCGAGGTCTACCGCGTCGGCGGTGCGCAGGCGATCGCCGCCCTCGCCTACGGGACCGACTCCGTGCGGCCCGTGGACAAGATCGTGGGACCCGGCAACGTCTACGTGACGCTGGCGAAGCGCGCGGTCCAGGGCTGGGTCGGCATCGACTCGGAGGCGGGCCCCACAGAGATAGCGGTGGTGGCGGACGGCACGGTGTCGGCAGAGGCGGTCGCGGCGGATCTGGTCGCTCAGGCCGAGCATGGCCCCCTCGGCACCCACGTGCTGATCACGTGGGAACCGCAGGTGGCGGAACGGGTCATGGCGCTGCTCGAGCTGGAGGTGGCGCGTCACGAGCGGCCCGAGGAGCTGGAGAACACACTGATCGAGGGGGGCCGCGCCGTTTTGGTCCGCGATCTCGAGCACGCTCTGGCGACCGCGAACGCGTTCGCGCCGGAACACCTCGAGCTGTATTTCGACGGCGCGTGGGAGGCGTTGGATGAGGTTCGGAACGCGGGGTCGGTCTTCGTCGGGCCGCACACGCCCGTTCCGGTAGGCGACTATGTCGGCGGCACGAACCACGTGCTGCCGAGCGGCGGCAGTGCGCGGTTCGCGTCCGGGCTCGGCCCGCACGACTTCGTCAAACGGATATACGTCTCGAGCCTCGAGCGCTCCGCGCTCCAGCGGATGGCACCGCACGTCGCGGCCCTCGCCGAAGCCGAGGGGCTGCAAGGACACGCGCGCGCGGTCGAGCGAAGGCTGGAGGCGTGACGCAGGCTCCGCCGTTGAAGGTGCGCGACGACCTCGAGGGTGTGGCCCCGTACGTGTCGCCGCAGCAACCGGCGCGCTACCGGCTGAACACGAACGAGGCGCCCTACCCGCCACCGATCGAGCTCGTGCAAGAGGTCGCGCGGGGCACCGAAGCCGTCGCACTGAACCGCTATCCGGACCGGGACGCGGTGAAGCTGGTGGACGCGATCTCGGACCACGTGTCGTGGCCGGTAGACGGCCTCTGGGTCGCGAACGGCTCGAACGAGGTCTTCCTGCATCTGTTCCTCGCGTTCGGCGGGCCGGGCCGCGCCTCGGTGACGTTCGAACCGACCTACACCTTGCACACGTTGATCCCGCGGATCGCAGGCACACGCACCCTGCAACTGCAGCGCGACGAGGACTTCCGCATCGATCTCGACGCAGGTCTTGCCGCCATCCGCGCCGAGCGTCCCGAGATCGTGATCGTGTGCTCGCCTAACAACCCCACGGGCGGCTGCGAGGGCCTCGCCACGATCGAAGCTCTGCTCGACGCGGCCCCCGGCCTGGTGGTGGTCGACGAGGCGTACGGCGAGTTCGACGCGCACGAGCACAGTGCGCGAGACCTGCTCGATTCCCATCCGAACCTCGCCATCACGAAGACGTTCTCCAAGGCGTGGCGGCTCGCCGGCGTCCGCATCGGTTACATGCTGGCAGCGCCGGGGCTGATCGCGGAGCTGGCGCGGGTGCGGTTGCCGTACCACCTGTCGGCGATCACGCAGCTCGTGGGGGTGTCTGCGCTGAAGCACTCGGACCGGACCCTGGACATGGTTCGTTCGATCGTGCGCGAGCGTGACCGCCTCGGGACCGAGCTGACGGCACTCGGGATCCGCGTGTTCCCCTCCAGCGCGAACTTCGTCCTTTTCGAGGTCGACGATCCGAACGAGGTGTGGTCGGCGTTGTTGGAGCGAGGAGTCCTCATCCGCAACTACGCCGGTGTTGCCGGCTTGGAGCGTTGCCTGCGGGTGACGGCAGGCTTGCCCGAGGAAACGGACGCGTTCATCGCAGGCATGCGCGAGGTCGTCGATGGCTGAACGCCGCGCCACGGTTACGCGGGAGACGAGCGAGACGCAGATAGAGGTGACGCTCGACCTCGACGGCGGCCGTGTCGGCGTAGAGACGGGCGTCCCGTTCTTCGATCACATGCTCGACCAACTGGGTCGCCATGGCCGGTTCGGGCTCGCGGTCGCGGCGACGGGGGACCTGGAGATCGACGCGCACCACACCGTGGAGGACGTCGGTATCGCGCTCGGCGAGGCGCTGACGCAGGCGCTGGCCGACAAGCGCGGCATCGCGCGCTACGGGCACGCTCTCGTGCCGATGGAGGAGTGTCTGGCGGAGGTGGCACTCGACATCTCCGGTCGCCCTCTGCTCGTCTACGACGCAACGATCCCATCGCAGGCGATCGGACAGTTCGACGTCGGCTTGACCGAGGACTTCCTTCAGGCGCTGGCGCGTGCAGCCGGCCTGACCTTGCACGTAACGTTGCGTTACGGGCGGGATGCGCACCATGCGGTCGAGGCGATGTTCAAGGCGCTCGCGCGGGCGCTGGGGGAGGCGGTGTCGATCGACCCCCGATCGCGCGACGAGGTCCCGTCGACGAAAGGGATCCTCTGATCCGGGTCGGGGTCGTCGACCATGGGATGGGCAACCTGCGCAGCGTGGCCAAAGCGCTGGAGGCCGCGGGCGCCACGGTCGAGCTGGTCTCCGACACCGGCAGCCTCGTTACGTGCGACAAGCTCTGCGTGCCGGGGCAGGGGATATTCGGACGCTGCGCATCGAACCTGCGGTCCTCCGGGTTGGACGAAGCGATCGTCTCCTGGGTCGAGCGGGGACGGCCTTACCTCGGCATCTGCCTCGGGATGCAGGTCCTGTTCGAGTCGAGCGACGAGCGGGGGCCGGTGGACGGCCTCGGCGTCGTCCGTGGTCGCGTGACGCGGTTGTCGGGCCCGGTGCGCGTGCCGCACATCGGCTGGAATCAGGTGGACGACGACTACTACTACTTCGATCATTCCTACGCGGTTCATCCCGCCGACGACGAGGTCGTCACGGGGTGGTGCGATCACGGTGAGAGGTTTGCCGCCCGCGTCGAGACCGGCTCTATCCTCGGCGTCCAGTTCCATCCCGAGAAGAGCGCGGCTGCCGGCCTCGCGTTACTAGAAGGTTGGGTGGCGAGCTAGTTGTCGTTCGTCGTTTATCCCGCAGTCGATATCTCCGATGGACGCTGCGTTCGCCTCCTGCAGGGCCGCTTCGGGACCGAGACGGTTTACTCGGACGACCCGGTCAAGGTCGCGTTGGGTTTCTCGTCGGCGGGAGCGCGCTGGCTGCACATCGTCGACCTCGACGGTGCCAGGAGCGGCGTGCCTGCGAACCGCGAGCTCGTGCTCGAAGTCGTGAAGCGGGCGTCGTGTCCCGTCCAAGCCGGCGGTGGTCTGCGCAGCCTGGACGACGTCGAGCAGGTCCTCGCGGCCGGCGCGAATCGCGCCGTGCTCGGCACGATCGCGCTCGAAGACCCGGCCGAGCTGGCGCGGGCATGCGCTCGCTACGGCGAACGCATCGCGGTGTCACTCGACGCTCGTTCGGGTGAGCTCGCATCGCACGGCTGGACCGTCGGCAGCGGGGTCCCGGTCGACGAGGCGGTGAAGATCTTCGAGGACGCGGGTGTCTCGTTGTTCGTCTACACCGACGTATCGCGCGACGGCACGATGTCGGGGCCCGATCTGGAAGGTCTGGAGAAGATCGCCTCGCTCACGCAGGTACCGGTCGTCGCGTCGGGAGGCGTGTCGACGCTGGACGAGATCCGGGAGGTGGCGGGGATGCGGCGCCGGGGGATCGCCGGAGTCGTGGTCGGTCGGGCGCTGTACGAGGGCAAGTTCACCGTGCGGGAGGCGTTGCTCGCGGCCGATGGGGCCGCGGCCGACGATCCCGGGTGACGATGCTCGCTCGGCGCGTGATCCCTTGTCTCGACGTCGACCACGGCCGGGTCGTGAAAGGGGTCCGCTTCGTCGACCTCACCGACGCGGGCGACCCCGTTGTGCTCGCCCAGCGTTACAACGACGAGGGCGCCGACGAGCTGGTCTATCTCGACATCACCGCTTCGCATGAGAAGCGCGACATCTTCTTGGACGTCGTGACGAGCACCGCCGAGCAGGTCTTCATCCCGCTGACGGTCGGCGGCGGTGTGCGGACGACGGGCGACGTGAAGCAGCTCCTCCGTGCAGGGGCGGACAAGGTCGCCATCAATACCGCGGCCGTGGGTGAGCCCAACCTCGTCCGCGCCACCGCCGACGAGTTCGGAACCCAGGCGATCGTGGTTGCTATCGACGCGCGACGCCGCGAGGTGTCGTGCGGCGAGGTCACATGGGAGGTGTTCGTGAACGGAGGCCGCGTCCCTACCGGCCTCGACGTCCTCCGCTGGGCGGGGATGGTCGCAGAGCTGGGAGCGGGCGAGTTGCTCGTCACATCGATGGATCGCGACGGAACGACGGACGGATACGACGTCGATCTGATGCGGGCGATCACGAGCGCGGTCGACGTCCCCGTCATCGCGTCGGGGGGTGCGGGGACTCCGGACCATCTCGCAGAGGTCGTCGATGATCGCGGCGGGCGGGCGGACGCTGCTCTGGCGGCATCGGTCTTCCATTTCGCGCGCTTCTCGATCCTCGACGCGAAGCGTGCGATGGCCGCGCGCGGTCTCCCCGTTAGGATTCCCCGCCCATGACGACCTATCTCCTACACGACGACGCGCTTCGCAGCTACGAGATGCGTCACGAGATCGCCGAGCCGATCATGGATCCGATCACGTTCATCGAGCACGACGGCAAGCGGATCGTCGTCGGGGGCGACCTCGAGGCCCCGATCTTCGCGACCCGCGAGGACATCGTCGACGAGTTCTGGGACTTCAGCTCGCTCGGGTCGGAGGAGCTGGTCGTCGACCCGGACGTCCCGAAAGAGCTGATCGGTCCCGAGCTCACCCTGCGCGCCCTCGGCAAGCTCGGGGTCACGTCGGTCATCGTGCCTCCCACGTTCCGGCTCCTTACCGCAGACCACCTGCGCGCCGGCGGAGTGGAAGTGGTCGTCGACGCGGATGCGTGGATCGAGCGGCGCCGGAAGAAGACGCCGTGGGAGCTCGAGGGGATCGAGCGAGCTCAACGTGCGGTCGAGATGGCGATGCTTACCGCGGCCCGGATGCTGCGTGACGCGGAGCCGACGAACAATGGCGAGCAACTGCGTTTCGAGGGCGAGATCCTCACCGCCGAGTGGATCCGTGAGGTCATGACCAAGGAGCTGCTGACCCAGGGGGCCGAGAGCGAGGACATCCTGGTCCAGTCCGGTGATGCGTGCCTGGCCGGTCACTCGATCGGGCACGGGCCGATCCTTCCGAACCAGTCCGTGATCATCGATTGTTTCCCGCGGGACCTGAAGACGGGCGTCTACACGGACATGACGCGGACGTTCGTGCCGGGGGCGGCCTCCGAAGACCTAAAGGCGCTCCACAAACACGTGTGTGCGGCGCTCGAGCTGGCGTGCGACAAGATCAAGCCGGGCGCCGGCGGCGTCTACGACACCGTCGCGGAGCACTTCCACTCGCAAGGCTTCGCGACCCAGCTGCACAAGGAAGGGCCCGAGACGGTGAAGGAGGGTTTCACCCACGCGCTCGGACACGGCGTGGGGCTCGAGGTCCACGAGCGTCCTTACCTGGGCCGCCGGGGTGACACCCTGCAGGAAGGCGACGTCATCGCGATCGAGCCCGGTCTCTACATCCGCGGCATCGGCGGAGTCCGTCTGGAGGACACCGTCCTCGTCACGGACTCCGGCCCCGAGCACCTCAGCGACCCCTATCCCTACGACCTCGAGCCGTAGCTCGTTGGATCCCGAGGAGCTCACCTTCGATGGCCGGGGGTTGGCTCCGGCGATCGTGCAGGACGCGACCTCCGGCGAGGTGCTGATGCTGGCATGGGTGGACGCCGAAGCGGTGCGCCGGATGCTCGAGACCCGGACGACGTGGTTCTGGAGCCGGTCGCGCAACGAGTACTGGAACAAAGGAGCAACGTCGGGCAACACTCAGGAGGTCATCGAGATGCGCTACGACTGCGACGCGGACGCGTTGCTCGTGCGGGTAGAGCCGAAGGGGCCTGCGTGCCACACCGGCCAGCGATCCTGCTTCTACCGCACGCTCGACTGAGCAGCGGTGCATAGACCCGACCGAGAGACCTTCCGACGCCTCGCGGCCGACCACAACGTCGTCCCGGTGTGGCGCGAGATCCTGGCCGACATCCAGACGCCGGTTGCCGCGTTCATGCGTCTCGACCCGAGCCCTCACGGATTCCTGCTGGAGTCGGTCGAGGGTGGCGAGAGATGGGCTCGCTACTCGTTCCTCGGCGGCGATGCTTTCGCGGTCGTTCGCGCGAAGGACGGAGACGTATCGGTCGAAGGCGACGTCCATCTGGCGCCCGAGCCTGCCGAAGGGCCGTTGGCATATGTCCGCCGGTTGCTCGACGGGTACCGGGCGCCCCGTATGGAAGGGCTGCCTCCTCTCCATGGGGGCGCCGTCGGTTTCATCGGCTACGACTGCGTGCGCGAGCTGGAGCATCTTCCCGCGGCCCCCGATGACGACCTCGGCCTCCCCGACCTCGTGCTGCTGCTGACGCGCACGTTCGTCGTGTTCGACCACTTCACGCAGCGCGTTTTCGTCATAACCAACGTCCCCACTGAAGGTGGAGACGAGCGCTACGACGATGCCGTTGCCCGGTGTGACGCGACGGTCGATCGCTTGTCGGTGCCGCTGGCGGCGCCGGGGGAGGACGTCGTCATCCCCGCGTCGGTCGACTTCCGGCCGACGGTCGGCGACGCGGACTTCGAAGACTGGGTCGTCGCCGCCAAGGAGCACATATACGCCGGCGACGTGTTCCAGGTCGTGCCCTCGCGTCGCTTCGAGGTCGCCCTGACCGGCTCGATGTTCGACGCGTACCGCGCGCTGCGAACGTTGAATCCGAGCCCTTACATGTACTTCCTGCGCCTCGGAGAGGGGGCGGGGCAGCCGTCGATGGAGATCGCCGGATCGTCGCCCGAGTCGTTGGTGCGCGTGATGGGCGACAGGATCGAGATGCGTCCGATCGCCGGCACCCGGGAAAGAGGCGCCGACGAGGCGAGCGATCGCGCGATAGCCGAGGAGCTCCTGGCGGATGAGAAGGAGCGGGCCGAGCACGTGATGCTGGTCGACCTCGCGCGCAATGACGTCGGCAGAGTTGCGGAGTTCGGTTCGGTGTCGGTGGACGAGCTCATGATGATCGAGCGCTACTCACACGTGATGCACATCGTGTCCAGCGTCTCGGGCAAGCTGGCCGCGGGCCGCACACCGTTCGATGCATTCACAGCCGCGTTCCCCGCCGGCACCCTGTCGGGCGCACCGAAGGTGCGGGCGATGCAGATCATCGATTCCCTGGAACGCACCCGCCGCGGCCCCTACGGCGGGGTGGTCGGATATTTCGATTTCGCCGGCAACCTCGATACCTGCATAACGATCCGCACGATCGTCGCCGCCGGGGGCCGCGCTTTCGTCCAGGCCGGGGCGGGCATCGTTGCCGATTCCGTACCGGCGACCGAGACCGAGGAGACGCGACGCAAAGCGGAGGGCGTGATCAAGGCCGCGGCCGCGGCAGGTTCGGTCGGTTCCTAGGTCTCGTAGGGCTCGAGCGAATCCTTCTCGGCCGCGGGGATCGTCGTGCGAACGGCGTCCTCCGTCATCGACGCGATGCGTTCGGCAGGGACGAACAGTGCGGAGCTCAGCAGGCCCGTCTTGAACGTCACGCCCGAGAAGATGTCTTTCTGCCGGTCGGCGACGACCTCGTCGACCTTGCCGATCTCTTCGTTGTCCGCCGAGTAGATCGGCGTCCCGCTGGCGAGGGCGAGCCAGGCGATCGGCGTTTCGTCGCTCATGTGGCTCGATACTAAGTGTCATGAGAAAAGGTGCGGTCGGCGGTGCGGCGCTCTTGGTGCTGCTGGCGGGGTGCGTGCGAGCCGTTCCCTACGAGGGAGACGAGCCGCGACTGCAAGGACCACCCGAAGTGCAGCTCGACGTGGTTCATCGTCACGCTCGACAGTTCGATGTCGAGGTCCCGGATCGCCGGGCGGGTTCGCAGCAGGAGCTCGCGGCGGGTAGCTACATCCTCGGCCATTTGCAGCTCGCCGGATACGCTCCGCGGCTCGATCGGGTACCCGTCGGCGACGCGGTGAATTCGACCAACGTCGTGGCTTTTCCACCCGGTGGCGGCGAGCCGGAATTCGTCGTCACGGTTCCGTATGACTCTCCCCGCTCCGGTGATCACTCGTACGGGACGGAGATAGGGATCTTCCTCGAGGTCGCCCGCGCTCTGATGGTCGCGGACCCGGAGCACCGGGTCGGTTTCGTCGCATTGGGAGCCGAATCGGCCGATCATCGCGGCACGCGGCGGCTCGCGCGGTTCCTCCTCGACGAAGGTGTCGGACCTTCCGTCATCTCTTTGTCGGGGGTCCGGTCCGGTCCCCGAGCCGAGGACGGCGTCGTCGTGTGGGGCGCCTGCCAGGAAGGACATGCCATCGAGTCGTCGGCGTTGTCCCGCCGGTGTGAGGAACCGGTCGACAACGACGATGTCATCACTGCTGCGGGTTTCGAGCACACATGGATCGGCGGGGACCCGGAGCCCCTTGCGCGCGAGCTGTTCGGGTTTCTAACCGCGGCTCGAAGTTAGGGTCCGGAAGTGAGCTACCTCCAGGAACTGCTGACGTCGACGCACGCTCGGGTGGCCGAGGCGCGTTCCAAGATCTCCGACGACGCCCTCGAGCAACGCATAGCCTCGGTGCCAGCTCCTCGCGGCTTCCGTCGTGCTCTTCAGGACGATGACGAGGTGTCGATCATCGCGGAGATCAAGAGGGCCTCGCCGTCCAAGCCGTCGCTGCGAGAGGACCTCGACGCGGCCCCGCTTGCTCGCGCCTACGCCGACGGTGGCGCTGCGGCCGTCTCGGTCCTGACCGAGCCGGACCGGTTCAAGGGATCGATCGAGGACCTCCAAGCCGCAACGGGTGCAGGCCTTCCGGTGCTGCGCAAGGACTTCATCCTCGATCTCTTCCAGGTCCAGGAGTCGCGCGCGATCGGAGCCGACGCGTTGCTGCTGATAGTGCGAGTGCTGGGCAACGAGCTGGACGACCTGCTGCGCGCGACGACGGCTCTCGGCATGGACGCGCTGGTCGAGGTCTACGACGAGGTCGACGTCGAACGCGCGCTCGCCGCCGGAGCGAACCTGATCGGCATAAACCACCGTGACCTCGAGACGTTCGAGGTCGACCCGCGCCGAACCGCGAAGCTCGCACCATCGATCCCCGACGGGATCACGATCGTCGGGTTGTCGGGAGTGTCGTCGCGCGGCGACGTGGAAGCGATGCGCGAGGCAGGCGCTCATGCGGTGCTGGTGGGGGAGAGCCTCGTGACCGCCGCCGATCCCGCCGCGAAGCTGCGCGAGCTGCGGGGCGTGGCGTGACGGTCGTCGACGAGCGCGGTCGCTTCGGCGAGTTCGGCGGGCGCTACGTGCCCGAGGCACTGATGGGCGCGTTGGACGAGCTCGAGCGCGCGTGGGAGACCGCGTCGGCAGATAGCGCGTTCCAAGACGAGTTGCAGCGTCTCTATCGCGAGGTCGTCGGCAGACCGACCCCTCTCTACGAGGCCACCAGGTTCTCGAAGCGCGCCGGGAAGACGATCTTCCTCAAGCGAGAGGACCTCGCCCACACGGGCGCACACAAGATCAACAACACGCTCGGGCAGGTCTTGCTCGCGCAACAGATGGGCAAGACGCGCATCATCGCGGAGACCGGGGCGGGGCAGCACGGAGTGGCTACCGCGACCGCGGCCGCGTATTTCGGCTTGCCGTGCGTCGTCTACATGGGCGCAACCGACGTTCGACGCCAGAACCTCAACGTCATCCGGATGAAGATGCTGGGCGCAGACGTGGTGCCGGTCGAGGCCGGTTCGGCGACGTTGAAGGACGCGATCAACGAAGCGTTGCGCGACTGGGTGACGAACGTGGAAGACACGCACTACGTGATCGGGTCGGTCGTAGGACCGCACCCCTACCCGGAGCTCGTTGCCTCTCTACAGGCGGTGATCGGAGCGGAAGCTCGCGCGCAGTTCCTCGAGACGACCGGTCGCTTGCCCGACGCCGTCCTCGCGTGTGTCGGCGGAGGGTCGAATGCTCTCGGTTTGTTCCGCGCGTTCTATCGCGACGCCGAAGTCAAGCTGGTTGGAGTCGAGGCCGCCGGTGAGGGACTGGACGCGCGTCATGGTGCCTCGATCACCAGAGGCGAGCCGGGTGTGCTTCACGGAGCGCGCAGCTTGCTCCTGCAAGACTCGGAGGGACTCATCTCCGAAGCGCATTCCGTGTCTGCCGGTCTCGACTATCCCGGCGTCGGGCCGGAGCACGCATGGCTCGCGACGAGCGGCCGCGCGACGTACGTCGCGGTAGACGACGGCGCGGCTCTCGACGCGTTCCACGTCCTCGCCGAGACCGAAGGCATAGTCCCTGCACTCGAACCGTCGCACGCCCTCGCGCACGCGCTCGAACGGGACGGCGACGAGTTGCTGCTGGTCGGGCTATCGGGACGCGGTGACAAAGATGTGGCGACGGTTGCAGCGGCTCTGCAAGAGTGACGCAGTTCCGGGAAGAGCTCACCAGCGCTAAGGCCTCGGGTCGCAAGCTCCTCGCGGCCTACCTCATGGGAGGCATCCCCGAGCGTCTCTCGTATCCCGCGGCGCTCGAGGTGTTGGAGGAGCATGCCGACGTGGTCGAGGTGGGGCTGCCGTTCAGCGACCCGTTGATGGACGGCCCTGTGATCGCAGCCGCGGGGGAGCGCGTGATCCAGGCGGGACTGGGGCCGCACGAGGTCATGGATCTGACGTCCGAGACGGCCGCGCGTCGACCGCGCGTCGTGATGACCTATTACAACCCGATCCACCGCATCGGCGAAGACACGTTCTGCTCGCGCGCGTCCGCGGCCGGGTTCCGAGGGCTGATCGTCCCGGACCTGCCGCTCGAAGAATCCGGCGGCTTGAGGTCGTGCGCCCGAGCTCACGACCTCGCGTGGGTCGCTCTCGTTGCGCCGACATCTTCACCGCAGCGGGTCGAACGCATCGTTTCCAGCTGCACCGGCTTCGTCTACGCGGTGTCCACCCTTGGGGTCACGGGAACGAGAGAGGCGCTGTCGGAAAGGGCGCGCCGGGTCGTCGACCGATGCCGCGCCGCGACCGACCTCCCGGTCCTCGTCGGCATCGGGGTGTCGACGCCCGAGCAGGCGGCCGAGGCCACGAGCTACGCGGACGGCGTCGTGATCGGGAGCGCAATCGTGCAGCTTCTCCTCGAACAAGGGCCCGCAGCTGCTGGTGATTTCGTCGCGGCCGTCCGGGGCGCTGTCGACGCCGGTTGAGCAACCTCTCAGGCTCCAGGGCGTTTAAGGCCCTAGAGAGTAGAGACGCGGTGTGGTGCGAGGGCCGTTGCGATAGTCACAGAGTGCCCGTTGTGACTACGTTCGTGGCCACTCTTGAGGGGCCGCTAAATGACTCCCGATAACTATGTCGCCGCGCTACTAAATCCGAGGAAACTGGTCGATAGATGTAACAGTGAACGGGTCACAGAGGCCCGACCGGGGAGGGTTCGATGAGACAGGTACGGATCCAGAAAGGCCGCAGACCGCGTCCCTAGCCCGACCCACCTCAACAACTCCAAAAGGCCCGGCCCAAACGCCGGGCCTTTGCCTTTCCCGGCCGTTCCGGGGGCCCGATCGGTCGGTGGACCGGAACTTCGTTCCACTGGAGCTACGCGCTCGCATACCGAACCTAACGATCCACTCGCGTGCCGGAGGCGGGATTTGAACCCGCACGCCCTTGCGGGCAATGGATTTTGAATCCATCACTTCCGTCCTGTTTTCTGTCTCACCCGATCGCTAGTTTGAGTTCAGCTTTCGTCGGTCCGCGCCTGGAGGTGAGTCATGCATTCGCGCGCGGAATACGAAGAAGCGATGCGCTGGGTGAGGTGGGGCCTAAACGACTGCCAGATCTCCCGCATGACCGGCATCCCGCGTCGAACGGTCCGCGACTGGCGCGTGGGCAAGAGTCAGAGGCGGCCTAAAAAGTCTATTCACGCCGAGGGATGTCCAACTCATGGCGGGCGACTCACGGACCGTGGAACCTACGCTTATCTACTCGGCCTTTACCTTGGCGACGGCTACATCGTCAGGATGGGCCGCACCTTCCGGCTCCGCATCTTTCTCGACGACAAGTACCCACTCATCATCCAAGAGTGTGCCGCGGCGTTGCGGTGCATCAGGGACGGGCCCATCGGATGGCAGCAGAAGATCGGCTGCACTGAGATCAGTGCCTACTGGAACCACTGGCCATGTCTTTTCCCCCAGCACGGTCCAGGCATGAAGCACGACCGTGATGTGAGCCTTGTGACGTGGCAGAAGCGTGTTGTTGAACGTCATCCCGAGAGGTTGCTGCGCGGATTGATCCATTCCGACGGGTCTAGAGACCTCAACTGGGTGAAAGGTAAGAGTTACCCGCGGTACCAGTTCGCGAATTACTCGAAGGACATCCAGGAGGTATTCACGTGGGCGTGCAAGCTCGTCGGGGTGCACTGGACGCAGCCGTTTTGGAAAACGCTCACGGTTTCTCGGCGACCCGATGTCGAGAAGGTCGATCGGTTCATAGGCCCAAAAAAATAGTGCCGGGAGTGGGATTCGAACCCACACGCCCTTTCGGACAGCACCTTTTGAGGGTGCCGAGTCTCCCGTTCCTCCATCCCGGCGACCCTCCCAGGATACCCAGCTGGCTTGGCTCCCCTCGCTCTGCGCCACGCCCGGACCTATACTTCTCGGCCCCCATGAACATCGAACGGAGCCTCGCGGAGATCGGCGATCGCCTGAACAAGGCGCGCAACGACCTGCGCATCGTCGAGGAGCAGATCCTGTTCCAGATGGACGTCGTCGAAGAGACGAAGACGCGGATGCTCGTGGCCGAGACGCCGATCGCCGATCGCGAGTACCGCGTCGCACGCGATGACTACGACCGGATGTTGCGCCACCGCGACGAGGTCAACCGCGAGATCGCCGAGCTCCAGCGCGAGCAGGACCGGCTCCTGGATCGCATGCTCGGTAGCGGCACCGCCGTCTGATCGCGCGTTGACGAGCTCTGCTCCCGCGCAGCGCCCCCGGGTCCTGATCGCGGAAGACGAGGCGATCATCCGGCTCGACCTCAAGGAGATGCTCGAGGAAGAGGGGATCGACGTCGTCGCCGAGGCGGCCGATGGCGATGCGGCCCTCCGTCTGGCCCGAGAGCACCGGCCCGACCTCGTCGTGATGGACATCAAGATGCCCGGCATGGACGGGTTGACGGCGGCCGAACGCATCGTCGACGAAGGTCTCGGGGCGGTTCTGATCCTGACCGCGTTCTCCCAACGCGACCTGGTGCAGCGAGCCGCCGACGCGGGCGCCATGGCCTACCTCGTCAAGCCGTTCCAGAAGTCCGATCTGATGCCTGCGATAGACGTCGCGATCGCCCGCCACGCCGAGCTGGCGGCGGTGAGGGCCGAGGTCACCGACAAGACCGACCAGCTCGAGGCCCGCAAGGTGATCGACCGGGCCAAGGGCCGCCTGATGGACTCGGGGGGCATGACCGAGGCGGAGGCATTCCGCCACCTCCAGAAGAGGGCCATGGACGAGCGCCGGTCCATGCGGGACGTGGCCCAGGAAATACTTTCCTAAGTAGGTACTACACATGTCGTAAGGACTTGCGTAATATGCGTAGGTTCCGGGGCGCCACCCAAGCGCGGCCGGGCAACAGGTCAGGAAGGTTGTCTAGAAGGGGGAGTGGATGAAGAGAAGCAAATGGTTCTTCCTCGTGGCCCTGCTCAGCGTGTTTGCGCTGGTCGGTGCCGCGTGTGGTGACGACGGCGGCGACACGGATGTTGCCGGTGACGACGAGCCGAAAGACTGCGAGTGGGTCATCGGGACGATGGGTGCGCTGTCCGGTGACTATGCGTCCGTCGGACAGCCGATCGCCGATGGTGTCGAGTACGCGGTCGACCAGGCGAACGAGAACGCGGATCTCCAGTGCGAGCTGTCGGTGCAGACCGAAGACAGCCAGGGTGACCCGACCCAAGCCACTCCGCTGGCTCGTAGTCTCGTAGACAACGAGAAGCTCGTCGCCTGCATCTGCCCCTACTTCTCGGGTGAGACGCTCGGCACGGGCAAGATCTTCAGCCAGGCCGGCGTCCTGATCTCGGGGACCGGTACGAACGCGACGATCGACGAGCAGGGCTTCGAGACGTGGTTCCGTGCGGTTGCGCCCGACAACATCCAGGGCGAGGTGGCGGCTCAGTACATCGCTGCTCAGGGTGTCAAGAAGGTCGCGATCATCCACGACAACCAGGACTACTCGAAGGGCCTCGCCGACGAGGTGCAGAAGGGCCTCGGTGACCTTGCCGTTGGTCCGTTCATCATCACGCCCGGCGAGCCGGACTACTCGGCCGTCGTGAGTGAGGTTGTCAACGCGAGCCCGGACTTCATCTTCTACGGCGGCTACACGCCGGAGGCCGGTCCGCTCGCGAAGCAGCTTGCAGAGGCAGGCGTCACGGTTCCGTTCATGACCGACGACGGTGCCAAGGACCCGACCTTCGGCGAGCTCGCAGGTAAGAAGGGCTCCGCGAACGCCTTCGCCAGCTGTCCCTGCGTCGACCCGCTCAAGATCGAGGCCGCGACCGAGTTTGTCGAGGGCATGCGCGCCGAGTACGGCGAGAACGCTCCCGGCACGTTCGCAGCGGACATGTACGACGTCACGAACATCGTGATCGAGGCGCTCGGAACATACGAGGGTGACCCCGAGGACACCGACGAAGTTCGTGCCCACGTGGTCGATTACTTCGACCAGGCCGACGGCATCGAGGGTGTCGCGAAGAGCTACTCCTGGAACGAAGACGGTGAATTCGAGGGTGGCCCGGGTGACATCTGGATCTACAAGTGGGACCAGGCCGAAGGCAACTTCGTCTCCGTCGGTCCTGCGGAGGAGCTGATCTAGCTCTAGCTCGACAGACACAAGAAAGTCAGTCACAGAGGGGGCCCGTGAGGGCCCCCTCTTCTTTTATGGTGCGGCGGTGCTGACCCGCAAGCTTGCTCTGTCGGCCGTCGTCGTCATGCTGGGCGCGGCGGCGTGCGGCAGCGACGATCCGCCTCCGCGCAAGACCGCGAGGTCGTGCAAGTGGGTCATCGGAACCCTCGGCGCGCTGTCGGGCGACTACGCGTCGATCGGGCGGCCGATCTTCCAGGGGATCGAGTACGCGATCGACGAGCACAACCTCGGCAGCGACCTCCCGTGTGACGTCGAGCTGCGGGCCGAAGACAGCCAGGGAGACTCGAACCAGGCGGCCGTGCTGGCGAGAGCGCTGGTCGAGGACGACCGCCTGGTCGCGGTCGTCGGCCCCTACTTCTCCGGCGAGACCCTTGCGACCGGCCGCATCTTCAGCCAGGCCGACATCGTGTTCATCACGCCTTCGGCAACCGGAGCGACGATCGACGACCAAGCGTTCACCACGTTCTTCCGGGCGGTCGCCGACGATGCGATCCAGGGCGAGGTCGCGGCGCGCTATATCGCTTCGCTCGGTCCGAACAAGGTCGCGGTCGTGCACGACAACCAGGACTACTCCAAGGGTCTCGCCGAGGCGGTCCAGGAAGGCCTCGGCGACGTCGCGACCGGCCCCTATGTGATCGATCCGGGCGAGACGGATTACTCGGCCGTCGTGGCGGAGGTCGCGCAGGCGAACCCGCAGGTGATCTTCTACGGCGGCTACAGCACGCAGGCCGCGCCGCTGCTCAGGCAGCTGCGAGACGCGGGGGTGAAGGCCCCGTTCATCTCCGACGACGGCGCGAAGGACCCGAGCTTCGGCGAGCTCGCCGGCGAAGAGGCGGCTGAAGGCGCGCAGGTCACGTGCCCGTGCGCGGACCCGGCTCAGATACCCGCTGCGTCGAGCTTCGTCGAGGGCATACAAGCGACCTACGACCGCCCGCCGGGAACGTTCGCCGCGGATGCTTACGACGCGACGAGATTGATCATCGAGGCACTGAAGGGTGTCGACAAAGAGGCGGCGATCGAGGACGTCCGGCGTCGGGTACTTCGGTTCCTGTCACAGGTCGACGGTTACGAGGGCGTCACCAAGACCTATTCGTTCGATCGCGACGGCCAGGTCGAGATCGGGCCGGAGGGCATCTGGATCTACGAGTGGAGCCAGAAGCACGGCGACTTCAGGGCCCTCGGCCCCGCTTCCGACCTGATCGACGGGTAAGGTCCCGGGCCTTGCGGGGGGCTTTATAGTCCCGACCTGCAACTGCGGCTAAGCACAGCTGGACGAGCCTCCGGGGGAGACGGATTTGGACTGCAACGCCGGACTTTTGGGCCCGACGTTCGTCACCGGCCTAATCCTCGGTTTCATCTATGCGCTGATCGCCCTCGGTTACACCATGGTGTACGGCGTCTTGAAGCTCATCAACTTCGCACACGATGCTGTGTTCGCGGTCGGCGCGGTGGGTGTCTTCTATATCGTCGGTCAGTGGCTCGGCCTCACCGAAAACTTGGGTGGCGTCGCGCTCGTGCTCGTCGTGCTGTTGGCACTTCTGATCGGCGGACTCGTATCGGCGGGCGGAGCCGCGCTGCTGGAGCGCTTCGCATACCGTCCGCTCCGCAAGCGCGGCGCTGCCCGGCTCGCGTTCCTCATCAGCGCGATCGGTGCGTCTTTCTTCGTCACATACCTCCTCCAGCAGGACTTCCTGCTGGGCGCCGGCAAGCGCGGTTTCCCGAAGTTCATGGCGACGGAGAGAGCGTTTGTCCTGTTCGACTCGACCGTTACGAATGTCAAGTTCCTGACGGTCGTCGTCGCCATCCTCTGTCTGATCATCCTGGACCGGATCATCAACCAGACCAGGACGGGACGGAGCATCCGCGCGCTGTCGGAGGACGTCGTCGCCGCGCAGCTGATGGGTGTCAACGTCGACCGCGTGATCCTCACGACGTTCCTGATCGGTGGATTCTTCGGCGGCGTTGCGGGTTCGCTCTACGCGATGCAGTTCGGTTTCGTCGTGTGGAACATGGGCTTCATCCCGGGGCTCAAGGCGTTCACGGCGGCCGTGCTCGGCGGTATCGGGAACATCCGTGGTGCCATGATCGGTGGCTTGCTGCTCGGCCTCATCGAAAACATGAGTGTCGTCTGCATCGACGCGGAGTGGAAGAACCCGATCGCGTTCAGCGTGCTGGTCCTCGTGCTGATCCTGCGTCCCACGGGACTCCTCGGCGAGAAGATCGGTGGTTAGGTGACTGCGAACAACAGGACGTTTACCGATTTCCTGAACGAGAGCGCTCCGCGCCTCGCCAAGGCGCTTCCGGAGGGAGCGCTCAAGGCGATGAACGTGCCGTACCGCGGATGGCAGCGCATGGGGCTGCTGCGTTACCTCGTCGCGATCATCGTGATGGCGTCGCTGCCGATCCTGATGGACAAGGACATCATCCCCGTCCTCAACGGCAGCTTCGGCATCAACATCCTGTTCATCACCGGCTACTGGATCCTGCTGACCCTCGGCCTCAGCGTCGTCGTCGGCCTCGCCGGCCTGCTCGACCTCGGTTACGTCGCGTTCTTCATGCTCGGCGCCTATACGACGGCGCTCATGACCGACTCGGGAAGCCCGGAGCAGTTCCACATCGTCGTATGGCCGACGTGGGCCGCACTGCCGTTCGCGGTCATCGTGTCCATGGCGGCCGGTCTGTTGATCGGTGCGCCGACCCTGCGGCTACGCGGCGACTACCTCGCGATCGTCACGCTCGGTTTCCACGAGATCGTGCGCCAAGCAGCGTCGAACCTCGCCATCGTGAATGCGTCGCGCGGGATCGCCGCGATCCCCAGTCCCGAGTTCAACCTCTTCGGGCTGAACTTCGAGTTCGGTCTCGACAACGAGTACTACTGGTGGTTCCTGTTGATACCGGCGATCCTCGGCGCCGTCATCATGATCAAGCGTCTCGATCACTCGCGGGTCGGCCGCTACTGGACCGCGATCAGAGAAGACGAGGTGGCGGCCGCGGCCATGGGCGTCCCGGTCGTGAAGATGAAGCTGTGGGCGTTCGTCATCGGCGCCTCTACCTCGGGCGTCGCCGGGTGGATCTATGCGGTGAATATCTCCTATATCGCTCCCAACTCGTTCCCGCTGCTGCAGTCGATCCTTGTGCTGTGCGCGGTAGTCATCGGTGGGCTGGGAAGCATCTCGGGGGCGGTTCTCGGAGCCGTGCTCATCACGACGTTGCCGGAGGTCGTCCGCCAGCTCTCCGATCAGCAGAAGATCTTCGGGTTCGACCCCGAGACCGGGCGTATCGCGATCTTCGGGCTCGCCCTCATCGTCGTCATGATCTACAGGCCGGGCGGTCTCCTCGCGGCCCGGCGCCGGCGGACGGAGCTGAGTGAGGCCGGTCTCAGTGACGCCGTCAGCGGCACGGCGGACGAACCCACTACCAGCGATCACAGCACCAGCGACACCACGACCATCGACGAGGTAATAGACGACCGGCCTGCCGGAGAGGACCACACCCACTGATGTCTGTCATCAAGATCGACTCGGTGACGATGGAGTTCGGAGGTCTACGCGCCCTCTCGAACGTCAACATCGAGATCGACGAAGGCGAGATCTTCGGCCTTATCGGCCCGAACGGCGCGGGCAAGACGACGCTGTTCAACTGCGTGACCGGTGTCTACACGCCGACAAGCGGTTCGGTCAGCTTCGACGGAACCCCGATCACGGGGAAGCGCCCCGACCAGATCGTCGAGCTCGGCATCTGCCGGACGTTCCAGCAGATCCGGCTGTTCCCGAACATGACTGCGCTGGAGAACGTGATGGTCGGAGCCGACGCGCGCCATCGCACCTCGGTTCCAGGAGCGCTGTTCCACTCTCCTCGCTACAAGCAAGAGGAAGCCGACGGCGAGGCGCAGTCGTTGGAGCTGCTGGACTACTGCGGCATCGTCCGGTACGCGAACGACCTCGGCAAGAACCTGTCTTACGGAGACCAGCGGAGGCTGGAGATCGCGCGGGCGCTCGCGACGAAGCCGAAGCTCTTGCTCCTCGACGAGCCAGCCGCGGGCATGAACCCCGTCGAGAAGAACGCGCTGCGCGACCTGGTCCGCAAGATCCGCGACGGCGGGACGACCGTGCTCCTGATCGAGCACGATATGAAGGTCGTCATGGGTCTGTCCGACCGGGTTGCGGTGCTCGACCACGGCGAGCTGATCGCGTCGGGCGAACCCGCCGACGTCCAGAAGGACCCGAAGGTCATCGAGGCGTACCTGGGCGCCGGCGCCGGCGGCAACGCGGGTCAAGCGCAAGAGGGAGCTTAGACATGACCGCACTTCTCGAGCTGAACGACGTCAGCATCCGGTATGGCGTGATCGAGGCCGTACGTGGCTTGAACCTGACCGTCAACGAGGGCGAGATCGTGACGCTCATCGGTGGTAACGGAGCGGGCAAGACGACGACGCTGCGAGCGATCTCGATGGTGCACGGCCCGGCACAGGGGTCGATCAAGTTCCGCGGTGAAGACCTCACGCATCTGCGGAGCGACGAGATCGTCATGAAAGGCATCGTCCACGTCCCCGAGGGCCGTCACATCTTCCCGAACATGAGCGTCCGCGAGAACCTGACTATGGGCGCCTTCCAGCGGAGGGATGCGTCGCGGCAAGACCTCGCGGACGAGCTGGACCACATCTACGAGCTGTTCCCGGTCTTGAAGGAACGTCTCAGGCAGGCGGGCGGGACGCTGTCGGGTGGCGAGCAGCAGATGCTCGCGATCGGCCGCGCTCTCATGTCGAAGCCGAAGCTGCTCATGCTCGATGAACCATCCATGGGACTCGCTCCCCAGATCGTCGAGCGCGTCTTCCAGGTGATCGAGTCGGTCAACGCAGAGGGGATCCCCGTCCTGCTGATCGAGCAGAACGCGGCCATGGCTCTCCAGGCCGCTAACCGCGGTTACGTGATCGAATCGGGAGAGATCGTCATCGAAGACGATGCGAAGGCGCTTCTCGGCAACGACCAGGTGCGCAAGGCGTACCTGGGCGAGGAATAAGGAGGACCAGATGATCGGTCGCAACAAGGCGCTCGTCCTGTTGATCGCGCTGCTCGCCGTGTTCGCGCTGTTCACGGGTGCGTGCGGTGACCCGGATGACGAGGTCGAGGAGCCTTCGGCCGGCGATGCGACGGGAGCGGCCGATCCGGGCGCCGGCGAGTTCACGACCAAGAACGAGGGCCGGCTGACGGTCGGGTCCGACATCCCTTATCCGCCGTTCGAGTTCCGCAAGGGCGGGAAGCTGACCGGTTTCGACATCGACATCATCAAAGAGGTCGGCACGCGCCTCGGTCTGGAGGTCACCGACGACGACATCAAGGACACGTCGTTCGACACGATCTTCTCGCAGCTCGCCGGTGGCGCGTTCGACGTCGTCATCGCGGCTTCGACGATCACGCCCGAGCGTGAGAAAGAGGTCAACTTCTCCGACCCCTACTACAACGCGCAGCAATCATTGACGGTGAACACGAACGAGCGCAGCGACATCAAGTCGATCGAGGACCTCGGGGAGGGTGACGTCGTCGGTGTCCAGAACGGCACCACCGGCAAGAAGTACGCGCAGGAGAACGTTCCGGAGGGCGTCCAGATCCGCTCGTTCCCCGAGGGCCCCGACGGCTACACCGCGCTCGAAGCGGGCCAGGTGGACGCCGTGATCAACGACGAGCCCACCGCGATCGCAGAGATCGCCGAGCGCCCGGGGCTCGAGCTCGTGCAGACGCTGGAGACGGGAGAGGCCTACGGCATCGCGGTCGACCCTTCGAACGAGCCGTTGCTCGAGGCGATCAACCAGGCTCTCGCGGACATGATCGAGGATGGGACCTACGAAGAGATCTACTCCAGGTACCCGGACCTTCCTCCGGGTGGCAACGTCGCTGCCGGCTAGCGTCCGGCACCACGTCGATCGATCCACAGGCCTGCCACCCGGCGGGCCTGTGACGTTCTAGAGGGGAGAGCCGTGCGGAGCAGGACGGACCGCCTGAACAAGTGGTTCGCCGAGCAGACCGCGCTGTCGCTCGGCATCGCCGCTCTCGGCGCGGTGGCGCTCGCTATCGGGCTCGTCGGGACGCTGGCGTTCCTGTGGTCGGAGGGGCTGACGCCGTCGACGGAGCTGGTCGAGACCGCGGTCAGCCAGACGCAGGGCGCGATCCTGTGGACCTCGATCGCGCTGGGCGCGGCCGCGCTGTCCGGGTTCGTGCTCTACAAGAGGGCGCCGACGAAGGCCGCTCGTGAGGCGACGATCTCGGGCGCCGCGCTCGGCGTCCAGGCGATCCTGTTCTCGCTCGCATTCCTCGTGTTCCGCACCGGCGAGAAGTTCCCGATCTTCGTCCGCCAGTTCTTCAGCTTCGAGGTCCTGTCGGAGTTCCGCAACCAGTTCGTCACCGGTGCGAAGAACACGGTGATCCTCGCCGCGGGGGGCGAGGCGGTCGGGATCGTCCTGGGGTTGATCTTCTCCCTGTTGATCCTGTCGAGCCGCAGGGTCGTGCGTGCGCCCGCCCGCGCCTACATCAACCTCTTCCGAGGCACGCCTTTGCTCGTGCAGATCATGGTCGGGTACTTCGGGATCGTCCTCGGACTGGGTCTGGACATCACGGGTTCCATCGTCGTGATCGTCATCCTCGGGCTCAATGCCGGGGCATATACGGCAGAGGTCTTCCGTGCGGGGATCCAGTCCCTCGAGCGAGGTCAGATGGAGGCGGCCCGCTCGCTGGGGATGTCGTACGGCAAGGCGATGCGCTACGTCGTCCTGCCGCAAGCGATCCGCCGCGTCATCCCGCCGCTTACGAACGAGTTCGTCATCCTGATCAAGGACACGTCGCTCGTATTCGTCATCGGCTTGACGTTCCAGCAGCGCGAGCTGCTGGCGGTCGGTCGTGACGCGTTCGCGGAGACGTTCAACTCGACGCCGTTCATGGCCGCAGCAGCGCTGTATCTGGTCGTGACCTTGCCGATGATCAGGCTGGTGACGTACCTGGAGAACCGATTGCGGAGCGGCCTGGTCGGAGTGGCCGCGTGACGGAGCAACGGTCGCTCGTCTGTCTCGAGAACATCCACAAGCGTTTCGGCGAGCTGCACGTGCTCAAGGGCATAGACCTCGATATCGATGCGGGCGGGGTAGTCGTGCTGATCGGCCCGTCAGGCTCGGGCAAGTCGACCCTGCTGAGGACGATCAACCTGCTGGAGGAGCCGACCGAAGGACGCGTGATCTTCGACGGCGTGGAGATCACCGACATTCGCGCCGACGTGAACCGGGTCCGCACCGAGATCGGCATCGTGTTCCAGCAGTTCAACCTGTTCCCGCACAAGACGGTCCTCGGCAACATCACACTGGCACTCCGCAAGGTGTTGAAGTTGTCCGAGGCCGAATCCGTCGAACGCGCGCAACAAGAGCTGAAGCACGTGGGGTTGGAGCACAAAGACGATGCGTATCCGGGGCAGCTGTCTGGCGGGCAGCAACAACGGGTGGCGATCGCGCGCGCTCTGGCGATGCGCCCGAAGCTGATGCTGTTCGACGAGGTGACTTCGGCTCTCGATCCCGAGCTGGTGAAAGAGGTCCTGGACACGATGAAACACCTCGCCGACGAAGGCATGACGATGGTCGTCGTAACCCACGAGATGGGCTTCGCGCGCGAGGTGGGGTCGCGGCTTCTCGTGATGGACGACGGTCGCATCGTCGAAGACGGCGTTCCCAGAGAGGTCTTCGAGAATCCCGAGCAGGAACGGACGAAGTCGTTCCTCGAGCACGTCCTGTGATGCGCGTCGACGGAATCGCGGCTGCCGAGTACGCGGAGCTGAAGCAGCTGGGAGACATCGCTATCGATGACGTCCTGGCGGTCATCGATCATCCCGTGCGGGACTACCGGGACCTCTACTACCGGTGGGAGTGCCAGCAGTGGGAAGCGGGCTCTATCGACTTCAGCGACGACCGGACGGAGTGGGTCGAACGGCTCTCGCCGGAGCTAAAACGGTCGTTAGTGTCGGCGCTGTCGTCGTTGTCTGTCGCGAAGGACCAGCTGGCGAGCGCGCTCGTCCCGTTCGTCGATGCCGCGCCGAGTGAAGAGCAACAGGTCTTCCTGACGACTCAGCTGGTGGACCAGGCGCGTCACATGGTGTTCTTCGACCGCTTCTACGCGGGTGTCGTCGAGGACGTAGACGGCGACATGACAGCGCGGCTCGAGGGTCAGAAGCGGCGGCTGAACCGTGGTGCGTCGACCTTGGTTCTAGAGATGTTGCCGGAGGTGGCCGAACGGATCAGAGCCGAGCCGGACGATCGGGACGCGCTGGTGGACGGCGTCGTGCTGTGCCACCTGATGATCCAAGGGATGCTCGGGCTCACCTCCCAGCGCTTCCTGCTCGCGTACGCGGCCGAGAACTCCCTGTTGGTCGGTCTGCGTCAGGGCTTGACGGCGATCGCGCGCGACGAGGCGCGCCACGTCGCTTTCGGCTTGAAGTTCCTGTCCGACATGGTCGAAGACGACGTGCGGTTCGACCCGATGATCGCCACCGTCGTCCGGCGGGTCGTCCCGGTCACGCTGAGCGCACTCGAGCCCGAAGGCAGCGACGGATACGGCTCGTTCACCGACGGACGCGCCGATCTCGAAACGTTCGCGCTCGCCGCGTTGAAGACGCGTTTGGACCTCGTAGGGGTCCGGGTGGAGCCGACGGACTAAGGAGAGAGCGCCGAGGCGCCCTTCAGGTCGCCGCGTCCGAGGCTGGCCTTGTTGATCTCACCCTTGCCGATCACGGCATACATCGTGAGGCCCGCGTGCGGGTTGCCGAGGTCGTCCAGGCCGAATTGGTGACCCAGTTCGTGGGCGACCACGTTCCTTACGTCGTAGCGGTAGCGCTCACCGATGTTCGTCCACTTGTAGTCGCCCTTGTTCAGGCGAAGGTCGACCTCGACGATCTCGCGGCCCACGTACCACGTGTAGTTGACGGCCAACGCGCCTTGTCCGAGCTTGCCGAAGTCGACGACGTTGTGCTTGTCGTACTTCGCCTCCCTCTCCGTGCGGCCGAGGTAGTCGTAGGAGAAGCTGATCTTGTCGGCACCGTTGCAACGTGATTCTGCGCGAGGCCAGATGCGGTGAGCGCTTCGCATGGTGAGAGTGGTCCTCGGCCGGTCGAGCTCTTGCGGCGTCGAACCGAGGTTCAGCTTCCAGCCGATCGGCATCGTCCCGGCTGCCCACTTCACGCCGGTAGGCACGAACGTGGGGTCGTCGCACTCGCCGACGCCGTCGGGCCCGGTGTTGTCACTGGTGACGGCGTTGCGCACGATGACGCCGCCTTGGGGCGTCAGGTCGGCGGTGAAGGAGTGGATCGTGAGGCCGTCGAGGAGCAAGGGAGAGCGCTTCGGGAAGTCCGCGTGCACCTGCAGCCCTACGCCGGCAGGAGGTGCGTCGACCTGCGCGATGTCCAGGAGCAGCGCGGGCGTGAGCGAGGGCAGGAGCGTCGTCACCGAGGCAGACCCGGTGGAGGTCAGGAGTGATGCCAGCAAGACGCTGGTCGCGAGCGTGATCCCTACGATGCCCTTGTGGTGCATGTCCCCTCCAGGTCTCGATAACTACGGTGTGTTGTTGACTTTCTGCGGAGAGTGCCCGATTCCTGCCTGCTCGCCCGCTTTTCTCGCCCCATACTACGCCGGTGGAAGGTGGCGTAGAAGGCCCGGCGGATCTGGTGTCTCTGAATGGGTTCATCACCGGCTGCCGCGCGTGCCCTCGTCTGGTGGAGTGGCGGGAGCGGGTCGCGACCGAGAGACGCGCCGCCTTCGCCGCGGAGACGTACTGGGGCCGTCCCGTGCCCGGCTTCGGCGATCCCGCCGCCCGCATGCTGGTCGTAGGGCTGGCTCCCGCAGCCCATGGGGGCAACCGGACCGGCCGCGTCTTCACCGGCGATCGCTCCGGCGACTGGCTCTTCTCGTCGCTCTACCGGACCGAGTGGGCGAACCAGCCGACGTCGACACACGCCGAAGACGGCCTGACGCTCTACGGCGCCTACATCTCCGCCGTCGTCAAGTGCGCACCGCCGGCGAACAAGCCCTCCGTGGACGAGCGCGACCGGTGTCTTCCTTATCTCGTTCGTGAGATGCAGCTCCTACGGGACGCCCGCGTCCTGGTCGCCCTCGGCAGCTTCGCGTGGGACGGAGCGTTGCGAGCTCTCGCAGCTATGAACGTGCCGACACCGCGGCCGAAGCCGCGCTTCGGGCACCTCGCGGAGACAGCGGTGGCCGACTACGTGTTGCTCGGAAGCTTCCACCCGAGCCAGCAGAACACTTTCACCGGCAGACTCACCGAACCCATGCTCGATGCGGTCTTCAGCCGCGCACGGGAGCTAACGAGCTAGACCGAAGAGACCGCGGTCCCCTCGAACAGGGCTTCGAGACGCGCGACCTCGGCCACGGGCGCAACCCTCGTGAAATGCGCCGCGCGATCCGCCCACCCATCGAGGATGGCTCGTCCTGTAGTCGACGCGGTTGCATCGACGTGGCGCGCGATGATGCGGCGCAGCGACTCCAGTTGCCCCTCCGTCGGTACGTAGCGCCCGACCAGCTGGGGGTTGAGATTCGCGTCCAGCTCCGAGTCGGGGTCGTAGACGTACCCTTCGCCGCCGCTCATCCCGGCGCCGAAGTTCCGCCCGGTCGGTCCCAGGACGACGACCGCGCCCGCGGTCATGTACTCGCACGTGTGGTCGCCGGTTCCCTCGACCACCGCGACGGCCCCGGAGTTGCGCACCGCGAAACGCTCGCCCGCCCGTCCTGCGATGTAGAGCTGCCCGCCGGTGGCGCCGTACAGGGTCGTGTTCCCCACCAGATAGGGATCGCCGGCATCGTTGGCCGGGGGAGAGATAGCGACGCGCCCCCCGCCCATGCCCTTGCACACGTAGTCGTTCGCCTCGCCGAGCAGCG
Organism: Actinomycetota bacterium; assembly: GCA_035550975.1. Lineage (GTDB taxonomy): Bacteria > Actinomycetota > CADDZG01 > CADDZG01 > WHSQ01 > DASZOC01. The sequence continues at coordinate 46,158 of DASZOC010000013.1, read as the reverse complement.
TCAGTTCGATACCTTCCGATAGAAACGCGCCGAAGGACTGTCCGGCCTCGCCTTCGAACCGCGCTCGCAGCTTTCCCGGCGGACGCGCGAGGCCGAGCTCGAATCCGACCGCACAGCCGAGGCGCGCTCCTACGGTGCGATCGGCCGTGGTGATCGGATACGTCAGGTCGAGTTCGGTTCCGTCGCGCAGCGCGGGAAGCCCATCGGAATACAAGCGGTCGCCCAGCGCCGAACGCGGCTTCTGGATCGCCAGCGACCCGGTGAAGCGTCGCTCGTTCGTTCCCGGGTCGACCTTGAGCGCCTCGACATCCAGTGAGTCAGCGCGCACGTCACCGGTGATCTTCTTCCGCAACAGGTCACTGCGGCCGACCGCGTCTTCGATCGAGCGCAGACCGAGCGACGCGAGCAGCGACCGCGCCTCCTCTGCCACCAACATCAGGTAGCGAGCCACCATCTCGGGCGTCCCGGCGAACTTCGCACGCAGCGCCGGATCCTGACTCGCGATCCCGACCGGACACGTGTTGCGGTGGCAGGTACGTACCAGGATGCACCCCTCGGCTACGAGGACGGCCGTGCCGAACGAGAACTCGTCCGCACCCAATAACGCCGCGATGACGACGTCGCGCCCGGTCTTGAACCCGCCGTCGACGCGCAGGCGAGCGCGGCCGCGTAGTCCGTTCTCGACGAGAGACGCCTGCGCCTCCGCGAGACCGAGCTCCCACGGCATGCCCGCGTTCTTGATCGAAGACAGCGGGCTTGCCCCGGTGCCTCCGTCACCGCCGGAGATGTGAACGATGTCTGCTAGACCCTTCACGACACCGGCCGCGATCGTCCCGACCCCCTCCGACGACACTAGCTTCACCGACACCGCGGCCCTATCGTTCGCCTGTTTGAGGTCGAAGATGAGCTGCGCGAGGTCTTCGATGGAGTAGATGTCGTGGTGGGGCGGGGGCGAGATCAACGCGACACCCGGGACCGTGTGACGCAACCGTGCGATCTCCTCGGTGACTTTGACCCCGGGGATCTGCCCGCCCTCGCCCGGCTTCGACCCCTGCGCCATCTTTATCTGGAGCTCTTTCGCGAACCCTAGGTACTCGGGGGTCACCCCGAAGCGCCCGGACGCGATCTGCTTTATCCCGGAGTTCCGCTCGTCCCGGTAGCGCTCCGGCGCCTCGCCACCTTCGCCGGTGTTGGCCATCCCCCCGATCCTGTTCAACGCGATCGACAGCGTCTCGTGGGCTTCCGCGGAAAGCGCGCCGTGTGACATCGCACCGGTCGAGAACCGGCGCGCGATCGAGACCGCGTCTTCCACCTCTTCGAGCGGCAACGGCTTCCCGGCGCCGGCGAGGTCCAGGAGGTCACGTGGTTCGGTCGGAGGTCGCTCGTTGACCAAACGCGCGAAGCGTCGGTAGGAGCCGTCGTCGCCCTTGGCGGCGCGCTGCAGCTCGTGAGCCGCCTTCATCTCGTCGGTCGGTTCGTTGAGCCCGGCCGCTTCGTGCAGCGCATCCAGCACGTCCGGGTTGAAGGCGTGGTACTCGCCGCCCTTCTTGAACTTGATGTAGCCGGTGTTGGCAAGGGCGGCGTTCTCTTCGAAGCCGCGCGCGTGACGGAGCAGGACGTCCGCGCCGAGCTCGACGAACGACAGACCCCCGAGCAACGACTGCACGCCGGGGAAGCACAGGTCGATCACGTCGCGCCCGATCCCCATCGCCTCGATGATCTGGGCTCCCCGGTAGGAGTCGAGAGTGGATATGCCCATCTTCGACATGACCTTCAGAAGACCGTCCTCGATCGCGCTGAAGTAATTCTGCTGGGCCGTTTCGTTAGGAACCTCGCCGCCGAGTCGTCCGCGGGAGGCGAGATCGGCTATCGCGCCGAGCGCGAGGCGCGGACACACCGCGTCCGCGCCGTTCGTCAGCAAGCACGCGACGTGATGGGTCTCGCGCGCGTCGTCGCAGTCGACGACGATGCTCACCTGCGAGCGTCGCCCGCCGCGCAGGTAACCATGGTGAAGCGCCCCCGCGGCAAGGGCGGATGGGATCGCCGCGCGTTCGGGTCCGATCCTGCGGTCGGTGACGATGACGACGTCCGAGCGGCGCGGACGTGACTGCCTTGCCTGCTCCTCGAGCGCGCGGCAGGCCGCTTCCAGCCCGTCGGGCCCCTCGAGCACGTCGAAGGTCGCGTCGATCACCAGCGCCCCTGCTGCCTCGAGCTCAGCGACCGCGGAGGGGAACAACAGGAAAGACCTGTACTCACGCAGCGCGGCGGATGACGGTCGCTCCGCCAACAGCGGTCCCCGCGCACCGATCCGCGTCGTGATGGACATCACGTGGCGCTCGCGGAGATGGTCGATAGGCGGATTCGTGACCTGTGCGAAACGCTGCTTCAGGAACGAGAAGACCGGCCTCGCGTATTGCGCGAGCGGCGGCTGCGCGGTGTCGTCGCCCATCGACGAGGTCGGCTCGTGTCCTTCTGTTGCCATCGGTCGCAGTACCACCGTGACCTCTTCCTTCTGGTAGCCCGCCGCGACCTGGCGCGCCAGCAGGTGCTCGCCTGGATCGGTCGCGGGGTCACCCGTGGACGAGTGCACGAGGTGCTCGGCGAGCCAGTCGCCGTAGGGGCGGCGACGCGCCAGGCGCTGCTTGATAGCGCGGTCTTCGACGGGGCCGCCCTCCGCCGGGTCGACGCAGAACGATTCGCCGGGACCGATCTTCAGCCTGCGTGCCCGGCCGTGGCCCCTTGTGGGCACCGCCCCCGCCTCCGACGCGCACGCGATCAAGCCGTCTTCGCAGATCGAAACGCGCAGCGGGCGGAGGCCGTTGCGATCCAGTGCAGCCGCGACACGCAGCCCGTCGGAGAAGACGAGGCCTGCGGGCCCATCCCATGGCTCGGAGAGACACGCGTGGAAATGGAAGAAGTCACGCACCTCCTCGTCGGTATCGAGCACCTCCTCCCACGCCGGAGGCACGAGCATCGCCGCAGCGTGCGTCAGCTCCCGGCCCCCGCGCGCCAACAGCTCGAGCGCCTGGTCCAGCACCCCGGAATCGGAGCTGCGGGTGTCGACCACGGGCCTGAGGAGTTCTTCCGGCGCAAGGTCGGCGGACGCCAGGTGGCCCTCGCGCGCACGCAGGAGCGCGACGTTCCCACGGACCGTGTTGATCTCACCGTTGTGTGCCAGGAAGCGGAACGGCTGTGCTCTGGCCCATGTGGGCGTGGTGTTCGTAGCGAAGCGCTGGTGGAATATCCCGAACCACGCCGTATAGCGGTCGTCGGCGAGGTCGGGGTAGAAACGCGCGAGTTGGTCGGCCGCGCACAGCGCCTTGTAGGTGACGGTACGGAACGAGAACGACGCGATGTAGAGGCTGACTCCCGCGGCGCGCGCTGCGTTCTCGGCGCGCCTGCGGGCGCGGAACGCCCTGCGCTCGCCATCTTCCTCGTCCGAGCCTTCGGGCCGCACGACGATCGCCTGCTCGATCAGCGGCCGCGTTGCGCGCGCCTTCTCGCCGAGCGCCGCTTCGTCGGTCGGGACACTCCGCCACGAAATCAGGCTCAACCCCTCCGCCGCACACGCGGTCGCCACGACGTCCCGCCCTGCGCCCGGCTCGGACGGATCGAGGAAACACATCGCGAGGCCCGCTCGCTCGCCGTCGCGTGCTCCGATGAGCGCCAGGGGCAGCGGCAGCAGAACGCCCGCACCGTCGCCCGTCAGCGCGTCGGCGGCGATCGCGCCGCGGTGGCGAACCCGCATCAGGGCCTCGAGGGTGCCGTCGACGATCGCGCGCGACGGGCGCCCCCGGGCATCGGCGAGGAAGCCGATGCCGCAGGCGTCGCGCTCTGCCTTGACGGGGTCGTAAACGCCCATGGAATCCTTTCCGACACAAAAACCGGCGCTCTGCGAAAGCGCCGGCTTCGGGCAACAAAAAACGGCGCTCCGAGAGAGCGCCGTTGCTCCGTGGATCCGACGGGGAAGTCTGCGTGACCGTACCCGGCGGCGGACGTCCGGTCAACGACCCCGCGCCAGCAGCGCGGGCATTTGACGGCGCCGGTTAGGTTGGCCTAACCTCCGGCCGCCGAACAGGAGATGTTCGGTCGACCGAACAAATGAAGGAGAGCGCGTGAAGCTACGCAAGCTGATCGGAACCGCCGCGGCCGCGGCCCTCGTCCTCGGGCTGGCCGGCTGCGGCGATGATGCGACGCCCGCGGGGGCGACCGAGCCGGACGATGATGCCGGCGCATCCCTGACCGTCTACTCCGGGCGCGATGAGGAGTTCGTCGGCCCGCTCTACGAGCAGTTCGAGACCGACACCGGGATCACGCTGGACGTCCGATACGGCGACTCCGCCGAGCTCGCCGCCACAATCATGGAAGAAGGCGACTCGTCTCCCGCCGACGTTTTCGTCTCGCAGGACGCCGGCTCTCTCGGGGCGGTCGCGGCGGAGGGCCTGTTGGCCCAGATCGACCAAGAGATACTCGACCGGGTCGACGAGCGCTTCCGCTCCTCGGAAGGGACGTGGGTGGGCCTCTCGGGCAGGGCGAGGGTAGCGGCGTACAACACCGACGAACTGACGGAGGCGGACCTACCGGACTCGATCCTCGGGTTCACCGACCCGCAGTGGAAAGGACGGATCGGTTTCGCGCCGACGAACAGCTCGTTCCAGGCGTTCGTCGCCGGGATGATCGCGACCGAAGGTGAAGACGCGACGCGCGAGTTCCTCGAGGGGCTGGTCGCGAACGACCCTCGGCTGTACGAGGACAACAGTTCCACCGTTCGCGGCGTCGCCGCGGGCGAGATCGAGGTCGGGTTCGTCAACCACTATTACAAGTACGAGGTCGCGGCGGAAGACGGGGAGATCCCGGTGGAGAACCACTTCTTCACCGGAGGCGACCCTGGGGCGCTGGTGAACGCGGCGGGGGCCGGGATCCTCACGTCGAGCAAGGATCCGGACGCGGCGACGAGACTTCTCGACTATCTGACGGGCGAGCAGGGGCAGACGTACTTCGCGGAAGAGACATGGGAGTACCCGGTGGTCGACGGCTACGCGCCAGCGGTCGAGCTGGTGGCCCTCGACGACATCGAATCCCCCGAGATCGACCTATCGGACCTTGCGGGAACGCTGGAACCGGCCCTGGATCTGCTCGCCGAGGTCGGGTTGCTCTAGTCGATCATGGCTAGATGAGCCTGGTCGCGGAAGCTTCCGCAGGCCTACGCCGATCCCTCCCACCGGCCCGCGCTTCGCGTGGGCTCGTGGTCGCGTCGCTCGCCGTGTGTGCCGTCATGGTGACGCCGCTCGCGTACCTGGCTCTGCGCGCAGCCGAGGCGGACGCGTCGAGCTGGGACCTGATCCTCAGGATGCGAACCGTGTGGTTGACGCTACGCACGCTCGGCCTCGCGGCCGCGGTGACGATCGCTGCAGTAGCGGTCGGGGTGCCGCTTGCGTGGCTGACGACGCGTACGGACCTGCCGGGGCGTCGCGCGTGGGCCGTGCTCGTCTCGCTCCCACTCGTGATCCCGAGCTACGTCGGCGCGTTCGCGTTGATAGCGGCGTTCGGCCCCCGCGGCATGCTCCAGCAGCTCCTGGAGGCCCCACTCGGGGTCGAGCGTCTGCCCGACATCACCGGATTCCCAGGAGCGTTCATCGCGCTGACCCTGTTCACCTATCCGTACGTGTTCCTGTTGGTGTCGGCAGGCATCAAGGGCCTCGACCCGTCGATCGAGGACGCGTCCCGCAGCCTTGCCCACACGCGATGGACGACGTTCCGGCGCGTGACGCTTCCGTCGCTGCGCCCGTCGATCGCGGCGGGCGGCTTGTTGGTCGCGCTCTACGCGTTGCACGATTTCGGAGCCGTGTCTCTCATGCGTTTCCCGGCGTTCACGCAGGCGATCTATCTCCAGTACAAGGGCGCGTTCGACCGCACGCCGGCAGCGCTGCTCTCACTGATGCTGGTGGGCCTCGCCCTTGCCGTGTTGGTCCTCGAACAACGGGCGCGCGGACGCGCGCGCTACTACCGATCGGGAGCGGGGACGGCGCGGCGAGTGACGCCGATCGAGCTCGGCAAGTGGACATGGCCGTCGCTGGTTCTCTGTGGATCCGTCACTCTGTTCGCTTTGGTGGGGCCTCTGGCGGTCATCGTCTTCTGGCTGATCCGCGGATTCGCAGCCGGCACGGACATCGAGCTCACGCTGGCGCCGGCCGTCGGCTCGCTCGTGGTCGCGTCGGCTGCGGCACTCGCAGCGGTCGCCAGCGCGTTCCCGATAGCCAGACTCGTGGCGCGTCATCAAGGCGGCTTCACACGGAGTGTCGAACGCCTGTCGTACACGGGTTACGCGTTGCCCGGGATCGTGGCGGCGCTAGCGTTCGTGTTCTTCGCATCGAACTTCGCTCCGTGGCTGTACCAGAGCCTGCCGTTGGTGGTGATCGCGTACGTCGTGTTGTTCCTGCCACAGGCGACGGAGCCGCTACGCGGCGCGCTGATGCAGATGGGGCCGCGTGTCGAGGAAGCGGGCCGTGCTCTCGGACGGACGAGGCGGCACGTCTACCTCAGCGTGGTCGCCCCGTTGATCGCACGCGGCGCCCTCGCGGGAGCCGCGCTCGTGTTCCTCACCTCGATGAAGGAGCTGCCGGCGACGTTGCTGCTCAGACCTACCGGCTTCGACACGCTGGCCACTTCCATCTGGACCGGTGCTGCCGCGGGGCTGTACTCGAAGGCTGCAGCTCCGGCACTGCTCCTTATCGCTATCTGTGCGGTGCCGTTGTATGTGCTCGTTCGCAGGGTCGAGGTCGAGAAGATCGAGGTGCCGGCCGAGTGAACGCAGCCGCGGAAGGCGTCGCGCTCCGCTGCGCCGGCGTCACGAAGATCTTCGACGATGCGGTCGCGTTGCACGGGTTCGACCTCACGCTTCGGAGCGGGACGCTGATGGCTCTGCTGGGGCCGAGCGGGTGTGGCAAGACGACCGCGCTGCGCGTGATCGCCGGCTTCGAAGCCCCCGCCGCGGGCGAGGTCTGGGTAGGCGATCGCCCCGTCGCGGGGGGCGGCGAATGGGTGCCGCCCGAGAAGCGCCGTATCGGCATGGTGTTTCAGGAGTGGGCGTTGTTCCCGCACCTCGACGTATGGCACAACATCGCCTTCGGTCTCGATCGTGATGACGAGCGGGTCACCGACGTCATCGAGATGATGGACCTGAACGGTTTCGAGCGCAGGATGCCCCACGAGCTCTCGGGGGGCCAGCAGCAGAGGGTCGCGTTGGGCCGGGCTCTCGCTCCGTCGCCCGAGGTGGTCTTGTTGGACGAGCCCTTCTCGAACCTCGACGCGACGCTGCGCGCGTCGGTACGCGCAGAGGTCGCTCAGCTCCTCCATGACGTCAAGGCGACGGCGATCTTCGTCACACACGATCAGGAGGAGGCCCTGGCGATGGCCGACGAGGTCGCCGTGATGGTGCAGGGGCGTGTCCTCCAGGTGGGCAGCCCGCACGAGGTCTACGGCTCGCCGTCGTCGCGACGGGTTGCCTCGCTCGTAGGTGAGGCGAACTTCCTGCGGGCAAACGTGGGCCGCGGGCGCGCCTCGACCGCACTGGGCGCGATAGCGGCGCCGGGGGTACCTGATGGCGAAGCCGAGGTCCTCGTGAGGCCGGAAGCGATCGAGCTCGTCTTCGACGAGGTCGGAGACGCCCGCATCGTTCGTACGGAGTTCTACGGTCACGACCAGCTCGTGACGGCACAGCTGGCCGACGGGACGGTGGTGAACGTCAGGTTGCTCGGCCCCCACCCCGAACTGCGCGTCGACGCCCGCGTTCGGGCGCGGCTCGCCGGGCAGGCGCGTTTCTTCTCGAACGGCGTCCCCGTCTAGCGGGGCAGCACCCACAGGTTGTCGGCAAGGGCGTTACCGAGGGCGACGCGGTGGCCGTCGACCTCCAGCGTGCGCGTGTCGTCCGGCGCAACCTCGACCAGGGTCAGGTCCCTGCCCGGCATCAGGTTGTGGTCCTCCAGGTATTTCAGGACGTCGTGGTCGAGCTCGACATCCTCGAGGAGGCGCGTCAACCGAGCGGTCTGGCCGACGTCCATCGCCGCCACCGGTTTGAGATCGGACCATTTGATCGTCGATGGCGTTCCGGGGATCGGGTTGCCGTGTGGGCACGTGGCTTCGCCCGACAGCTTCGCGAGGATCGCTTGCTCGACCTCGGGCGTCATGACCTTCTCCCAGTCCTCGGCTTGCTCGTGGCACAGGTGCCACTGGATGCCCAGGATGTCGACGAGCATCCGCTCCGCGAGCCGGTGCCGGCGCACTAGAGCTTCTGCGATGCGGCGTCCTTCCGGCGTTAGGACGAGGTCGCGGCCGGACCCCTCCTCGAGATATCCCTCACCGACGAGCCGGCGGATGCCCTCCGAAACGGTTGCCGGAGCGAGGCCGAGCCGTTCACCAACGCGTGCTTGCAGCACGCGGTGCCCCTCTTCTTCGAGCTCGTAGATCGCCTCGAGGTATTCCTTCGACGCGGGATTGAGGCTGCGTAGATCGGGTGACGGTTCGCTCACGCCGGTGATTGTAAGAGCCCCGATAGGCTGGTCACGTGGCCCCACCCACCAAGACCGCGTCACCCACGACGACAAGCGGCAAAGCCAAGAAGAAGGCGTCGCGACCGAAGCTGTTGTTGCTGGACGGGTATTCGTTGGCGTTCCGAGCGTTCTACGCGCTGCCCGAAGACCTCGCGACCAGCGACGGGACGCATACGAACGCGGTCTTCGGCTTCACGTCGATGCTGATCAAGGTCATGCAGGACGAGAAGCCCGATCACATCGCGTGCTGCTTGGATATGGCCGCCCCGCTCGAGCGCTCGGAGGCGTTTGCGGACTACAAGACCAACCGCAGCTCGGCCCCCGATACCTTCACGTCGCAGGTCCCGCTCATTCGCGAAGTGTTGAAGGTCCTGCACATCCCGATCTTCGAGCTTCCCGGCCACGAGGCCGACGACATCATCGCTTTCCTCGCGAAGTGCTCCGAGAAGGAGGGCGTCGACGTCCGCATCGTGACGGGGGATAGGGACTTCTTCCAGATCGTCAACGACAACATCCACGTGCTGTACAACCGCCGCGGGATCTCCGACATCGTCGAGATGGACCCCAAGGCGGTCGAGGAACGCTACGGCGTCCCGCCTGCGAAGTACGTGGACCTCAAGGCGCTGGAGGGAGACAACTCCGACAACCTCCCGGGGGTCCCCGGCGTCGGAACGAAGACGGCCGCGAAGCTCGTGCAGAGATACGGGAGCGCGGAGGAAGCCGTGGCGCACGCCGCCGAGCAGACGCCGAAGCTGGCCGAGAACCTCGCGGCGCATGCCGACCAGGTGGCGGTAAACAAACAGCTCTCGACGCTGGCGGAGGTGCCGCTCGACGTCAGCCTCGACGACCTGAAGATGGGCGCGTGGGACATGGAAGAGGTGCGAGAGCTCTTCAAGTCCCTGGAGTTCCGGGTCCTGCTCGAGCGCTTGATGTCCGACCTTCCGGAAGCTGCCGAGGGCGAGGGCGAAGCGTTCGAGCTTCAGCTCCGCGTCGCGGTCTCACCGGCCGACCTCGCGGACCTTGCCGCGGACCTTGCCGCCGCGGGCCGGTTCGCGGTCGACCTGGTTCCTGCTTCTCCGCGCGGCGCGCCACGATCGCTGGCGTTCTCGTGGGGCGCGGGGGAGACCGCGTTCGTTCCTCTCGATCCTCGAGGGACGACGGTCGAAGAGGTGGTCGCGGGGTTGAGGGAGCCACTGGAAGATCCTTCGCTGGACAAGGTCGTGCACGGCGGCCGTGCCGCGTTGCTGTCGCTGCGCGCAGGCGGGATCGGGTTGCGCGGCCTCTACCTCGACACGCACGTCGGCACCTATCTGCTCGACCCCGGCGCGCCGGGATACGCGTTGGAGGAGATGGCGCGGAAGTACTCCGGTCGTGAGCTCAAAGCGATCGACGGTGTGGAACGTGACGCGCCGGAGGCGACGCAGGGATCGCTCGCGCTCGAAGGAGATCCGGTCGAGGTCGAAGCAGAGGACGCGTCGTTGAGGGCGTTGGCGATCGCCGAGGTTGCAGCCGCGGTCGAGCCCGAGCTCGAACGACTGGGTATGACCGAGCTCTACCGCACGATCGAGCACCCGTTGATCCCGGTTCTCGCGCGCATGGAGGAGGTCGGTATCAAGATCGACCTCGACTACCTCGCGGAGGTCGGGCGCGACCTCGAGAAAAGGATCGCGGAGCTGGAAACGGAGTGCTACGAGCTGGCAGGCGAACGGATCAATCTGGGTTCTCCCAGCCAACTTCGCGTGTTGCTGTACGACAAGCTCGGGTTGAAGACCACGCGCAGGACGAAGACGGGCCTGTCGACAGACGCACGCGCGCTGTTGCAACTGGTCGACCAGCACGAGTTCGTGCCGAAGCTGCTCGACTACCGTGAGCTCGCGAAGCTCAAGAACACCTACATCGACGCGTTGCCCCCGCTGGTCGACCCGGACGACGGCCGCGTCCACACGACCTACGACCAGACCGTTGCCGCGACGGGAAGGTTGTCCAGCACGAACCCGAACCTGATGAACATCCCGATCCGGACCGACCTCGGCAAGCAGATACGCCGCGCCTTCATCCCCGAACCGGGCCATGTGCTGTTGTCGGTCGATTACTCGCAGATCGAGCTCCGGGTCATGACGCACCTGTCGAAGGACCCGATCCTTCTGGACGTGTTCAAGAACCGCGAGGACGTCCACACGGCGACCGCATGTCGCATCTTCGGCGTCGACGAGAAGAAGCTCACGACAAAGCATCGCTCCACCGCGAAGATGGTGAACTACGGCCTCGCCTACGGGATGGGCGCGCCGGGGCTGGCGGAGAGGTTGAACGTCCCGGTCCACGAGGCGCAAGACATCATGGACACCTACTTCGATCAGTTCGGAGGCGTCGCCGACTTCCTCGACGAGGTTGTAGCCCAGGCGCACAAGGATGGCTTCACGACGACGATGTTCGGCCGTCGCCGCTACCTGCCCGAGCTCGGCAGTGGGAACCCGCGGGTGCGTGCGATCGGCGAACGCCAGGCGCTCAACGCTCCGATCCAGGGCTCGGCCGCCGACATCATGAAGCTCGCGATGATCAACGTCGACCGTGCGCTCCAGGACGACGGCATGCAGACCCAGATGATCCTCACGGTCCACGACGAGCTGGTCTTCGAGGTCCCCGACGAAGAGAAGGACCCGGCCCTCGAACTGGTACGCCGCGAGATGACCAGCGTGTGTCACATGGAGGTCCCGCTCGAGGTCGATGCGTCTTTCGGCGGGAACTGGGCCGAAGCCAAAGGGTGATGGATCCGCAGATCCGTTACGCGAAGTCCGGCGATATCAACATCGCCTACACCTGCATCGGCGAAGGCGAACGCGTAGCGGTCCTGATCCTTCCGTGGGGCTCGAACTTCGAGGTCTTACTCGAACACCCTGCGGTCCGCCGAGGCTTGGACACTTTCGCGTCGATGGGGCGCTTGATCGTCTACGACCCGCGCGGGAGTGGCCTGTCCGACCGTCTGTGCGGCGCGGGAAGCCTCGACGAGAGCATGGACGACGTCCTCGCCCTGCTCGATGACGTCGGTTGTGAGAAAGCCGCATTGATCGCCATGCATGGTGGCGGTGCGGTCGGCATGACGCTCGCCGCTACGCATCCGGACCGCGTCTCGGCTCTGATCCTCTATGGGTCCTTTGCCTCGACGACGTGGCACGAGGACTATCCGTGGGGGCAGAAGCCCGAAGAGCGGGATCTGCAGATCGAGTTCGTGGTGCAGACGTGGGGGGAGAAAGAAGGCGTAGCTACGCTGGTGAACCCGCAGTCGGCGGAGGGAGACGAGCGGTTCCTCGCCTGGTGGGCGAAATGGCAACGGAACGCGGTTAGCCGCGACGCGGTCCGGAACATGTTCGCGATCGCCGCGGAGACCGACGTTCGACCCGTTCTCGGTGCCATACAGGTCCCTACCTTGATCCTGCATAGGACGAAGAGTGTCGCGGTTCCAGTCGAGAATGCCCGTTACCTGCACGAACACATCCCGGGGTCGAAGCTCGTCGAGCTCGAGGGCGTCGACTACATGCCCTTCCTCGGTGACTCGCAGGCTCTCGTCGACGAGGTCGAGGAGTTCCTGACCGGCTCCCGTTCACCGCGCGATGACGAGAGGATCCTTTCGACATTGCTGTTCGCCGACATCGTCGGATCGACATCGGCGGCGGCGGCGATGGGAGACCAGAGGTGGAAGCAGGTGCTCGACGGGGTCGACTCGGTGGTTTCGAAGCAGGTCGAATGGCATGGCGGGAGATTGATCAAACGGCTCGGCGACGGGTACCTCGCGACGTTCGACCGTCCCGCGCAAGCCGTTCGAGCGGCCGCCCGGGTGTGCAAGGAGACGAAGTCGGACGGGGTCGAGTTCCGCTGTGGCCTGCACACCGGCGAGATCGAACTGAGAGGAGACGACGTCGGCGGCATCGCCGTGCACATAGCGGCGCGCGTCATGGACGCGGCGGGTCCCGGTGAGATCCTCGTCTCGCCTGCGTTGCCCCCGCTCGTTGCCGGAAGCGGTATCACCTTCGAGGACAAGGGCCCGCACGACCTCAAAGGCGTAGACGGAACCTGGAACCTCCACGCCGTCGTCTAGCCCACGCTGCCGGTGGCGGGGCTACTACCGCGCTCGTATACTGCCTCGGCCCCCTTTTCGGGGGCGAAATCTTGTAACGGAAAGGGAATCCACCTATATGACTCCACCGCAGGACGAGGCTGCTCAAGCCTCGGAAGAGACCCTCCCCGACGGGCAGGGCGGCACCATCACCCGCACCGCTCCCTCGACCTCCGGCACCAGCTATGCCGGCGGGACGATCGTCGAGAACGACGTCGGCGAGTCGATGGAAGAGCTCATGGCCGCCATCGACGCCACGATCAAACCGTTCGAAGAGGGCGATCTGGTCAGCGGGACGATCGTGAAGATCGAGAAGGACGAGGTCCTGCTCGACATCGGTTACAAGTCCGAGGGCGTCATCCCATCACGCGAGCTGTCGATCCGCAACGATGTCGACCCTTCTCAGATCGTCTCGCTCGGCGACGAGCTCGAGGCCCTCGTTCTCCAGAAGGAGGACAAGGAAGGTCGCCTGATCCTGTCCAAGAAGCGCGCCCAGTACGAGAAGGCGTGGGGCAAGATCGAAGCGATCAAGAACGAGGACGGCACGGTGACCGGGCCCGTGATCGAGGTCGTCAAGGGCGGGTTGATCCTCGACATCGGTCTCCGCGGGTTCCTGCCCGCGTCGCTCGTCGAGATGCGCCGGGTGCGCGACCTGCAGCCGTACGTGGGCAAGCAGCTCGAGTGCCGCATCATCGAGCTCGACAAGAACCGCAACAACGTCGTGCTTTCCCGCCGCAAGTTCCTCGAGGAGTCGCAGGCCGAGCAACGCCACGACTTCCTGAACTCGCTGACGAAGGGCGAGGTGCGCGAGGGCGTGATCTCTTCGATCGTGAACTTCGGTGCCTTCGTCGACCTCGGCGGGGTCGACGGGCTCGTCCACGTGTCGGAGCTCTCGTGGAAGCACGTCGATCATCCGAGTGAGGTAGTAGAGGTCGGTCAGGAGGTCAAGGTCGAGGTCCTCGACGTCGACCTCGAGCGAGAGCGCGTTTCGTTGTCGCTCAAGGCGACGCAGGAAGACCCGTGGCGTCAGTTCGCGCGCGAGCACAACGTCGGCGACATCATCGAAGGCCGAGTGACGAAGCTCGTTCCATTCGGCGCCTTCGTGGAGGTCGACGACGCGATCGAGGGCCTCGTGCACATCTCGGAGATCGCGGCGCACCATGTAGAGAGACCCGAGGACGAAGTCAGCGTGCACGATCGCGTCGAGGTCAAGATCATCGACATCGATCTCGATCGCCGCCGCATCTCGCTGTCGCGCAAACAGACGATGCCGGAAGCGGCGAGCGCGATCCCGGAGGCAGAAGGCGGAGGGTCGGGGGCGAACCTCGGGGCCGACGACGCGGTGGAGCCGAAGGCTGCGGAGATGGAGCTGGAAGCCGAGGCGGCGTCGGAGCACGCGGGAGTCTCGACGGAGGACACGATCCGCCGCCCCGAGCCGGAACGCGAGCTGGCGTCGTCCATAGAGGGCGCGCCCGAGCTTGTCTCGGACCCGACCGCGCCGGAGGCCGCTCCGAACGTCGAGGAGGCGGTCGCGGCCGCCCCCGCAGAGGAAGAAGAGCAGGCCGAGCTGATCGCGACGACATCTTCGACGACACCCCCCGAGGCCCAAGCAGGGATCCTTCCCGACGAGCCGCAAGAGCGCGAGCTCGACAAGCGTCTGAACGAGGAAGAGCCGGAAGAAGGTGCCGCGCCCGGTGAATCGATCGCCGCCCTGGATGCCGACGAGATCGCCGTTGCCGAGAGCGCCGAAGCGGCAGGACCCGAGGACCTCGAGCCGGGAGACGCGACGGGTGAGGAATCGATCGAGTCGATCGTCAAGGACCTCAAGCGCGAACGCGGTCAGAACTAGCCGCTTCCTGGCATGCACGTCGTCGGTCTGACCGGGGGCATCGGTTCCGGCAAGTCGACCTTCGCGCGGATGCTCGCGGCCCGCGGCGCGATCGTCATCGATGCAGACGCGTTGGGTCACGCAGCCTTGGCTCCCGGCGAGCCGGCGTGGCACTCGGTCGTGGACCAGTTCGGTGACGAGGTCTTGGCCGCCGGCTCGATGGATATCGATCGCAAGCGCGTGGCCGCGCTCGTCTTCGCCGATCCCGACAAGTTGGCGGCGTTGAACGCGATCGTCCATCCCGTGATCCTGAGGAGCATCGCCGACACCCTCGACACGCTGCGCGGCACAGATTCGGTCGTCATACTCGATGCGGCACTGATCCTCGAGATGGGGCTGGCGGACTCGATGGATACGATCATCGTGGTGACATCCAGCCGCGCTAGACGGCGTGAAAGGCTCATGCGTGATCGCAAGATGACCTCCGACGCCGTCGCTGCGCGGATGGCAACGCAGGCTCGGGACGAGGACCTCGCCGCGCGGGCCGACATCGTGGTGACGAACGACGGCTCGCTCGACGACCTCGAGGCGAAGGCGGACGCGGTGTGGGCGCAGCTGCAGCAGAGTGACCGATGACGATCGAGGTGGTGTTCTTCGACGCGGGAGGAACGATCCTGGACCCGTATCCGTCGTTCCCCGAGCTGTTTGCGGCGACGTGTGTTGCGCGTGGGATCGACATGGACGCGGACCGCGTGCGTGAGGTCCAGGAGCGTGTAGCGCCGCACCTCGTGGAGTTGCTGGACGAGGCAGGGCTGGATCACGGACCCACCCTTTCGCCCGAAGCGTCGCGCGCGTTCTGGACGTTCACCTACACGCGCTTCCTCGCGGAGTTGAACATCGACGATCCCGCCATGGCCCAGGCCCTCTACGAGAAATTCTCCGACCCGACCTCGTATCGCTTGTATGACGACGTGCGGCCTACGTTCGATGCGCTCGCTGGTGCCGGTTACCGGCTGGGGTTGATCTCGAACTTCGACAGCTGGCTCGAGAAGATGTTGGTGGAGATGGAGGTTGGTCACGTCTTCGATACCGCGGTGATCTCTGGTGTAGAGGGCGTGGAGAAGCCCGACCCCGCCCTCTACGAGCTTGCCCTGGAGCGAGCCCGCGTCGACGGGAGCCGCGCGGTACATGTAGGAGACTCACCGGTGATGGACATCGAACCCGCTAGCAAAGTCGGGATGACGCCGGTCCTTCTCGACCGGATCGGTCGCTACTCCGACGACGGAGTGCGAAGGATCACGAAGCTCGACGAGCTCGTCGCGGTGGTGGACAGCGTATGAGCATGACGGTCGACGGCAGGAGCCGCGATACCCAGCTCCAGGCGATGCATCGGATCGCCTCTATGAGCATGTACGAGGAGGGCCTCGAAGGCGCCATCCGCGAGATCCTCAGGTGCATCCACGACGTTGTCCCCTGCGAGCGAGCGCTGCTGTTCCTGTACGACGAGGACACCGATGACATGCGCGCGTTCGGGGGGCAGGGCGAGGAGGAAGATCGCCTCTCGCTCAGTGGGCCGGGGATCGTCAGGAGGATCTTCAACTCCGCCCGCGGCGAGGTCGTCGATGACGTCTTGGGTGATCCCGACGGGAGCCCCGCGCTGGGGGAGCTCTACGACTCCCGCAACCTCGTCGGGGCTCCACTCGTGTCGGGCGAAACGCGCATGGGTGTCGCGGTCGCCGTCAATTCCAAGCGGAGCGGGTTCACCGATGAGGACCTGACGGTGCTCTCGGTTCTCGCCGACAAGGCTGCCGCGATGGTCCGGGGGGCCCACATGTGCCGTGATCTAGATCGCCAGGCACGAGAGCTCGATGGGCTCCAGAGGCTCTCGCGTCTGTTGACGTCGGACGAGTCGCTCGAGCACGTGATCGGCGAAGCCGTGCGCGTGGTGACGGATCTGCTGGAGTGCGAGCGGATGATGGTGCTGTTGCACGACGAAGACTCGGACTTGCTACGCGTCCAGAAGCCTGCGCTCGGGATCGACGAGGGAAAGGTCGGCAACCTCCAGATCCCGTTGGACGAGCCGTCTCTCGCGAGCACCGTCTTCAGGACGTGCACGCCGTTGGTCTCGAACGATGCCAAGCACGATGCTTGGGTGGGGCCGCGATTGAGGAGCCTGCTCAGGATAGACAACCTCCTCGTCGTCCCACTGACCAGCGGACACCAGCCGCTGGGCGTGCTCGAGGCGATCAACTCACAGAAGGGCTACTTCGACGACGAAGACCTCCGGTTCACGTCGCTGCTGGGAGCCAGGATGGCGGCGGTCATCGACCTGAACCGGACGCGCGCGCGGGAACGCGCGTTGATGCAGAGGTTGCGCGAGACGGACCGCGCGAAGAGCGACTTCGTCTCGATGCTTGCCCACGAGCTCAAAGGGCCGATGACGACCATCGTGGGGTTCGGCCAGACGCTCGAGGAGCACTGGGCGAACCTCGAGGATGAGAAACGGACGCAGTTCCTCGGGATAGTCAGGCGCGAGACCGAGCGCCTCGCACACCTCGTTTCCGACCTGCTCGACATATCGCGGATGGAGAGCGGCAACCTGCGCTACGAGTTCGAGCCCATGTCGTTGAGGGAGCTCATCGAAAGCATCGTTACG
Organism: Actinomycetota bacterium; assembly: GCA_035550975.1. Classification (GTDB taxonomy): domain Bacteria; phylum Actinomycetota; class CADDZG01; order CADDZG01; family WHSQ01; genus DASZOC01. Next base: position 29,014 of record DASZOC010000013.1, on the reverse strand, counting down.
ATCCACGCATCGATCGCGGCGACGCACGAGCTGGAGGTCGAGCTCGACCCGGACATGCCAAACGTTCTGGGCGATCATGAGCGGATCCGTCAGGTCGTCATCAACCTCCTGACGAATGCCGTGCGCTACTCGCCCGAGGGAACGACGATCACGTTGCGCGGGGGCCGCGACCCGGAGGATCCGTCGATGGTGCGCGTCTCGGTCACCGACGAAGGCATCGGGATCGCGCCGGGCGACACGGAGCGGATCTTCTCGAAGTTCGCGATGTTGGCAAAGCCAGCGTGGACAAAGAAGGGGACCGGCCTCGGGCTGTTCATCTCCAAGACGATCATCGATGCTCACAACGGCAATCTTTGGGTTGAGTCGCAGCCGAGTCAGGGCTCCACGTTCCACTTCACGGTGCCGGTCACGGACGGCGACGGCTAAGGAATAAGCGCGACACCCTCATCCTTAGACTGAGGTGGATGCCACCGTTCAAGGTCGAGTCGGACTTCTCACCTGCCGGCGACCAACCGGCGGCTATCCGCGCGCTCGCGGAGAGGGTCACCAGCGGCGAGCGCTACTCGACGTTGCTCGGAGCCACCGGCACCGGCAAGACCGCCACGATGGCGTGGGCGCTCGAGCAGATCCAGAAACCGACGCTCGTCATCGCTCCGAATAAGTCGCTGGCCGCGCAGCTGTGTAACGAGTTCAAGCAGTTCTTCCCCCACAACGCGGTCGAGTACTTCGTCTCGTACTACGACTACTACCAGCCCGAGGCGTATGTCCCGTCGTCCGACACCTACATAGAGAAAGACTCCTCGATCAACGACGAGATCGAGCGGTTGAGACATTCGGCGACCAGTGCTCTGCTGCAGCGCAACGACGTGCTGATCGTCGCCAGCGTGTCGTGCATATTCGGCCTCGGGTCTCCCGAGGAGTACCTGCAGCAGGTCGTCAGCGTCGCCCGCGGCGGAACGGCCGATCGCGACTTCATCACGCAACGTCTCGTCGACATCCAATATGAGCGCAACGACGTCAACTTCATCCGCGGGAAGTTCCGCGTCCGCGGAGACACGATCGAGATCTTCCCCGCGTACGAGGAGATCGCCGTGCGGATCGAGCTGTTCGGCGACGAGGTCGACCGCATCATCCAGCTCGACCCTCTGACGGGCGAGATCGTCCGCGAGCTCGACCATGTCACGATCTATCCCGCGTCGCACTACGTGGCATCGAAGGCGCGCATGGAGCGGGCGATCATCCAGATCGAGGCGGAGCTGCGAGACCGTCTGACGGTCCTCGAGAACGAGCGCAAGCTGCTCGAGGCTCAGCGTCTGAGGATGCGGACGAACTACGACCTCGAGATGATGCGCGAGGTCGGCTTCTGCTCCGGCATCGAGAACTACTCACGCCATATCGAAGGCCGCGCTCCCGGATCGCGACCGAATACGCTCCTCGATTACTTCCCGGACGACTTCCTCATCGTCATCGACGAGTCCCACGTGACCGTGCCGCAGATCGGCGGGATGTACGAAGGCGACATGAGCCGGAAGCGGACGCTGGTCGAGCATGGGTTCCGCTTGCCGAGTGCGCTGGACAACCGGCCGCTGCGCTTCGACGAGTTCCTCGACCGCGTCAACCAGGTCGTGTTCATGAGCGCGACCCCCGGCCCCTTCGAGTTGAGAGAGGGGGGACAGCCGATCGAGCAACTCGTCCGTCCGACGGGCCTGATCGACCCCGAGGTCGTGGTCAAGCCGACGAAGGGGCAGATCGACGACCTGCTCGATGAGATCAGGAAACGGACGGAGGCGGAGCAACGCGTCCTCGTCACGACCCTGACGAAGAAGATGGCCGAGGACCTGACGGATTACCTGTTGGAGTCCGGGATCCGCGTGCGCTACCTGCACTCGGACATCGACACGGTCGAACGCATGGAGATCCTCCGCGACCTGCGCCTCGGCGACTTCGACGTGCTCGTCGGCATCAACCTCCTGCGCGAGGGGCTCGACCTTCCCGAGGTCTCCATGGTGGCGATCCTCGATGCCGACAAGGAAGGCTTCCTGCGGTCGCAGACCTCGTTGATCCAGACAATCGGCCGCGCCGCGCGGCACGTCGAGGGCCAGGTCGTGATGTACGCCGACGAGGTGACCGACTCCATGCGGTTCGCCATCAACGAGACCCAGCGTCGTCGCATGATCCAGTCCCGCTACAACGAGGAGCACGGTATCGACCCACAATCGATCCGCAAGGCGGTCAACGACATCCTCATAGCGGGCTTCGGCCGCAACCGCGACGGCCACGTGCCGGCGAAGTCCAAGAGCCGTCGCCGCGAGCCGATCGGAGGTACCCCCGACGAGCTCAAGCGTCTCGTGCTGCAGCTAGAAGAGGAGATGCACCAAGCGGCCGAAGACCTCCGTTTCGAGTACGCCGCGAGGATCCGCGACGAGATAGCGGACCTGAAGCGAGAGCTACGGGACGTTTCTTAGAGCTTCCAGCCACCGTCGCTAGGTCCGACAGTTTGTAGGGCCGTTGCTGGCTGCGGTTTGAGCGGGATCCAGACGCTGAACGTCGACCCGTCCGGAGAGGTCCGCTCGAGCCAAACTCTGCCTCCGATCGCCTCCGCCATCCGGCGGCAGATGTACAGCCCGAGGCCAGCCCCGCCGACGCTCCTCGTTGCCGATTGGTCGATCTGATAGAAGCGCTCGAAGATCTTGTCCTGGAGCTCGCTGGGTACACCCGGCCCTTTGTCAGTGACCGCGATGATCACACCCTCTGTTTCCCTCCGGGCTTCGACCAGGATCGGGTTGTCGGGACCTCCGTACTTAGCTGCGTTGTCGATCAGGTTCGAGACGATCTGATGCACCTTCCCAGCGTCCGTCTGGACCGCTGGCATGTCCTCCTCTAGCCTGACGGTGATCAACGATGGGTCCACTCTGGTGCGGACTTCATCGATCACGTCGTTCAGGAGGAAGGGAAGCGAAACTGCTGCCAGCACCGTGGGGTCCGAGGCGGACTCGATCCTTGAGACCGCTAGTAGGTCTTCGATCAAACGGTGTAGCCGTGTGCTCTGGCGGTCGACCGTCTCGAGGAACGATTTCTGATCCTCTGGTGAGAAGTCAGCGTCCGGTCTCAGGAGCGTCCTCACGTAACCGCGGATAGAGGTAAGTGGGGTTCGTAGCTCGTGTGAAACGGAGGCTACGAAGTCGTCCTTCAGCTGGTTCATCTCACGTAGGTGGACTAGCGATTCCTCCAGCTTCGAAACCAGGAATGCGTTCTGGATCGAGACGCTGGCATGGTTCGTCAACATCTCCAGGAGTCTCAGCGAGCCCTCGTCGAAGGTCTGATCGCCGGCGCGGTTCGACACACTAATGAAACCCAATGTCTCACCTTCAGTATGGAGCGCAGCAACCATTGCATCCTTAATGCCCTGGCTGCCAAAGTATTCTCGGAGCCGATCGTTCTCTATCGGGGCTTTCAAGAGCACGGCGGACCCTTCTGCGGTGACTCTGGCCCATACGCCTTCCTTGGGATCCAACATCGTGGGCTGGTTGAAGCGGAACTCGCCGTCGGGCATGTATGTCGACGTCATGTGGCTGCCGCCTTCTTCCGGCGAGAACATCGTTATGGATACCGCCTCGGCCTGGAACATCTCTGACGTCTGGCGAAGAAGGTCGTGAAGGAACTCCTCCAGTGTCGAAGAGCTGTGCGACATGCGCGTCGCCGCATAGAGGGAGCCGAGGTTCTCAGCCAACTCTTTCTGCTTAACGGAGACGGTAATGCTGTGATAAACGACGACCATCGGTAGGAGTAGCAACGGCGTAAGCCAGATCGAGTGATCCGCGGACGCCACGACGATTGGCGCCAAAGCCAACAGAGCGGGTTGGTGGGTTGCTTGGAGAGCGAAGTCACTCCTCAACGATTTGAGGATGGAGAGCTGGCGAGCCATCGCGATCCCGGCGCCGACGATCACGACGTTCACGGCGAAATAGGTCATAACGGTAGCGAGGATTCCCAGAACCTCAGCTGCTACGAAAGTGTCCTGCGCGCGAGGCAAGTCGGTGAGGCTGGTCAGTACGAAATTTGCTGCCGTGAGCGACAGCGTGTACTGAGAGATGTTGAAGAGCATCTTCCAGAACGCTTTGCGGCGAAGCAGATCATCGACTGCGCTCGCGAACGCAATCGCTAGCACCGCAGCCAGCAATCCTTTCGTCAGCAGGAGCGCCAAAACGAAGGGACCGGAAACTGTCACCGTCACAGCCTCCCGACGACCCGGCAGGCGGATCGGGACTAGCTCCGCCGCCAAGACGCACAGTGCGAAGACCCAGAACCGTACAGACCCAAAGATCCCTGCGGCGAGACCCCGTCCGAGAATCGTCGCGAAAGCCGCCAGGCCGACAGCGCACACAACCGCTACATAGCGGTAAACAGGATCGATCCGGCGGATCAAGGAGGGACTCATCTGTCTCCCTACGCGATGAAGGGAGTTCGCCCCCGGTTCTGGCGAACTCCCTTCATCTTAGAAGATTGGGTTGTTTAGCCCCACTTGTTGTTCGCGCCGACCGAGGAAGCCAGAGCCGCGAACGAGGAGAGGGCCACTGCGATGCGGAAGAGACGGAGCTTCATGGAGCTACCTCCTGTGTCGTGGCCTCTTTTCGCGGCCGTTGCACATCACATCGGCGCGCCCAGAGATTTACTCGATAGTCCGCGTGGGCTATTTACCGCGTAGTCATCGTCGACTATCCGGCAGCTAGTCGGGAGTTGCGTGGCGGGGGTTTGGGAGCGTCCGGATCTGAGGCCGGGTGGCGAGACAAGATCCGACCGAACCTGGATGAGCGATCCTCTTGACGTGCCCCGCACGCGACGAAGGGAGCCCGCCGCTGCCGGCAGGCTCCCTTCGTCTTAGAAGATTGGGTTGTTTAGCCCCACTTGTTGTTCGCGCCGACCGAGGAGGCCAGAGCAGCGAACGAGGAGAGGGCCACTGCGATGCGGAAGAGACGGAACTTCATGTGCTACCTCCTGGGTTTCGTGGCCCCTTATGGGCCGTTGCACATCTCATCGGCGCGCCTGGAGATTCACTCGATAGCCCAGCGGGACTATTTACCGCGTAGTCATGTGGGGCTAGAACGCTTAGCCTCTACCGCACGGCTCAAGGCAGTCCCAGGCGGGGTCGATCGTCTGGCAGGCCGGCGAGATAGGAGAAGCGGTTGTTCCTGATGGCAGCACTCGTCCTTGGCGTTCTGACCGTTCCGCTGTTGGGGGGTCGCCTGGCTCGGCTGGCCGAGATCGAGATCCGCGCTCTGTGGGCTGTGGCGGCTGCCATCGGGATCCAATTCGCAATCATCTCGATCTTCCCCGATTCTTTCGAGAATCTCCACGTTCCACTGCACTTCATCTCCTACCTCTTCGCTGGTCTGTTCGTGTGGATGAACAGGCGTATCCCCGGCATGCTCATCATCGGATTGGGAGCGGCGTTGAACTTGATAGCCATCACCGCCAACGGAGGGGTAATGCCGGCGACCCCTGCGGCCCTTCGCTCCGCTGGGATCACGGAGACAGAGGGTTTCGTCAACTCGACTTCAGTCCAGGATCCAAAGCTTCAGTTCCTCGGCGATATCTGGGCCATACCCGACTCGGTGCCGATCCTGGACAACGTCTTCAGCATCGGCGACGTCCTGATCGCGATCGGCATCGTCGTGCTCGTCCATGGGGTGTGCGGCTCGAAGCTGGTGCCGGAGCGCTGGCGCGGGACGCCGAGTGGAGCGGAAAGTGCGGTATCCGAACCTGATGCTCCAGTCGACGGGGAGCGGGAGCTCCACCCGGCACCGGACGGCCGCGAGGCGCGCTAGGTCGCTGAGGCGACCGCCGAACGCAACTGGTTGAAGGCGTGCTCGAGGTCTTCTTCGTTGTTGAAGAAGTGCGGCGATACCCGCAGAGCGTCGCCGCGCTGGTCCAGAACGACGTCCCGCTCGAACAAGGTCCGCAACACCTGTTTGGCTCCCTCGACCCCGCCTGGAACCCGGAAACGCACCAGGCCCCCGCGCCTCTCGTCCTCCTCGGGCGAGAGCAGGTCCAGCCCCATCTCCGACAGCCTCTCGACGATCTGCCGGGTCAGTTCCTGGTTGCGGCCCCTGATAGACGGAACGCCGACCTCCTCGATCATCTCGAGCCCCGCCGCGGCAGTCCACGCCTGCGGCAACGTATAGGTGCCGGTCTCGAACCTGCGCGCGTCGTCTCGTAGCACCAGTCCCGAACGGTCGAACTCGAACGGGTCCTTCGTCCCGAACCAACCGACGACCAACGGGTCCATCCGCTCGATGAGGTCGCGGCGGCAGTAGAGGAACGCGAGGCCCTGCCCCCCGAGGAGCCACTTCAGTGCGCCCGTCAGATAGAAGTCCACGTCGAGAGCGTGAACGTCGACCGGCACGACGCCGGCACCGTGGAAGTCGTCGACGACGACGAGGGCGCCGGCCTCGTGCGCCGCATGGACGATCGGTTCCAGGTCGACGATGTAAGAGGACTCGAACAGCACCCGGTTCACGTTCACCGCGGCCGTCTGGCCGTCTACCCTCGCAGCGACGTCGGACTCGTCGAGGTGGATCCGATCGGCAGAAGCCACGACGTCGAGCTTTGCTCCCCGCCGCTCCTGGGCTCGCCACACGTAGTGGTTCGTCGGGAAGTCCATCTCGGAGAGCACGATCTTCGGCCGCGCGGCTAGGTCCAGGCAGGTCGCGATAGAAGAGAGCCCGGACGAGACCGACGGGACGATCGCGACCTCGTCGACGTCGGCTCCGATCAGCCGCGCGAACCGCTCCCGGCACTCCTGCAGCTTCGGAAGGCCGTGGTCTCCCCACAGTTCCTCCGGGCCGAGGCGCCCCCACAGGTCGAGGTGCTCCTGCGCCGCCGCCAGCGTCCGCAGCGACAGCGGCCCGAGCGAGGCCGATATCAGGTAGGTCCGCTCCGCCAGGATCGGGAACTCGGAACGGTAGGAGGCGAGGTCGGGCACCACGGCAGCCTATCCAGCCACTCGGGTTCGCCGGGGGTGTCCCTCCTGTGAACTTTGTTATGTTCTGGCATCTTCTGTGACTGGAGGACTCGCATGTTGCGGTACCGAGGTCGTCATCTCAAGCCGCGGCCGAAACGCCGCGGGCCGGTGGTCGTGGCTACCGCCGCGTCGCTGACCGTGGCAGGACCCGCTCAGGGCGGGACGTATCTCGTCCGCCGCGGAGAGAACCTCTCCGGGATCGCGGCCAAACACCGCACGACGGTCGCTCGCTTGGTTCGCCTCAATCGGCTCGGCGATCCCAATCTCGTCGTAGCCGGACAACGGTTGCGCGTCCCAGGTCGCGTTAGGACGAGCTCGATCCACGTCGTGCGCGCGGGTGAGACGCTGTCCGCGATCGCGCACCGCTACGGCACGACGGTCGGCTCGCTCACCAGGTCGAACCGGATACGCGACCCGAACCTCATCACGATAGGTACCAAGCTCAAGGTGCCCGCGGGCTCGGGCCGGTCAAGCGCTCCCGCCCCCGCGCCGACGAGTTCGATAGCCGCGTCGCTCGACCGCCAGGCGCGCGCCCACGGCGTCGATCCTGCGCTCGTCAAAGCTGTGGCGTGGCAGGAGAGTGGGTGGCAACAGGACGTCCGCTCGTCGGCGGGCGCCGTCGGCGTCATGCAGGTCATGCCTGCGACGGCGCGCTGGGTCAACCGGTTCCTCGACGGGGGCGGTCACCACCTCCGCATCCGATCGTCCGACGACAACGTCCACTTGGGGGTCATGTACCTGCGCCACCTGTTGGGCACGATGAGTTCCGTCAAGCGGGCGCTGGCCGGCTACTACTCCGGTCCCGGCAATGTCGGAAAGCGGCTCGATCGCGGCCAGAGGCGTTACGTCCGCAACGTCATCGCCCTGAGGGGAAGGTTCCGCTAGGCCGGGTCGGCCACGCCTCCTTCGCGGCCGGCCTCGAGCCGCCCGAAATAGAAGTTACAAGGACGTCGTTTAGCATCCTCTAGATGCCTGGAACCCCGGCCGGAGGGTCGACCGGCTCCCTGGTGATCCGGGGTGCCCGCGAGCACAATCTCAAAGACGTCAGTCTGGAGCTTCCGCGCGACTCGTTGATCGTGTTCACCGGGATCTCCGGGTCGGGCAAGTCGTCGCTGGCTTTCGACACGATCTATGCGGAGGGGCAACGCCGCTACGTCGAGTCGTTGTCGGCGTACGCGCGTCAGTTCCTGGGGCAGATGGACAAGCCGGAGGTCGATTTCATCGAGGGGCTCTCGCCGGCCATCTCGATCGACCAGAAGTCGGCGTCTCGCAACCCGCGCTCGACCGTCGGGACCATCACCGAGATCTACGACTACCTGCGTCTGTTGTTCGCTCGGATCGGTCGACCGCACTGTCACAACTGCGGCCGTGCGATCGCCCGTCAGACGCCGGAGCAGATCGTCGACCAGATCCTGCAGATGCCGGAGGGAACGCGCTTCCAGGTGCTGGCACCGATCGTTCGCACGCGCAAGGGCGAGTTCACGACGCTGTTCGAGGACCTCGCCCGCAGAGGGTTCGTGCGCGCGCGCGTCGACGGCGAGGTGCGAGAGCTGTCGGAAAAGATCAAGCTCGATCGTTACTTCCAGCACGACATCGACGTCATCGTCGACCGGTTGGTGCTGAAGCCCGACATGGGCAGCCGTTTGACCGACTCGATCGAGACGGCCTTGAAGCTCGCCGAGGGGACCGCCGCTATCGAGCTGGTCGATGGTGACGCAGAGGACATCTTGTTCAGCCAGCACTTCGCCTGCCTCGAGTGCGGGATCAGCTTCGACGAGCTGGCGCCGAGGAACTTCTCGTTCAACTCGCCGTACGGCGCTTGCGTGCGGTGCGACGGTCTCGGGACGCACCTCGAAGTCGATCCCGACCTCGTCGTCCCCGATCCCGACCTGACACTCGACGAAGGTGCGGTCGCCCCGTGGAGCTCGCGCACCACGCAGTACTTCGACCGCTTGATCGAGTCTGCCGCCAAGGAGTTCGGCTTCAAGACGAATGTTCCGTTCGTGAAGCTGCCGCAGAAAGCGCAAGACACGATCCTGTATGGCTCCGACGACAGGCAGATCCACGTTCGGTACCGCAACCGGTTCAACCGGATCCGCTCCTACTGGACGGAGTTCGAAGGCGTCATCAGCTGGTTGGAACGGCGCCGCGAAGACACCGACTCGGACTACGCGCGTGAGCGCTACGAGCAGTACTTCCGCGAGGTCCCATGTCCCGAGTGCAAGGGCTCGCGGCTGAAGCCGGAGTCGCTCGCGGTGACGGTCGGGGGCAAGAACATCTTCGACGTCTGCGAGCTGTGCATCGAGGAGGTCGACAACTTCCTGCGCCAGGTCGAGCTCAACGACAGGGAAGCGACGATCGCCGAAGCCGTGCTCAAGGAGATCCACGAGCGTCTTCGTTTCCTGCTCGACGTGGGGCTCGATTACCTGACGCTGGGGCGGGGGGCCGCGACGCTCGCGGGTGGCGAAGCGCAACGGATCCGCCTCGCAACGCAGATCGGTTCGGGCCTCGTCGGGGTTCTCTACATCCTCGACGAGCCGTCGATCGGATTGCACCAGCGCGACAACAGGCGCTTGATCGACACGCTGATCAGGCTGCGCAACCTCGGCAACACCTTGATCGTGGTCGAGCACGACGAGGACACGATCAGGGTGGCCGACCACGTCGTAGATATCGGGCCGGGAGCCGGTGCGAGCGGGGGAGAGATCGTTCACTCCGGGTCGCTCGCCGACCTCATGAAAGAGCCCCGCTCCGTCACCGGCGACTACCTCGCCGGGCGGCGCGGCATCGACGTACCGGAGACGCGGCGTCGCGGTACGGGAGAAAGCCTCGTCGTCAGGGGGGCGCGGCAGCACAACCTGAAGAACATCGATGTCGCGATCCCGCTCGGTTGCTTCGTGTCCGTCACGGGGGTCTCGGGCTCGGGCAAGTCGACGCTGGTGAACGACGTGCTGTATCGGGCCGTGCACCAGCGGCTCAACCGCAACGCGCGCTTGGTGGCCGGCAAGCACAAGCGCATCGAAGGCCTCGACCTCGTCGACAAGGTCATCGACATCGACCAGAGCCCCATCGGTCGGACGCCCCGCTCGAACGCCGCCACCTACACCGGCGTGTTCGACCACATCCGGAAGCTCTTCGCCAAGACGCCCGATGCGAAGCGTCGCGGCTACCAGCCGGGGCGGTTCTCCTTCAACGTGCGTGGGGGCCGCTGCGAGGCGTGCGCAGGCGAGGGGACGATCAAGATAGAGATGCACTTCCTCCCGGACGTCTACGTACCGTGCGAGGTCTGCAAGGGCAAGCGTTACAACCGCGAGACGCTCGAGGTGCGGTTCAAGGGCAAGAACATCTCAGAGGTGCTGGACATGAGCGTTGCGGAAGCGTGCGAGTTCTTCGCTGCGATCCCTCCGATCGCCCGGCACATGACGACGTTGCGCGACGTCGGCCTCGGCTACATAAAGCTGGGACAGCCGGCTCCGACGTTGTCCGGAGGTGAGGCTCAGCGCGTCAAGCTGTCGACGGAGCTGTCGAAGCGATCGACCGGCAAGACCCTCTACATCCTCGACGAACCGACGACGGGGTTGCACTTCGACGACGTTCACAAGCTGCTCGGCGTCTTGCACCGGCTCGTCGACCAGGGAAACACCGTCGTCGTGATCGAGCACAACCTCGACGTGATCAAGACGGCCGACCACCTCATCGATCTCGGCCCCGGTGGGGGGGCCGGTGGGGGCGAAATCGTTGCGCTCGGTACGCCCGAGGAGGTCGCCGCCGCCGAAGGCAGCTACACGGGCGAGTTTCTCAGGCCCCTGCTCAAGATGGACGAGAAGGTCACGACGGGGAAGAAGACGCCGAAGAAGCGCGCGGCCGCCGCGGCGAAGGCTCGCCGTCCCGTCACGAAGAAGGCGCGCGCAGCGAGTTAGCTTCGTCCCGCACGAGCTCGTCGTGCTGCAGGTCTGTCACCGGCATGATCACGATCTCATGCAGCTTCCAGTCGAGCGACCGCAGGTGCTCTTGCGCCCGCTTGATGTTCTCGACCAGTCCGTCCTGGCGCGACGGCACCACGACCGCCTCGCCGAAGTAGACGTGCCCCTCTTCGCGCAGCCGGACGCGCGCCTCTCGCACCCACGGCATCGCAAGCAGCTCGTTCTCGACGCGCGCCATCAACGGGTCGACCGACGAGTGATCGACCGACTGCGGCCTGCTGTCCATGAGGTCCGAGATGACCGCTCGTAGGTTCTCCCATCCGTCGTGGAGGATGTCCACCGAGATCACGATCGCTGCGATGGGATCGAGCCACCAGAGCCCCAGCCCGATCCCGATCACGCCGACCATGGCAGCGCTGGCGGTGAGCCAGTCGGCCTTGTTCATCTTGGCGTCGGCGTGCAGGACCTTGTCGTGGAGCTGCGCCGCGAGCGGCAGCTTGACCCGCCCGAGGATCGCCGCCGGGATGGCGCTCCACAGCAACGCCGGCAGCATGAACCACCCGAGCCAGATCGGCTGGCCGAAGGGCTGAACGGTCCCGATGGACGGGTGCTCGAACGAGATCAGCTTCATCACGGAATCGAACAAGATGAAGATCCCCATGAGCGTCAACGCCACCGACGCGCACAGGAACGCTATGGATATCGACCGATGGAACCCGTACGGGAACTTCTCGTTCGGAGGTCGGTTCCGGAAACGCGCTGCGACCAGGAACGCGGCGGAGGGTGTGAGGCTCAAGAGGTCCTCCAGCCACGCGGCCTTCATCGCCTGGGACGAGCCCATCGTGAGATAGATGAAGAACACCGCGGAGCTGAGATAGATCAGGGTGATCCATTCGAGCCGCGTGGCCTTTGCGTAGAGGCGTTCTTTCTCGGGCGGCATCTCGAACCGCGTCGAGATCGTCATAGCGTCCCCTCTTCTTCCAGCAGCTCCTCGATCCGCTCGTGGCGCTCCAGCAGGAAGCGCTCGACCGTCGTCAGCCATGCGTTCTCGCCTACTTGCACCGCCATCACGTGGTCGGACTCGGTGAGGCGAACCCGAGTGTCGTAGAGCTCGAGGTTGTCGAACAACCAGTTCTCGACGGCCGCGGCTCCTTCGGCGGTCGCGATGTCGTCCACGCGCACGACCTCGGCATCCGTTTCCTTCAGCAGGCCTGCCGCGACCGTGCCTGCCTCGACCGCCACTACCGTCCCGGAGATGTCTTCCCCGACGTCCTCTTGGTCCGGCACCCCCACACCGATGAAAGTCGTGAGATACGGGTGCGTGAGCGCGACCTTCGAAGACCACGGGTTCGTCCGCGTGAATCCGCCGATCACCAGATCCAACTCCCGGACCTCCAGCGCTGCGAACAGCTCCTCCTGCGAGCCGTGGAACCACTCGATCTCGGCATCGAGCTCTGCCGCCAGCTCTTCGACCAACTTCACTTCCACTCCGCCGGAGGGTTCGTCGCCTTCCATCACGACGAACGGATCTGCGGTGGTAACCCCGACGCGCATCGTCCCGCCGCGCACCCGATCGAGCGTCCCTTCAGGGTCCCGTGGCATGCCGCACGCCCCGGTCAGAAGCACCACGGTGGCGGCAGCGATGAGCGGCAGCTTCATGTCGGCCAACGTTACCCACGTCGCCCGCGATATACCGACCCTTAGGATGAGCAGCCCGGGCGGTTGGCTCAGCGGTAGAGCGCTGCCTTCACACGGCAGAGGTCACTGGTTCGAACCCAGTACCGCCCACCATCACGATCTCGGCTACGTTCTTCAGCCCTAGGGGGTGGCGCGATGTGCGCCGATCAGTATCACGATGGACGTGGATGCCCGTTCACCGAAGGTTTACGTCCAACGTGGCGAAAAAATAGCGGGACGCCGGGGTTAGCCGGCGTCCCGCTGTACACCCAGGTGTTGCAGACAGATCGTTACTTGACTCCGGTTCCCGCAACGTAGTCGTACCCGGCGTTGTTGCCGGTCTTCATGCACACGATCGCACGGGTGGTGTCCGGGGGCACGATCCCGAACTCGCCCTCGTTGTCACGCTCCTGGAACTGGTGCGCAGTCGGAGCGTAGGACGTGTCGGTGGCCTGCTCGATGGTTCCGAACTCGCTGTAGAAGTAGATGTCGATGTCCACCGCGGAGGTCGGCGTCAGCCGGAAGGGCATCTTCCACGTCTTCGCATCGATCTCGAAGTGGTGGCCCACGACGCCGTTGACAGCCTCTTGCGTGAACACCGCGATGCGACGGTGGACGCCCGCGAAGCACCCGTTCGGGTCACTCGTCGCGTCGGCAGGCGGTGCCTGCAGCGCGATGTGGCCCGAGACCTCTTGGCGCACCGGAGGCTTGGGCTTGGCCTTCTTCTTGCCGGCGATAGCTGCTCCCGGCGATACCGCGGCAACGAGCATGCCGATGACGAGGAAAGTGATGACCTTCTTCATTTATGCCTCCTATTGCTTGTCCTGGGGCTGGAGGTTCGGCTCCGGCACGCGAGTTCCTGCTTGACCGACAGCATCAGTCCGAGGTCCCTCCGAGCCGTCCGAGCTCCCTAGGGGCTGGACTCCTCTGTGAGGCGTTCCACGCGTATCCCCGCGGCCGCGAGACCCGTTCGTATCGCGCGAGCCGCGGCCGGAGCTTTCGGATGATCCCCATGGATACAGATCGTGTCTGCACGCACCTCTACATCGGTTCCTTCCACTGACCGCACCTTGCCGTCCATGACGAGTCGGAGGGCTTGTGCCACCGCAGCCTCGTGATCGGCGATCACCGAATGTGGCTCGGAGCGAGGCATGAGCAGCCCACCTGACGTATAGGTGCGATCGGCGAAGCCCTCTGCCGCGGTGCGCAGGCCGGCGCGTTCACCCGCCGCGATCAGCTCGCTCGCCGCCAGTCCGAACAGGATGAGCGACGGGTCCACCCGCGCGACGGCCGTCGCGACGGCGTCGGCAAGAGCGGGATCGGTCGCGGCCGCGTTGTACAGAGCCCCGTGCGGCTTGACGTGTTGCATCGGCACGCCGGCCGCGCGCGTGAAGCCGAGCAGCGCCCCCACCTGATAGACGACGAGGTCGTGGACCTCCTGAGGTGACACGGCCATGACCCGCCGCCCGAAGCCTTCGGCATCCTGAAAACCGGGATGAGCTCCGATCGCGACGCCCTTGGCCGCCGCGAGAGCCACGGTTCGCGCCATCAGCGACGGACCGCCTGCGTGGAAGCCGCAGGCGATGTTCGCCGACGTGACGGACTCGAGGATCGCGGCATCGTTGCCGGCGCCCTCGCCGACGTCACCGTTCAGGTCGATGCGATCAGCGATCGTTGATCCCCTTCGTGATGTCGGCCAGAGCACGATGCTGCGCGCGTAAGGCTGCCTGAGCCTCGGGGATCCCGACCTCGGCAAATGTCATCGTGTCGCCCGGCCTCAGCTGCGCGACCAGCGGGAGGTCCGTCGTGATCACCTGCGCGATCACGGGATACCCGCCGGTCGTCTGCCGTTCCGCCATCAACACGATCGCTTCACCACCGGGAGGCAGTTGTACCGCTCCCGTAGTCACCGCGCTGGACAGCAGCTCGCGCCCGTGCGACGGCGACAGGTCCGGCCCCACAAGGCGATATCCCATCCTGTCCGCCTGGGTCGACACCTGGAACCGTTCTCCGAAGAACGCACGTTTGCCCGCATCCGTCACGTGGTCGAAGTGGGGGCCGCGCACGCACTTGACCGGACCCGTCGTCGGTCGCGCCCGTTGGTCGGCGGTGTCGACGTAACGCCGGGTCAGCGCGAACGGGAGCGGGTGGTTGGTCGACAGCGCTTCGAGGATCGCCTCTTTCGCCGGTGCGGGCATCGGACCGACCGCGACGCGGTCTCCCGCCCCCAGCGCTCGCCCTTCGTAGCCGCCGATCGCCCCACGTAGGTCCGTGCTGCGGCTTCCCATGACGACCGGCACGTCGATCCCCCCCGCGACCGCTAGATAAGCGCGGCACCCAGACACGCTCCGCCCGAACGTCAGGACCGACCCGCCGCGCACGGCGACCGCACGCGCCTGCGGCAGCTCCACGTCGGCGATCTTCGGGGCGAGCTCCGCACCCGTCACGGCTACGAGCGCGTCGGAGGTGAACTCGACGACCGGCCCCTGCAACGTGATCTCTAGTGCTGCGGCCCCCTCGGGATTGCCGACGAGGATGTTCGCGAGCCGCAGCGAGAATGTGTCCATCGCGCCTGCCGTCGTGACGCCGATCTTCTGGTAGCCGTAGCGGCCGAGGTCCTGAACCGTCGTCAGCAGACCACCCTTGACGATCTTCACGGCGCCGCGCGCGCGGCGACCACCGCGTCGTATTCCGCTGGTGTTATCGCGACGAACCGCACGCGGTCGCCTGCCGCCAACAGGCTCGGAGTTTGCGCACGGGCCCGGAATAGTTGCATCGGGGTCCGGCCGATCAAACGCCATCCGCCGGGCGTCGCGATCGGATAGATGCCGGTCTGGCTCCCCGCGATCCCGACCGACCCTGCCGGCACCGCCTGCCGCGGGGTGTCGAGCCGCGGTGCCGCGATGCGGGGCGACATCGCCCCGAGGTAGGGAAACCCGGGAGCGAAGCCGATCATGTAGACGACATAGGTCGTGCCGGAGTGGATGTCGATGACCTCGTCCGGCGTCACGTCGTTGTGAGCCGCGACGAAGTCGAGGTCCGGCCCGTGCTCGCCTCCATAGCAGACAGGGATCTCGACCGGATCGCGCTCCGCCGTCACCGTGCGGGGCGCGACGGAGCCGAGCATGTCGAGGACGGCCGCGTGGAACTCGTCGAAGGAGCGGACGAGCGGGTCGTAGACGAGCGTTACCGTCGTGAACGCGGGGACGTGCTCGACGAGGCCGGGCGGCGGAGAAGAATCTATCTGTTGCGCGAACGACATCACCTTGTCGTGGATTTCCGGGTCGATCGCGTCGCCGAAGCAAACGACGACGGCGGCATCGCCGAGCGGGCCGATGGAGGAGTCAGGCTCCGGGTTCATGTCGCCACGCTCCGGCAGATCGATCGTTCACCGGATCTCTCCGTTCAGTCGGCTGGCATCGACGGCATCTCGTTGCCCGTGCGCACAACGGGACGCGGAACACACCCTAGTCACGGACGCTACGCGCTCCTAGGATGGCGCCGGAGGTGAAGATGATCGACGAGGAAGTCGCACGGCTGAGCGCCGAGATCGAAGGTCTCGACGTCATCAGTCACGGCGGCTTGCCGCGCGGCAGGCTGACGCTCGTCACCGGGACGTCCGGCAGCGGCAAGACGATCTTCGCCACCCAGTTCCTTGCCGCAGGCGCCAAGGCCGGCGAACCCGGCGTATTCGTGAGCTTCGAGGAGCGTCCGTCGAGGATCCGCTCCGACGTCAGGGCGTTCGGGTGGGACATCGCGCGATGGGAAGAGGAAGGGTCGTTCTGCTTCGTGGATGCGTCGACCGACTTCGCCGACGCCACTCAGTACAGCGGTCGATTCGACCTTGCGCCTCTGGTCGCGCGCGTCAACAAAGCCGTTGACAGTGTGGGAGCGAAGCGCGTCGCGATGGATTCCATCGGTGCGCTGATCAATCAGTTCGAAGATGCAGCACCGGCGCGGCGCGCGTTGTTCGAGATAGCCGCGTCACTAGCGGACGCTGGCGTAACCACCGTCATGACGGCTGAAAGACCGGAAGATTACGGACCCGTCGCCCACCACGGGTTCGAAGATTTCGTTGCCGACGCCGTCATCCTGCTTCGGAACACTTTGACCGGCGAGAAGAGACGACGGACCGTCGAGGTCCTCAAGATCCGAGGCGGGTCGCATGCCAAAGGCGAGCATCTCTTCACGATCCGGCGTGGCGGAGGCATCGTCATCGTGCCGAACGCAGCGATCGCATTCGACTACGACTCGTCCACGGACCGCGTGACCTCTGGGAACGGGGTCCTCGACGAGATGCTGCACGGCGGCCTCTTCACCGGCTCGCTCATCCTTGTATCGGGACCTACGGGGACGGGCAAGTCTCTGCTCGCGACGCAGTTCGTAGCCGGTGGCGCATTGTCGGGGGAGCGCGTTCTGTTCAATTCGTTCGAGGAGAGCGCGCAACAGATAGCACGGAACGCGAAGCAGTCGGGGATCGACTTCGACGGTCTTTCCTCCGACGGTCGTCTGCGGATCCTGGCCGACCCTCCCGAAGCCATGGCGCTGGAGGATCACCTTCTCAGGATCAAAGAGACCGTCGAGAGCTTCGAGCCGACCCGGGTGGTCATCGACAGTCTCACCGCGCTGGAACGGATCTCCACGATCAAGAGCTTCCGCGAGTACGTCCTCGGGCTGGCCTTCTATCTGAAGAAGCGCGGCATCTTGGGATTGTTCACCGCCACCAGCGGACGCGCCGATGAAGCAGCGACGCTGACGGACCTGCATGTCTCGACGATCACCGACACGATCCTCGTCCTCCAGTACGTGGCGGTGGGATCGCGCCTCAGCAGAGGCATCAACGTTCTCAAGGCGAGAGGTTCCGACCACGACAAGAGCCTCAGGGAGTTCCGTATCACCGGCGAAGGGCTGCACATCGGGGATGCGTTCGGCTCGGTTGCCGGCGCGTGGACCGGAGTGACAGCTCGCGCCGACGGCGAAGGAAGGCCGTAGGTCCGGTGGCGACTCGATGATCGAGCGCGTGGCCGACCGGGTAGCTTCGTTCATCCTCTACGTCGCCGGCAACAAAGAGACCTCGCGTACGCAGAGGGACCTATTGACGGAGGCATTCGCCAGACTTGGGGAGGGGGTTTCGTTCGAGGTCGTGGACGTCCTCGAAGACCCGGTCAGGGCCGAGCTGGACCGAGTCCTCACCACTCCGATGCTCGTGCGGTGGCACCCCGCGCCCGTACAGCGGCTCGTCGGGGACGTCACTGCGGGCGACATCGCGCGTCTCGTCGATGCCGAGCCGGTACCCGACCACGTTGAACCGACACGGCCCGCGCCCGCCGACAGGTCTTCCGAGATCCTCAGTCGCGCCGCCCACGAGCTCCGTACACCTCTCGCGGTCATCAGGGGCTTCGCCGCGACCCTGCAAGACGCGGTCGGACGCATGGATCGGGAGATGTCGAGCAAAGCGGCCGATGCGATCGTGCGCAGCAGCTTGGTTCTGCAGACGATGCTCGAATCGATGTTGGTGCTGGAGGCGGTCGAGATCGACGGGTTGAAGCTCGATCTCTCCGACTGGGAGCTCGGCGACATCGCGCTGGAGACCCTACGGGACGTACAGCCTTTGCTCCGGAAGCACATCGTCCGAACGACGATCCAGGATGGGGTCTGGGTGCGTGTCGACGCAGCGAAGATCCGACAGGTGCTGACGAACCTGTTGACGAACGCCGTCAAGTACAGCGAGCCGGGAACGCGCGTGTCGGTCGCGGTCCACACGCGCGGCTCCCTTGCCGTATTTGCGGTCGAAGACGAAGGCAAGGGCATTCGGTACGAGCACCTGAAGCAGCTGTTCGGGAAATACGAGCGCCTCGGCAGGTCGGAGAAGGGGACCGGACTCGGTTTGTACATCGCACGCGGTCTCGCCACTGCCCACGGCGGTGAGGTGACGGCTTTCTCGGACGGACAGACGGGGTCCCGCTTCGAGCTGACCCTGCCGCTGATCGACCGATAAGGGGCGTCCGGCGCAGCGGTCGCGGGTGCGGCGGGGCACCGCCGCTTCTTCATAACGGAGGAGCCGGCCCACCTCGGCGCCTTCGGGTGGGCTTTTCCACCGCGTTCCACCCGTCTCCAATCAGGCCGCGACGTAAACACTTCGCCCCTAGGCGGTGGCCTCTCGGGCCCGCGTCCGGTGACGTTTGGAAGCAGGTCAAGCAGGGGATACTGCGCCACCATGAGACGACGGCGCCGGTGGGGGCGGCGGCGTGTCGCGCGCGTGGATTTCGCCGGGTCCGGCCTCGGCTCCGGCCTCGGCTCGCTGCGCGGCGGAACGCGGGGCCGTAAGAGTGGCCTCGGTATCGCGCTCGCGTTGGTGATGGGGCTCGCGTTCGTCGGCTTCCAGTACTGCTCCGCCGAGGGACAGGTCGTGCCGATCACCGGCCGCGAGCAGAAGGTCAGCTTGTCCGACGACCAACAGATGCAGCTCGGGGTTCAGTACTACGACGAGTTCCTGCAGCAGTCGGCCGGGCGCATCGTCGACTCCGGCCCCCAGTGGGAGGCGGTCCGTGAGGTGACGGGACGGATCGTCGCGGCCGCGGCCGAGCACAAGCCGGAGTTCGAGTGGGAAGTCACGCTGATCGACGACCCGCAGGCCAACGCGTTCTGCCTGCCCGGCGGGAAGATGGTCGTCTACAGCGGCATCCTCGGCCCCGCCCGGGACGCAGAAGGGCTCGCGACCGTCATCGGCCATGAGGTCGCTCACGCGGTGGCCGAGCACGGAGCCGAGCGGATCTTCCGCCAGCAGCTGACCGACACGGCGGTGCAGTTCGCCGCGGGTGCCTTCGCGGACGACCCCGTCGAGTTCCGCAACATCGCCGGCCTCCTCGGAGCCGGCGCGCAGGTCGGGCTGAGCCTTCCGTGGAGCCGCGAGCAGGAGTCCGAGGCGGACCGTATCGGCCTCATTTATATGGCGCGAGCGGGCTACGACCCGCGCGCCGCGGTCGGGTTCTGGGAACGGATGGATGAGGCGGCGGAGGGACGGGAGAGGCCGCCGGAGTACCTCAGCACGCACCCGGAGTCGGCCACGCGCATCGAACAGATCAGAGGGTGGCTGCCCGAGGCGCTCGAGGAATACCGCGCGTGAGGCGCTCGGATGTGGGAAATACGTACGACTACGTAGTTACCGAACCGATTCAGGTGGACAAGGTAGCCGTATGCCTACGCGTATGACGCCCGGCGGGTGGAGCTTCGCGGGCGGGGACCAGAAGATCGCGGTTCCGAACGAGGCCGCCCGGGCCAGTGACATGCGCGCGTTCGTCGGCCGTTTCCTCGGCCGCGCCGAGATCCCGGAGCACGTCAGCGACGAGGTCCTCATGGCGGTCGGCGAGGTCGTGGCGAACGCGTGTCGCCATGGACGGCGCTCCTCGGGCGGGGGCGAGGTCGAGCTCGAGTGTGCGCTGCGCGACCGCCATGTGTCGGTCAAGGTGACCGACGACGGGCCCGGATTCGACGTCGACGACGTCTTGCCCAGCGGCGTCCCGGACGTGCTCTCGCAGGGGGGCCGCGGCTTCTTCCTCATGCGCCAGTTGATGGACCGGGTCGACGTCTCCAGCTCTCCCGAAGGCACCTGCGTGATCCTGGAGCGCGAGCTGCACTGAGCGAGAGTGGGTATGACAGAGTCATGCCTGCTGTGGAGACCGCGGCTCCTCTGATTCCCGCTCGCCCGTCACTTCCCAAGCTGCGCGATGCAGCCGCAACTTGCACCGCGTGCCCGCTGCACCGCACCGGCACCCAGACCGTCTTCGGCGACGGTCCGAGCAAGGCCGACCTGATGCTCGTCGGCGAGCAACCCGGCGACAAAGAAGATCTAGCGGGCGAGCCGTTCGTCGGTCCGGCCGGTCAGCTGCTGGACCGCGCTCTGGAGCAAGCGGGCATAGATCGCAGGAGCGTGTACGTCACGAACGTCGTCAAGCACTTCAAATGGGAAGCGAGGGGGAAGCGCCGGATCCACAAGAAGCCGAACCTCTCGGAGATCACCGCGTGCAAGCCATGGTTGGAGGCCGAGCTTGCGGTGGTCAAGCCCCAGGCGCTCGTCTGTCTCGGCGCCACTGCGGCGCAGGCGCTGCTCGGCAAGGACTTCAAGGTCACCCGGGAGCGCGGGAAGCCCGCCGTCAGCGACCTGGCTCCGCTGGTCACCGCCACGATCCATCCGTCCGCGATCCTGCGCTCGCGTGACGGCACGACGCGTGCGGCGGAGCTGGAGGGTCTGGTCGCGGACCTGAGAATGGTCCGAGCGACGATGTCCGCCGGGCGTTAGCTCCAGCACCAGTCGGGTATCAACCCAACCATGCCTTCCACGACCGATCGAGTGATCGCGGGGCGTTATCAGCTGCGGTCGTCACTCGGACGAGGCGCGATGGGAACGGTGTGGCTGGCGGAGGACGCGCTGCTCAAGCGGCGTGTCGCGGTCAAAGAGATCGACATCCCACCGAGCTACGACGGCCCGGAGCGTGGCTCCGTCGAAGCTCGCCTCCTGCGTGAGGCTCGGGCCGCGGCCCGTCTCGGGCACCCCGGCGCCGTCAGCGTGTACGACGTGATCGAGCACGGCGACCGGCCGTGGATCGTCATGGAATACGTCGACGCGCCCACGCTCGACCAGATCATCGACCGCGACGGACCTCTATCACCGGAGGCCGCGGCTCGTATAGGTCTTGACCTGCTCTCGGTCCTGGAAACGGCACACGCGGAGGGGATCGTTCACCGCGACGTCAAACCGGCCAACGTGATGGTCGCCGAAGACGGGCGCGTGAAGCTCGCCGACTTCGGTATCGCGTCCATCCAGGACGACCCGAAGATCACCCAGACCGGGCTCGTGCTGGGATCGCCGTCGTTCATGGCGCCGGAGCAAGCGCAGACGGGAACGAGCGGCCCCGAAGCCGATCTGTGGTCGCTCGGCGCCACGCTCTACCAGGCGGTCGAGGGCGCGCCGCCGTTCGACAAGGGCTCCGCGCTACCGACGCTGACTGCGGTGATGTCGGAGGACCCGCGACCGATGCAACGCGCCGGGAGCCTGGGAGCGGTCATCACGGCCCTCCTCCGCAAGGACGCGTCAGAGCGAGCGTCCGCTGCGGAGGCGCGCGCGATGCTCGAAGCCGTCCTTGGGACGCGCGTCGATACGCAGGCGGCAACCGCGGTCGCGGCCGCCGGTCTAGCTACGACGACGATCGACGACGCGACGGCGGGCACCACGTCAGCCGAGCCGCGGCGGCCCGTCCGCGAACAGGCAGGAGCGCGGATCCCGCCGGCAGAGGCGGACAAGACGTGGGTGTTGTGGGCACTGCTGGCGCTGGGTATAGCGGCTCTGATCGCGTTGCCCATGTTGCTGGGCGGCACGAGCGACGACGAAAGCCGCGGTCGCGACGAGGGAGCGGCTCAGGTCGACGGCGGTGAGGACGCGCAGGACGAGGCCGATACGAGCGACGGCCAGGAGGGTTCGGATCCCGCGGACGCGGCCGTGGCGCCCGCCGAGTGGGAGACCTACGAGGACGCCACTGCCGGCTACACGTTGGAGTACCCACCTACGTGGGAGCCGCGCGCGAGGGCAGGCAACAGGATCGATTTCACGGACCCGTCCAACGGGACCTACCTGCGTGTCGAGTGGACGGACGCGCCGGGCGACGACGTCATCGCGCGGCTCGAGGAGATCGCCGGCGACTTCGGCTCTCGTCGCGCGGGTTACGAGCAGCACCAGCTGACGGCAACGGAATATCTCGGGTATCCCGCAGGGTTGTGGGAGTACTCCTACGAGGACGGAGGGGCGTCCCTGCGGGCCTACAACCTGCAGTTCGTGATCGAAGACGAGTGGGGATTCGCGCTCAACTTCCAGACCCGCGAAGAAGACTGGTCGGGTTCGCAGGAGGTTTGGGAAGCGCTGAAGGCCGGGTTCCAGCCGCCCCAGTGACGCGCGCAAACCGGCATCCCGTGCGAGGGATCGCGCTGATCGTGGTCGCGATCGTGGTGGGCGCGTGTGCCCCGCAGGGCGGGACCGGGTCCGTAACGGAGCAAGCGACGCCAACCCTGAACGCGTCGGCGACGCCCAGTCCTTCGCCGACGCCGCCGCGCGTTATGCGTGTCGCGGTCATCGGCGACTACGGCAGTGGCTGGCCGACGCAGCACGAGGTCGCCGACCGGATGTGCCGGTGGCGGGAGCGGCATCCCTTCGACCACGTGGTGACGACCGGTGACAACATCTATCCGGACGGGTCGAAGGCCCATTTCCGTGACAACTTCTTCGAGCCTTACGAGTGTCTGTTGTCGGCGGGTGTGCGCTTCCACGCCTCGCTGGGCAACCACGACCGCATGACTGCACGCGGTCGCGACATCCTGGACGAGCCTGCATTCGGGATGCCGCGGCGGAACTACGTCTGGCGGAAGGCGGGTGTTCGCTTCGTCATCGCGGACTCGAGTGTCCTCAACCGCGAGTGGTTGAGCGAGGCGCTGCGGCCGGAGGCGCTCGACCGGTGGACCGTCGTCGTCTTCCACCACCCGGTGTATTCCGGCGGGACCACCTACGGGCCGTCCGGCAGCACGCTCCGCCGCGACCTCCCTGCGCTGTTCCGCGAGCGCGGCGTCGACCTCGTTCTCAACGGCCACGACCACATCTACTCGGCCACCCGCTCGCTCCGCGGGATCCGCTACGTGACGACCGGCGGCGGGGGCGCATCACTGTATCGATGCGGCGACTACGCCTACGTCGCCGCCTGTCAGGCGCGCAACCACTTCGTCTACGTAATAGCCGGGTCGGACCGCATCAAGGTGCGGGCGGTGCCGCGGGTGGGCCGCCCCTTCCACCGCTTCTGGACGACGGGTCGAACCTAGCGGGGTCCCGCAGCAGATCGGGGAGCGCGGCCCAGAACCGCCCACGAGCCACCGCCCGCACTCCCGCCTCGCGGGCGGCGCGGGCGAGGTCGCCGTCGACATGCGAGACGAAGCCCACCACGACGGGCGGGAGGGCCGCGGAGCCGCCGGCCGCCGTCAGCTCGGTCAGCGCCTCGTCGCGGCCCGCGTCGAGATCGATGATCAGGACGTCCGCGCCCGCGATCGCCTCGGCGAAGCGGGTGGCCGGCACTACGTGGACGTCGGCTCCTGCGGCACCGGCCGCGGCGAGCACCCGCGCCCGGGCCAGCAGGTCGTCCGATGCCAGCACGACCCTAACGGGAATTGACATACAGGCACTTAGGTTTCATCATCTATAGGACTCAAGTCTAGAACGACCTCAGGGGGAAGCATGGACCCGAACAAGCTCACGCTCAAGTCTCAGGAGGCCCTCGCCAGGGCTCAACAAGCCGCTTCCGAAGCCAACCACCAGCAGGTCCAACCCGCGCACCTGCTGGCCGCGCTGCTCGCCGACCCCGACGGCGTCGTCTACCCGCTGCTCCACAAGCTGGGGGCCGCACCGGCGACGCTGTCGAACCGCGTCGCGGAGATCCTCGAGCGGGAGCCGCATGTATACGGCTCCGTCGAGGTCTACCTGTCGCAGCGGTTGCGGTCGGTGCTGGACCGGGCGTTCGCGGAGGCAGACCAGCTCGGCGACTCCTACGTCTCGACCGAGCACCTGCTGCTGGCATTGCTCGACCAGGGCGATGACACGGCCGCGGTGCTTGCCGCGGCCGGGGTTACCCGCGATCGCGTCCTCGACGCGCTCAAGGAGATCCGCGGCAGTCATCGGGTGACCGACCAGAACCCGGAGGAGCGCTACCAGGCCCTCGAACGGTTCGGGCGGGACCTCACCGATGCCGCGCGCCGCGGGAAGCTCGACCCCGTCATCGGCCGCGACGACGAGATCCGCCGCGTCGTCCAGGTCCTGTCTCGCCGGACCAAGAACAACCCCGTTCTCATCGGCGAGCCGGGGGTCGGCAAGACGGCCATCGTCGAGGGTCTCGCGAACCGGATCGTCGCAGGCGACGTGCCCGAGTCGTTGAAGAACAAACGCGTCGTGTCGCTCGATATCGGCTCGATGGTTGCCGGGTCGAAGTATCGCGGCGAATTCGAGGAGCGCCTGAAGGCGGTACTCAAGGAGATCGCCGATTCCGACGGCGAGATCATCACATTCCTCGACGAGCTCCACACGATCGTCGGAGCCGGCGCGGCGGAAGGCGCGGTCGACGCGGGGAACATGATCAAGCCGATGCTCGCGCGGGGCGAGCTTCGGATGGTCGGTGCCACCACGCTCGACGAGTACCGCAAGCACATCGAGAAGGACCCCGCGCTCGAGCGACGGTTCCAGCCGGTCCTCGTCGGCGAGCCGTCGGTCGCCGACTCGATCGCGATCCTGCGCGGACTCAAGGAACGTTACGAGGTTCACCACGGAGTTCGCATCCAGGATTCCGCGCTCGTGGCAGCCGCCGTCCTGTCGGATCGTTACGTGACCGGCCGGTTCCTGCCGGACAAGGCGATCGACCTCGTCGACGAATCCGCGTCGCGCCTGCGCATCGAGATCGACTCGATGCCGACGGAGATCGACGTGCTCGACCGGCGTGCGAAACAACTCGAGATCGAGAAAGCCGCACTGTCGAAGGAGACGGACGCGGCGTCGAAGGAGCGTCTCGCGAAGATCGAAGAAGAGCTCGCGTCGATCCACGAGCAGATGGACGGGATGAAGGCTCACTGGACGCAGGAGAAGGAGGCGATCGACGCGATCCGCGCGCAGAAGGCGCAGATCGAGCAGGTGCGAGGCGAAGCCGAGCGTGCGGAACGCGATGGCGACCTCGCGCGCGCGGCCGAGTTGCGGTACGGGAAGCTCGTCGAGCTCCAGGCAGGTCTCGATCGTGCCAACGAGCGGCTGAACGAGCTGCAGGCGACGCAGCGGTTCCTGAAGGAAGAGGTCGACGACGAAGACATCGCGGAGGTCGTGTCGCGGTGGACGGGAATCCCGGTCTCGAAGCTGATGGAGGGCGAGGTCGAGAAGCTCGTCCACATGGAGGAGGGTCTCCACGCCCGGGTCGTCGGTCAGGACGAGGCGGTGGCCGCCGTCTCGGATGCGATCCGCCGCGCCAGGAGCGGCCTGGGCGACCCCGACCGCCCGATCGGATCGTTCATCTTCCTCGGACCCACCGGCGTGGGCAAGACCGAGCTGGCGCGGGCGCTTGCGGATTTCATGTTCGACGACGAACGCGCGATGGTGCGCATCGACATGAGCGAGTACATGGAGAAGCACTCCGTGTCGCGTCTCGTCGGCGCGCCGCCGGGGTACGTCGGTTACGACGAAGGAGGCCAGCTGACGGAGGCGATCCGCCGCCGGCCCTACAGCGTGGTGCTCCTGGACGAGATCGAGAAGGCGCATCCGGACGTGTTCAACGTGCTACTGCAGATCCTCGACGACGGGCGTCTCACCGACGGGCAGGGGCGCGTGGTCGACTTCAAGAACACCGTGGTGATCATGACTTCGAACCTTGGATCGCAGTGGATCCTGTCCGCGGACGAAACCGAAGAGTCGATGGAAGAGAAGGTCATGGCGACGGTGCGCGATCACTTCAAGCCGGAGTTCCTCAACCGGGTCGACGAGTTGATCGTGTTCCACCGGCTCAGTCGTGAGCACATCGCGCACATCGTCGAGATCCAGCTCGATCATCTCCGGGAGCGGCTCGCGGACCGAGATGTGAAGCTCGATCTGACCGAAGGCGCGATTGCCTACTTGGCGGAGAAGGGCTACGACCCCGCGTACGGCGCTCGCCCGTTGAAGCGACTGATCCAGCGCGAGATCGAGAACCAGCTGGCACTGCTGTTGCTGGACGGGACGTTCAGGGCCGGCGACACGGTGACGGTCGACGTCGTCGACGACGGGCTGACTTTCACGGGCGACCGCGCCGCCGCGTAGGCGGCCCGGGGCGGGATAGATACTGGCGACGTGGGCAAACGTGTCGTCGTGCTTCGCTGCAAGGCGTGTGGAGACACCTATCCCGCCCACGACGACGAGCCGGTGAAGTGCCCGACCTGCGGGAGCGACGACGCCGACGTCGCCGGTGAGCCGCTCCTGTGACGCGGCCGGCGATCGCGATCGAGCCCGCCACCACGCCCGAGCTGGAGGCAGCGGTGACACGCGGGGGAGGGCGTGTCGTTACGGACACTGCGACGGCCGACGCGATCGTGTGGGTGAACCCGCGCGATCCGGAAGGACTGAAGGACCTGCTGAAGAACGCGCCGGCGCGGTGGGTCCAGCTGCCGTTCGCGGGGATCGAGTCCTTCGTTGCGGCAGGCGTGATCGATCACGGCAGGACGTGGACCTGCACGAAGGGTGTCTACGGACCCGCGTGCGCAGAGCACGCGCTGGCGCTGATGCTCGCGGCTGCGCGCCGGTTACATCGGCATGCGCGCGACAAGAAGTGGCGCCGAGGAGGCTTCGGCTCTCCGGAGCGCCGCTTGAACGGGACGACGGCCGTGATCCTCGGGACGGGCGGGATCGGGTCGTCGCTCGTCGAGATGCTGCGACCGCTGGGCGTGCGCATGATCGGCGTCAACCGATCGGGGACCCCGCTCGCGGGGGCCGAGCGAACCGTCACCGTCGAGCACCTCGCGGACGTCGCCGTGGAGGCGGACTGGCTGGTGGTCGCCGCCGCGTCTACTCCCGCGACGCGCCACATCGTCGACGCGCGCGTCCTGGAGGCGCTCCCGGGGGACGCGTGGGTCGTGAACGTCGCCAGGGGAGAGCTCGTCGACACCGACGCGCTGCTGGGCGCTCTCACGGCCGGCGCGATCGGAGGTGCCGCGCTCGACGTCACCGAGCCCGAGCCGCTCCCCGAGAGGCACCCGCTGTGGGACCAGCCGGACGTGATCATCACCCCGCACGTCGCGAACACCTGGGACATGGCCGTGCCCGAGCTGGTCGCGCTGGTCGAGCGCAACGTTGCCCGGTTCGCTTCGGGTGAGAGCCTCGAAGGCGTGGTCGACCCGGCCAGCGGCTACTAGAGTTGAGTCAAGCGGACTCAGGTTATCTGTTGACAACAGCAACGCTCGGTGCTACGCTCGTGGCGTAAGTGCAGGACAGAGTCACAGGAGGTGAGCACCACATGCGTCTCGGATCAGTCACCAGTCCCCGGTCCGAGTGGGACGAGCTGTTCAACCGTTTCTTCACCGAACCGAGCCAGACGTGGGCCGGCAACTACCAGGTCCCGACGGACGTCTTCCACACCGAGGACAGCCTCGTGATCCGGATGGACCTTCCCGGCGTAAGCCCCGACGACGTCGATGTCACCGTGCAGGAGAACGTCCTCCTGATCAACGGGCGCCGCAACTTCGCGTGGGACGCGGAGAAGGTGCGCTTCGTACGCCGCGGAACGTTCTACGGCGACTTCACCCAGCGCGTCGCTCTCGGCAAGGGCCTGGATGTCGAGCAGATCGCCGCGAACTACGACAACGGCGTGCTCGAGCTGCGCATCCCGTACATGGAAGAGGTGCAGCCGAAGAAGATCTCGATCGAGGTCGGGAGCAACCAGAAGGCTCTGACCGAGTAGCTCTCCTCCCGGCTACACGACCGAGAGAGACCGGCCCGTCACGGGCCGGTCTCTTCGCGTTGCACCTCGATCGGGGCGGCACGCTTGTAGGCCGCCACGACCTCGAGCCCGCCCAGTCCGCCGGCGTCGAGGAGAGCGCGCAGCGCTTGCCGCCGTGACAATGCCGCGACCGCGCTCTTGCCGTCAGCACGCGCCAGAGCATCGCGATGTGAATGCTTCAGTGCCGCGTCCAGGTCGCGCGCGCCGAGCTCCAGCAGAACGTCGCGTTGCGTCATCGGCGGATGTGCGTCGAATCCCGCTCGCGCGAGCGCTTGCATCACACTCGTCCAGTTCGCATGCGCCGTGATGTCTTGCTCGCCCGGCCGTTCGAGGACCTCTTCGGTGATACCCCGCTCCGAATACGACAGCAGGCTCCCGCCGCGCGCCCCGAGCGCGGCCCCCTCGGCTCCGTAGTCGACGAAGAACACCGCGCCTTTTTCGAGGCGCCGTCCGACATGCGCGATCAGAGACTCTGCCGCCAGCGTTACCTCGACCCGCTGCCCTATGGCCGGCCTAGTTCCCGTGCGTTCCACGAAGCGTGCTAACTCGGGATTCGAGGGGGGTTGCCGGACGAGCTCGAGCGCGCCGTCTGTGGCCGTCACCATCACCTCGGCAAGACCGTCGGGCGTCGCTTCCACGAGATGGACGGGCAGGTTGTCCAGCACCTCGTTCGCGAACACGCACCCTGCGGCGATACGGGGGACATCCGCAACGGATGCCGAATGCTCCAAGCGCGCGGCGGCCGCGAGCTTGTCGCGCTGGCGGGCGTGGACGTCCGGCACCCGTTCCACCAGGCGATAGACGACCGCCGACGCGAATGCACCGTCGATCGCATCCACCACTCCGGACGCGAACCCTCCTTC
>DASZOC010000012.1:0-60305 GCA_035550975.1 Actinomycetota bacterium | reverse complement strand
CCGCTAACCCCGCTCGCAATGGCCGCCGCGACCGCTGCCGACGTTTGCTTCTCGGCACTCCCGTCCGGCGTTCTCGGATCGCTCATCGACGAGGTCGCGGCTCCCCTGGTCATCGATCTCGCCGACGACCATCGAGCCGAGCGCGAGTGGGTGTACGGGTTGCCGGAGATGACCCGCGCCGAGCTCGCCGGCGCGCGGCGAGTAGCCAACCCCGGGTGCTATCCGACGGCGGTGCTCCTCGCGCTCGTTCCCTTCGCGCATGAGGGACTGATCGAAGGACCGGTGATCGTCGACGCGCTATCGGGCGTATCGGGCGCCGGCAAGAACGTTGACGAGTCGTATCTGTTCGCGTCGCTGCACGGATCCGCGACCGCGTACGGCACCACGCGGCATCGCCACGTCCCGGAGATGGAGCGGGGCTTGTCTTCATTCGGAGGGATCGAGACCGGCGTGTCGTTCACGCCTCACCTCGTCCCCATGGCACGCGGGCTGCTCGCGACCTGCCGCGCCCGGTGGATAGGCGACGCCGACCCCAACGAGATCCTGCGCGATGCCTACGCTAAGGAGTCCTTCGTGCACGTCAGCGCGTCATGGCCATCCACGAAGGGCGTCGCCGGCACGAACCGCGCGTCGCTGCACGCGACTCTCGATGTGAGCAACGACCTGCTCGTCGTCTCGTGTGCGATAGACAATCTCGGCAAAGGTGCTGCGGGACAAGCGATACAGAACGCCAACATCGCGCTGGGCCTCGACGAGACGCTCGGACTCGAAGGGGTCGCCGTATGGCCGTGAGCTGGCCCGAAGGTGTGCGCAGCGCCGGTGTCGCCGCCGGGATCAAGAGGCGCTCGCGCGACGTAGGCGTCATCCAGTTGCCGGAACCGTCGCTGTGGGCGGGAACGTTCACGCGCAACGGCGCGGCGGCCGCGTCGGTGCAGTGG
The DNA here is from genome assembly GCA_035550975.1 of Actinomycetota bacterium. Taxonomy (GTDB): domain Bacteria; phylum Actinomycetota; class CADDZG01; order CADDZG01; family WHSQ01; genus DASZOC01. Next base: position 59,367 of record DASZOC010000012.1, on the reverse strand, counting down.
TGCAGGAACCGCCTGAGCGATGCTGTCCGCGCCATCGTCGTCAACAGCGGGAACGCGAACGCATGCACGGGTGAGGCCGGACAGGAAGCGGTATACGAGACGGCACGGGCGGCCGCGACACTGCTCGGCTGCGAGCCTGAGGAGGTCCTGGTTGCCTCCACCGGACCGATCGGGGTTCGCCTCCCGGTCGACAAGCTCGTCGCCGCGTTGCCCGAGGCATTCTCCAGCGCAAGCAACGACACGGCTAACTTCGCCGAAGCGATCCTGACGACCGATTCGGTAACGAAGCTCGCTGAAGCGCAGACAGGCAACGCTCGCGTCGTGGGTGTCGCCAAGGGGGCCGCGATGCTCGCCCCGAACATGGCGACGATGCTCGCGTTCCTCGTGACGGACGCGATCGTCGAGCGCGACGACCTCCAGAAGATCGTGAGTGCCGCGGTCGAACGGAGTTTCAATCGCATCTCGGTCGATGCGTGCGAGTCGACCAACGACTCCGTCTTCCTGGTCACCACCGGCCGCATACCGACGACCACCGAGGAGCTGCGACGCGCGGTCGAAGACGTCTGTCGCGAGCTGGCGCAGCAGACGGTGGCCGACGCCGAAGGCGGCTCACGCCTCGTTCGTATTCAGGTCACTGGTGCCGCCGACGAGGCTGCAGCGGTAAGCCTCGGCCGCGCCGTTGCGGCCTCCGACCTGTGGCGCAGCGCGGTCTACGGATCCGACCCGAACTGGGGCCGCGTCGTCGCGGCCCTCGGTTCTGTAGATCGCGATCTGCACCTGGACGATCTGGTTGTCGCGATCGGACCCGAGACATTGTTCGACCGCGGCTCGCCTGTCGGTTCGTCCGAGGCCGCTCGCAAGGTGATGGAGGCGGATTGCTTCACCCTTTCATGTGTCGTAGGCAACGGTCCCGGTGCAGCGGAGCTGCTGCATTGCGATCTGTCCCCGTCCTATGTCGAGCTGAACGCCGGAGGCGGAACATGACCTCTGGAGCTGCACCCGACAAGGCAGCGGTCCTGCTCGAGGCGCTTCCGTACATCCGCACGTGGCGCCGTCGGACGATCGTCGTCAAGGTCGGAGGCCAAGCGCTCGACGATCCCGCGTCGGCCAGCGTGGTCGCGGAGGACCTCGCCCTCCTGTCGCTGGTCGGGGTCCAGCTGGTCGTCGTCCACGGTGGCGGGCCGCAGGTTTCCGATGCCATGCGTGCCGCGGGTGTGCAGCCGTCGTTCGTGGACGGGCTCCGCGTGACCGACGACACGACGATGGAGATCGTCAGGCGTGTCCTGGTCGGCTCGATCAACAACGACCTCGTCGCCCGCCTCGCGCGCGCCGGGCTGCAAGCGGTTGGGCTGACCGGCGCGGACGGGGCCACGGTCATCGCACGCAAGCTGACGTCGGAGTCGGGAGACCTCGGACGGGTAGGAGAGGTTGACCGGGTCGACGCCGGGTTGCTGACGACCTTGCTCGAGCGCGGCTACACGCCGCTGCTGGCTTCGGTCGCACCGGATGCACAAGGTGACCCGCTGAACGTCAATGCCGATGCCGTCGCGGGAGCCGTCGCGGGTTCGCTCCAGGCCGAGAAGCTCGTGTACCTGACGAACGTCGAGGGTCTGTACCGCGATCTCGGCGACGCCGGCTCGTTGATCTCCGAGATGAAGAGCGACGAACTGCGGTCCATCGCACCGAGTCTGTCGAGCGGCATGCAGCCGAAAGCGATCTCGATCCTCGCGGCGCTTGAGCAGGGCGTAGGAAAGGCACACATCCTCGATGGTCGGGTGCCGCACGCCCTGCTGCTCGAGATATTCACCGACGAAGGCATCGGCACGCAGGTGCTGCCATGACCTCGCTGATGATGCCGACCTACAAGCCACGCCCGGTGACATTCGTCTCCGGCCACGGCTCGACACTGGTCGCGGCCGACGGACGGCAGTATCTGGACCTCGTCGCCGGGATCGCGGTCGCGTCCGTCGGTCACTGCCATCCGAAAGTCGTCGAGGCGATCGCCAACCAGGCGCGGCTCCTGTTACACACCTCGAACCTGTACGGGACGACGCCACAGGTGGACCTCGCCGAGCGCCTCGCGACGATCTGCGACGGAAAGCTGTCGTTCTTCGGGAACTCGGGGGCCGAGACGATCGAGTGCGCGACCAAGCTGGCGCGCAAGTGGGCGCTTACCGTCCACGGCCCCGGCCGCGAGCGGATCGTCGCGGCCGAGAACGGTTTCCACGGGCGCACCTATGGGGCCCTGTCGGCGACGGGCCAACCCGCCAAGCAAGCTCCCTTCGCGCCGATCGTTCCCGGCTTCACCCACGTCGAGTTCGGATCGATCGCCGCGCTAGAGGCCACACTCGCTGCAGGTGATGTTGCCGCGGTGCTGCTCGAACCGATCCAGGGAGAGGCCGGCGTCGTCGTTCCGCCCGACGGATACCTGTCGAAGGTACGGGAGCTGTGCGACGCGCACGGAGTCTTGCTCATACTCGACGAGGTCCAGACCGGCCTCGCTCGCACCGGCTACTGGCTCGCGGCACGGCACGAGGGCGTAGTCGCCGACATCGTCTGTCTCGCGAAGGCGCTCGGCGGGGGTTTGCCGATCGGAGCGTGTCTCGCCGCGCCGGAGGTCGCGGGCGTGTTCGAGCCCGGTGACCACGCGTCCACCTTCGGTGGTGGACCCGTGCAGTGCGCCGCGGCGCTCGCCACCCTCGAAGTGATCGACTCGGACGGCCTCGTGGCGCGCGCGTCGAGGTCCGGCGCCCGGTTCTCGGAGGGGCTGAGCGCGGTGGCAAAAGTACGCGGCCGCGGGCTCCTCCTCGCGCTCGAGCTCGATGGACCGCACGCTGCAACGGTCGCTGCGGGCGCGCTGGATGCGGGCGTGCTGGTCAACGAGCTGTCCGATCGTCTGATCCGCATCGCGCCACCGCTCGTGATCACCGACGACGAGATCGATCGCGCGATCGACGTGTTGGTGGAGGTGATCGGTGCGATCTGACCGCTTGAAAGACCTGGTGCGGATCCTCCGCGGGGGCCACGCAACGACGCAGCAGGAGATCGTGGCGGCACTGCGCGCCGCCGGGCACGACGTCACGCAGGCGACCGTGTCGCGCGACCTCCAGGAGGTAGGCGCGTTGAAGATCCGTACCGGCAGCACGCTCGAGTACCGGCTTCCCGACGAGGTCCCTCGCACCCCGGGGAGCGACCTCATGGCGCGCAACCTGCAGCGCACCCTGCGCGATTTCGTGCTGGAGGTACGACCGGCAGGCTCTCTGCTCGTGGTCATTACGGCACCGGGGCACGCGTCGGCGGTCGCGCGCGCGATCGACCTGGCGGGGATCGAGACGGTGGTCGGCACGGTGGCCGGAGACGACACCATCCTCGTGGCGACGCCCGACGCGGCGAGCGCGACGGAGCTTAGGGAAACGTGGATGACGCATACGAGAGCCGCCGGCTTCGCCGGCGTAATCGAGGGAGAGGACGCTCGATGAAGAAGGTGGTGCTGGCGTACTCCGGGGGACTCGATACCTCCGTCGCGATCCCCTGGCTCGGCGACCAAGGCTACGAGGTCTATGCGGTCGCGATCGATGTCGGGCAGGGGGGTGACCTGCCGGCGGCGGTCGCTCGCGCGAAGGCGCTTGGCGCCGTGGATGCGCGCGCTATCGACGCGCGTCAGGAGTTCGCGCGGGACTTCGCGTTCGCGGCACTGAAGATGAACGCGCTCTACCAGGGCCGGTATCCACTCGTGTCCGCGCTGTCGCGGCCCTTGATAGCGAGGTTGCTCATCGACGTCGTCGAACAGGTCGGAGCTGATGCCGTGGCCCACGGGTGTACGGGCAAAGGCAACGACCAGGTCCGCTTCGAGGTCTCGCTGGCTGCGCTCGCCCCGGACGTCGAGGTGCTCGCGCCGGTGCGCGACTGGGGCATGACCCGCGCCGACACGATCGCCTATGCCGAGTCGAGGTCGCTGCCGATCACGACGACGAAGAGCTCTCCATACTCGGTCGACGAGAACCTGTGGGGGCGAAGCATCGAATGCGGCGTTCTGGAGGATCCCTGGGCCGCTCCACCCGACGACATCTTCGCGTCGACCGCGGCCGCCGCGGATGCGCCGGGTGAGCCCCTGGACATACAGATCGGATTCGAACGAGGCATACCCGTGTCGGTCGACCACGAGATGCTCGATCCGGTCGCGTTGGTGGATGCGCTCGAGAAGAAGGTCGGCGCGTACGGATACGGGCGCGTCGATATCGTCGAAGACAGGCTGGTGGGTATCAAGTCGCGCGAGATCTACGAAGCTCCTGCCGCACTCGCGTTGATCGCCGCGCACGCCGATCTCGAAGCGCTGACGTTGGAGCGCGCGGTCGCGCGCGAGAAGCGCTCGCTGGACGCGCGCTGGGCCGACCTCGTCTACGAAGGGTTGTGGTTCTCGCCGCTGAAGGAGGCGATCGACGCCTTCGCCGACACGACACAGCGCCACGTGACCGGAGACGTACGACTCCGCATCACCGCGGGCGGCTGCCTCGTGACGGGTCGGCGATCACCGGAATCGCTCTACGACCTCGAGCTCGCTACTTATGACGAGGGCGATTCCTTCGACCAGTCGGATGCGGTCGGGTTCGTGAAGCTGTGGGGCCTCCCCTCCAAGGTGCACGCGCGCAGGGCCAGGAGCTGATGGACGAACGCGCGCCTCTGTGGGGCGGAAGGTTCACAGGCGCGCCGGATAGCGACCTGATCCGGCTGACGACGTCGATCGGCGTCGATATCGCCCTGCTGCCCTACGACCTTGCGGTGACGAAGGCGCACGCGCGTGCGCTCGAGAAAGCGGGGTTGCTGGGCGGCGACGAGGTGGCCGCGGTGGAAGACAAGTGCGACGTTCTGTTGGACGAGTTCCGTGCGGGAACGCTTCGCCCGGATCCGGACGAGGAAGACGTGCACTCGTTCGTCGAGCGCGAGCTGACGGAGCGGCTCGGCGAGACCGGACGCAGGATCCACGCCGGCCGCAGTCGCAACGACCTCGTCGCCACGGACCTACGCCTATGGAGCCGCGACGCTGCCGGACGGCTCATCGCGAAGTGCGCGCAGCTGATCGAGACGCTGTGTTCTCGTGCCGAGCAACATATCGAGAGCTTGATGCCCGGCTATACGCATCTGCAGCGGGCCCAACCGGTGACGCTCGGTTTTCACCTCGCCGCCCACGGTTTCGCGCTCGCGCGCGACATCGAGCGCCTAGAAGCTGCACGGCGAGCGGCCGCGAACTGCCCGCTCGGCGCGGGCGCGCTCGCAACCTCAACGCTCGATATCGATCCTGGGGCCGTCGCCGGCGAGCTCGGGTTCCAGACGACGTTCGACAACGCGATGGATGCCGTTGCCGATCGCGATTTCGCCTGCGATCTCGCTTACGCCGCGGCGCTGTGCGGTGTCCATCTATCCCGCCTGGGCGAGGAGGTCGTCCTGTGGACGTCGAGCGAGTTCGCGTTCGCGCGTCTGGACGACGCGTGGTCTACGGGGTCGAGCATGATGCCGCAGAAGCGCAACCCGGACGTAGCAGAGCTGGCGCGCGGCCGCGCTGCGGCCGGCATCGGCGAGCTGACGGGGCTCCTCGGGATGGTCAAGGGGATCCCGCTCGCCTACAACCGCGATCTCCAGGAGGACAAAGCTCTGCTGTTCGGGATCGTCGCGCGCGCCGAGAGCTGTCTGGAAGCGATGACGGGGCTGATCGCGACGCTGACGTTCGACACCGAACGTATGGAAGCCGCCGCAGCGAGCGCCGGCACGTGGGCGACGGACCTGGCGGAGCGGCTGGTGACCCGCGGCGTGGCATTCCGCGACGCACACGAGGTGGTCGGGACGCTGGTCGCGGAGCTCGAGCGCTCCGGCCGCGACATCGTCGACCTTGCCGCCGGCGAGCTCGCGCGCCACGATCCTCGTTTGGAACCGTCCGACGTCCAGGGTCTGGCCGCGCCCGCCGCCGTCGCGGCCAGGAACGGCCCGGGCGGTCCCGCCCCCGAGCGCGTCACCGAACAGATCGCCGAGCTGAGGACGCTAGTGCGCTCGTCGACGGCCTCGGGCTAGCAGTCGCGCGACCGCCCTCAGCCTCCGGCGACGGCAGGGATGATCGAGAGCCGCGACGCATCGGTCACGGGCGTCGACAGTCCGTCGAGGAACCGCACGTCTTCCTCGTCTAGATAGACGTTCACGAACCGCCTGAGCCGCCCATCCTCGTCCAGCAGTCGTTGCGCGATCCCGGGATAGTTAGCGTCGAGGGCGTTCAGGACCTCGGCCACCGTGGTACCGGATACCGCGACTTCCGACTTGTCTTGCGTCAAACCCCGGAGCTGCGTCGGGATACTCACCTCGACCGTCATACAAGCCCTCCTTCGAGTCGTTCGTTCACTGCGCCGAGCGAAGCGGGTATGGCTTCCGCGAATCGTTGTTCGACAACCTCCAGGGTCTTGAGGCCCAGGCCGGTTATGACCGCGACCGTCTCCTCGCCGGGATCGATACGTCGGTCGCGGACCAGTTGCTCGAGCGCCGAGATCGTCACGCCCCCGGCCGATTCGGTGAACAGCCCCTCGGTGCGCGCCAGCAGCCGGATACCTTCCGCGACGGCCGGTTCAGGCACAGCGGTGACGGCGCCGCCCGACGCTCTCACCGCCCGCAGCGCGTAGTAGCCGTCGGCGGGGTTGCCGATGGCAAGCGATCTAGCGACGGTGTCCGGCTTCACCGGCGTCACGTCTTCGGAGCCGTCGCGGAACGCCTTTGCGACCGGCGAGCAACCCTCGGCTTGTCCGCCGAAGATCTTCGGCTTGTGCTCGCGCATCAAACCGACCGAGTCGAGCTCCTTGAACCCCCGGTCGATCTTCGTGAGCAGCGCGCCCGAAGCCACCGGGCACACGACGGCGTCCGGGGCTCGCCAGTCCAGCTGCTCGGCGATCTCGAACGCGACGGTCTTGGAACCTTCCGCGTAGAACGGCCGCAGGTTGACGTTCACGAACGCCCACGGCCGCTCCGATGCGAGCTCGGCGCAGAGTCGGTTCACGTCGTCATAGGAGCCGTCGATCTCGATGAGCGTCCCGCCGTAGATCGCGGTCGCGAGACGCTTGCCGCGCTCGAGCCCTGCGGGGATCAATACGACACTGCGCAACCCCGTGGCCGTCGCGTGTCCCGCAACCGAGTTCGCGAGGTTGCCCGTCGACGCACACGCGACCGTCTCGAAGCCGAACGCGCGAGCGGCGGTCAGCGCGACCGAAACCACTCGATCCTTGAACGAGTGGGTCGGGTTCAGCGCGTCGTTCTTCAGCCACAGTTTCTTGAGCCCGAGCTCTGCCGCGAGCCGCGGCGCTTCGCGCAACCGCGTCCACCCGGCGCCGAGATCGACACGATGTGCCGCCGGCGACGGAAGGAGAGCCGAGTAACGCCAGATGGAGGGCGGTCCCGCGGCGATCGCCTCGCGCGAGACGTTCTTCTTGATCTCGCCATAGTCGTAGACGACCTCGAGGGGGCCGAAGCAGAACCGGCAGCAGTGCTCGGGCGCGATCGGGTGCTCGCGGCCGCACTCACGGCACGCGAGCCCGGTGATGCCGAAGTCCCGGCACAAGGCTTCGTCGCTCGCGGTCTTGACCGAACGCGAAAAGACGTCCTGTACAACGGGCGGTTCAGCTGCCTGTGTCGTCGTGACACCGATCGATCCTGGTGAGCTCAACTTGCGATCCTCCTCGGTCGGCCCGAGGAGACGCCGGAGCGCCGCTCATCTTCCCCGGGCGTTCTAGACGCCGGGCCAGATTTGGCACCTTTCCTTCGATAGAACCGAAGGCGGTTGCCGGGGCTTCAACGGGCTGGTCCCTCCACCCCTCTTGATGAGGTGGAGGAAATATGAAGCTCCGCACGCGTTTTGTCAAACCCGACTGACGGTAGCGGTGATCGCCCGTGGGATGGTTAGCGGATGAACCTCACGCTGCTCGAGCGCATCCGGTCTTCGGTTATCGGCGACGACCAGCTCATCGATGGCCCGTTCGGTCCGCGGCGTGTCACGTACGCGGACTACACCGCGTCCGGCAGGGCCCTCACGTTCATCGAAGAGTTCATAAGAGACACCGTCCTGCCCCTGTACGCGAATACGCATACCGAGACGTCCAGCACAGGGCGACAGACGACGCACTTCCGGGAAGAGGCTCGCGCCATCATCGCCGAGTGTGTCGGGGCAGGCCCGGAACACGTCGTGTTGTTCTGCGGCTCGGGGTCGACCGGTGCGATCGACCGCCTCATCAACGTCATGAACCTGCGCATCCCGAACGACCTGGACCGGCGCTACGCGTTCTCGGCGCAGATCCCACGTGCGGAACGGCCCGTCGTGTTCATCGGGCCCTATGAACACCATTCGAACGAGCTTCCGTGGCGCGAGTCGATAGCCGACGTCGTGGTGATCCGCGAGGACCGCGACGGCCAGATCGACCTCGGTCACCTCGAGGCGGAGCTGATCACATACGAAGAGCGGCCCGTGAAGATCGGCAGCTTCTCCGGCGCGTCGAACGTGACCGGGATCGTCTCGAACACCCGGAGCGTCTCGGTTCTCCTGCATCAGTACGGAGCGTTGTCGTTCTGGGACATGGCCGCGGCTGCTCCCTATGTGGAGATCGAGATGGGACCTGGACCCGGTATCGACGACGAGCTCGCATACATGGATGCGATCTTCGTCTCACCGCACAAGTTCGTCGGTGGCCCGGGAACACCCGGAGTACTCGTCGCCCGGAGGCACCTGTTCAGGAACACCGTCCCGGTAGTCCCGGGTGGAGGGACGGTCGAATACGTGAACGCCGACGAACACCGCTACCTCCCGGATTCCGAGCATCGGGAGGAGGGAGGGACGCCCGCGATCATCGAGTCGATCCGGGCGGGCCTCGTCTTCAAGGTGAAGCGAGACGTCGGGACGGGCCTGATCCGAGAACGGGAAACGTCCTTCATCCGCCGCACTATCGACAGATGGTCGAAAAACCCGAACATCGAGATCCTCGGCAACCTCCACGCGGAACGTCTGTCGATCGTCTCGTTCGTCGTCAAGCACGGTGAGCGCTACCTTCATCACAACTTCATCGTCGCGTTGCTGAACGACTTGTTCGGGATCCAGTCGCGCGGGGGTTGTTCCTGTGCCGGTCCGTACGGGCACCGTCTCTTGGGGATCGACATCGATACGTCACATGCGTTCCAGCGGGAGATCGCCCGCGGGTGCGAAGGCATAAAGCCGGGGTGGACGCGGGTCAACTTCAACTACTTCATCTCCGAGACCGTCTTCGAATACATCCTCGACGCGGTCGACCTCGTAGCGAGCCAGGGCTGGCGCCTGCTCCCCGCCTACGATTTCCATCCGGTGACGGGAGAGTGGACACACAGCTCCGGAGTCGCGGAGCCCCTGCTCACGTTGGGTGCGATGTCATACGACGCAGGAGGGTCGCACGACCTCGCCTCCGCCCCGGAGTCGGTCCTCCAGGGGTATCTCGCCGAAGCCGAGAAGCTACTGGTCACCGCCGCAGACAGACCCGCAACGATCGGACGAGCCGCGCTCTACACCGATGATTTCGAAGCGCTCCGCTGGTTCACGTTGCCGAGCGAGGTCGCCTAGCTCGCTACTTCGTAGCCCGCTGCGTTGATCGCTTCCACCAGCTTGTCCTTGCCTACGACCGAATCGTCGAAGTCGACCGTTACGAGCTTGCTCTCGACGTCGACAGTCGCAGATGCCACGCCTTCGACCGGCTGCAACGCCCCTTCGATCGAGCTCTTGCAGTGCTCGCAAGAGACCTCCGGTACCTGAAACGTCTGTTGCACCATCCCTCCTTGGTTGGATGCCGACCCAGAGGCTAACCTCGTGAGGATGGAGACAACCGTCGCTCCTGGGCGGATCGAGGAGATCGAGGGTCACGACCAGACCGAGCCGGGCAGGCCGTGGTTGGTCATCGTGTGGAACGACCCCGTGAACCTCATGAGCTACGTCACGTGGGTCTTCCAGAAGCTCTTCGGCTACTCGCTCGAGAAAGCAACGAAGCTGATGCTCGAGGTCCATCACGAGGGCCGCTCGGTCGTCTCGAGCGGAGCGCGCGAGAAGGCAGAGCTCGACTGCTTCCGGCTCCATGCTCACGGGTTGTGGGCGACGATCACGAAGAGCGACTGATGGCGACGTTCGCCGCGCGCGATGGCGGCGCGGCCCTGTCGTTCGAGGGTCACGAGGGATCGTTGCTGCGGCAACTCGTCGAAGAGATGAGCGAGTTGCTCGACGAACCGGTTCCCACGGATCCTGCCGTTGCGCGGTTGTTCCCGGCCGCCTACGAAGACCCCGCAGAGGCAGCCGCCTTCAAGGAACTGATCGGGAACGAGCTGAGCTCCGGCAAGAGGGCCGACCTCGACAAGGTCGCGCGGGCGCTGGACGGTCGCGAGGCACATGACGAAGAGGTCGTGATCCCGCGCGACGACCTCGAGGCATGGCTGCGAGCGCTGACGGATATGCGCCTGGCGCTTGGTACACGCCTCGACGTGGACGAGGAGAAGATGTCTCGAGAGCTCGATCCGGCAGACGCGTCGGCAGGAAGCATGGCGGTGCTGCACTGGCTCGGCTGGATACAGGAATCGTTGCTGGAGATCCTCACGAGGAGGGAAACGACATGACGATGAAGCTGAGACGCGGCGACGCGGCCCCGGATTTCGAGCTCGCGGACCACGACGGGAAGACGTGGCGGCTTGCGGACCTCAGGGGCAGAAAGGTGATCCTCTACTTCTATCCCGCCGACGACACGCCGGGATGCACGGCCGAATCGTGCGACTTCAGGGACAACTACGAGATCTTCCGCGCCGCCAACACCGAGGTGTTGGGGGTGAGCCCACAGGGGGCAGAGTCGCACCGGCGCTTCGCCACGAAATACTCGCTGAAGTTCCCGTTGCTGATCGACTCCGACCTCGAGGTGGCAGAGAGCTACGGCGCGGTGGCGGAGAAGCCGGGCGAGTTCGAGGGCATCCCGATCAAGATCAAACGTTCGACGTTCGTGATCGACGAACACGGTCGTATCCAGGATGCGATCTACGGCGTCAAGGTCAAGGGTCACGTAGATGCGCTGAAGGAATCGCTCGCTTCCTGAGGACGATCTCCTAGAGCCGCCGGCGCAGCCACTCGATGTCGTCGGCGATCCCCGGCCACGGGGTCTCGCAGATCACTGCCGGTGCTCCCGCGGCTTTGACCATCGCACTGATGGCCTCGATGTCGATCTTGCCGCCGTCGAAGTTGGCGTGGCGGTCGGCACCGGTCCCGGCCGCGTCCCGCGAGCTATTGGCGTGAACGAGGTCGATACGTCCGGTGGCCTCGAGCACCCGGTCGACGACATCGCTCAGATCCTCGCCGGCCGCATGCGCATGGCACGTGTCGAAGCAAAAGCCGACGTCGAAATCGTCGAGCTGTTCCCACAGCCGCGCCAAGACGTCGACGTGCCGGCCCATCGCGTTCTCGCCGCCCGCGGTGTTCTCGATCAGGATCGGGACATCGAACTCGCTCTCCTCGAACACCTTGTACCAGCGGATGAAGCCCCGCTCTACGCCGTCCTCGGCGTGGCCGGCGTGAACGATGACGGCAGCAGCGCCGACCGTCGCAGCCATCTCGACCGTGTTCGCGAGGATCTTGCGCGACGGGATGCGCACGCGGTTGTTCGGTGACGCGACGTTGATCAGATACGGCGCGTGGACGTAGATCGGGATGTCGGCGGCCTTCAGCAGATCGGCGTCGTCGCGCGGCGGAGGCTTCTTCCACGACTGGGGCGGACCGACGAACATCTGTATACATTCGGCCCCCACGGAAGCCCCTTCGGCGAGAGGATCCGCGCCGGGCACATGAGCGCCGACGATCATGCCCCTCACGCTACCCGGCCCCCCGAGCGTTCTTTCTGCACATAAAGCCCCCCGTCTTGCGAGGCGATCGCGGGGAAAAAGAGCGCCGCCGGTATCACGAGCGGACTTGCCCGGCCCCGCCAGGTAGGCCAGTATGTGGCCCTCATGAGACTGCTTAGAGACGTCGCGGTGCGGCATCTGTTGACGATCGACCCGAAGAGCTCGCTGCGGCGGGTCGCCAAAGCGATGTCGCAACGCAACGTCGGATGCGCTGTCGCGATCGAGAAAGAGAAGGTCGCGGGCATCATCACCGAGCGCGACCTTCTGCATGCGATCGCTCACGACCAGAACATCGACGAGACGAGCGTTGCCGAGGTCATGACGCGCGAGGTCGTCAGCGGCGAATCCGGGTGGGACCTGCTGAAGGCGGTCAAGACGATGACCGACGGCGGGTTCCGTCACCTCCTCGTGATGGATATGGACGAACCTGTCGGGATCGTCAGCTTGCGCGACCTGATGGACTCGATGGCCGAGATGGTTCAACCGGAGGCGTCGGCCTCCGCCTGAGCACTGAGGTCGCGGAGCAGACGGGTCTGCATACGCCGTAGCCTCATCCCCAACAGCGACGACAGTAGTCGACCCGCAACTCCCGTCGGCAGGTTCGCTTCGAGCGTCCGGGTGATCATCGTGCCGCCGCTGACCGCCCGCACCTCGTAGGTGACGACCATGCGGACGCCGACGATGACGTCTTCGACGAACACCTCGTCGGTGACCTGCTTGGCGTCGCTCCGCCCCTGCACCTCGAAACCGAGCAGCTTCGCGTCACCGGTCACCTGGTCACCCTCGCGGATTACCTCGGGCCCGTCGATGCGAAGGATCTCCGACTGCCATTGCGACCACTCCCGCGGCGACAGGACCCTCCGCATCACCATCTCTGCGGGAGCCGCCGAAAGCTGTGAGTCCCGGATCGTGTATCTCTTCTTGGGTCGTGCCATATCCGCCGCAGTGTAGAAGTCGCCCTGCGGTACGCAGGGTTACGCTCGACGGGTGGACGCGCGGCTGGGGATAGCGGCAGGCAATCAACTCGGCGCGCAAGCCGGTGCGAACGTGGCGCGCCAGGGAGGTAACGCGGTAGACGCCTGCATCGCGAGCTGCATCATGGCGTGGGTCGCGGAACCGTTCTTCGTTTCCATAGGTGGGTCCGGCTTCATCGCGGTCAGGACTCCCGACGGCGGCGTCGAGGTCGTCGACGGCAACAACACGATGCCGTTGAACCCCCCGACCACTCCGGGCCAGGCGATAGAACGCACCTACCTCGACTATTCGAACGGGATGTACACCGGGATCGGAGCGGGCTCGGTCGGCGTGCCGGGGATCCTCGCCGCGGCGCACACCGTGTGGGAGCGTCACGGCAAGATCGAATGGCCGGCGCTGTTCGAAGATGCGATCGGAGCGGCCCGCGAAGGAGTCGCGTTCCCGAAGACCTCCGCCTACTACCTGTCGGTCACGTGGGACGCGATCTGGTCGAAGTTCGAAGAAGCGCGAGCTCTCTTCTCCGACGACGGTGGCCGGCCGCTCGTCGAAGGCGCCGCGCTGACGCAGCCGGAGCTGGCGGAGGCGCTCGAGGTCGTTGCCGAACAAGGGCCCGATGCCTTCTACCGCGGCGAGCTGGCGCGCGAGCTCGCCGACGCGCTCGCCGATGGGGATGGGCTGATCACGCTCGACGACCTCGAGCAATACACCGCCGAGATCCGCGCGCCCATCTCGACGCAAGCGTTCGGGTGGAAGATCGAGTCGAATCCTCCGCCGTCGGTTGGCGGCGCGGTGTTGGTGCACATGCTGGCGCTCCTCGACGAGGCGAAGCTCGACGACCCACTGGAGCGCCTGCGCGCCATCGTCGAAGCACAGCGCGCCGCCGTCGGGTACCGCCTCGAGCGCTATCAGGATCCGGGGGCGATCGCCTCCGCCTTCGAGGAAGCGCTAGAGACGTTGCGTGCGAAGTCGAGGGCGATGCGATCGCCGTCGACGACGCATGCGTCGGCCGCGGATCGGGATGGCTATGCGTGCTCGATCACCGCGTCGAACGGGTACGGGTCCGGCCTGGTCGTCCACGGAATGGCTCTGAACAACACCCTCGGCGAGGAAGAGCTGAATCCCCTGGGGGTGCACCGGCTCCCGCCGGGGTCGCGCTGCCACTCGAACATGTCCCCGACGATCGCATCGGGGCCGGACCAGACGGTCGCGCTCGGTTCTCCCGGCGCGGATCGAATCGTCAGCGCGATCGTGCAGACGTTCCTCCGTATCGCGGTCGACGGAGAGTCTCTGGCGGATGCGGTCGCGGCCCCCCGCGCCCATCTCGACCCGCGGCGTGACGGCGAGCTCCTCTGCTACGAGCTCGATCTGCCGGGTGCGCACCTCGGCTACACGCCTCGCCACTACGACGAGATCCACATGTATTTCGGCGCCGTCCAAGCCGCGTCAGTCACGTCCGACGGTAAGGTCGATGCAGCCTTCGATCCTCGCCGGTCCGGGGGCTCTGCACTGGTCTGACGACCAAGGAGGAGTGGTGGGCAGATACTTCTCGATCAAGCCGGGCATCACGCTCAAGGGCCGCAAGTTCAAGGGGTTGCGCGGATGGGCCGGCAAGCCGTTCCACCCTCCGCTCACGGACGTGCCGATCGGCGCGTACACCCTCGCCGCCGCGTTCGACTTCATCTCGTGGGTGATGGGCCCGACGGAGTACCACGACGTGATCGTCCCCGGCGATCCACTCCTGCGCGCGACCAGCTACGACGTTCCATCCGATCTTTATCGCGCCGCGACCTTTTGTCTGATCGCGGGGGCGATCGCGTCGATCCCCACGGCGCTGACGGGCTTCTGGGACTGGTGGAAGTCCACACCCCGCGGCACTCAAGCGTGGCGCACCGCGAACTGGCACATGGCGATCATGCTGACAGCGCAGGTCCTCGTCATCGCGTTGATCGTCTTCCGGTTGAGCATCGACGTCCAGCCCAACACGTCCTTCGCGCTGATGGCGTTCTCGGTTGCGATCTTCGGGCTGGTCGCGTTCGGAGCCACCTACGGCGGGTCGATGGTCTACGACTACGCCTTCAACGTCGAGCAAGACATCGACTACGCCTGGGAGGAGCGCGAGTCCGACGTGCTGCCGGGCAAGGACAAGCCGGTCGAGGACAGCACTTCTTAGCTAGAGCAACCGTTAGCTAGACGGCGAAGCGGATGTTCAGGATGTCGCCCTCTTGCACCACGTAGTCCTTGCCTTCGACGCGTAGTAGCCCCGCGGCTTTCGCCTGGTCGTATCCGCCGGCTTCCACGAGAGCATCGAACGCGATGACCTCGGCGCGGATGAAGCCGCGTTCGAGATCGGAATGGATCACACCTGCGGCCTCGGGCGCCTTCGCGCCCCGCCGCACCTCCCAGGCGCGGGTCTCGTCTTCTCCGGTCGTCAGGAACGTGATGAGGTCGAGCGCGCGGTAACAAGCGCCGATGCCTTGATCGAGCCCAGGCTTCTCGACGCCGAAGCCGGTCAAAAGCTCGGCCGCCTCGTCCGGTTGCATCCCCGCGACCTCGGCTTCGAGCGAGGCGCTGATCGCCAGAGCACCCTCGGGCAACCGGTCCGGGACGCCCGCCCCCTCTTCGACGTTCGCGACGACGATCCACGGCTTCAGCGTGAGCGGGGCGAAGCCACGCAGGACCTTGCGTTGTTCGTCGTCGAGGCCGGCATCGCGCAGCGGGCGCTCGGAGTCGAGCGTCTTGTGCGCGAGCTCGAGCACATCGATCTCCGCCTGCGCGGCTTTGTCACCCCGCAGCTTCTTCTTCGCCTTCTCGAGCCCGCTCTCGACGTTCGCGAGATCGGCCAGGATCATCTCGGCCTCGAGAGAGCCGAGCTCCGAGACCGGCTCCGCATCGGGTCCGAAGGCGCGGACGACCATGCACAACGCGTCGGTCTGGCGGAACTCCGCGATCCCCTGCGCCGTCAGCCCGCCCGGCACGTCGACGAATCGGACCTTCGCCGCCACCGTCTTCTTCGACCTCTCGAGCTCCGTCAGGACGCCGAGGCGCGGGTCCGGGACCTCGACGACTGCCTGGTTCGAGCGGCCACCCGCGCCGCCACTGCGCGTGAGCGCGGTGAACAGCGTGGACTTACCGGAATAAGGCATCCCGACGATGCCGATGTCTTTCATAGGCCGACCAACGTAAGCGACGCGGACGCGTCGCGTTCCTGCGAGCTACAGCAGCTTCGGCAGGACCTCGTCGCGGTAGAACTCGAAGAACCCCTCTTGGTCGGGGCCGATCTGGTGGACGTATACGTGGTCGTAACCCGCATCAACGTACTCGCCGATCGATCGCAGGTGCTCGTCTGGGTCGGGACCGAGCGCGACCGACTCGGCTACGTCGTCCGGTGAGACGTTCTCGGCCACGGCCTCGAACAACGACGGCAGGGACAGCTCCTGGCTGAGCTGGCCGCCCATCGCGGTGTTCGGCCACCATTCGTGCGCGATCTTCTTCGCCGTCTCTGCATCCTCCGCCCAGCACACCTGCACCTCCGCGTAGCGCGGACCCGTGCCTCCCGCAGCCTCGAATGCCTTGATCGTGGAGTCGTCGGGGGAGGTGCTGACGAGGCCGTCGCCGACGCGCGCCGCCACTTCCGCGGACCTCTTGCCACCTGCAGCTATGTAGATCGGAGGAAGCTCGTCCGGCAGCGAATAGATGCGCGCGTTCTCGACCGTGTAGTGCTTGCCGCGGTGGCTCTGGAGGCCGCCCTCCCATAGCAAGCGGATGACCTCGACCGCCTCTTCCATCATCTCGATGCGCACCGGCGCCTCCGGCCACTTGTCGCCAAGGACGTGCTCGTTGAGGTGCTCGCCCGACCCGATGCCCAGGAAGAACCGGCCCGGCATCAGCTCGGCGGCCGTCGCGGCCGCCTGCGCCACGATCGCGGGGTGGATCCGGATCGTCGGGCAGGTGACACCGGTGCCGACCTTCAGGTGGTCGGTGGCTTGCGCGATCGCGCCCAGGACGCCCCACACGAACGGGCTCTCACCCTGCTTGTCGGTCCACGGGTGGTAGTGGTCCGAGATCATCCCGAAGGAGAAACCTGCCTTCTCGGCGAGGCGCGCGTAGCGGACGAGGTCGCGCGAGTTGTGCTCTTCACTCGAGATCTTGTAGCCGAATTCCACGCGTCGACTCCTACCCTCGCGCCGCCGTGGGAAAACTACGTGCTACAGGATCCGCGCCCCCAGCGCGCTTCCGACGAGCTCGACGGCCAGGATGCCGGTCTCGTCGGCGTGATCGAGGATCGGATTGACCTCCACGACCTCGAGCGACGTCAGGATGTCGGCATCGGCGACGAGCTCCATCGCGAGATGAGCCTCGCGATACGACAACCCTCCGCGCAAGGGCGTGCCGACGCCGGGCGCGATCTCCGGATCGCACACGTCTACGTCGAGAGACAGATGGACGAACCCCGGGCCGCGCACGACGTCGATGGCCTCTTTCAGAACCGCAGAAACGCCGCGACGGTCGACATCCGCGATAGTGAACACCGCAAGCCCCAGCTCCTTTACGAGCTCCTTCTCCCCCGGATCGAGCGAGCGGACGCCGACGAGCGCGACGCGTGCAGGGTCGACCCATGGCGGGCCTTCGAACCCGTCGAGCTTGAACCCGCACGCCCCGAGTGCCGCCGCGAGCGGCATCCCGTGAACGTTGCCCGAGGGAGAAGTGTGTGGCCGGTTCAGGTCACCGTGTGCGTCGACCCACAGGACGCCGCCTTCGCCATAGGCCGCGTAGAGCCCCGCCAAGCTGCCCATCGCGATCGAGTGGTCGCCTCCGAGCACGATGGGCATCTGGCCGGCCAGGGCCACATCCCGTACGCGCGCGGCGATCTGCGCGCACGAACCGAGGATCGCCGGCAGGTAGCGAACCCGTTCGTTGTCCACGGCCGCGATCTCCGGGATCTCGGCGGTGACGTTGCCGTGGTCGGTGACTTCGAGCCCGAGCTTCTCGAGGTGTTCCTCCAGGCCCGCATACCGCATCGCGCTCGGCCCCATGTCGACGCCGCGCCGCGCCGCGCCGAGGTCGAGGGGCGCGCCGATGATCGCGACGCGGTTCTGCGTGGCGACGGTCATGAAACGATGTTGTCATGGATGCAGGCTGGGTGGGTTCGGGCTGGGGGACGGCGGTCGTCACGGGAGCGTCGGCCGGGATAGGGGCCGCTACGGCGGTCCGGCTCGCGCGGGAAGGTTTCGACGTCGTCCTGGGAGCACGGCGGCCCGAACGCCTGGAGGAAGTTGCCGCCCGTTGCGGGGGCCGCGCGCTCCAGCTCGACGTCACGGACGCGTCTTCGGTCGAGGGCTTCGCCGCGGCGGTCGACGACGCGCGGGTCCTCGTCAACAACGCCGGGCTGGGGCTGGGGCTCGACCCGCTGGCCGAGATCAGCGACGACAAGCTACGCACGATGTGGGAGACGAACGTCGCGGGTCTCGTCCGGATGACGCGGGCGTTCCTGCCCCAGCTCGACGCATCGGGCGCAGGACATATCGTCAACGTCGGCTCCACCTCCAGCATCGAGACCTACGCCGGCGGTGGTGGGTACACCGCTACGAAACACGCGGTGCGCGCGCTAACGGAGACGTTGCGCAAGGAGCTGCTCGGGCGCCCGATCCGGGTGACTCAGGTCAACCCCGGCCTCGTGGAGACGGAGTTCTCGCTGGTGCGGTTCGAGGGTGATGCGGCGCGGTCCAAGAAGCCTTACGAAGGGATGGAGCCGCTGGTAGCCGACGACGTCGCCGACTGCATCGCGTGGGCGGTCACGCGGCCCCCACGCGTGAACGTCGACGAGATCGTCGTGCGCCCGTTGGCGCAAGCGACCTCGACGATGATCCACCGAACTACGTAGGAGCTATCCGGGCGCGCCCTTGTCGTCGGAGCCGCGGGTGGTATCGACCGGCGCCGGCTCGTCGGGCCCGGCCGCTTCCGGGACCCGCGGCGTCTCCGCGATCGCCTCGTCGGGATGGCGGTCCGTCAACGGGTCGACCTCTTTCTGCTTCTTCGGCGGGATCATAATCGACGCGATCGTCGTGATGCCGAGCACGCCGACGATCACTGTCAACGACAGCCAGATCGGCGCCGCCAGATGACCGTTGTGACAGAAGAATCCGTGCCCGCTACACGGCACCGCCGTACCCAGCATCTTGAGGCCGACGAACCCGAGGATCACCGCCAGCCCGTATTTCAGGAGGTGTAGCCGGTCCATCCCGCCGGCCACGAGGAAGTAGAGGGCGCGCAGGCCGAGGATCGCGAACACGTTCGACGTCAGCACGATGAACGGGTCCCGCGTGATCGCAAAGATCGCCGGAATCGAGTCGATCGCGAAGAAGATGTCGGTCACCTCGATGAAGAGCAGCACGATGAACAAGGGCGTCGCGACCCTGACCCCGTTCTCCACCGTGAACAGCTTCTGCCCGTCGAATCGCGTTGTGGTCCGGAAGCGCTTGCGCGCGAACTTCAACACGGGGTTGTTCTCGGGATGGATGTCCTCGGCGTGGCCCTTCGCGATCTTGAAGGCCGTGTAGATGAGGAACGCGCCGAAGACGTAGATGATCCACTCGAAGTTGTTGATCAGTGCGACGCCGAGAGCGATGAAGATGCCTCGGAAAACCATCGCTCCGAGGATCCCGAAGAACAGGACCTGGTGCTGGTAAGCGAGCGGCACGTTGAAGTACGAGAAGATCACGACGAACACGAACATGTTGTCGACCGATAACGAGTACTCGATCAGATAACCGGCGAAGTACTCACCGGCCGCGCGCGACGCATCCTCGTGCCAGAACAGGATGCTTACGCCGAACGCGATCGCCAGCCCGACCCAGATCGCGACCCACGTGGCGGACTCCTTCACGGTCGGCTCGTGCTCTTCGGTGTGGAACAACTTGAGGTCGACGAGCAACATGGCGACCACGAAGAGGATGAATCCCGCGTACGTGTACCAGGCGATCTCCAAAGGAACCCTTTCCGAGAAGTAAGGTCGCCGGCCGATGGTAACGAGCGCGATGCGAGCCTGCGGACGCGAGGGGCTGTAGGTGGAGACTCGTCGAGGCCGCGACGTCTACGTCACTGGGATCATCCTCGCGGCGGTCAGCGCGACCGCCTTTGGAACGTTGGCCATCTTCGCGAAGCTCGCCTACCGACACGGTGCCGAGACGATCCCGTTGCTCGCCGGCAGGTTCGCGGTCGCGGCCCTGCTCCTGGTCGTCTACAACCGCGTGCGGGGCGCGTCGCTGCGCATCGACCGGCGCCAGGTGATCCGTCTGTCCCTGCTCGGTGGCATCGGGTATGCGTTCGAGTCCGCCTTGTACTTCGCGGCCCTCGGCAAAGCCTCGGCCGCAGTGGTCGGCCTGATCTTCTACAGCTACCCGATGTGGACGTCGATGGCTGCGATCGCCACCGGGCTCGAGCGTTTCCACCCGCGTCTGCTCGTGGCGCTCGTCCTCGCGACCGTCGGGATACTGCTGATCTTCTCGCTACCGAGCGAAGGGCTCGCGGGGCCCCTCCTGGCTCTCGCGGCGGCCTTCGCCGTGACCGTCTACTACCTGTTCGCGCAGGTCTTCGTGCGCGGGGTCGACGCGGGCATCGCGGCGACCTATACCGCTGTGGGGGCCGCCGTGACGCTTGCCGGCGTGAGCCTCGCGACCGGTGCGGGACTGCCGGCAGGAGCGCTGCCGCACGCGGCGGCGCTGGGGCTCGTCACCGCGATCGCGTTCGTGTGCCTCTACGGCGCCGTCGTCCGGATCGGGTCGGCGAAGACGTCGATCACGCACATGCTCGAGCCCGTCACGACCGTCGTCCTTGCGGCGTGGATCCTCGGCGACGACATCACCTCTCGCGTCGCGATCGGTGCGGTCTTCATCGTCTCCGCGCTCCCGATCCTCGCGGTGCGCGGCAAACAGAAGATCCCGGTAGCCGACGGTTAGGTGTTCGGTCCCTCCTCGATCAATGCGTCGATCTCGTCGAGGTCCTTCGGATCGAGCACGATGGAGCCTGCCGCGGCGTTCTCCTCGACGTGGTGCGGCTGACGCGAGCCGGCGATCGCGCCCGTAGCGCCTTCCTGGTGGAACACCCACGCGAGCGCGAGCTGAGCCAACCCGATGCTCGAACGGTCGGCGATCGGCCGTAGCCGCTCGACGATCTCGAGATTCTTCTCGAACACGCCGGGCGCGTAGAACTGATCGTAGTAACCCTTCATCTTGTGGCGTCCGCTACGCCAGTCGTCGTCCGGGAACTCGGTGTCGGCCTCGACCGCGCCCGTCAACAACCCGTAGGCGAGAGGGCCGTAGGCGATGACGCCGGTCCCGTTCGACTTGCAGAACGGGAGCAGGTCGTGACGACCCTTCGGGTGCAGCATCGAGAAGTGCGGCTGCAGAGAGTCGACGTGCGCGATCTTCTCGGCCCGTTCGATCTGGTCGCGGTCGAAGTTCGACAAGCCGATGTGGCGCACGATGCCTTCCTCTTTCAGCGCCGCCATCGCCTCCCACGACTCCTCGACCTCGACGTCGTCGGAGGGCCAGTGGAGCTGGTAGAGGTCTATCTGATCTCTGCCGAGGCGCCGCAGGCTTGCATCGGCAGCGCGACGTATCTCGTCGCTCGTCGCGCCCGTACCCGCGGGGCCCGGCGCGACCTTCGTGAAGATCAATACGTCGGCGTGGTCCTGGAGGGCGCGGCCCACCAGCTCCTCCGATTTTCCGCGCCCGTAGATCTCGGCGGTATCGACCCAGTTGATCCCGGCGCGGATACCCGCGTGGATCGCTTCGATCACCTGGTCGTCGGCGGGGTTGGGCCCCCAGCCCGACCCACCGGCTTCCCACGAGCCATAGCCGATGACCGAGATCTCCGGGCCCTGCGATCCGAGTGTGCGCCTCTGCATGTGTCAGACCTCCTTGCGGCTCGTCAGGCGAGCTTGCGGTGATCCCACGACGCGAGTCGCGCCATGGGCACGGCGATACCTACCCGCTTGTGTGCCTGCTGCTCTATCGCAGCCAGCGGACCTTCCGGTATCTGGTTACCCGTTTCCGGGCTGGTGTACCGGGTGAATAGGCCCCGCCCGATAGCGAGGATCTGGTCGTAGTCGTCGATCAGTCGGGCGACGCCCTGGATCAGCACCCCCCGAAGCTCGCCGTAGGCGAGCCCGTCGTCGACCAGCAGCGAGCAGCGCGCGTCCCGGGCAAGGTTGCGAGCCTTCTGGCTCTTGCCATAGGTCCACATCAGCACCTCTTCGTCACCCGGCAAGAACCACATCGCGGCCGCGTGGGGTGCGCCGTGACGGTCGAGCGTCGACAGCACCGCATTGCGCGGCTCTGCCAGGAACGACACGATCTCGGCCCGGCTCATCGAGACGTCCGCTCGGGGGGTCACCTGCCGGAGCCTACGAGGCGCACCGGCAGTCGGCGGCGCACGCGCACGAAGTCGCCCGCCGCCGCGTCGCGGGTAGCCTGCGCCAGATGAGCGGCGCGCTCGAGGGGCTCAAGCAGATCGCGGAGGTCGCGCGGCCCAAGACGATGAAACGCCTGCGCGAGGCCGGCGCCATGGACCCGCGGGCGCCGCTCGCGATCGCCCGCGCGATGCCGTGGCTTCTGGGGCGCGGGCCTTCGCTCGGGATCGTCTCGAAGATGCACGCGGTAGTGCTGGGCGACAAGCCCGCCATCCACGACAAGAACGGGGTCCTCAGCTGGCGCGAACTCGACACACGCGCCAACCGCTGCGCCCACATGCTCACGAGCCTGGCTCTCCAGGGCAACGACCGGGTCGCGATGGTTCTTCGCAACGGCCGCGAGATCGTCGAGGTGGCGCTCGGTTCGCAGAAGCTCGGCATCATCGCCTGCCCGCTGAACACATGGGCCAAGCCGAAGGAGCTGCAAGCGACGCTGGAGCAGTCGGACCCGAAGGTGCTCGTGTACGACACGCAGCACGCGGAGCAGGTCGAGAAAGCGGTCGAGCCCGACGTGCAACTCGTAGCGGTAGGCAACCCTGCGGACGCTCTGCCGGGCTCGCTCGTGTACGAGGACCTGCTGGACGAACAGTCGGCGGCGCCCCCGCCTCCGTTCGCGCGCAACACCGGCGCGGCGAAGATCGTGATCCACACCTCCGGCACGACCGGGAGGCCGAAGGGCGCTGCAAGGAACGCATCCGCAGCCGGGCTGGGGACGCTCGCGAACCTCCTCGCGCGTGTCCCGTATCGACGCGACGACATCATCTTCTGCCCCGCGCCGCTGTTCCACTCGTTCGGCCTCGCGACCTTCACCTTCGGAGCCGCGCTCGGCGCGACGTTGGTCTTACCGGAGAAGTTCGACCCGGAAGACTCGCTCGCGTGGACCGATCGCCACAAGGCCACGGCCGCATCGTTCGTCCCGGTCATGTTGCGACGCATCGTCTCGCTGGACGAAGAGACGAAGCGTCGCTACGACCTGTCGTCTCTTCGGATCGTGATGGCGAGCGGATCGGTGATGTCGACCGACCTGCGCCGCGCGTCGACAGAGCTGTTCGGTCACGTCCTCTACGACCTCTACGGGTCGACGGAGACCGGCTGGGTCGCGATAGCCACGCCCCAAGACATAGCCACGAAGCCCAAGACGGTAGGAAAGCCGGTCGAAGGTATCGACGTCGCCGTCTTCTCGCCCGGCGGGCGCCGTCTCGGCGCCGGCGAGACCGGTGAGCTGTACATCAAGTCGAACATCCTCTTCGAGGGATACACCTCGGGTGAGTCTCGCGACGAGCGCGACGGCTACATGTCTATCGGCGACTACGGCAAGCTGGACGCGGACGGGTACCTGTTCGTCGAGTCCCGCACCGACGACATGGTCGTCGTGGGAGGCGAGAACGTCTACCCGATCGAGGTCGAGCAGGTGATCGAGTCGATCGACGGCGTCACCGAGGTGACGGTGCTCGGCATCGAGGACGAGGAATACGGCCACGTCCTCGCCGCCTTCGCCGTCGGCACGGCCGATCCGAGCCTGATCGAGAAGACCTGCAAAGCGGAGCTTGCCAGCTACAAGGTGCCGAAGCGGATCGAGGTGCTGGACGAGCTGCCGCGCAACGCGACCGGCAAGGTGGTCAAAAGGCGCCTGATCGAACAGCTCTCCGGCGCGACGCCCCTCGACGACTAGTCGATGCCTTCGTTCGGCTACGACGGGTTCCGGATCGCGTTCGAGCAACGGGGCCGCAAGCAAGGAGCCGCCGAACGACCGATAGTCCTGATCCACGGACTGCTGCTTCCCCGCACACATCACTACCGGCTGGCGGACGCCCTCGCCGCGCGCGGGAACCGGGTCATCCTGATCGACCTCTTGGGCCACGGCGAGAGCGACCAGCCGCGACATTCGCGCCACTACACGATGGAGATCTTCGGCCGCCAGGTGGTCGGCCTGCTCGATCATCTCGACATCCCCGAGGCCGTCATAGGTGGGACGTCGCTCGGCGCGAACGTGAGCCTCGAGGTCGCGGCGAACGCGTCCGACCGTTGCCGTGGCCTGTTCATAGAGATGCCCGTCCTCGAGCGGGCGGCCCCCGCTGCCGCGTCGATCTTCCTCCCGCTGACGATCGCCTATGCGGAGGCAGCGAGGCTCTTCGAGGTCGCAGCGAAGGTGATGCGGCGAATCCCGCGCGGCGCGGGGCTCTACATCGACGTGATGCTGGAGACGCTGTCGCGCGACCCGGTCGCTTCGGCCGCCGTCCTGCACGGTCTGCTCACGGGGCGACTCGCGCCGCACCCGAACGACCGGGAGAAGATCGACGTACCCGCGCTGATCATCGGCCACACCCGCGATCTGCTCCACCCGTTCTCCGACGCGACGGCGCTGAACCGCGAGCTCGGTAACTCGGAGATCGTCCAAGCGCGCTCGTTCTTCGAGCTGCGCTTCCCGCCGAACCGCCTCTCGGACCGCATCGCCGACTTCCTCGACGAGGTCTGGGCGTGACCGTGAAGCAGATGAAGGGGCCGGACGCGAGCGTCGTCGTGATCTTCGGCGCGTCGGGGGACCTGACGGGACGGAAGCTCGCGCCCGCTCTCTACAACCTGCGCGTGGAAGGTCTGATACCCGACGACACCTGCGTCCTCGGCACGGCCCGCACCACGTATACGGACGACCAGTTCGCCGATTCCCTCGAAAGTGACGTGCGGGACCATTCGCGCCGCTCCCCTACGGACGAAGTGTGGCAGGGCTTCGCGCGCCATGTCTTCTACGTTCGCGGCGATGTCACCGACGATGCAGTGTGGAGCGACCTCCGGACAAAGCTCGACGAGATCGACGACACCCACGGAACGAACGGCAACCGCGTCTGGTACCTCGCGACCCTGCCACGGTTCTTCGCGCCGATCGCTGAGGGGATCGGGAAGAGCGGCCTGTTGGACACGTCGGGGTGGCACCGGTTGATCGTCGAGAAGCCATTCGGCCACGACCTGGAGTCGGCGCGGCACCTCAACGCGACGCTCGCGTCGTATTTCTCGGAGGACCAGATCTTCCGGATCGACCACTACCTCGGGAAGGAGACGGTCCAGAACCTGCTGGTCTTCCGCTTCGCGAACGCGATCTTCGAGCCGATCTGGAATCGCAGGTACGTCGACCACGTGCAGATCACCGTCGCCGAGGACATCGGCGTGGAGGACCGAGCGGCGTTCTACGAGCAGACGGGTGCGTTGCGCGATGTCGGGCAGAACCATCTGCTGCAGCTACTCTCATTGGTCGCGATGGAGCCGCCGGTGTCGTGGGACGCCGACGCCATCCGCAACGAGAAGGTCCAGGTCCTGCGGGCGGTACGACGGTGGGACCCGAATGAGTGCGGCGACGTCGTTGCCCGCGGGCAGTACACCGGCTACCGGGACGAGGACGGCGTCGATGCGAGCTCGTCGACCGAGACCTTCGTCGCGATGGAGCTCGCGGTCGACAACTGGCGCTGGGCCGGCGTTCCGTTCTTCGTTCGAACCGGCAAGCGGTTGCCGGCGAAGGCGACCGAGGTCGCGATCCACTTCCAGAGGGTCCCTCACCTGCTATTCGCGAAGACCGCGGTAGAAGAGCTCGATCCCAATGTCTTGGTCATCCGGGTGCAGCCCGACGAAGGGATCTCGCTGCGTTTCGGCACGAAGGTTCCGGGGCCGGAGGTCAACGTCGCAACGGTCGACATGGACTTCGACTACGAGACGGATTTCGGGTCCGGCACTCCCGAGGCGTACGAGCGTCTTTTGCTCGACTGCATGCACGGCGACGCGACGCTGTTCACACGCTCCGACGAGATCGAGCAAGCGTGGCAGATCGTCGCGCCGATGCTCGAGCACTGGGAGCGCGGCGGGCGCCCCGGCACGTACGCGCGGGGCGAGTGGGGACCGCCGGCAGCCGACGAGCTGATCGCCCGCGGGGGCCGCGAGTGGCGCGTCCCGGCGACGGGATGACCTTCTCCTACGAGGTGTTCCCGCCGGAAACGTACGCTCGGGACGTCGCGGCGCGCATAACCGGGGCGCTGCCGGTCAGCGGCAGCGTCATCGTCACCGGCGGGTCGACGATCGCGCAGGTGTATCCCGTGCTGGACCCGGAGCCATGGCGCGCCCTCGAGGTGCTGTTCTCCGACGAGCGATGCGTGCCGCCGGACCACGAGGCGAGCAACTTCAAGATGGCGATGGAGCTGCTCCTGCGGCGGACGCAGGCGCGAGTGCAGCGGATGCGGGGCGACCTCGACCCCGGACAGGGTGCCCTCCGCTACCACGACCAGATCCAGGAGACGATCGCCCAGCGCCCCGCGTTCGCCGTCCTCGGGGTAGGCGCCGACTGCCATATCTGCGCGTTGTTCCCGGGGTCGCCGGCGCTGGACGAGCCGAACTACTGTGCCGCAGTCGCTCGTCCCGACGGCCTCATGGGTCTCACGCTCACACCAACGGCGGTACTCAGCGCACGCACGATCCGGCTGGTGGCGACCGGTGCGGGCAAGGCGGAAGCGGTAGCGCGCATCGTCGCCGGCAACGAGACGCCGGACACATGCCCGGCTCGCCTGCTCACCCACCACGAAGACGCCGTCCTGTGGCTCGACGAACCGGCCGCCTCGAAGCTATGACGACCCGCCTCCAGTAAACCGGCGGGACCCCAATGCCCCCGGGACGTTCCGTCACCTGTCTCCCCGCGTGCACACGCAACGACGTCGATGGGCTGTGGAGAACCTTTAACTGCCGAGAAACCGATGCGAAACACAGCGGAAACACCCTCTCCGTAGACCTACTCCAACAGTCGGAACGAGGGTGCCAACGCGGGTGCCCCTGCAGAGGGAAAGGATCCAGATGGATACCGGCGATACCGGTTGGGTACTCGCATCATCGGCCCTGGTGCTCTTCATGACCCCGGGCCTCGCTCTGTTCTACGCCGGCATGGTCCGGTCCAAGAACGTGCTCGGCACGCTGATGCACAGCTTCTTCGCCATGGGCGCGATGTCGATCCTGTGGGTGCTCGTCGGCTACACGATCGCCTTCGGCCCCGATGCCGTCGGAGGTCTGTTCGGCAAGCTCGACTTCCTCGGCTTCTCAGGAGTGAGCAGCGACGCGCCGCATCCCGCGGGCCTCGGAGCGACGATCCCGCACAGCGTCTTCGCACTGTTCCAGATGATGTTCGCGATCATCACGCCGGCGCTCATCGCCGGAGCGTTCGCCGAGCGCATCAAGTTCTCCGGCTACATCGCGTTCATCTCGATCTGGCTCGTATTCGTCTACGCCCCCGTCGCTCACTGGGTGTGGCACCCGGAAGGGTGGCTCTTCAAGCTCGGCGCGCTGGACTTCGCCGGCGGCACCGTCGTGCATATCAACGCCGGGGTCGCGGCACTGGCCGCCATCCTCGTGATCGGCAAGCGCAGGGGCTTCGGCAAAGAGGCGTTCGTGCCGCACAACCTGACGCTGACGATCTTGGGCGCGGGGATCCTGTGGTTCGGGTGGTTCGGGTTCAACGCCGGCAGCGCACTCGGCGCCAACGGGCTGGCGGCATCGGCGTTCCTCGCGACGAACCTCGGCGCAGCCGCCGGAGCGTGCGGATGGGCGCTCGCGGAGGCTCGCAAGGACCGGAAGGCGACGACGCTGGGCGTGGCTTCGGGCGCGGTCGCAGGTCTGGTCGCGATCACGCCGGCCTCCGGATTCGTCGGCCCCATGGGCGCTATCGCGATCGGTCTCCTCGGCGGCGTCGTGTGCTCGTGGGCCGTGGGGTTGAAGTTCCGCCTCGGCTACGACGACTCACTCGACGTGGTGGGCGTCCACCTGGTTGGTGGCGTCGTGGGCGCGCTCGCGACGGGCATCTTCGCGACCGCCGCCATCTCGGGGCTCGACGCGTCCGCCGGCAACGGCCTGCTGGCAGGAGGAGGTTTCGCGCTGCTCGGCAAGCAGGTGATCGCGGTCGGCGTCACACTGATCTTCTCGTTCGTCGCCACGATGGCGGTCGCGAAGCTCGTCGACGCGACCATCGGGCTGCGCGTCGCCGAAACAGACGAAGTCACCGGTCTCGACCTCTCACAGCATCAGGAGGTCGGCTACTCCCTGGCCGAGGGCTCTGGCCTCTCGATCACGCACTCGGCCGCGCCGGTGCACGCGAGCCAGGCGCCGCACCCGACCGCAGTCCGGGTCCCACAAGGAGGTGAGGCATGAAGCTCGTCGTCGCGATCATCAAGCCCTTCAAGCTCGACGAGGTGAAGGAGTCGCTCGAAGGACTCGGGATACAGGGCATGACCGTCTCGGATGCCCGCGGCTTCGGACGCCAGCGCGGTCATACCGAGGTCTACAGGGGGGCCGAGTACCAAGTGGACTTCGTTCCGAAGACGCGGATCGAGATCGCGGTCGACGACGATCAGGTCGACGAGATCGTGAAGGCAATCGTCACGGCCGCGAAGACAGATTCGATCGGTGACGGAAAGGTGTGGGTCGTGCCGGCGGAACAGGTGGTTCGGATCCGCACCGGGGAGAAAGGCGCGGACGCGCTCTAGGAAGGAGACGCGGTGGGCGAGGCGGTCGCAGGCGTCACGATGATCTTCACGTTGCGGCTCTGCGAGCCCCAGGTTTGGGGATCACCGTCGTAGACCGCCCGCACCACCGTCGTAACCGCAGGGCTGAGACTGGATCGGAAGCTGCCATCGATACCCGTGACGACCTGCCCCGCTACGGACCACGCGCCGCGGCGCGGGCGCTGGTAGATCGTCACGGTTCGGGTCGCCAACGATGCTCCGGTCGTGTCGGTCAGCCTCCCTACGAGCTCGACCGACTGGCCGCGTTGGACGGAGGCAGGAGAAGCCGACAGTGCGAGCGCGGTGGACGAGCGGCCGTCACCGACGAGGGCGGCGGTGTCTTGGCGGATCCGTCGCAAAGCTCTGTAGAGGTATCCGCCCGGACATGCGGTGCTGCCGGCGTTGCGATGCCCGGCGATGATCTTCAGCGCGCGAGCGGCGCCCGTCTCCGGGTTCACGTACACGTGGGAGCCCTGCGGGTCGAGGTCGTGACGGTCGGCCTCCCACCCGAGCAACCCCACTATCGCGGTTCGAGCCGCGGCAGGTACACGCGAGGTCTCGTAGTTGCCCATGACACTGACCCCCACGCTGCCGGAGTTATAGCCCGCTACGTGCGCACCCGCCACGGCGCGGCCGGCGAGGTTCTCGGACGTGTGCACTTCCCACGGCGCGTACTTACGCGCCCAACGTCCCTCGAAGATCGTGCCGTTGCGCGCGACGACGAAGTTGTACCCGAGGTCACACCACCCCTGACGTTGCGTGTGGTACCAGTAGATCGATCGCATGGTCGCCGCGGGATCGGGATCTCTGTTGCTTCCGGCGGTGTGATGGACGAACAGCTGCTGAACGTCGTAGAACTTCCGAGCGCAACCGCCGCCGGTTCGCTTCCACGA
This sequence comes from Actinomycetota bacterium, assembly GCA_035550975.1. Lineage (GTDB taxonomy): Bacteria > Actinomycetota > CADDZG01 > CADDZG01 > WHSQ01 > DASZOC01. Next base: position 29,596 of record DASZOC010000012.1, on the reverse strand, counting down.
TTCGTCTGCACCCCATTCCGCTCGCGTGACTATGTGTGGCGTGGTCGCAGCCGCGTTCGCTACGGCCGGGATCGTCATCGTCCGCAGCGGCCCGTCGGAAGCATTCATGTAGTCGAGGGTGACCGAGCTCATGCGCGACCAGCGCGGCTGGATCGGCTCGTACTCGACCACCACGGGGCGGTCGACCGCAAGGACGCCGGAGAAGTGGCGATCGCCGCGCTCCGCGTCGTGCGCCTCCGGCGCCCGCTGCCACCGGCTGTAGGCGCCGGCGAGCGAGCGTGTCCTGAAGCGCACGCCCGTGCCCTCGTCACCGCGCCACGAGAACGCGATGTGCGTGGGCAGGATCTGCAGGCGCTCCCTCGGCGTCGACGTCGTCAGCTGCGCGCTGCGCGCGAGCATGGCCGGGACCTTGATCGTCCGCGCCGGCGACGCGACCGCGGGGACGAGCATCGCCGACACCAGCGATGCGATCACTGCGATACGAACCAGAGCCCGCGTTCTCATGGAGTCTCACGATGGTAGACGGTTCGCCCGGCAAAGAGACGTCATCGCTTCTGGACATCCGCACGCCACGGCCGACGCGGCTGCACGAAGGTGGTGAGGCGGCGCGCGAACGGAGCAAGCAGATAGACGAAGTGCTTGCATCGCTCGTCGGCGAGACGTTCGGTAGCGGCTCGAAGGTCGCGCTCGTCGCGGTCGGCGGCTACGGGCGCGGCGAGCTCTCACCTCACTCCGATATCGACCTTCTCTTCGTGCTGGGCACCCGCGTCGAGGCGACGCCGGCAAAGCTCCGCGGGACGCTGTACCCGCTGTGGGACGCGGGGTTCCAGGTCGGTCACGCGGTGCGGACGCCGAAGGATGCGGTAGACCGGTCGGGCCAGGATCTCGACCACGCGACCGCGCTGCTCTCTGCGCGCTTCGTCGCGGGGGATCCCGCACCGTTCGAAGAGCTCGTCGAGCGACACCAGCGGTGGTTGCACAAGGAGAGGTCGCGGCTCGTGCGGCGGATCCAGGAAGCGACCGCGCAGCGGCATGCGACCGTCGATCGCGCCGGGTGGGCCCTGGCGCCGGATCTGAAGGACGACGCCGGCGGGTTGAGAGACCTGCACGTCCTGTTCTGGCTCGAGCGGGTGACCCGGCGCGACGCCGAGGTGCCCACGCTGGCCGGCGCAGGCGACCTGTTGCTCGCGGTGAGGGAAGCGCTTCATGCGGAGGTGAAAAGGAAGTCCGACCGCATCCGCATCGACCTGCAGCCGGCGGTCGCGCGGCGCATGGGTTTGACCGACGATGACGGGCCGAACGAGCTCATGGCGGAGGTTCACTCGACCGCACGCACGGTCGAGCACCGCGCCGGTCTCGCGGCGCGTGAGCTGGCCGCGGTCGTCCTCGGGGGGCCGCGGCGCTCCGGAGTGGCGCGGCAGGTAAGTCGCGCGGTGCGACTGGCGGACGGGGAGCTGCATGCGGACCATGGAGCCAACGACGACCCGGTCGAGGACGCTCTCGAGCTACTCGCAGCAGCTGCCGAGACGGGCCGGACGATCTCGCCGGCGAGCCTGACGTGGCTCGAGGGCTGCTTCGAGGGCGGGCCGATCGAGCGTTGGACGGCGGAGATGCGTGCCGCGTTCGCGGCGCTGTTGCGTGGCCCCCACGCGGCCGAGGCGCTGGAGATCACCGATCACGTGCGCGGGTGGGCGGTCCTGTTGCCGGAGTGGCTCGCCGTGCGTGGCCTCGCGCAATACGACCCCTACCACCGTTACACGGTCGACGGCCACTCGTTCATCGCCGTCCGGTGCGCGCGCGACGCGACGGTGTCCGAGTCGGATCCGCTCGGTCCCGCCGCGGCGGCAGAGACGGGGGATCTCACCGCGCTGTACCTGGGCGCGCTGTTGCACGATGTCGGCAAAGGCTCGGGCGAGGACCACTCCGTAGCGGGAGAACGCATCGCGCAACGCACGTGCGCGCGGATGGGTCTCGACCGCGACACCGCCGACGACGTCTGTTTCCTCGTTCGGCATCACCTGCTGCTGGTCGACACCGCGACCCGCCGCGACCTCGACGACGGCGCAGTGATAGGTACCGTGGCCGCGACGGTGGCCACGCCGCGCCGTCTCCGCATGCTGTACCTCCTGACGGTCGCCGACGGCCGTGCGACCGGTCCGGAGGGATGGAGCGACTGGAAGGGCGCTCTCGTGAGAGATCTGTACCTGAAAGTGATGACGGCGCTGGAGACCGGTGAGCTGCCCGCTCGCAGCGATGTCGCGGCGCGTGCGCGCGAGATCGAGGCGTACGAGCCTGCGTTGGCGGGACGTGTCGAGCCCGTGCTAGCGACACTGCCTCCGTCCTACCTCGCGTCGACGAGTGTTCCCGACGCGGCCGACGATGTCCGCCTCCTCCTATCGCCACCGCGTTCTGGTCACGTGAAGCAGCGGATCGATCCGGGGACCGAGCCGGGCCAGATCTCCCTCACGATCTGTGTCGAAGACCGCCCCGGGACGCTGGCACGGACCGCAGGCGTTCTCGCGCTCCACCGCGTCTCCGTACGCACCGCCAGCGCCTTCTCGACTACAGACGGGGCCGCTCTGCAACGGTTCATCGTGGACGCGCGCGACGGCATCTCGTGGGCCGACGTAACCGACGATCTGAGTGCGGCGTACTCGGGGCGGCTCGCGCTGGAAGCGCGCCTCGACAGGAAGGTCGCGGAGTATCGGCCCGTTGCGGCCATCCATCCCGACATCCGCGTGCTGCAGGAGGAATCGGAACACTCGACCGTGATCGAGGTGCGCGCCGCCGATGCCCTCGGCCTCCTGTGGGCGATCACGGCGGCATTGACCGAGCTCGACCTCGACATCCACGTCGCCAAGATCGACACGCTCGGCTCACGCGTGGTCGACGTCTTCTACGTGCGCTCGGCGTGGGGCGAGAAGCTCAACGACGGCCAGGCTTCCGAAACGAAACGCTCTATCGAACACCGGGTCAGGCGTCTGTTCTCATAGCGGCGCAACACGGTCGACCCACCGCCGCTCGGTTGCATCCTCGAACGCGACGCCCAACGCGATCGCGGTCGCGTCGCGACCCGGGGCCGCGGTCAACGACATGTTGACCGTCAGCGAGCCTGCCTCACCACACGGCAACGAAACGCACGGCGCACCGCTGAGGTTCATCGCGCCGTTGAGCGATCCGAGAGCAGAGTTCACCTCGCGCGGGCCGGATGGAAGGGTGACCTCGGCGGCCGTGATCGGCGGAGCGAGGACCGGCAGGGTCGGCGTCACGAGGACGTCGACCACCGTGAAGAGATCCGCCCACCGCTGTTGCCATCGCCGTCGTTCGGACGCTGCCCGTGCGATGCCGTCGCGACCGAACCCGCGAGCGCGATCGAGCAACTCGTAGGTCGTGGGGTCGAAATACGCGGCCTCGTCGTCGAGCTTCGACCCCACGACGCCGGCGGTCCACGAGAGGAACACTCGTCCGTTGGCGCGCGCCGCGCCATCCAGATCACCGGCGTCAACCGCGACAATCTCTGCCACGATCCCTCCGAGGCTGCCGACCGCGGCTTCCACCTCGCGGGCCACCTCGGGCGCAACGTCGTCGACGATCCCTCCGGTCGCGACGCCGACGCGCAACGCCCGAGTGTCGACCTCTTCAATGACCGTCGTCCGTGCCATCACCGACACGAGAGCGGCGGCCCGACGCGTGTTGCCCGCCACCGCGCCGACGTGGTCTGTCGGACCTCCGTCACACACGTAACCCGTCGTCGGGACGAGCCCGAACGACGGCTTGTATCCGACGACGCCGCAACAAGCTGCCGGGATCCGGATCGAGCCACCTGCATCCGTCCCCACCGCCGCATCCACCATGCCCGCGGCCACTGCTGCAGCGGAACCACCGCTGGACCCGCCCGCGACCAGATCCCGGTCCCACGGGTTCCGTACGGGACCTGTAGCGGTCACCGCCGACGTCCCCCCGACGGCCCACTCGTGCATGTTGGTGTAGCCCGCGACCACCCCACCGGCAGCTTCGATGCGCTCGATCGCCTGGGCGGGGCCTGCTCCGGGAGCCGGACCGACCCGCGACCCCATCGTGGGAGTCCGCCCGCGGTGGAAGAAGCAATCCTTGATCGCGACCCGCGCTCCCGCGAGCGGTCCTTCGGCTCCGGCGTGGGGCACTCGTCGCTCGTCGACCCCGCGCTCGACCCGCTCAACGCGTTCGTCGAGCGGGTCGTGGTCTCGGAGGCTGGGTAGCGTCACGCCCCCACCTTCGCGTCCGCGGCGCGTACTCGCTCGATAAGCTGCGGCCGCCGCAGGTGAGCAGAAATGACTAGTTATTCGGCTAAAGCTGTCGCGGGGCCTTGCCGATACCTGGAAGGTCACCAGCGAAAAGGCAAACCTGCGGCAACGCAGGGGCGCAAAGCCAGGGGTCCTCGGGGCACACACGGGGGTCGCCCAGCTACCGAACTGGGAGGAATCATGCGTAAGGTTGCATCGATACTATTTGCCGGAGCCGTGCTCGCCACGCTCCTGCCGGCCGGCTCCGCAGTCGCCGCCGACAATCCCTGCTGGACCTACAAGACGTCCGAGAAGGGGTTCAACCGCAAGATGAACGGGGCCCGGACGAACGCCGGCCTCGGCAAGCTCAGCCTCGACCCCGAGCTCTCGAAGGCGGCCCGTGTCCACACCAAGGAGATGGTCACCCGCAACGAGCTGTACCACACGCCGTCGGACAAGCTCCGCAACCGGGTCACGAACTGGATCATCCTCGGCGAGAACGTCGGCGTCGGCTCGACCGTCGCCTCGCTGCACCAGGCGTTCATGGACTCGCCCGCTCACCGCGAGAACATCATGAACGCGACCTTCCGCCACGTCGGGATCGGCGTCCTGAAGAAGAACGGGCGCATGTGGGTGACGGTCATCTTCGAGGCGGTCACCGATCCCGGTACCCCCCTCTCCATGCCGAAGTGCTAGAGATCTCGGCCTCGACTCCCAGCGAGGTCTGACGAACGCAGAGCCCCCGCGCCCCGGGGGCTCTGCTGTTTTCCGGGCTTTGCGCCGCGAGCCCGTGTCCCGCGCAGCGCTGCCGGCGTCGGCGCCTGACACTCCTATAGGAGTGTTATAAGAAGCACGCGATGACCAGCTCCGTCTCCACTGCGCCGCGGTCGGCCACGTTCGCCGCGCGCGCGGCGTGGGCGGCCCGCTTCCTGCTCGCCCTGTTCCTGTTCGTCGGGGCCCTCCAGATCATGAAGACGGGTGCGGCGAGCCTCGACATCCTCAAAGAGGGCGGGCTGCTCGTAAAGAACGCGGGATCCACGTTCGGCCTGGGGTGGCTGGGGGCGTTGCTGGTCCTATCCGGCTCGCCGATCGCCGCATCCGCCCTGACGCTGGTCGCGGCGGACTCGATCACCGAGATCCAGGGGTTCACGATGCTCACGGGGTCGCGCCTCGGGGCCGCCTTCGTCGTCTTGCTCGTGGCCGTGATCTACGCCCTGCGCGCGACGGGGCAGGGAGAGAAGGTCAAGCCGGTATCGACCGCGGTGCTGGCGCTGAGCACGACGGCGCTCATCTACGTGCCGGGTGCCGTGATCGCGTTTTTCCTGCTGCGATCCGCTCCGTTCCGGCGGCTGGACCTCTCGTTCCCCACGCGGTTCACCGATCTGATCGACTTCGTCTACGGAGGCATGATCGACCGGATCCAGGACCTCCCCGCTCTCGTGCTGTTCATCGGTGGCCTCGGCATCCTCTTGGTGAGCTTCAAGCTGATCGACACGGTCCTGCCGGAGATGAGCGAGGAAGCGATCGAACAATCGCGCCTGGGGTGGCTCAAGAGGAAATGGCCGATGTTCGGCCTCGGCCTGCTCGTCGCGCTCGTCACGATGTCGGTGTCGGTTGCCCTGACGGTACTGGTCCCTCTGAACTCCAAGGGATACGTGAAGCGGGAGGCGATGCTGCCCTACATCATGGGAGCGAACATCACGACCCTCGGCGACACGCTGCTGGCGGCGTTCCTCCTCGGCTCCGCCGCCGCGGTGCGCATCGTGCTCGCAGGGATCATCGGGACGACGATCGTGTCTCTCGTCCTGCTGGGCTTCTTCTACGAGCCGGTGCGCAAGGGCGTCTGGAAGTTCCAGAAGTCGATGGTCCGCAGCAAGCCGCGCCTCGCGGGGTTCACGGCCGGCCTCTTCCTGGTTCCGATCGCGTTCGTCGTGTTCTCGGGGCTCGTGGCATGAAGCCCGAACGCGGTGACGCGCACGTCACCCTGAAGATCCCGCGGCCGCTGTACCAACAGCTGAAGCAGGTGATCGAAGGCTCCGGGTTCCACTCCGTGACGGAGTTCGCCGTCTACGTGCTGCGCGACCTCGTGTCCCACCACGGACGCGTGCCGCAGACGCCGGCGGAGGGCCCGTCCGAGGTCGAGCCTCTCTCGCCCGACGAGATCGAGGCGATCCGCAAGCGCCTGGAGTCCCTCGGATATCTCTAGAGGATCTGCGACCGCTAGAGGATCTGGGACAGGAACAGCTTCGTCCGGTCGTGCTGCGGGTTCGAAAAGAAGGTCTCCGGCGTTGCTTCCTCTACGAGCACACCATCGTCGAAGAACAGGACGCGGTCGGCGACCTCCTTCGCGAAGCCGATCTCGTGCGTCACGACGATCATCGTCATGCCCGACTGCGCCAGCTCCTTCATGACATCGAGGACCTCCTTGATCATCTCGGGATCAAGGGCCGACGTCGGCTCGTCGAAGAGCATGATCTTGGGTTGCATCGCGAGGGCGCGCGCGATGGCGACACGCTGTTGTTGACCCCCGGATAGGGCCGCGGGGTACTTCTCCGCCTGCTCCGGGATGCCGACACGCTCGAGCAGCTGCATCGCGCCCTCTTCGGCCTTTTTCCGGTTCCAGTGCCGCACGTTGCGGGGGCCGAGGGTGATGTTCTGCATCACGCTCAGGTGCGGGAACAGGTTGAAGGACTGGAAGACCATCCCGACCTCGCTGCGGATCTGGGAGATGTTGCGGATGTCGTCGGTCAGCTCGATACCGTCGACGACGATCCGGCCCTCGTCGTGACGTTCCAACCGATTGATCGTGCGGATGAACGTGGACTTGCCGGAGCCGGAGGGGCCGACGATGACCACGACCTCGCCTTTGCGGACGGTCGTCGAGATGCCGTTGAGTGCCTGGAAGTTGCCGAACCACTTCTTGACGTCTTCGGCCACGATCATGTGGCCGTTCGACGCGGCGCTCCCCGCAGGGGAAACGTCGGATGCTGCGGTCGAACCGATGTCGTCTGCCATCTATCTCTCCCCTACTCCGAGCCGCAACTCTAGGCGCTGACTCCACCTCGACATGCTGAATGCGATGGTCCAGAAGATGAGAGCCGCGAAAACGAGCGTCTGAGCGTCCTGACCTTGGAATTCGAGCCCCAGGCGCATCGCGGCATCCAGGAGCTCGGTCACGGCGATGGCGGAGAACAGCGCCGTGTCCTTGAACAGGCTGATGAAATGCCCGATCAGTGCAGGGATCGTGGCGCGCAACGCCTGCGGCAACACGATCAAGGCCATCATGCGGGTTGTGGGCAGGCCGAGGGCCCGAGCGGCCTCGTACTGACCCGAGTGCACACCCTGGATACCCCCGCGGACGATCTCGGCGATATACGCGGCGCTGAACATCGTCATCACCACGAATGCCTTGATGATGTCGGGAAGGTCCAGCTGTGGCGGCAATAGAAGGTCCACGATGAACCTCGAGAAGATCAACCACGCGACGAGAGGCACGCCGCGGAAGACCTCGATCACGACCACACTGAACCCACGGATCGCGGGAAGCTCGCTGCGCCGTCCGATCGCGAGCGCGATGCCGATCGGGAAGGACGCGAAGATCCCGACGGCCGCGGCGATCAGGTTGAAGAACAGGCCTTCCCACTCGTTCGGGGCGACGCCGTCGAAGCCGCGGATCACGATCATGATCGCGGGGAAGATCAGCACCCACCCCCATGTCCGGATGCGCCGCATCGTCTTGGGGGGAACGAGCCGCCCTACGACGTTGCTGGCGAGGAAGAGCGCGGGAATCGCGGCGGCGAGGAGCCGCACGAGCCCGGTCTGAGTCGTGTAGACGACGATGACCGTGGCCACGACCGCCGCGATAACTCCGCCTACGAGAGAACGGCCCCGAGGAAGACGCACTGAATCGCCGGCCGAGAAACCCGCAAGCGCCGTCACGAGATAGAGCGACGACCACACGCGCCAGACCTCGTCGATCGGGAAACTTCCGACCATGTAACCCTTCATCCGCACCTGGATGACACGCCAGTCGCTGTTGAGGAAGACGAACCCGAACGCCTGGAACACGAGGAAGACGAGGAATACCGCGGCGACGATCGTCAATATCGAGTTGAAGGGGCCGGAGAATAGGTTCAGCCGGATCCACTCGCCGGGCGTCTTCGGTTCCTTCGCGGGCGCGGACTCCACGACCCTGCCCTCGTCCGGCAGCGTCGCCCGGCTCACGTCCTCCTGCAGACCGCGCAGCTCGCGTTTGCGGATCTCGTCGCTCATCGCGTCGTTCCCCTGAGCGCGACGGTCTTGTTCAGGATGTTCATGACGAGAGACAGAGCCAGGCTCACGCTGAGGTAGATGAGGATGAGGAGAGAGAAGATTTCGAGCTCGTGACCCGCCTGGTTCGTCATCGTCCGAGTGATGTTGATGATCTCGGGATAACCGATGAAGAAACCGAGGCTCGTGTTCTTCCAGAAGTTCAGGTACTGATTCGTGACGGACGGCAGAGCGATGCGCAGTGCTTGGGGCAGCACGACATAACGGAGCTGCTGGCTCGGCCGTAGACCGATCGCCTCAGCGGCTTCCTTCTGACCCTTCGAGACCGCGAGGATGCTGCCGCGCACGATCTCCCCGATGAACGCCGCGGTGTAGATCACGAGCCCGACGAGGACTCCGGCGAACTCGGGGCTTACGGAGATGCCGCCGATGAGGTTACGAAGACCGATCTCGGGGGTTTCGATCGTGAACGGGTCGCCGAGCACGACGTAGCCCACCGCCGCGATCCCAACGAGCGTTCCGCTGCTCCAGAGGAACCGGTAATGGGGTTGGCCGGTGTCGTCGAAGACCTTCGTTCGCCATCGCCTGACGAGAAAGGCAGCGACGATCGCCGCCAGCAGGAACAATCCCCACGTTCCGAAGTCCTCGCCCCCTTCGAGCGTCGGGACGGCGGCCCCCCGATTGGAGATGTAGGCGAAGCCGAAGATCGAGATGCTGTTCTCGAGGCGCGGGATCGCCAGGATCACGGCCGTGTACCAGAAGATGATCTGCACGAGGGCGGGGATGTTGCGGATGATCTCCACGTAGCCCTGCGAGATCTTGCGCAGTAGCCAGTTCGGTGAGAGCCGCATGATGCCGACGAAGATCCCGAGGATCGTCGCAAGCACGATGCCGACCCCGGTCACGACCAAAGCGTTCACGACGGCGACCTGGAAGGCGCTCAAGAAGCTGCTGTTAGGGGTATACGGGATGAACGTCTCTTTGATCCCGAAGCCGGCCCGGCTATCGAGGAAGTCGTAGGAGAGCACCCGGCCCCGCTCCGCCAGCGAGAACGTCGCGTTCAGGTACATCTCGCGCAGAACGAAAACGACGAGGACGACGAAGGCCACCTGGCCCGCGACGTGAAGCACACGTATGTCTCGCCACAGGGGCGGCTTCATGCTGCTAGGTGAGGTGGCCATCGCTCACAGAAAGATAGTGGTCAAACATCAGGGCCCGGCCGAATAGCCGGGCCCTGATGGTGACGTTCTGTGTTCTGCCTGCTAACGGAGCGGGATGGCGTACTGGATCCCGCCGTCCGTCCACAGGGCGTTGATCCCGCGTTCGAGACCGAGCTCGGTGTTCGGACCGAGGTGCCGAGCGAAGATCTCGCCGTAGTTGCCGACCGCGCTGATGGCTCTGACCATGAAGTCGAGGTCGAGGCCGAGTCCGAAGTCAACCGGTGCGGCTTCGCCGCCGGCCGGGTCGGGAACGGGTGCGCCGAGCAACGAGGCTATGGGTCCGTTGCCCTGCGGATCGGCGGCGAGGTCTTCGACGTTCTGCTGCGTAACTCCCAACTCCTCCGCGAGGATCAGCCCGTTGACGACCATGTTGATCGCGTCGCCGAGCGGGACCTCACTGTCGAGAACGCCCGGCGCGAGCGGCTCTTTGGACATGACATCGTCGAGGATCTCGAGCGACTCGGGACCCCCGGCGTTGTCGGGCCACGCGCTCCTGATGCCGGCGAGCTGACTGCGGTCGGACGTCCAGCCGTCGCAACGTTCGCGGATGAACGCACGCTGCAGCTGCGGGTTCTCGGCAAACGTGACGGGGGTGAAGTCGAGATCGCGCTGCTGGAAGTAGTCCGCCAGGTTGAGCTCGGTCGTCGTACCGCTGGTCACGCAGATGTTGGCGCCGTCCATCTCGTCGATCGACGAGAACTCGCCCGCCCGCACCATCATCGCCTGGCCGTCGTAGAAGTTCGGGTGAGCGAAGAAGATGCCCTCGGTCCCGTCTCTGCTCGCGGTCCACGTCGTGTTCCGCACGAGGACGTCATATTCGCCGTTCTGCAGCGCGATGAAACGGTTGTCCGCATCCACCGGAATGAGTTCGATCGCTTCGGGATCGCCGATGATCGCGGCCGCAAACGCGCGGCAGAAGTCGATGTCGAAGCCGTCGATCTCGCCGCCACCCGGGTCGAAACCGAAGCCCGGTACGGTCTCGTTCACGCCACAGTTCAGCGTGCCGCGGTCGACGATCTCCTGTAGCAGGCCGCCACCTTGAGCCGCGGCATCGCCGTTCTCGCCCGTCTCGGTGTCGGTTGTTACCGGCTCGGTCTCGCGGTCACACGCGATACCTACCAATGCAACCACCGCCAGAACCGCGACGACCCTCATCCATCTACTGCGCATGCACGCTCCCCCTTGTTTGCCGTTCCGGAATCTTCACCCCGAGCTTCCCGCTGTCAGGGAACGGAGAGCATAAGCGGATGCATCCGGACAATCCAGGAGGGGCAGAGACCGGTGCTTCAGGCCGCCGAGGCGGTGCGGAGCAGAGCGCACCCGTTCCTCGGTAGGTCCCCTACGCTTCCGGCCATGTCTGCGAAGCTGCTCGCTGTCGTATGCGCGCTGGTGCTCCTGGTCGGTTGCGTGCCGCCGGAGGAGAGCAACGACAAGGTCAAGCGCTACGACCCCGAGACGAACATCATGGGCCAGATCCAGCAACGAGGCGTGCTCCGGGTCGGCCTGCCGGCGGACTACCCGCCGTTCGCGATCGTCGACGAGACCGGGGAGCCGGAAGGCTTCCTCGTCGACATGAGCGCGTTGATCGCCGCCTCGCTCGGGGTCGAGCCGGAGTTCGTGGCAGCTCCGAGCGACGAGCTGCTCGAGATGGTGACCCCGGATCCGGACGATCCGGAGGCAGAGACGGCGGCGGACGTCGTCTTCCCGATGACGTACATAACGGAACGCTTGGTGAAGCGATTCACCTTCTCCGACCCCTACTGGGTGGGCCACACGCGGGTGATCGTCGAGGGCGAGCACGAGGGCCTGGTGGGACACGATGTGGTGCTGCTGCGTCGTGCATACCGGTCCCCAGGGACGAAGATCGGCGGCGAGCAGCATTCGACGGAGGGCTACGGGGCCGCCGTGCGCACCGGCACGACCACCTTCGCGACCATCGTCAGCCAGGTCATCAACGAGGCCGACGCCGAAGGCGACTGGTCGCGCTTCTACGAGCGGTGGCTCGCGCAATACTTCGCCGAACCCGACCCGGCGTCGGTTCCGATCATGTCGGTCGAGGATGCGGCCGCGCTGTATCCGGTCGAGCTGGAGAACGCCTAGGGCTCAGCGTGGAACGGGCTCGCTCTGGACAATCCACGCTCCGGGCTTCAAGGTGGGCATATGGACGACGATTCACAAGCGAACAAGACGGTCCTGATCATCGACGACGACGAAGAGATCCGCCACGTCCTCAGGGTCCTCTGCGAGACCGAGGGCATGGACGTCGTCGGCGAGGCCTCGAACGGCGTCGAAGCGGTTCCACTGGCCCTCCATCACCAGCCGGACATCGTGATCCTCGACTACATGCTGCCCCGGCTCGACGGCGAAGGAGCGGCCGAGATCCTGCGAACGCTGACGCCCGACAGCAAGATCGTCGCGTTCTCCGCGATCCTCGACCGCCGGCCGAAGTGGGCCGATGCGTACCTCAACAAGGAGCGGATCGGTGACCTCGTCCCACTCCTCGGGACGCTCATCCGCTAACTGCATCCGTTAACCTCCCGGCCGTGGCCAAGGACTCTTCGTTCGACGTCGTCTCGGAGATCGACCCGCAAGAGGTGCGCAACGCGGTCGACCAAGCGTCCCGCGAGATCACGACCCGCTTCGACTTCAAGGGAACCGGATCTTCCGTGGAGCTGACCGACGACGGTGGGAGCCTCTCGATCACGGTGAAGGCGAACACCGAACAGAAGGTGAAAGACGTCGTCAAGGTTCTCGAGGAGAAGTTCGTCAAGCGCAAGCTGTCTCTGAAGTCGTTGCAGCACGGGACGATAGAGCCCGCTGCCGGCGGCACCGCGCGCCAGACCTTGACGATCAACCAGGGCATCTCGACCGAAAAAGCGCGTGAGATCGTCAAGCACATCAAGGATCAGAAGATGAAGGCGCAGGTAGCGATCCAGGGGGACCAGGTGCGGGTCTCGGCGAAGTCCAGAGACACGTTGCAAGAGGTGATCCAGTCGCTCAAAGAGCACGACTTCGGGATCCCCCTGCAATACGTCAACTACCGCTGAGCCCCGCTCCCGAGCGCGCCGGCAGCGTCTGCCAACAAACAACCCGAGTGGCTTAGACCACCTCGACACGTGCGTTGTCGTGACAGGTTGGGCGCGGATGCCCGTTCACGCAAGTTTTACGTCCAATGTGCGCCTTGCGGAGCTCGCCCGCACCCAGCGAGGGCTCCTGACGCGAGCCGAGCTAGCGGACGAAGGCATCTCCGATAGCACGATCGTGCGCTGGGTAGCCAGTGAAGTGCTGGTGCCGGTGTTCCCGAGGGTCTTCCGCCATGCCGCGGTACCCGAAACTTGGGAGCAACGGGTCCTTGCTGCGTGCCTTTCCGGCGGGGAGGGAACGGTAGCCTCACACAGGTCGGCAGGCGCGCTCTGGGGCCTCGACAACTGCAGGCCAGGCGTCCTGCCCAACGGCACGAGCGGTTCCGTCGATAAAGCCGAGGTCAGTCCGATCGAGATACTCACAACTCGCCGCCTACGAAGTCCGATGCTCATGTGCACGCGGACCCAGCAGATACCGCCGCTAGACGTGAAGCACGTGCGAGGGATACCCGCGACTTCAGTAGAGAGAACATTGATCGACCTAGCCGAGGTCTTTCACAAGGACCACCAGAGATCGCGCTGGACTCGGCTTTGCGCTGTCATATGACGACCGTCGCGCGGCTCAGGTGGAGGGTGGGCCGGTGCCGGCCGAACAAGAAAGGCCTCGGAAAGCTCAGTCGCCTACTCGACGACCGTTCGGCGAACTCCGCCGTCACGGAGAGTGCCTTGGAGGCTCGGTTCGAGCAGCTCGTTCGTCGCTCGACACTTCCGAGACCGGTTCGGCAGTACCGACTCATGGATGGGCCGCGCTTCGTTGCTCGTGTGGATTTCGCCTATCCGGAGGCGAAGCTCGCTATCGAGATCGACGGGTATCGGTGGCACGCGGGGAACGATGCGTGGCAGCGGGATCGCAGGCGCAACAACGAGCTAAGTCGTCTGGGCTGGACCGTCCTTCGCTTCACTGCCGCCGATCTGAAGGATGCTCGGCGCGTTACCGCTCAGGTCCGGGATGTCCTCCGACCTACGTTGGACGTAGAACTGTCGTGAGCGGGCATCTACGTCCAACGTGAGAAGAACCTCGGCGCGTGGACGCTAGGTCAAGGGTCGTGCAGCAGAGGTACGCCCAGTAGGTCTTCCAGCTCGGCGATCGTCTGCGCCGGCTGACGGTGCAGGACCGTCGTCATGCCCACCTCCGCGGCGGCCTTGAGGTGGCCCGGGTGGTCGTCTACGAAGACACATGCCTGCGGCCGGATTCCGAGCTTGTCCGTTGTCAGCTCGTAGATCTCGGCATCGGGCTTGCGCATACCGACCTCGCCGGAGATGACGACCACATCCATCAGCTCGGCGAGACGTTCCCGCGGGTACCCGGCAAGACCCCAGGAGTTCGATAACAGCGCCGTCTTCAGTCCCGCGCCCCGGGCCGCGGCGACCGCGTCCAGCATGCCTTCTTCGAGGCGAAGGCCGCCGAACATGTCCCCGATGAGCCGCTCGGGGTCGACCTGCACGCCGGTCTCGTTCGCGAGGCGTTGCGCGAACTGAAGCGCGAACTCGGGTTCCGGCAACTCGCCCTTCTCGAATGCGATCACGAGAGGGTCGTCCTCCCCCGCGTACGCCTTCAGGGCAACGCGGACGAGGTCCTGGAGCTCGATACCGCTCTGCTCCGCGAACGCCACCATCGCGTCTTGCAACGGAGTCGTCAGGACGCCGCCGAAATCGACCACGAGGGCCTCGAAACGGTTGGTCATACGACCCGCGCGGCGCGCCGGGGCGGCGACATCCTCATACGTGCGCGATCTCCAGCGCCTTCTGCGCGAGCGCCGGCACGCCGGTCTCGAGCTGCGCGAAGAAAGGATCGTCGGTCATCCCGGCGAGGTGTCGGGCGTACGACCCCTCGAGCAGGATCGCGAGCTTCCAGATGGCCAGCACCGTGTACCAGCCGAGGCTTTCGACGTCTCTGCCCGTCGCGGCGGCGTAACGGTCGATCAGCTCGGCGCGCGACCTGAACCCCGGAAGCTCGGTGACGCGCGTCGTTTCGGCGAAGAGGTCGTCGGAACCATCTCCGGGCTCGCGCCAGAACGAGATCATCCATCCGAGATCGGCGAGCGGGTCGCCCAGCGTGGACATCTCCCAGTCGAGGATCGCGACGAGCCGCGCCGGCGTCTCGGGCGCGAAGATGACGTTGTCGAGCTTGTAATCGCCCTGCACGATCGTCGTGACCTGCGTCTCCGGGCGGCTCGCGCGTAGCCAGTCGCCCACCCGTTCCAGGTGTGGCACGGGGCGACTGTGCGGGATCGTCAGCTCGAGCTGCCCGGTCCAGCGTTTGAGCTGGCGTTCGAGGTATCCGGTCGGTTTCGCGAAGGTGTCGAGACCGCACGACGCCGGATCTACGGAATGAAGCTCGACCAGCGCATCGACCAGCTCGTCCCCGATCCGCGCTCGCTCTGGCTCGGTGAACATATCCGGCAGGTCCTGCCGGATCACGACCCCGTGGACGCGCTCCATCAGAAAGTACGCGGCACCGATCACTGAGGTGTCGTCGCAGGCCAGGATCGTCCGCGGGACGCGCACCGGGGTCTGCCCGAGCGCGTCGAGCACCCGGTACTCCCGCAGCACGTCGTGGGCCGAAGGAAGGAACGCCCCCCGCGGAGGCCGTCGCAGCACCCATTCGTCGGCGCCGCGGCGAACAAAGAAGGTCTCGTTGGAATGTCCGGCCTGGTGACGCTCGACGGTGAGGTCTCCCGGACCGGGAAGGTGCTCTTCGAGGTACGCGGCGAGCGCGGTCTCGTCTACGAGAGGCGGAAGTGTCTCGGTCACCGCACGAAGGCTACCGCCGAACTTTTTCTCGAGAAGCGACAGCCCAGAGCCGCGGATGTGAGAAAAGTTGGGGCGCGGCCCCCGATTACGCTGCCGGAACCATGAGGCTCCGGTTCGCGCTGCCGTGCTTGCTCGTCACGACGACGGCGTGCGTCGGCGAACCCGTCACGGCCGGAGGCCGCGCGTCGGCGGATCTCTACGACGTCTTCATGGCGGTCGCCGCGGTCGTCTTCGTCGTGGTCGCATCGTTGATCGGGTGGAGCATCGTGCGCTACCGCAGGAAAGATGCCGACGAAACCCTGCCGAAGCAGTTCCGCGACAACGTCAAGCTCGAGATCCTGTGGTTCGCGATCCCACAGCTACTCGTGATCGGCTTGTTCGCCGGCTCCGTCGTGGCCCTGAACGACGTAGACGAGGAGAGCGGAGACCCGACGGTGACGATCGGAGTCGACGCGTTCCAGTGGGGGTGGCGCTTCACCTACGAAACGACCGATGTCGTCGTGGATTCGCTGCCGGACGACCCGGCGGAGATAGTCATCCCGGTCGGAGAGACCGTCAGCTTCAGCCTTACCTCCAGCGACGTCATCCACTCGTTCTACGTTCCGGCTTTCTTCCAGAAGCGAGACGTGGTGCCCGGGCTGACGAACCGGATGGACGTGGTGGTCGAAGAGGCGGGGAGCTACGACGCGAAGTGTGCCGAGTTCTGCGGCCTGCTGCACGACCGGATGGACTTCACGATCCGGGCCGCGCCGCGCGCGGAGTACGAGGCGTGGCTCGCGCGATCGGAGGCGGTCGATGACTGACCGGCCGAAGGGCTTGCTGCGGTGGCTGACGACGACCGACCACAAGGACATCGGGTTGATGTATCTCGTCACCGCCGGGTTGTTCTTCGCGATAGCAGGGATCCTGGCGATGGTGATGAGGGCCGAGCTGACCCAACCCGGCCTCCAGGTCCTCGACCGCTCGACCTACAACGAGCTGTTCACGATCCACGGGACTGCGATGATCTTCTTCTTCGCGACGCCGACGGTCGTGGGCCTCGCCAACTACCTGATCCCCTTGCAGATCGGAGCGCCCGACGTCGCGTATCCGCGCTTGAACGCGCTGACGTACTGGCTGTTCCTCGCCGGCGGGCTGATCGTCTTCTCCGGTTTCCTCACCGAAGGGGGAGCCGCGTCGTTCGGCTGGACCGGCTACGCACCGCTGAACCAGACGACGTATTCACCCTCGGCCGGAACCGACCTGTGGATCGCGGGTCTGTTCCTGAGCGGTATCTCGACGATCCTCGGTGCGATCAATTTCATCGCCACCATCTACGGGATGCGCGCGCAGGGAATGACGATGCTGCGCCTGCCGATCTTCACGTGGAACATCATCGTCACGTCGATCTTGATCCTGTTCACGTTCCCGGTCCTGTCGGCGTCGCTCGGAGCATTGTTCGTCGATCGCACGATGGGAGGGCACCTGTTCGACCCGGCGGCCGGCGGAAACCCGATCCTGTGGCAGCACCTGTTCTGGTTCTTCGGCCACCCGGAGGTCTACATCATCATCCTGCCGTTCTTCGGCGTCATCACAGAGGTCATCCCGGTGTTCAGCCGCAAGCCACTGTTCGGCTACCGGGGATTCGTGTTCGCGACGCTGCTGATCGGCGCGTACAGCTTCTCGGTCTGGGCACACCACATGTTCACGACCGGTGCGGTCAACACGCTGTTCTTCACGTTCACGTCGTTCCTCATCGCGGTTCCGACGGGTGTCAAGTTCTTCAACTGGATCGCGACCATGTGGGGCGGCAAACTGACGTTCGAGACGCCGATGCTGTTCAGCATGGGGTTCTTGTTCATGTTCTTGATCGGAGGCGTAACCGGGATCTTCCTCGCATCGCCGCCGATCGATTACGCGGTTCACGACACCTACTACGTCGTCGCGCACTTCCACTACACGATCTTCGGCGGGAGCGTCTTCGCCACGTTCGCCGGTGCGTACTTCTGGTTCCCGAAGTTCACCGGACGCATGATGAGCGAGGGCCTCGGCAAGCTCCACTTCTGGCTGATGCTCATCGGGTTCAACCTGACCTTCTTCCCGATGCACCAGCTCGGCATCGACGGCATGGTCCGCCGCGTTGCCGACTACCCGCAGAGCAGCGGCTATGCGGACCTCAACGTGGTTTCGACGGTGGGTGCCGGGGTCTTGTTCGTGTCGCTGGCTGTCTTCCTCGTGAACCTCGTGCGGTCGGCCCGCCGCGGCACTCCCGCCGGTCACGATCCGTGGCGGGCGAACTCGCTCGAGTGGGCGACGTCTTCGCCGCCGCCGCACCACAACTTCACCGCGCTGCCCCCGATCCGTTCCGAACGCCCGGTGTTCGACGCGCGCCACCCCACGCTCGCGCGGCCGCGGGGAGCCACGGACGAGGCCGAGGAGGATCGCGATGGCTGAGGAGCGACGCATCTACGTCCGCATCGCGCTGTTCACGGCCGCGGCCGCGGCCGTCTACTGGTTCGTCAGCTACGAACGCGCCGGCACCGCCCTGCTGGTATTCGTCACGGGGGCCGCGGCAGGTCTCGCCGTGATGCTCGGCCGCGTCGCCACCGAACCCGATGTCTCCCTGCTCCGCAAGCTGCTGGACCTCGGGACGTTCGAGGAAGCACCCGAGACCGCCCGCGCGAAGCACGATCGACCGGTCGATCCTGCCGAGCGCGCGTCGAACGAACCCGACGTATCGCCGCTGGTGCTCGCGGAGGCGCCGTTCCCGGCTCTCAGCCTCCAACCGCTGCTGCTTGCGATCGGCGCCGGCGCGATCACGACCGGCCTCGTCTTCGGTGCCTGGCTATGGGTGCCGGGAGGCGTCGTGGTCGTGGCGGCAGGGTGGCGCTGGCTCGTGGAGCTGGGTCCTCGGTCGTAGCGGCAGACGTCGCTCCGCGAGCAAGGCAGGCAACCGAGCGGCCGCGCCCCGCGTCTATTCACACGACTGCGGATCGTTCATCAGGAGGTCTACATGCACGCGCGAGGACGGAGCGGCGCTCGACGAGGTCGAGGCGCTGCCGTCGTCGCTTGCGTCGCGCTGGTCATGGTGCTGCTCGCGGCGGCCCCGGTCGAAGCGGCGACCGGCAAGTGCTTCGGGCGCACGCCCACGATCGTGGGCACCCGCGGCAACGACAAGATCTACGGGACCAACGGCAACGACGTCATCGTGGGGCGCGGCGGCGACGACATCGTCTACGGCCGCAAGGGCCACGACCGCATCTGTACCCGCGCGGGAGACGATGACGTCTTCGCCGGTCGCGGGAACGACCGCGTGTTCGCAGGTGAGTGGCTCGACAAGCTGTACGGCGGAGGCGGACACGACCTGTTGATCTCGAAGCTCGCTGAGATCCCCGAGCTCGGTTATCCGGAATATCTCTACGGGGGGCCGGGCAACGACACGCTCGTCGGTGGCGCCGGTCCCGACCACCTGTTCGCGGGAGCCGGTGACGACGTCATCAGAGGCGGCGGGAACGAGGACGACTTCTTCGACGAGCTCCTGGTCGGCGGTCGAGGCAACGACAAGATGTCGATCGACCAACGCGCTTCGTACCCCGACTACTATCTGCACCTGTTCGTGGGGGGGCCCGGCGACGACGTGATGTCCGCCGGCGAATACGCGGGAACGTTGGATTACTCGACGTCGTCCGTCGGCGTCGAGGTCGATCTCGCCGGCGGCGTCGCAACCGGAGAAGGCACCGACACATTCGACGGGATAAGGGCCGTTCTGGGTTCGCCTCATGCCGACATGCTCCGGGGCCATGAGCGGGGGAACTCTCTCCACGGAGGGCCCGGCGACGACCGCGCCGAAGGCCGCGGAGGCAACGACTTCCTCTACGGGGGGTGGTCGTCCGAGACGTTCGCCGACTACCGTGCCTATCCGGGCGAGGTCGAGGATCGGAACGCCGGCGCGGATGTCCTGGTCGGCGGCGACGGCGACGACGCGCTGTCGGGGCAGGCCGGCGACGACACCCTCGACGGCGGTCCCGGTACCGACGAGCTCGACGGCGGCGACGGAACCGACTCGTGCCTGAACGGCGAGGCCGTCACGAACTGCGAGTGATCGACGCCCTTACGCGCCCGGTTCTGAACCTCGCGGTTGGGCGCGCGGCGGCGTGCTCGCGGGCGGGTTGACGAGGAGACCCGGATCCACGTCTCGTAGGGCGGTCGCGATCCGGTATGCGGCACCCGCCGACAGCAACGGGATCACGAAGATCCCGATGCGAAGGAAGTTCGTCACCGACTCCACGCCGACGTCGAAGGTCAGAGCTAACACGTCGTTGCCGCCTGCGATCGTCAATAGTGCGAAGAAGGCGACGCCCCCGACACCCACGGCGAGACGCATCGGGTTGTCGCGAGGCCGGTCCAACAGGTGATGCGTGGCGTGATCCCCAGTGATGCGCGCCTCGATGAACGGCCACAAGGTCATGATCCCGAACGCGATCCCGGGGATGACGACGCCGGGGATAAGGGTGGAAGGAAAAGTGATGCCGAGGACGGTGAACTCGACCGGTGGGAACAGACGCAGTGCGCCCTCCAGCCAGCCGATGTACCAGTCGGGTTGGGCAGGAGACGAGGCCGTCGTCGGATCGAACGGGCCGTAGGTCCAGACGGGGTTGATCTGGATCAGCCCGCCCATCAACGCGAGCACCGCGGCCGTCAACAGCATGAGCCCCGTCGATTTGAAGACCTGAGCGGGCCACAGTGGTTTGCCGACGACATTCGTCTGCGTCCTGCCCGGCCCCCGGTGTTGCGCGTGTTTCTGACGGACGAGTATGCCGAGGTGGGCCGTGATCAAGCCGATGATCAGAGCCGGGAAGAGCATCACGTGCATCACGAATAGCCGCGGGATGATCCCTTCGGTCGGGAACTCGCCTCCGAAGAACAAGAACGCGAGGTACGGCCCGATGAACGGCAGAGAGATGAGCACCGAATACGCGATGCGCAACCCCGTGCCCGACAGGAGGTCGTCCGGCAACGAATAGCCGGTGAAGCCCATCGCGAGAGCCAGCACGAGCAACCCGATGCCAACGAGCCAGTTGATCTCGCGCGGTCTGCGGAACGCTCCGGTGAAGAAGACCCGAAGCATGTGGACGACGACGGAAGCCACGAATACGAGCGCGGCCCAGTGGTGGATCTGGCGCATGACCAGACCGGCGCGGATCTCGAAGCTCAGCCGCATCACGGATTCGTACGCCGCCGATACCTCCTGTCCGTGCAGCGGCGCGTACGGACCTTCGTACACGACCGGTGTTGCGTCGGGCCGATAGAACAACGTGAGGAAGACGCCCGTGGCGAGCAGGATGACGAAGCTGAACAGTGCGATCTCGCCCAGCAGGAAGCTCCAGTGGTCGGGAAAGACCTTGTTCAGGGCTTTGCGGGCCCAATGCCCGGCGCCGAGCCGTTCGTCGACCCACTTGAGCGGATGCGGAGCTCTCACGATGCGCTCCGGCTGCTGGAGAGGGCGGCGCGATCCCCCGTCACGTCATGTTCCAGAAGCTCGGGCCGACGGGGTCGGGAAAGTCACTTTGGGCGACGAGGTAACCATCCTCGTCGACCGCCAACGGCAGCTGCGGTAGCGGCCGCGCGGCGGGACCGAACGTCGGCACCGCGCCGATCAAGACGTTGAACGTGGACTGGTGACACGGGCAGAGCAGCTCATGCGACTCCGCGCGGTACAGCCCCACGGGACATCCCGCGTGCGTGCAGATCTTGGAGTACGCGACGCAGCCCTGGGGCGTCCAGTCCGAGCGTTCGTGCGACAGCTGGAGGAGCGTCTCCTCGACCTTCACGATGACGGTCTGGGAGTCGGCGGACCCGACATGGCGCTCGGGAAAGACCGTCAGGACCTCGCCGCGCGCGATGTCTGCGACGCGGAGGAGGTTGCCGTCGGCGTCCACGAGCCGAGCGCCCGGTCTCCACATCGTGCGGAAGAGGGTCTGCCCCGGCCGCGGGCCAAGTGACAACGCCGGCACGGCGATACTCGCGGCCATGGCGGCGCCTGCGGCCCCGAGGAGACGGACCAGCAGCGTCCTGCGGGCAACGGTGGCGGTCCCGGGCGGCTCGCCCGGCTCCGCGTGCAGCGGTGGTCGGTCTTCGGTCTGCTCCGCGACGGGCATCAACGCGACTGCCCACACGACGACGCCGATGCCGAGCGCTCCCAAAGCCGTCCCGAGCAGGACCCCTTCGCCCCGTGGGCCTCCTCCCACGACGTACCAGACGACCAGGCCAACCGAGGCCAGTGCCGAGACCACGAAAGCGAGCGCGACGACCCTCTCGGCGCGATTCACGACACCGTCTCGTCATTCGAGAGCGCACTGGTGCGGTCGTTGCTCGCGCCGCGAGGCCTCGCCCCCCGGGTGCCGACCAGCAACGCGATCGCGAAGCACGCTCCCATGCCTATCCCCCACGCGACGAAACCCTCGGGAACGGGACCGACTCCGCCTATGTCAGCGCCGCCGCGGTCCGGCCGGTCCTCGAGGTAGTCGATGAAACGAACGATCGAGTCGCGCTCGTGCGCAGAGAAGTCGAACACCGGCATCTCGCCGGGACCTACGACCATGGCTTCCGCGATCTCTATGGGCGCCGCGAGCGACAGGCTCGGGGCCAGTGCTCCCCTCCCGACCGCGCCGCCGGTCGCAGTGGCGCCATGACAGGGCGCGCAGTTCGCGACGAACAAGCTCTGGCCCAACGCCAGGTCACCCGCAGGCGGATCGACCGTCGGGATCGGCGGCCCGCCCGGCTCGAGCGACGTTACGTACGCGACCACCGCTTCGATCTCGTCGTCGGTGAAGACGCGCGGCTTGCGCTGCGGCTGGACGCCAGGGTCCGTCAACGGCATCCTTCCCGTGCGCAACTGGAAGTCCACCATCGCGGCGCCGACCCCCAGCAGCGGCGGGCCCTCCGCGGTCCCCTTTCCTTCCGCCCCGTGACACGACGCGCACCGCGCCACGAACAGGTCGCGCCCCACTTCCGCCGAGCTCTCGAAACTGTTCTCGAGTCCCGAGACGAGAGCCGCGGATCCAAGAAAAGTTTGGCGGGGCGGGGGGGAGGAAGAGAACCACGCGGCGCACACAAAGATCCCCGTAAGAGTCACGGCTGCGCGCAGCGACCTGCTCACGCTGTCACGACCCGCTCGCGCATGAGGTCCATCGTAAGAGCAGACGAAGACGTCAGACCGTGCCGCTAGACTCCTCGCACGTTTACGAACCCCCAGGGAGGAACGATGGCGAACGTCCACGCCTACGTCTTGATCCAGACGGCGGTTAACGCTGCGCAAGTAGCGGGCGAGATCGCGTCGATCGAGGGGGTCGAGTCGGCCGACGACGTCTCGGGGCCCTACGACGTCATCGTGCGAGCGTCGGCGCCGGACATGGACACGCTCGGGCAACTCGTCGTATCGCGCATCCAGTCGGTGGAAGGGATCACCCGAACGTTGACGTGCCCGATAGTCACGTTCTGACGTTCTTACGGGATGGCCTTGCGCATCCCCCGCCGGGCGAACAGCCCAAGGACGACGAACATCCCCGTCAATGACACCAGGCCGGGCCATGTGTCCGTCCACGTGACGTCGCCGAGATAGCCCTGGCGTGCTAGCTGCAAGACGTTCGTCATCGGGTTGAACCTTGCGACGTGGTGGAGCCACCCCGTCAGCAGCTCGATAGGCATCTGCGCCGTCGACAGGAAGAACCCGAGGAACATCCCCGACTGGATCAGCGGCACGGCCTGAAGCGTTTGAGCCCGCAGGGCGACCCCGACCGACCATGCACCGGCGACGAGCCCGACGCCGAGCGCGGCGGTGGCCAGCGACAAGAGGCCGGGAAGGCCACCGGGGACGTCCGTCCCCGAGACGACCGTGACTGCCATCAACAAAGCGAAGGGCAGCACGGCGCGAAGCGTCGACGCGAGCAACGACCCGCCGAGGAGAGCGGCTCGAGGCGCGGGGCTCGCCAGGAACCGGTCGTAGAAGCCACTCTCGAAATCGCGCGCCATGCCCATCCCGGTAGTGATGCCGGCGAAAGCCGCACCCTGGATCGTCGTCATGGGGATGAACCAGTTGAGGGCCGCCTCGGCGGGAAACCCCGGAAGCTCGACGATCCCGGAGAACGCGCCGGCGAACGAGATCGTGAGGAACACCGGCATCACCAACGATGGAAAGAACGTCGACGGCATGCGCGGGATCAGCATCAGGTTCCGCTTCGCGATCCCCCACGACACTGCGGCCGATGACATCGCGCCTCCTAGGCCGCGGCCCGGAGCCGGCGGCGCAACGCGAGCAACGACATGACGACGCCGAGCAAGAAGAACCCTCCCGCGATCCCGAGCGCGCCGGCGAGCTCACGCGCATCGAACGCGGTAATCACCTGGTAGCGGAGCCCTTCGATCATGTGCGACAACGGGTTGATGCCTGCGGCGGTCTTGAACCAGCCGTGCATCAGGTTGCGCGGGAAGAACCCGCTCGACAAAAACATCAGCGAGAACAACAACGGAAACGCGCCCTGAACCGCCTCGCTCGATCCGGTGCGGATGGCGAACGAGGACGCTATCGAACCCACTCCGCCGGAGAAGATCGCGGCCACTACGGTCACGCCGAGAAGACCGAGGGGACCACCGGCGGGACGCATACCGAACAACATCGCGACGCCGAAATAGAGCCACGCTTGGAGAAAGCCGAACAGGACCGAGCTCATCACGCGTCCCGCGATGATCGAAGTGCGAGCGACGGGAGAAGCGACGAGGCGCTCGAAGAAACCATCTTCGATGTCTGTTGCCATAGCAGCACCGGCGGAGATCGAGCTGAACAACGCTCCCTGGATGATCGTGGTCGACACGAGGAACTGCAGGAACGAGTCCGTCTCGGGAAAGCCCGGCAGGTTCGTCGTTCGTTGGAAGGCCGCGGAGCTCAACGCCATGAACATCAGCGGGAAGAGCAACGACGGGACGAAGTAACGAGGCTGGCGGAACGTCGTGACGATCGCGCGCCGGCTCAATGCGCCGTACTGCGCTACCGCGACGCTCATCTGGTCGGAGCCCCCTCCGTTCGGGCAGCGACTTCGTCGCCGGCACCTTCCAGACGCCGTCCCGTCGCCTGCTGGAAGACGTCGTCGAGACTCGGCATATGCAGCTCGATGCCCTCGACTTCCACGCGCGCGTCGTCGAGTGCCCGCACCACGGCCGCAATCTGCGCCGCTCCGCCCGCGAGCCGCACCGCCACCGTGCCGGGGGCCGCGGGCACCGGCTCACCGAACGCGAGCAGCGCGGACTCGGCCGAGAGCGTGTCGTGTCCACTTGCGACGCTCACCTGCAGGGTTGGCTCTCCGACGCGGGCTTTCAGCTGTGCCGGACTTCCCTCCGCCACTATCCGGCCCTCGTCGATGATCGCGATGCGGCCGGCAAGCTCGTCTGCTTCCTCCATGTACTGCGTCGTCAAGAAAACCGTGGTTCCTCGTTCGCGGTTGAGCTTGCGGACCTCGTCCCACAGCGCGAACCGGCTGTTGGGGTCCAACCCGGTCGTGGGTTCGTCGAGGAACAACACCTGCGGCTCGTGGACGAGTGACAGCGCGAGGTCGAGACGCCTCCGCATCCCGCCGGAATAGGTACCGACACGGCGGTCCGCGGCCGCGGTGAGCCCAACCGTCGAGAGGAGCTCTTCGCCACGCCGCGCGGACTCGGCCCGGTCGATACCGTGCAGGACGGCCTGCAGACGCAGCAGCTCGTGGCCGGTCATCAAGGGGTCGATCGCCGCGTCCTGGAGCGCCACCCCGATCGACCGGCGAACGCGATCGGCTTGCCGCACGACGTCGAATCCTGCCACCCGGGCGATCCCGTCGGTCGGGCGCAGCAGCGTCGTCAGCATCCGAACCGTCGTGGACTTGCCGGCGCCGTTGGGACCGAGGAACCCGAAGATCTCCCCCGGCCTGACCTGCAGGTCCACCCCCGCGACCGCCTCGATGACGCCGAAGCGCCGGACGAGGCCCTCGGCGACTATCGGATCCGGTCTGTCAACCATCCCGCTCCTCTCGTTGGCTGCAGCAACCCACGGCCCCCGGCGGCGATTCCTGACTACGCAGCGTGGTTGAGGGGAACCGCAGCGTGTTTACGGCTGCACGGTAGTGGGCATGATGCAGGTGACGCCACGAAAGGAGGTCGTGAATGGGAATCCTCTGGACCGTCCTAGCGATTATCGGGCTGATCGTCGTACTGCAGTACATCTTCTAAGCAACGAAGTGATCCCCAGGCCCCCGGTTCTCCGGGGGCCTTCGCTTTGCCCGCTGCTCACCGGGATCTGAGCCCCGGCGGGCCGAGCACCTCGTTCATCGCCCCGCTGCGGAACCCGGTGAGGTCGACGGTGACGTAAGTGAACCCGAGCTGGCGCAGAGCGCGCTCGACCTCGTCGCGGCGGTCGACGAGCTCGTCGATACGCTCCGAAGGGACCTCGATGCGGGCGAGGTCACCATGGTCGCGCACCCGGAGCTCTTCGAACCCCAGCGCGCGGATCACCTCTTCGGCTTCGTCCACGCGCCTAAGCCCCTCCTCGGTCACCGTGACACCGTAGGCGAAGCGGGACGCTAGGCATGGTGAGGCGGGCTTGTCCGTAGTGGGGAGACCGAGGTCGCGAGAGATCGTCCGCACGTCGGCCTTCGTCAGACCCGCAGCGGCCAGAGGCGAATGGATACCGCTGGCCCGGGCAGCCCTCAGACCCGGCCGGTGATCGCCCAAGTCATCGGCGTTCGTACCGACCAGGATGGCCGCTCCGAGCTCCGCTGCCAGGGGGCCGAGGACCTCGAAGAGCTCGGCCTTGCACCAATAGCAACGATCGGGGTCGTTGCGGGCGTACTCCGCGCGATCGACCTCTTTGGTCGCGATCTCGCGATGGTTCCAGCCGTAGCGACGAGCAAGCGCGGCGGCCGCGGCGCGTTCTCGCGTAGCGAGTGACGGCGACACTGCGGTGACCGCCAGCGCACGATCGTCCAGGACGAGGTGCGCCATCGCGGCCAACAAGGTCGAGTCGACACCGCCCGAGTACGCCACGACGACACGCCCGAGACCCTCGAGGAGTGTCTCGAGCCGCGCTCGCTTGGTCCGGACGGCAGCTTCCATCGTTGGCCATCCTCGCGCCGTGGCGACTACCCTTCGCCAACCATGAGATCGCAATTAGCCGCATCGGCTCGCGACATCGGCGAGCTCTTCGCCGACCCTGCCCTCACGGTCGCGTGCGTGATGCTGATCACCGTCTCTCTCGGATGGATCGTCGTCACCCGCGTCATCGCACGCATGCTGAAGAAGGCGGCGATCCGGGGGCACCGCCGGATGGAGGCGGTCGCGAGCCCCAGAGATATCTGGAGCTATCCCCCCTAGACGCTCGGCGTCGGTGTCGGTGTCGGAGTTGGCGTCGGTGTGGGTGTCGATGTGGGTGTCGGGTCGGCCTCCGCCGGAGCCGAGCCGCTGGGACTGGACAGCGGCTCGGCGCCTGACTCGGAGGCCGCGACGGCTTGCGCAACGACGCGACGGTGGGAGCGGATGGTGATCTCTTCCGATCGCCCCCGGCGATGATCTTTGTCCTGCTGCGGCCAGTAAGCACGGAACACGGCTTCGTCGAAATTCGCCTTGACTCGGAAGTACGTCACGCACTTGCGGTTCAGTCGGCGCGTGGCGATCTTCTTGAGCTTGTCCGCTCCGTCGGCCTTTTTCCACATCGAGACCCACGTGCGGCGGTGCCCCGCGCAGTTCATCAAGCGGGTGCGGATCTTGAAGTAGCTACCGCGCGTCGGTGTCTCGTCTGTCGGCTTCACCCGCACGCGCGGTGGGTGGAGCTTCGCAGGGTTGACCGTCGGTTCCGGCTTGGGCGTCACGGACGGCTTCGGCGTCACGGAGGGTGCGGGAGAAACCGACGGTTCAGCCGACACAGACGGCTCCGGCGTCGCCGAGGGCTGCGGTGTGACCGATGGCTCCGGCGTCACCGACGGGCTCGGGCTCGGCGCGGCGCCGCCGCCGCCACCGCCGCCACCTCCACCTCCACCTCCGGTTGAAGTGACAGTTACCGCGAAGTTCCAGCGGCTCGCCGCAATGGTCAGCACACGAACCTCGATCGCGCCATCGTCGTTGAAGCCGAGGCCCAAGACACAGGCCGGCTGGGGCTGCACCAGTCCACTGCCGCCCGTGCATCGAGACAACCTGACGTCGTTCCGATAAACGTTGAGGTCGCCGACTGTCTTGCCTTCGGGGAGAAGCGACGAGTGCAGCAGGAACGTGAAGGCCATCGGGTCGGAAGCCGGCATCGTGATGGGGTTGCCGTCGCGATCGAGCACCTCGATGAGAACCTGCTGACCGAAGAACGCGAACCCTGATGGGTCTGCCAGGCTTTCGTCGACCGCCTGTTCGATGATCCTGATGCTTCCGTCACGAGGAGCGACGATCATGGTCTCGACAGGGTCGTCGATGGTGGGTTCGATGCCCGTGGAAACCAGCGCACCCTTCACCGTGTCTTGGTCGGCCTCGTCGGTCTGCTCCACGCCGGTCACCAGATTCTCCTCGACGTAAACACGCACTGTCGCCAGTCGCGATCCTGCGTCGACGTTGGTGACCTTGTAGCTGAACTCCACCGAGCCAACGAAGTCGGTCGGCGGTGTGTAGGTCGCGGTCAGGTGGCAGGTCATCGTGCCGGGGACCGTGCCGGCTACGACGAAGCAATCCGGGGTCCCGTTGCTAAATTCGACGGAGCCCGCCGCAGGCGCACTGACGAGCTCGAACACCACTGCCTCGCCGTCGACGTCACTTCCTTCCAACATGACGGTCGTAGAAGAGTTTCTCGCCGTTTTCACGATCCTGTTGGTAGCCGTCGGCGGCGAGTCGGCAACGACCGTGCCACTGTGCGTGACAGGACTGCCATCGACCGTTCCGTCGTTCGGGGTCACTTCCACTGTGATTCGCTCGCCTTCATCGCCGTTACCGGCCAGGGAGAGATCCAATGAATCCGTGGTCGGAGTAGACCCGGCGGTCTTGGTGACCGTCCGCACGATCGCAACTGAGTCATCGAGTCGGCGGACCTTCCAAACGAACGTCAGAGAGACCGCATCACCATCGGGGTCGCCGGCAGTAACGGTCGCGACCGCTACGTCGTTCGTCCTCGGAGAGGTGCTATCGAGCGTGACCGAAGCGGTCGGCGGCTCGTTACTAGGGAGTTCCTCGACGGGGGCCGCGACGACCGATGTCATGGCGGTGGCGGTGGCGGTGGCGGTCGTGCCATCGTCGTCCTTGGCGGTGACGGTGACCGTCTTCGTGCCGGTGGTGGTGTAGGTGCAGGTGAAGCCGCCGCCGGTGGCGGTGGTGGTGTGGGCCGACGGGCTGCCCCCGGAGCCGCAGTCGATGGTGCGATCCGCAGTGGGGAACGAGTCAGAGCCGGCATCTGTGATCGCGTAGGTGACGGACTCGCCTGTGCCGACAACGCCCGAGCCGTCGGTGGTGACGGTGATGGTCGGAGCGACGTTGCCAACGATGATCTCGTTGGTGGCGGTCGCGGAGTTGCTCAGCGCGTCCACCAGGGTGACCGAGATCTTCGGGGTTGCGGGGCCGTCGGCGAAGGTGCAGCCGAAGCTGCCGACGCCGGTGGTCGCGTTGAAGCTGTTGGAGTCGGACACCAGCGCGCCGCCGGTGCCGCAGCTCACCGTCGGGATCTGGGTGTTGACACCGTCGGTGTCGGTGGCCGAGTAGGTGAAGGTGCGGGTCGTCGAGGCGTCCTCGTCGACGGTGTAGTCGTTGCCGGAGGCCCACGTGATGGTCGGTCCCGCGATGGAGATCACGAAGGTGTTGGCCGTCGACTCGCCGGTGTTGCCGGCGGCGTCGGTCTGGTAGCTCTGCGCGGTGTAGGTGCCCGCGGCGAGGTTGCTGCTGGGGGTCGCGGTGTAGGCGCCGGTGGTGGCGTTGGGGGTGG
>DASZOC010000011.1:0-23769 GCA_035550975.1 Actinomycetota bacterium | reverse complement strand
GGTGGAAGTCGTGCGGGTCGCGGGCCTCGCGGTCGAGATGGCCACGCAAGATCTCGATCCGGGCCGCGGCCCCGTCGATCCCGGCCCCTTGACCTTTCCCGACGACGATCGCCCATCCGTCCGCGTGCTTCGCTGCCCGATCCAGAGCGCGGTCACCGTGTCCACCGACGATGATCGGTATAGGCGCGGTGGGGGTCGGCAGGAAACCTGCTTCGACCCATGAGTAGAACTTGCCGTCGAACGACGCCGGCCGGCCGGACCAGATCGCGCGCAGCGCCGCGATGTACTCGACGAGACGTGCTCCCCTGCCCTCGAACGGAACTCCCGTTGCATCGAATTCTTCTTGCATCCATCCCGCGCCGACACCGAGCACGATCCGCCCGGGGGCGAAGTTCTCGATCGTGGCGAGGATCTTCCCGAGCACGATCGGGTTGCGGTACACGGCGATCAACACGCTCGTCCCCAGCTTTATCCGCTCGGTCGCCGCGCCGAGGACCCCGAAGAGACCGAGCGGGTCGAAGAACGGATCGTTTGCCGTCATCGGGTAGTCGCCGTCGCGCGAGTACGGGTACTTGGACTCGATGCCGGTCGGCGTGAACAGATGATCGAACATCCACAGCGAGTCGAACTCGAGGCGCTCGGCCGCCCGAGCGACTTCGAGGATTCCTTCGGCGCTGGCTGCAGGTTGCGCGCTGGGAAGGTGCAGTCCGATCTCCATAGCGGCCGAGACTAGCCGCAGCTTCTTCGAGTGAATCGCTCCCCGTACTGCCGATCCGACCGAACGGGATCGTTAAGGGCGTGGACGTCAGGCGCGCTGAGCGGTTTCGTGCCGATCCATCCCGGCCTCGTCTTCGGCGTCTTGCTCGGAGACTGGATCCGGACCGGTCCCCCCCTCCGTTAGATCTTTGGCGTTGACGCGGTTCTTACCGGCTCGCTTGGCGGAATACATCAGCTGGTCGGCGATGAGCACGAGGGCGTCGAGATCGGCGCCGGGACCCGCCGTCGTCACCATCCCGATGCTGACCGACACCGACTCCGGTAGGTGAGCAGCGACGAGCATCTCTTTCAGTTCGTGTCGCATCCTTTCGATGACCCTCGTCGCCGCCATGCGGCCGGTCTCGGGCATCAAGAGCGCGAATTCATCACCTCCGAGGCGGCCTACGACATCGACGGAACGCGTCAGCGATGTCAGGAGCGATGCGACCCTCGCCAGAAGATCGTCGCCTTCTGCATGGCCTAGCTCGTCGTTGACCAGCTTGAAGTTGTCCAGGTCCATGAACGCCAGCGTGAGTGGACGGCGGTACCTGACAGCCCGCATCAGTTCCAGATCCGCCCTCGCCCGGAACGACCTCGTGTTCATGAGCTTCGTCAGGGGATCGGTGCGACTGAGCTCTCGCTCGTGAGCCAAGGCGGCGTCCAAGCGACCCACCAAGAGTGCAGCAGTCACCAGCGTTGCCGCTCGCACGAAGAGATTCCAGAACGCGACCAGTGGGTCGTAAGCCTCGCCCGCGATGAGAAGCGTGAGAGGGTCCGCCGCCGCGCCAAAGATCGCGAGCGCGACTCCGACAGTCATACCCATCAACCTGGTCGCAACGATCACCGGGATCAGATAGAAGAACGACAGCGCGACGTCGGCGCCGGTGATGAAGTCGATATACGCCACGACTGCTACGACAGCAAATATCGATGGCAACGCTGCGTTCGGTCTGGATAACCGGTCCATGAGGCCCCAGTATCGGCGACGGTCCCCGAGCCGTCGCGGTGCCGGAAGGGTATCGCGCGGCTTTTCGCTCTGGAACGCGCGCCTCAGTCGAGGTCCGCGAACCCCTCCGTCGCTCGGGTCTCGCCGGCCACGACCAGCACGTCGTTCTCACCTACCTTGGTGTCTGCGGTCGCGTAGGTGAACGTGCCGCCTTCCGGGCGGATGCACACGACCGTCACGTTGTGCTTGTCCCTGACTCCGTACTCGGCCAGCGTCTTACCCACCAACCCTTTCGGCGGACACGTCTCCGCCAGCGAGAAGCCTTCGTCGAGCTCGATGTAATCGATCATCTTTCCCGTAACTCGGTGGCCCATACGCTCTCCCATGTCGCGCTCCGGAAACACGACCTCGTGCGCACCCACCCGCGCGAGTATCCGGCCATGGGCTTCGGTCACTGCTTTGGCCCAGATGTGAGGGATCCCGATGTCGACCAACGCCGCGACGGTGAGGATGCTCGCCTCGAGGTCGCTCCCGATCGCAACGACTGCATGCGCGAAGTCGGCAACACCGAGCTGCTTCAGCGCTTCGAGATCGGTCGAATCCGCCTCCACCGCATGCGTGATGTGGTCCGCGAAATCCTGCACCAGTCGCGGATCTCGATCGACGCCGAGGACGTCGGAGCCGAGTCGAGTGAGCGTTTCAGCCACCGCGCCGCCGAACCGGCCGAGGCCGACGACCAACACGTCCATGTCTTTAGCCAATGATCGGTCGCTCCTCGGGAAGCCGGTAGCGGCGTTCTCTCTGGCGCAATGCTAGTGCCGTCCCGACCGTGATCGGCCCGAGCCGGCCGACGAACATCAACACGATCAGGATCGATTGTCCGACCTTCGACAGCTCCGCGGTCAATCCAGTCGAGAGCCCCGTGGTGGCGAACGCGGATACGGTTTCGAACAAGGTTCGCGACATATCGAAGCTGCCGTAGGCCATCAGCGCGATCGTGCTGACGACGACGACCCCCACCGCCAGCAGCGCCACCGAGATCGCCTGCCGCTGGACGGTCGGCGGAAGGCGGCGGCCCAGCACGGTTACGCTCGGCTCCCCTCTGGCCTCCGCCCATATGACGAACCCCAACAAGGCGAAGGTGGTGACCTTTATGCCACCCGCGGTGCTTGCGCTGCCCCCGCCGATGAACATCAAGATGACCGTGATCAGCCACGTCGTCTCCCGCATCTCGGAGAAATCGAGCGTGTTGAACCCGGCGGTACGCGACGTCACGCTTTGAAAGAACCCGGGCAGCAGCTTGCCTTTAGCCGTGAACGTGCCGAGCGTCGCGGGATTCGTCCACTCGAACCACAGGAACGCGAGCGTCCCGAGGGCAAGGAGCAGGACCGTCATCGCGAGGGTGACCTTCGTATGCATCGTCCAGTGCTTCGGTTGACGTGGTCGCCGCTTCAGTTCCAAGAGCACGGGGAACCCCAGTCCTCCGAGGACGATCGCAGCAGCGACGCCTAGCGACATCCACGCATCCGAGACGAACCGATCTAGCGAATCGGAATAGAGAGCGAACCCCGCGTTGTTGAACGCGCTCACGGCGTGGAACACGCCGTGATACGCGGCATCGAGCGCGGGATAGTCGTATTCGGTGAATAACCGCGTCCCGATCGCCAGCGCGGCAAGGCTTTCGAACAACACGCTGAACACCGCGACCCCGACGAGGACGCTCCGCACGTCCCCCAGACCGAGCGCCTTCGTCTCAGTCTGAGCGAGCAGCCGCCCCTTCAAGCCGATCCGGCGAGATACCAGCAGCGCCAGCAAAGATGCGAGGGTCATGATCCCGAACCCACCCACCTGGATCAAGACCAGGATCGTGGCTTGTCCGAAGCCGGACCAATAGGACACGGTGTCGACCACCGTGAGCCCCGTCACGCACACCGCCGACGTCGCCGTGAAAAGCGCGGTCACGAACGGTGTGGGGCCGTCGTGGACCGACGCCAAGGGAAGAAGTAACAGAAGAGTTCCGACCAGGATCGCGAACGCGAAAGCAACGAGGACGAACTGGGCCGGGTGGCGCAGCCGAAAGCGCCCGGCCAACCTCGTAGCCCCACCGCGAGGTCTCGATCCCGTACCAACGAAAGCATCGGCCATAGCCGAGGAGAGTAGTTGCTAGCACGCCGGGTCGACCAAGAACGAGGACAAACCAATAGAGATCAACGTAGGCAACCAAAGCCTTTGATGCTCTGTGACAAACTCGCGTGGTGGCCCTACAGGTCGCGTTCCTGCGAGCCGACGTTCCGCAGCCTCAAGATGCTGCGCCGCCTGCATGCGAAGCTGAACCCATAGCTTCGTGATCACCGCTATCGGTAGCGTCACCGACGTCGGAGTAGCTGCTACGCAGCGCGACTCGACGCTCCGACTGCGTCACGGCGAGGTACGAAGTCCGACTCGCCGAGGACCGGATCGTGCTGCAGCGGTTGCTTTCCGGCGGTTCGGCGAAGATGATGCTGCAGGAACTCGTCGCTCGGAAGGAGGCCGCAACTTGGCAAAGGGTGCGATGGACCTCGTGCAAGAGGCGAAGCAACAGGTCGAGAACCTCACGCCGGATCAGGTTGCGTCGGAGATCGAGGCAGGTGACGCGCTACTCGTGGACGTCCGTGAGCCGCAGGAACGTGAGACGGCGGCTATCCCCGGCGCGATCAGCGCTCCACGCGGGATGCTCGAGTTCTACGCCGATCCCTCGCTTCCCTACCACCGCGAGGAGTTCGAGCATGACCGGCGGATCATCCTGCATTGCGCGTCGGGTGGTCGCTCTGCGCTCGCCGCAAAGACGCTGAAAGACATGGGCTACACCAACGTCGCCCACTTGGACGGCGGCATCAAAGCGTGGCAGGAAGCAGGGAATCGCACCGAACCAGGCTAAGGAGTTGGTCTCGCGATTCCGTTCTTAGATGATCGCCACTCCTAGCGCCCGTCGCTCCCAATCGTTGAGATGTCGTTATCTCAGTGTCACTACGAATGCCTGGGCGTGACGCTCGGCCGGGGAGGTGTAGGTGAACGCCGCGCGTCTTCCCAGCGCATCCAAACTCACGTTCATCGCCTTCGCGTAACGCCCATCCGATCGCTTCTTGGGACTCAAGGCGACTAGACGGCCGCTCCTCCGGCTGTACCAGTACACCTCTCCGCTGCTCGGATCTTCATCGGCGTACGGCCACACGCGCCCGGTGACGTAGAGCACGTCCGATCCGTTGTGGTCGATCGCGATATTGCGCGGCTCGAACCAAAGGCCGTTCTGCGGCTCGCCCGACCGGGGACGTCGGCTGACGAACCATGTGC
The DNA here is from genome assembly GCA_035550975.1 of Actinomycetota bacterium. Lineage (GTDB taxonomy): Bacteria > Actinomycetota > CADDZG01 > CADDZG01 > WHSQ01 > DASZOC01. Next base: position 18,737 of record DASZOC010000011.1, on the reverse strand, counting down.
GCCTCGTCTTCTTGTTGTAAAGGTAGACGTCGTAGAACTCATCGCGATCGTCCAGCAGTGGGGACCTTCGTGAATATGCCACGAAGCGTCCGTTGCCGGAGATCTCAGGATTCACGACACCTCGCCCGCGCCGTGAATGCCTCACCTCTTGACTCGTTCCTCGCCACAGGTCTCGGATCAGGATCACGTGGCCGCGAGCGTCTCCTCGAGTCATGTCACCTACGAAGGCCACGTGTCGTCCGTCGTACGAGATGCTCGGTTGGCCCCCACCGTAGAGCTTCCCGATCTTCCTGGTTGGGATGCTGGCGTGCACCGTGCGATCAGTCACGAGATTGCGGACGAAGGCGTGGTAGCGACCGCCCGAACGCGCGCTGAATGCGACCGACCGACCATCACCAGAGATCACAGGCGCGAAGCCATAGCCCCTTTGGTCGGGAACTTCGACGTCGGCCTGCTCCAGCTCCCCGGTCTCGAGGTCTTTGCGATAGATCGCCTGGTGGTATCCCGGAGGTTCGGTCGGTAGCCGTGCCTCGAACGCTACGAAACGACCATCGCGGGAAACGGAAGGGTTGAATCCACCGGCTGGGATGCTGCCGTCGTTGTTAGTGATGAGTCTGAGCTCGCCCGTGTCCAGGTCCTTGCGGTAGAGATCCCGCTGGAGGTTCACGTCCGGCGTCATCAGATTGGGCGACGCCGACTCGAATACCAAATAACGGCCACTGCCCGAGATCACCGCGTCGCTCACGTCGAAGGGATAGCAACCGGCGTCATCCTTGCTCACCGCAACCGGTTCCGATCGAATCTCAGGATCGGGCGGGGCCACGGCACCGAGTTCGCACGTTCCGGGAGCGCGTTCGATGTGGTAGCCGCGCCCCGGGTCCGTTTCGTCATAAGTCTGCTCGCCGGCGTCGGACGCCTTCGGTGCATAGGTCATCGCCCGCGGGTCGAGAAGGGTGTTCTCGTCGACCAATAGGGTCTGAGAGCGGTTGGCGGACAACGACACCACGGCCGATCCGTCGGTGAGTTCGGTCACCGTTGGGCGGCGGGCGAACGTATAGATCGTCCCGCCGTAGACGGTGGAGGGGGTGCAGTCGAACTCGATGTCGGTATCGCTGCTCCCGTCCGGATGCAGCACGGCCTCGATGAACCAGCAGTCGTCGCGGTCCGCATCAGCTCCCAACTCCGGGATCGTCCGGACGCGGTATCCGATCGACACTTCGCCCGGCGGCGGCGCGGCAACATGGATGTGGAATGACAAGACGTGAATGTCGTGCTCGAACCACACCGAGAGGATGTCTGCTTCAGGCACCGGAGAATCCCCCGCCGGGTCCTGAACCAACGGATCGTCGGGGGGCTCCTGCGCCCACGAGGGCGTCGCGGACAGCAGCATGCATCCCGTCACCAGTAACGCAACCAAAGAACGTACGCGGAGCACTATCAGCCGACCTTTCAGAAAGGTTCCTCATCGGTCTCTTTCCTAAGTGACGCATTCGACCGGTGGTGGGTTGCTTGCACTGCGATCGACGCATCACAGGCCTGGCTTGCCCATGTGGCCGCGGGTCAGCTGATCCCTGTCCTGTTGCGGCTGATGAACGCCGCTACCCGCTCCTACGGACCACGCTTAGGGACCCGGCTTGACCGTCATAAGAAAGACGACGCCCGTCATAACGAACGCATCGACACGGCCCGCGTTGCGCAATCGCATCAGCCCGCTCTTCATCTCAGGATTCAGCGTGGTTGAAGAACCCAACCCCTCTTTCAGACGCTTCACCGCCGGGCCTATGAAGATGCCGCCGACGGTCATCGAGGCGACGACACCGACCAGACCGCCGACCACGAAGATTTCGTCGAAGCCCCAGTCACCTTCAAACACGAGCCAGACCCCCGTCACAAGCACAACCAGCGAGGCCGGACCGAAGAAGGACTTGCCGAGACGCTCTCCTTCTCGAACAACGATTCTCAGGGTCGCGGTGTCCTCGGTAGCGGCGGAGCGCTCCGTCAATATCTGAAACAGAATCCCGGGACCCACCCAGAGGATCACCGCGAAGACATGTACGAACAGCAAGATTCTGTACAACAAACTCTGCCTCCAAAAATATGAGTTATCAGGGCGCCGTCCCTCGCGGACGCGGCCTACCGCGCCGCGGCGAGCAGCTCGTCTCCTTCCAGATCGACCGCAGCATCTTCGCCGGTCTCCACCAGAGCCCATCCAAGGAGCGCGAACCCCAACATCCATCCGCCGATGGCAAAACGCGCGAGGACGAACGGGCCGAACACTGCCGGCGTCATCGGCACGAAGACGTACACCCCGAGAAGCAGTGGCACGTACCGCCGCCAGTCCCGCCACACCCTCGTTCGGACAACCGCCACGCCCGCCATGATCAGTGTCACGCCGATCAAAACAGATGAGACTCCGTAAAGGCCGTCCAGCATGTCGGTGCGGGGGCTCGGGTATGGGGCGTCGGACCCGGTGATGGCGATCAGCTCTGTCAGGGTCAGCAGCGCCATGCCGACGAGAGCCCCCACGGCTCCCCAGCGCCCGAACCGGGACGTCCCGACGACGCCCGAGTGCCACAGTCCGTAGAGCCCCGCAACGAGTCCCAAGTGATGCACGAAGAAGAACACCTGGATGGCAGTGAAGCCTCCAGCCGTCAACGGGTAGCTATAACGATCCTCTGGGACCGCGGGCTCGACGAGCACGAGGAAAACCGCCGCGGCGGCCCCGATCACGCCCGCCACCAGGCACAGCCAACCGAGCTTCGCCACCCCTGTCCCTGATCGCTCGCTGATCATCGCCACCCCTCTCTGGCACACTTCTAAGGATACCTGTCTTTCAGGTAACCTTAGTGTTTACTGGGTTGCGATGCAAGAGGAAAACGGCCGACGAGTCGACCAGCTGAACACCATCTCCATGCTGGGACAGGCTTACAGCCTTCTCGGCTTCCAGATCGTCGACGGCGTGGTCGGCGCGGGTTTCCCGCAAAAGCCGAAGCACTCTGCGGTCTTCGCCCAGATCGATCCCGACGGCTCCCGACTCACCGACCTAGCTCGCCGCGCGAACATGACCCCTCAGGCCATGGGCGAGCTCGTGGACGAGCTCGAGGAGCTGGGCTACGTCTCGCGGCAACGTGACCCGTCGGACCGCCGGGCGAAGCTGATCGTTCTAACCCCTAACGGATGGGCGGCCGTAGAGGCAGCGAAGCAGACGATCGGGGACCTCGAAGCTCGCATCGATGAGGTTCTTGGCGAAGAGGGACACCGGGCTCTCCGCCGGTTGCTAACCCGGCTGCTCGACGATCAGGGATGAGCCCGAGTCGTCACGCAACATCGGAACCGTGCGTGTGCCTTGTGAGGTCTACACAACGGCCCGGCTGCCAACGGAGGCTGGCTTCTGGAGAATCCTCATAAGTCAAGGCGTGGCTTCGTTAACCGGGGCAGGAGGCAGATCCCACTGGTCGTCGGACATCCTGATGACGGCAGCGGAAACCGCCGCGAAACCGGCGGCGTTCAGCCCCCATGCGACGAGGTCCAGCGGCGGACTGCCGATGAAGAAGGCTGCGGCGAAGTGCAACGGTTGTGACACGACCGTGATCACGGCCGCCCACCTGGGGACCCGCGAAGAGCGCCACATGGCGAGACCGAGCAGGATCGTTCCGACTACATGACCCAGGACGAAGATCCCCATCGCTATGTACGTCGTGGGATGTGCTGTCTCGTACATCGCGGCGACCACATTCTGGTCCACACCTTGCTCGGCACCGATCCACAGCAAGAGATCGCCCGCCAGCAAACCGCTCAATGAGATGTAGCCAGGTACCAGCAGCAATAGGGCTGCCGCCGTCAGTCGTGGCGCAGCGTGCCTGGTAACGCGACCTACCCAGATGACGCCGGGGATCAGGGTCAACATCGCGAGGAGTCCAAGCCATAGCACCGCAGACTGACTGTCGGGCTTGGTGACGACGCTCTTGACGATCGCTTTGGAGTCGGGGGCCGTGAAGTAAGGAAGAACGAAGCGCAAGAGAGCAACTGCCGCTGGCCCGATCGGTATGACGAGCGCCGCCAACCAGCGCGTCTTGCTGCGCAGATCCCGAGCGGGCGCTAGGCGCGCTGCGTCTGCGGCATGCGCGCTCATCGTGCCTCGCCAAGGTCGCGTCGGCTGCCGACGAAGACGGCAACGGAGGCAACGATCGTCAGAACGATCAATGCCCCCGCGGTCGCAACGATGGTCGTCGGTACCCCCGGTTGGAACAAAGCGGGCACTGCAGACACCGCCGAGAGGACCCGCAGGATCACGAGGGGCACGATTGCCCGTCTGGCACCGCGCCATGCCGACACCACCAGAGAGATGCTCACGAGCCCCAAGATGGACGCCACGACCGCCACGGCCATTGGGGGATTCTCGCCATCAGTCACCAATGGCAGCACCACATCGAACAGCGAGAGGACGCCGAGTACGACGAGCCCTATACGAAAAGAAGGAGACATCTTCACCTCCGTAGGTCGTGCTTTCCGGCACGAGCCGGGTCGAGCACAACGTCGCACCATCACCGACCCGAACGCATGAGGGCGCGGTCCCGCGGGAGCGGGAGATCTGCCCGACAGGTTCGGGAACGGCTTCCCGTGACAGCGGGACTCACCCGGCGCACACTGTGTCCATGGCAGCGCGCGCCGGAGGCATGAAGCAGAGATGGGCCGCCGCGTTATGTGTGGTCGCGGTCACAGAGGTGCTGGTCGCGATAGCACTTGTGATCGCCGTTGGATGGTCGTGGGACGACGCTCTGGAGAGCTTCGTCGCCACCAACGGAGTCATGGGCCTCGCCTTCGGCTTGAGCGGCGGGATCATCGCCTGGCACCGGCCGAAGAACGCGGTCGGCTGGTTGTTGATCGCGGACGGTTTGGCGCATGCAACGGCCGCGTGGGCTTCGCCGGCAGTCAAGGCGCTTCACGATGCAGGTGGTCCGATTGGGGCGCAGCGGATCCTCCTGACGGTGTTCATGTATTCGTGGCCGTGGGCTATCGGCTTGTTCCTGCCGCTGGTATTGCTGCTGTTTCCCGACGGACGGCCGATCTCGCGTCGCTGGCGCTGGGTGGTCCGGGGGGTGATCGCCACGGCGCCGCTATTCGTTCTCGAGATGGGCGCAGGCAACGAACCGATCCACCCCAGCCTTCCGACGGGCTACCTGACTCTGCCATGGCATGAGCGGCTGCAAGCCCTGTGGGTCTTCAGCGAGGTGCGCACGTTCGGTGCGCTCATCCTCGGGATCGTGGCGGTGGTCGTCCGCTTCCGGCGCGGCACCTCGACCGAGCGCCGTCGATTGCTGTGGCTCGTCCTTGCCGCCATCCTCGCGGTCGCGCTTGCGCTGCCTTGGGGATTCATAGCGGGCACACCGGTCGTGGTTCTGTTCGCCATCCCGCTGATCCCGGCCGGCATCACGATAGGCATCGTGAGATACCAGCTTCTCGACATACAGCTGGTCGTTTCGCGCGCGGTTACATGGCTGATGCTGTCCGCGTGCGTGTTCCTCGGCTATATCGCTCTCGTTGCCGCTCTCGATCGATTCGTCTCGGAACGTGTGGGTCGGTCCGCCGTCGCGACAGTCCTTATCGCCTTGCTCGTGGCGCCGATCCTTCCTCGGTTGCAGAGATCGGTGGACCGCGGTCTCTACGGGCGGCGCGGCGACCCTGCCGACGTAGCGTCGCGCGTGGGGCAAGAATTGCTAGCCGGCGTCGACGCAGGCCTATCCGGGGTGGCGGCCGCGGTCCGAGAGGCCCTGCGGCTGCCGTACGCCGCCATATCGACCTCCCAAGGCGTGCTAGCAGAGGACGGCACGCAAGTAACCGAAGTGCGAACCATCCCGCTGGAATATGCAGGAGAGCGCGTGGGTGACCTCTTAGTGGGGACGCGCCGCGGCGAGCTTGATCTTGGGGCGGCCGACCGTCACGTTCTGACTCTGCTCGCCGTGCCACTCGCGGTCGCCGTGCATGCGGACGCGTTATCGGCGCAACTACAAACTTCGCGCGAACGCCTTGTTGCCGCTCGCGAGGAAGAGCGACGGCGCCTGCGACGCGACCTGCATGACGGACTCGGACCCACCCTCACCGGGGTGGCGCTGACGGCGGACGCAGCCGAGAATCTCCTTCTGACGGAGCCGAACCGAGCGAGGGAGCTGGTCGGAGCGTTGCGCCGCGACATCCGCATCGCCATCGGCGACGTTCGGCGTGTCGTCGACGACCTCAGGCCGTCCGCGCTCGACGACCTAGGTCTCGTCGGCGCGCTGCGGCAGCGAGCGGACCAGTTGACCTGGCGCGGTGAAGCCGCGCCTCTGCGGATCGACTTCGAGGTGCCGGGCCAGATTCCCCGCCTTCCTGCCGCGATCGAGGTCGCCGCGTACCGGGTCGGGACCGAGGCCCTGACTAACGTAGCGAGACACGCGGGAGCATCCGCAGCCGTGATCCGGTTCAGTTGCGACGATCAACTCCATCTCGAGATCACGGACGACGGATGCACCAACGGGAAATGGACCGCTGGGGTCGGTCTGGAAGCCATGCGTGAGCGCGTCGGCGAGCTGGGCGGCCGCTTCGAAGCGGGTCCGACGGACTCCGGCGGGCGCGTCCGGGCGTCTTTCCCCCTGTATGCAGGATGACTCCGATACGGGTTCTCCTCGCAGATGACCACCCCATCGTCCGCGATGGGCTCGCAGCTCTGCTGTCCTCGCTCGCGGACATGGAGGTCGCGGCGGTGGCGTCGACCGGACGGGAGGCAGTGAAAGAGGCGATCGCCATGAGACCTGACGTCGCGGTTCTTGATCTACAGATGCCGGACCTCGACGGATTCCAAGCGACCCGGGAGATCGCTAGCGCCGCGCCGTCGGTAGGCGTTCTGGTCTTGACGATGTTCGAAGACGAGGACTCAGTGTTCAACGCGATGCGCGCCGGCGCGCGGGGCTATCTCGTCAAAGGCGCCGAGCAGGAAGAGATCGCTCGGGCCATTCGCGCGGTCGCATCAGGGGAAGCGATCTTCGGCCCGGGCGTTGCGCAGAGAGTGCTGGCCTTCTTCTCCGGGCTGCAGCGGCGCGCCGCTGATCCGTTCCCAGAAGTCACGGCTCGAGAACGTGAGATCCTCGACCTGCTGGCCGGCGGCCTCTCCAACGCTGCCATCGCCCGTCACATCGGGATCGCTCCCAAGACGGTAGCGAACAACGTATCTTCGATCTTCATGAAGCTTCAGGTGGCGGATCGGGGGCAAGCGATCGTCCGTGCTCGCGAAGCGGGCCTCGGAAGGTCCGGTACACCGAGATCGAGCCCGGAAGAGAGTTGATCGGTCGCACCTTCTCTCAGCTTTGAAGCAGCTCGGCCAGCTCTCGTGCGTTGCGTTGGGCGTAGTCCCTGTGGCAATTGTTCATCAGGACGTGCGTTTCTTTGGCCTCTTCTGCAACCTTTGCGACCCGAGGCGCCCACTCCTTCAGTTCCTTTTCCGAGTAGAGGTAGGCGAAGCGGCGTTGCACGGACCCCGATTCCCACTCGGCCGCGTTGTGGCCGTGGAAACGGATCGCGGCTAGATCGCTCGTCACCGCCAGAACCGGCGGGAGCGAGCTCTTGAACCCTTGCGGCATGTCGACGCACACGTACGGCAGCCCGTGCCCTTCTAGGAAGTCCAGAGTCTCTTCCTGGTTTCGCTCTTCCATCCAGCTCTTGTGGCGGAACTCAACGAGGATCTTGTAGGGCGCGGCACGTTTGGCGCACTCGAGCACGTAGGCCTTGTTCTTCTTAGAGATCGTGAACCACGGCGGGAACTGGAACAACAGCGCCCCGAGCTTGCCGGCCGCATCCAGCGGCTCGAGAGCAGACAGGAAGCGGTCCCAGACCTCGTCGATAACCTTGGGCTCGAGGTCTTTCGGGTAGACGTTCTTCTTGTCCGGCTTCGGCATGTCCTTGTAAAGCGCTTCCGATTTGGTTGGGTGGCAGGTAAGGAGCGAGAACGCCTTGATGTTGAAGGTGAAGTTCTTCGGGGTCCGCTCCGCCCAGAGCTCCGAGTTCTTCTCGCTGGGCGGAAAGTAATACGTCGAGTCGACCTCGACCAGCGGGAAGTGTTCGGCGTAGTAACGGAGGCGCTCCTCGGCCGAGTCGACGCCCTTGGGATACCACCCGGACGCGAGCAGGGACTTGTCGGTCCACGACGCGGTGCCCACGAGGATATCTCCCACGCGCCCACACTAGTAGCGCGATCTGCCTCAGCCACTTCAGGTATAGACAGACCGAGCCGATAGAACGCCATGGCGGACACCATGGCATGGGGCCACGCCCTCCCGTACCCACGGCTTGTTCCCCCTCCGCCTCCTCCGCCGGTAAGGCGAGTCCCGCCTCCCCCGCCGCCACCACTACCGGTAGCGATCGAGGTCGCTCCGGAACCGATACGCGCGGCCGGACCGATCCGGTGGCGATGGAAGCACCTGTGGGCGTTCGGGTTCGTCGCATTCGGACTCCCGGAGATGCTGAGCGGCATGCTGGCAGTGCGCTCCGGAACGCGGGTGTCGGAGTTCCTCGACCAGGCGCTGCTCCTGCAGATCGTCGGCTACGTCCTCGCCGTTATGGTCGCGATCCACCTCGTGCGCAAAGAGCAAGCGGGCGACTGGACCACCCTCGGCATCTCGTGGGACGGAGACGTACGACGGGAACTGGTCACGGGCGCGGGGTTCGGGCTGGCCCTACTCGCGGTCTTCTTCCCGGTTTCTTTCCTGCTCAGCGGTGGCGAGCTCAAGGTCGACGAGCTGGTCCGCCTCCTGGTCGGGTCGACAACCGGACTCGGGCTCGTCTTGGCGGCGGTGGTCGTCGTCATCGGAGCGCCCATTATCGAAGAGATCTACTACCGCGGCCTCCTATACGAAAAGCTCGCTCGTAGGAACCGCTGGGTGGCCATAGTCGTGACGGCACTGCTCTTCACGCTCGCTCACGGCGGGCTCCTGATCCCGGCGATCCTGTTGATGGGTTTCGGTCTCGCGTGGCAGAGGCAGAAACACTCGTTGGTCTACACGATGGGCGCGCACGCAGCCTGGAACCTGTGCATATTGATCCTCGGGCTGTTCCTGGTGTTAGGCGGGTGGGGCTTCTCTTCGCCCGCAGGCGCCTACGCCATACGGTTCCCAGACTCGTGGGAGCGTGCGGACATCCCTGCGGGGACGACTTACCCGGGCGCAACGCTCGACGTTGCGGCGACGAGCTCGACCGGCTCGTTCATAAGCGTCGCGACGGTCCCGACCGTCGGAGGTTCGGCACAGACGACGCTCGAGGAATTCGTCAAGGCCGTCGACAAGCGGGGGCAAGCCGCGGGCGTAGCGCACACCGGGATCCAGGGACATCCCCACCTCTTCGACGAGGGAGCAGAGTCCTTCCAGGTGACCTACGGGCTCGAGCAGGACGGCGTTCGGTTCGCGTCACACGTGTTCACGCTGATGCGGCCCGGCTCCCCCACGACCGTGATGGTCACGTTCGTGTGCCCGGAGGCGTCCTGCCTCGACGATGGAGCAGCGGTCGACGAGCTTCTGCACGGCCTCGACTTCCCCTAGGGCCACGCGCCCTTCCCGGCGCAGATCGGGCAAGAGCGTCGGGTCCCGAATGGCGCGCGCTTAGGACGGTGTCGCCCATGCGGCTGTGGAGTTGTCTCCCACCGTGACGTCTGAGCGCGGGGGGACGCGCGTCACGTCATGGCGCGCCGCCCGCATCATGTCGGCGAACCAGATCGCATCGCGCAACGCGCACGCGCGAGGGTCGTTGTTGAAGAACACGTAGCAATCGGCGTCGGTCCCCCACTGCGTTGTCAACAGGTCGCGCCACGGTTCGAGAGCCTTCTTTCGGTAGCACGGCCACGGTTTTCCGAAGCCGCCATGGAAGCGCAGGAACGTCCAGTCGGCCGTCTTCCACTTCGGAGTAACTGCCTGCTCGCCGCGATCGGCCATGCACAACGCGGCGCCGTGACGCTCGAGCACCTCTCTCACGTCGTCGTTCCACCACGAATCGTGACGCGGCTCCACGGCAAGCCGCAATCCGTTCGGGAACGCACCTAGGGTCCGGTCCAGGTTCGCGACATCCACCTTCAGCGTCGGCGGCAGCTGGATCAGGATCGGCCCGAGTTTCTCCTTGAGGTGCCGCACGTGCTTCATGAACCGTTCGACAGGTTCCTCCGGTTCCTGGAGCTTCTTGATGTGAGTGAGGTAACGACTCACCTTCGCAGCGAAAACGAAGTCGCTCGGCGTCTTCGCGTACCACTTGACGAACGTCTCCTCCTTGGGGAGCCGGTAGAACGTCACGTTCAACTCGACGATGCGGAAACGCTCGAAGTAGAAGTCCAGCCACTTCGTCTGCGCGGTGCCTTTCGGATAGAAGGTCTCGCGCCAGTGCGCGTACTGCCACCCCGATGTACCTATGTAGATCACGCCGTGCCTTTCGCTGGTGTTCCCCATGTCGTACGTACCCGCAAGGTCATGCTGCGAACATCACGACCCGGGGCGAGGCGTCCTTCTAGAGGTCGGCGAGCCCCTCGTCGGGCGTAGATGCCTCGGCGTAGAGACGCCGCGGGATACGACCCGCCGAACGAGCAAGGCGTCCGGCCTCTACGGCCTTACGCATCGCTTCGGCCATCGCGCCGGGATCCTGCGCCCTCGTCACCGCGCTCGCCACCACCACGGCATCACAACCCAACTCCATCGCGATAGCCGCGTCCGAAGCGGTTCCTATGCCGGCATCCAAGATCACCGGGACCGTGCTCTGCTCCACGATCAATGCGATGTTGTAAGGGTTGCGTATCCCCATGCCGCTCCCGATCGGCGACCCGAGCGGCATGACGGCAACGGATCCGAGAGTATCGAGCCTCCGCGCCAGGATCGGATCGTCGTTCGTGTACGCGAAGACGCGGAAGCCGTCGTCGACGAGCTCTTCGGCCGCGTCCAGGAGTCCGACGGGATCCGGCAGAAGGGTCTTGTCGTCACCGATCACCTCGAGCTTGATCCAGTCGGTATCGAACGCGTCGCGGGCGAGCTTCGCGGTCGTCACCGCGTCCTTCGAGGTATAGCAACCGGCGGTGTTCGGCAAGACCTTGCAACCGACGCGCTGCAACACGTCGATGACCGAACCGCGCGCGTGGGGGTCGATCCTGCGCAGCGCGACGGTCGCGACCTCCGCCCCCGACGCAACCAGAGCCTGCTCGAGGGCATCGAGGCTGCGGGCACCGCCGGTGCCCATGATGAGGCGCGACGACATCTCCTCGCCGGAGACGACGAACGGATCTTCCATCGTTACCTAACCGCCTTGCGCCGCCACGAGCACCTCGACCCGGTCACCGCGCGTCAGCTTCGTCGAAGCCCAGGCGGCGCGCGGCACGACCTCACCGTTCAACGCGACCGCGACCCCGAACGTGCCCCCTCTGTGGCCGCTGACCGTGATGGCGTCGGCGACCGTCGAGTCGTCCGGGACGTCGGTCGCTTTGCCGTTGACGATCACGTTCACGCGACCACCCCGGTGGCGAATCGTTGCGGGGAGAAAGGAGCGAGCTGTTCCGGCACCGACCCGGTCACGAGCAGCTCCGAGATGAGGTCGGCCGTGGCCGGCGCGAGCAAGATGCCGTTGCGGTAGTGCCCTGTCGCGACCACGAGCCCCAGGAGCCGCGACCGGCCGAGGAGGGGCGCGTTGTCCGGGGTCGCCGGGCGGAGCCCTGCCATAGCTCGAACGAAGCGCAGCTCGGTGATCCCGGGCACGAGCTCGTAGGCGGAACGCAATAGGTCGTGGACGCCGCCGGCAGTGATGGTCGAGTCGGCGCCGACCTCCTCGACCGTCGCCCCGATGACCACGCGCCCGTTCGTGCGCGAGACGATGTAGGTGTCGAGCCCACGGATGTTGCGGTCGGCGACACCGAAGATCCCCCGGGCGGCGAGGTGCACGACCTGGCCCTTGACTGGTCGTACCGGCGGCATGTCAGCGGCGGGGAGGCCGGCGAGCGCCCCCGACGCCGCGCCTCCGGCGACCACCGTCGTGTCCGCCCGGACCTCGGTTCCGTCGGAGCCACGAACGCCGACCGCTCGCCCCGGTTCGGTCACGATCTCGGTGACCGCCTGGTCCCGCAACTCGACCCCGGCATTGACGCACGCGATGCGCAGCGCCGCCACTAGCTCTGGCGGGTCCACCTGATGGTCGTTCGGTGCCAGGATCGCTCCACGGATCGAACCCGATAGCCCCGGCTCGAGTTCCCGAGCGTCACGGCCGCGCAGCCGCTCGACCTCGAGACCGAGCTTCTGCTGGAAAGAGAAGATCTCGCCGAGCACGGCGTTGTCGTCCGCATCGCGGGCGACCATCAACGTCCCGCAACGGCGGTAGCGAACCTCGACGCCCGTGTGTGCCTCCAACTCCCCGACGAAGGCCGGGAAACGGCGCGCCGAATCGATGTTCAGTCCGAGGAGAGCCTCCTCTCCGTAATGGACCTCGGTGACGGGCGCCAGCATCCCGGCGGCGACCTCCGACGCGCCGCGCGAGCGCGGATCGTCGAAGACGATGACCGAGAGGCCGCGGCCCGCGCTCCTCCATGCGATGGAGAGACCGATGATCCCTCCACCGACGATCACAACGTCGGGGATCTCATCCTCCCTTCGCCGGCATGACCCGGATCAGGTTGTAACGGTCGGCGTAGTTGCCCTCTCAGCCCGTTGCCCGGGCTCCCGTGTCAGAGCTTGATGATAGCTAGGTGCTCGGCGCTAGGCGTCGCAGCACGGAATTATCCGTCAAGACGAGCTCTTTCTCGAGGTGGACGATCGTGCCGTCTTCGGGCCGCGAGATGAATCGCACGTTGTCCACCAGCGCGCGCATGAGATGGATGCCGCGCCCGCTTTCGGCACCGCCCAGCGCCTCCTCTCGGCCCTCGTTCCGGTGATCGAAACCGCCACCCGAATCGATGACGCGGATCGTGCAGTCGGTATCGTCGATCGCAACGTCGACGTCGTAGCTCTCCTCCGTCGCTTCGGCGTGTTTCAGGACGTTCGTGCAGGCCTCGGTGACGGCGAGCTCGATGTCCGCGATGCACGGCGGCTGGACGCCGAGGTCGTTCAGCGCGCTCCGGCACAGCCGGCGCACCACCGGGACGCTTGCTTCGTCGCGCGGCAGCGACAGCGAGAACGAGATCACCATGGCATTAGGTTTCCCCGGCTGCCGCGGCCGAAACCGAGGCGAGCTAAGCGTTCAGGACGCCGACTAGGGCCTTCAGGGCCCGCGACGTGTCTTCCGCGGAGACGTCGCGGTGGGTCACCAGGCGCATGACGTCGGCTGCCAGACCGAGCGTGAGCACCCCCTCGCCCAGCAACGCCTCGCTCACCTCCGGGCCGCGCTTGTTGAAGGGTTTCAGGTTGAGATAGACCATGTTCGTCTCGACCGCGTCCAGGTCGACCGCGTCCGGGTGCAGCTCTGCCAGGCCCTCGGCCAGCGTGCGAGCGTTCGCATGGTCTTCGTTCAGCCGCTGCGGCCCCGTCTCCAGCGCGACGCGCGCGGCCGCGGCGATGACACCGACCTGTCTCATCCCCCCGCCGAGACGTTTGCGCAGCCGCCGCCCGGCAGCGATGTTGTCCTTCGTCGAGCACACCATGGAACCGATCGGAGCACCCAGCCCCTTCGAGAAACAGAACGTGATGGTGTCGGCGCAGGCGGCCCATTCCGACACCGGCAACCCCGTCGCTGCCTGCGCGTTGAAGATGCGTGCCCCGTCTAGATGGACCGCGACGGAGTTGTCACGACAGACTTTCGCGATCGCCCGCGCCTCGTCGAGCGGGAAGATGCGACCCCCGGCCGAGTTGTGCGTGTTCTCGATCGCGACCACCGCGCTCTTGGGGTTGTGGTCGTTGCCGGGCCTGATCAGCGGCTCCACCTGATCGGCAGCGATCGCTCCGCCCGACCCCGCTATCGGGCGCGCGACGAGACCCAGGTGCGCCGCCACGGAACCGCCCTCGTAGTGCAGGAAGTGCGCGTGCGACTCGCAGATCACCTCGTCGCCGGGCTGCGCGAGCACGCCCAGGCAGACCTGGTTCCCCATCGACCCGGTCGGCACGAACAGCCCCGCCTCTTTCCCCAGCAGGCCCGCCGCGTACTCCTGCAGCGCGTTGACCGTGGGGTCGTCACCGAAGACGTCGTCTCCGACCTCGGCTTCGGCCATGGCGCGCCTCATCTCGGGCGTCGGCCGCGTGACGGTGTCGGAACGTAGATCGATCAGGTCCGGCATCGCCACAGGTTAATGGCGTTGCTAGCCGAAGAAGACCTCGGCCGTCTCGTACAGGGACGGGTCGACCGTCTTGAGCGTGCCGACGGCGTCGCCGATCGGGACACGCACGATGTCGGTCCCCTGCAACGAGACCATCTTCCCGTAGTCGCCGTCGTCGACCGCGTCGATCGCCGCGATGCCGAAGCGGGTGGCGAGGACGCGATCGAACGCGGTCGGTGTGCCACCGCGCTGGATGTGCCCGAGGATCGTGACCCTCGTCTCGAAACCGGTCCGCTCCTCGATCTCCTTCTCGAGCATCACGCCGATGCCACCAAGCCGCGCGTGGCCGAACGCGTCGGTGTTGCCGCTCTGCACGGATGCGGCGCCCTCCTCTGGTATCGCGCCCTCCGCCACGACGACGATCGAGAACGTGCTGCCCTTGCTGTGCCGATGCCGGATGTGCTCGCAAACCTCGTCGATGTCGAACGGCCGCTCCGGAACCAGGATCGCGTCGGCACCTCCCGCGATGCCGGAGTACGTGGCGATCCAGCCGGCATGACGCCCCATCACCTCGAGGACGATCACGCGGTTGTGCGATTCGGCCGTCGTATGGAGGCGATCGATCGCGTCGGTGCAGATCTGCACCGCCGTGTTGAAACCGAACGTGAAATCCGTGGCGTTCAGATCGTTGTCGATGGTCTTCGGGACGCCGACCACGTTGACGCCTTCGGCGGTCAGCTTGTCGGCTACGCCGAGCGTGTCCTCGCCGCCTACCGCGATCAGGCCGTCGATGCGCTCGGTCTCGAGACTCTCCTTGACGCGCTCCACGCCCTGGTCCTCCTTGAACGGGTTCGTGCGCGACGACCCGAGGATCGTGCCACCGCGATGGAGGATCCCGGCGGTGTTGTCCGGCGTGAGATGGACGACCTTGTTCTCCAGGACCCCCCGCCAGCCGTCGCGGTAGCCCGCAACCGCATGTCCGTACTGGTTGACGCCCTTGCGCACGACCGCCCTGATCACTGCGTTCAGCCCCGGGCAGTCGCCTCCCCCGGTCAGGATCCCGATCCTCGCCACCAGACCTCCTTAGAGCGATCAGCCCGACATCTTCCCGCTAAAGCGACCACTCGCTCAATCCGGCCACCCACAAGCCGACAATGAAAGGATGAAGGGGCCTCGAGCTTTGCCGCGCGCCGTGTCGGTGGTCCTTGCCGCGGTCGTCGGCGCCTCCCTGATCCAACCTGCTGCTACCGCAACCGACCTCGAGGTGCTCCGGCGCCAGGCCCAGCAGTTAGCCGACGAAGTCACGTCGCTGGAGCGGCAGCGCGCCCAGCTGGTCGAGAAGGAGGAGGTGCTCGGAGCGCGGATCGAATCGGTGACCGCGGAGATAGGAATCCTCGGCTCCGAGATCCACGACGCCAACCGCGGAGTCGCGGAAGCGAGGGCTCGTTTCATCGACCGCGCGGTCGAGGTCTACAAGGGCGGCTCCATCACGCGTCTGGCGTTGCTGTTGTCCGCCGACACGCTCGGCGAGCTGATGACGATGGCCGAAGCGACGATGCAAGCAGGTCACGTCGAGGGTGAAGCGCTCGAGGACCTCGAGGCGGCGCGCGCGATCGCCGAGGCTGCCCAGCTCGAGCTCGACGAACGCAAGCAAACGCTGCTCGCGGCGCACGCGGAAGCGCAGACCTTGAGCATCCAGATCGACGACACGATCGGCGAGCGGCGCGCACGCCTCGCCGAGATGACCGGCCGCCTCACCGAGCTCGAAGCACAAGCGAGGCAAGCCGCGAGGGTGGCGGCCGCGGCCCAGAACATCGACGTCGGCTCCGAGCTGTTGAAGATCCTGGAACCTGCGGGACCGTCGCGCGGCATCCCGGACGGCTTCGCGTCCACCGGCGTGACCTTCGAAGGCATCGCGTCCTGGTACGGCCCCGGATTCGAGGGCAACCCCACCGCGAGCGGGCAGATCTTCGACCCGAGCCTGTACACCGCGGCGAGCAAAGAGCTTCCGCTGGGTTCGTGGTTGCACGTCGCTCACGAGGGCCGCGGGGTCGTAGTCCTCGTCAACGACCGCGGCCCGTACGTCGGCGAACGCATCCTCGATCTCTCGCATGCGGCAGCGCAGGCGATCGGCATCACCGGTCTCGGTTGGGTCAAGGCAACGATCCTGGTCAAGAGCGGCCCGCGTTAGGTTTCCGGCCATGCCGGAGCTGGTCATGGCCATCGACGCGGGAACGACCGGGATCACGGTATTGATCGTCGACGCCGACACCGAGATCCGCGGCCGCGCGTATTCGGAGTTCACGCAACACTTCCCGCAACCCGGGTGGGTCGAGCACGACCCCGAAGAGATATGGGCGGTCACCCGCCGCGTGATGGGTTCCGCACTGGCGGACGCAGGTGTCGCACCGGCGGACCTCGCCGCGATCGGGATCACGAACCAGCGTGAGACCGCCGTCATGTGGGAGCGAGCCAGCGGGCGTCCGATCGCCCCTGCGATCGTGTGGCAGTGCCGCCGGTCCACCGAGATATGCGAACGGCTGCGATCAGAAGGGCTCGAGAGCGAGCTTCGCGCGCGCACCGGTCTGGTCCTGGACCCTTACTTCTCCTCGACGAAGATCGTCTGGTACCTCGAGCAGATCGAAGGTCTCCGCGCGCGCGCGGAGCGCGGCGAGGTCGTGTTCGGGACGGTCGACAGCTGGCTCGTCTACAACCTGACCGGCGGTGAGGTCCACGCGACGGAACCGTCGAACGCGTCGCGCACCATGCTGTACTCGTTGCGCAACGGCAGCTGGGACGACTGGATCCTCGAGCACCTGGCGATCCCGCCGGCAATACTTCCGGACATTCGCTCGTCCAGTGGCACGTTCGGCTCGACGCGACCGGGCGTCGTGGGCGACGTGTCCGTGCCCATCGGCGGGATCGCCGGGGACCAGCAAGCTGCGCTCTTCGGCCAGGCGTGCTTCACCGACGGCATGGCGAAGAACACCTACGGCACCGGCTCCTTCGTGCTGATGAACTCCGGCACCCGCGTGCCGCTGTCCGCGCACGGTCTGCTGTCGACCGCGGCATGGGACACCGGCGACGGCCTTCGCTACGCGCTCGAAGGTGCGATCTTCGCGACGGGAGCCGCGATCCAATGGCTACGCGACGGCCTCGGGATCCTCTCCGAAGCGGCCGAGGCAGGACCGCTCGCGGCGACCGTCGACGACACTGCCGGGACCTATCTCGTTCCCGCGTTCACCGGTCTCGGCGCGCCGCACTGGGACCCTTACGCGCGCGGCGCGTATGTCGGGATCACGCGTGGAACCACGAAGGCGCATCTGACGAGAGCCGCGGTCGAAGCCATGGCGTATCAGACGCGCGACGTGGTCGACGCTATGACGGCCGATGCCGGCGTGCCACTCGAAGAGCTCCGCGTCGACGGCGGCGCCAGCGTGATGGACCTCCTGTGCCAGTTCCAGGCCGACCAGCTCGGGGTGGTCGTTCGGCGTCCGGCGATGCTGGAAACGACCGCTCTCGGGTCTGCCTACCTTGCGGGCTTGGCCGCCGGTGTGTGGTCCTCCACCGACGAGATCGGCACGCGCTGGAAAGCGGCTGCGGAGTTCGAGCCGGATGCGGACAGGAGTCGCGCCGACGAGCTCTACGAGGGGTGGAAGAAGGCGGTGGCGAGCGTCAGCTCGCGATGATCTCTTCGGAGAGGTCGATGTCGTCTACGACGCGGAACGCCTCCGGCAGAGGCTCCGTCGCCTTCTTCGATGCGTACTCGTCGCGGTACTGCTGCCCGGAAAGCTGCATGATCTCGTAGACGATCTCGTCGGTCACCGAGCGCAGCGCGAAGCGATCGGTCTCCTGTCCGGCGAAGCGTGAGAAGTCCAACGGCTTCCCGAACCGCACCGTCACCTTCACGCGACCGAGAAGCTTCGGGAACTTGGCGTCCTTCGGCATCACTACATCGGTGCCGACGAGCCCGCACGGGATCACGGGAGCCCCCGAAGCCAGAGCCAGACGAGCCACACCCGTCCGGCCGCGGTACAGATACCCGTCGGGCGAGCGGGTCCCCTCGGGATAGATCCCGAGCAGACGTCCCGCCTTCAAGACCTCGAGTGCGATCTCGAGCGACTGCTGCGACTTCGAACCGCCCTCACGCTCGCACGAGATCTGACCGACCGAGCTGAAGAACCACTTCGTCTTCCACGACTTGAAGTAGTCGGCCTTCGCGAGATAGGTCATCTTGCGGCGCTTGATGACCAGGGGGATGAAGAACGAGTCGAGGAAGGACAGGTGGTTCGCGGCGATGATTGCCGCCCCTTTACGAGGAACGTTCTCGAGGCCCTCCACCTTGATCCGGTAGAGAGCCAGCATGATCGGCTTGACGACGGCTTTGATCAGCCAGTAACCCACTTACCCGCTCACAACCCTTCTTCAGATCCCCCGCCCCACCATGGTGGAGAATGCCGGAAGCGTCAAGGCGCCGACATGAACGTGCTGCCGCAGCCGCCCGGTCGCT
>DASZOC010000010.1:0-38433 GCA_035550975.1 Actinomycetota bacterium | reverse complement strand
GGCCACGGGGCCGAGGAGACCGCGAACCAGCGGACGGGGGGCGGGACGACGGAAACGATCACCGCGGCGGGCATCGCGTTCGGCACCGACCAGCTGACGTTCCCCGCGGGTGAGCCCACGACGTTGACGTTCGAGAACGAGGACTCCGCGCCCCACAACGTCGCGATCTACGAGACCAAGGAGGCGACCGAGGAGCTCTTCGTCGGCCGCACGATCGACGGGGGCGCCTCGACGGAATACAAGATCCCCGCGCTCGAGGCGGGCGAATACTTCTTCCGCTGCGACGTCCATCCCTCGATGACGGGAACCGTCACCGTCAAATAGCTAGCTCGCGTCCAGTTCCGCTTCAGGGTCGGGTCCGGGCTCGGGTGCGTCCGACGCGGTCGACATGCCTCTCAGCGAGATCGCGCAGGCGATGCCTGCCACGGCACCTTCGGCAGCGGATCGCTGCACGAGTTGCTCACCCGGCGTGACGTCTCCCGCCGCGTAGGCCCCCTCGACGGATGTCTCGCCATGGTCGCCGACGGTGATGTAGCCCATCTCGTCGGTATCGCATCCGAGAGACACCGCGAGTTCGTTGCAGGGATGGTGCTTGATCGAGAAGAACGCTCGCGTCGCCGGCACTGATCGACCCGATGCGAGCTCGACCGACGTCATGCGGTCACCGTCGAGCACGACACGCGTGACCTTCTCTTCGATCACCTCGATCCCGTTGCGGTGCAGCGCCGCCTCGCAGGTGCGATCACCTTCGAACTCTTGTCCATCCGTCACGAGGACCACGCGCGCGCCCCATTCCAGCAGGTCGATCGCGAAGCCGGCCGCGTGCTCCCCCCAACCGATGGCGACGACGTCTTGGTCTGCGCTCTCGTAGCCGTCGCAGCACGAACAATGGAACGCGTGCTGTCCGTAGACCCGGTCGAAGCCAGGGATGTCCGGCAGCGCGTCCCGCACGCCCGTCGCGAGCATCAGTCGATGGGCGACGACATCTCCCTCGGAGGTCGCGACGACGAAAGCGTCGCCTTGTCGCCGCGCATCGTCGGCACGCAGCGGCCGGATCGCGACGGTCGGATACCTCTCCAGGTCCCGTCGCGCTGCGGCCACGAGCGTCTCGGGAGGGCTCCCGTCGAAGCCGAGGTAGCCGTGGCTCGCCTGGGCAGGTGTGTTCCGCGGCGGCCCCCCATCGAGGACCAACGTCTTCCTGCGGTAGCGCCCGAGCCACGTTGCAGCCGCGAGACCCGCAGGACCGGCTCCGACGACGATGACGTCTTCCATAGGAATCCTCTCCTACCCAGACGGGACGAGCGGAAGCGCGCGGACCTAGAAGAGGAGCGTATCGACCGCCATCGCGGCGAAGAGCAGCGCCAGGAAGTAGATCGAGAAGCGGAACAGACCCCACGCGCGCTTCGCCGTCGGGTCGCGATAGAGCTTGAACGCCCACGCGATGAACAGTCCGTTGAGCAAGAGCGTTGCGGCGAGATAGAGAGCCCCCATCTTCGCGGTCGAGAAGAACGCGAGGCACATGGCGAGCTGCATGAAGCTGTACAGCAGGATGTGGCGGGTGGTCTCGGTCTTGCCGTAGACGACCGGCATCATCGGGACGCCGGCGGCGCGATAGTCCTTTTCGTAGCGCATCGCGAGTGCCCAGAAATGTGGTGGGGTCCAGTAGAAGACGATGCCGAACAACGCCAGCGCGGGCAGCTCGATGCTGTTGGTCACAGCTGCCCAGCCGACCAGCACCGGCATCGCGCCGGCGGCTCCACCGATGACGATGTTCTGCGGCGTCGAGCGCTTCATGCCGATCGTGTAGACGAAGACGTAGAAGAGCAGCGCAGATGTAGCGAGCAACGCCGACAGCGGGTTGACGAGGAGCCACAGCCAGACGAACGCAGCTGCGCCGAGCGCGATACCGAAGATCAGCGCGTTGCGCGGTGCGATGCGATGCAGAGGTAGAGGGCGCTTCTTCGTCCGCGGCATGATCTCGTCGATGTCGCGATCGACGAAGCAGTTGATGGCGTTCGCTCCACCGGCCGACAATGTCCCACCGATGAGCGTTGCGAGGACGAGCCACCACGAGGGCCATGTCCCGGCGGCGACCACCATCGCGGGGACCGTCGTGACCAACAGCAGCTCGATGATGCGCGGTTTGGTGAGGGCGACATACGCGGCGAGCTTCTGACGGAGGCTTATCGGCCCGACGAGGTCGGTCTCGGTGGGCGGCGGCATGCTCTCGATTCGCACGGCACCGGTCGTGTCGGTGATCAGCCGCTGCATCACACGCCGCCTTCGTAGGCCGGTCCGGTGCGAGCCCACCCTTGTGAGCGCACCGATAGCAGCGCCGGCGACGACGTCACCGCGAGGGCGACGAGGGCCCCCCAGATGAGCGCCGCGGTAAGGAGGTGAAGTGTGACGAGAAGCTCGTTGACGAACCCCGGCGGGGGGTTCCACACGTTCGCCGCTCCGATCAACACCTGTAGCGCGAACAGACCCATGGCCGCATGGGCGAACTTCGACTGGGCCGGAAGCTCCGAGCGCCGGCGCGCGACACTCAGCCCGATCGCGAACACGATCACACCGGTGAGCGCTGCCAGCGCGCGGTGCAGGAAGTGGATCGCGGCGGGCTCGAAGGACAGATCCGGGACGAGCTGCCCGCCCATCAACGGCCAGTCCTCGAAGACGTACCCGGCACCGCGACCGGTCACGTAGGACCCGACGATGAGCAACAGGAAGACGGTCCCGGCGGCGACGCGAGCCCGTGCCGAGACGCCCGCGTCGACGGTGGGTTCCACGGAACCGTCGGCTACCGACGCATTCGCCGTCAGATAGATCAACACCGCCAGCAGGGTCATCGCGGTCGCGAGGTGAAGCACGACCGACTCCGCTTGGAGCTCGAGCCTCACGACAAGCGCGCCTATCAACGCTTCTGACAGGACCAGAGCGAACGCGATGATCGCGGTCCGCATCACGCGCGTGCTCTCGTGGCGGTGCCGCCATGCTGTCACTGCCAGAACGCCGAGCAGGATCACGACTACCGATGCCATCAGGCGATGTGAGAACTCGATCACCACGGCGCGGCTCCCGAAGAGCGGGATCACGTCGCCCGCGCAGTCAGGCCAGTCGGTCCCGCACCCGAGACCGGATTTCGTGGCGCGGACGAGCCCGCCGACCGCAACGAGAACGAACGTTGCGATCGTCGACGCGAGCGCGAGACGGCGAACGGAAGACATGGGAGAGGCGATGTTATCCGGCGGCCCCGCTAGTCTCTTCCCTTGTGAAGAAGCCAATCCTGTGGGTCGTGGCGACCCTCGTTGTGCTCGCCGGCTGTGGCGGCGAAGCAGCCGGTCCCGAACCGCTCGCTTCTGAGGGCTCGCGCTTCGGAGGGGCGTTCGCCGATGTCGAGGCATATCCCGTGTTCGCGTCGTCGGAGGTCGTGGTCGGCAAGAACCGCTTCCTCGTCGGGCTGCTCGACTCGAACGACGCGCCGATCGGATCGGCCTCGATCGACATGCACATCCGTTTCTTCGACCTCTCCGTCTCCGAGACCGATCCCGTGTTCGAGCGCGACATGGAATTCATCGAGACGATCCCGGGCGAGCGCGGTCTGTATAAGACGCACGCGACCTTCGACAACGCCGGGCGGTGGGGAGCGGAGGTCTCGGTCGAGGGCAAGGGGCTCGACGAGACGGTGAATGCGTCGTTCGACGTCGCCGAGGAGGGCACGACGCCGGAGCTGGGGGCGAAGCCGCCGGCGTCCCGTACGCCGACTGCGGACGACGTGAAGAACCTCTCGCAGATCAGCACGGATCCCGATCCGGATCCGTCCTTCTACGAGATGTCGATCCACGAAGCGCTCGCCGCGAACGAGCCTTTCGTCGTGGCTTTCTCGACCCCCAAATTCTGCACCTCGCAGGTTTGCGGCCCAACGCTCGACGTGGTGAAGCGCGCGTCGCGCGGCCATGACGATGTGACGTTCATCCACGTGGAGATCTACAAGAACCTCGACGATCCGTCGAACCTGGTTCCCGTCAAGGCGGTGCGCGAGTGGGGCCTGCCCAGCGAGCCCTGGGTGTTCGTGGTCGATGCCGCCGGTCGCGTGGTCGCGAAGTACGAGGGAACGGTTAGCGAGGCCGAGCTGAAGCGAGACCTCGCCAAGCTCTAAGGGTCCTCGATCGTCACCGCGTACAGCTTGTCGTCTTCGCGCTCCTCGAGGTCGACCACCACCGGTTCGTTCGACGACAGATGCTCCTGTAGGTGACCGAGCGGGAACCCGTACTCGACGTCGTCGGCGATGAAGATCTCGTAGACGTTGTCGCCGTCCTTGAGAGTGAAGCTCCGCACCTCGCCGAGCGACTCCGCGTCGATCTCGAGGATCACGCCCTCGACCCGGTCCGGCGCAGGAGGACCGATGGCGCCCGGTTGCCGGCAGGCGCCGAGAGCGATCGCGATCAGCACGAGGAACCAGATGCGCACGGTCACCGCAACTAGGGTAGATGACGTGGCCGTCAGACCCGATCTCGAATGGCTGCGGCGTGAGTTCGACGCGACGATCGAGAGCTTCCTCACCGAGCGCGGGCGCCGCTTGCCGGAAGCGTCGGACCTGATCGCCGAGATCCGCCGGGTCGTCGCGGCCGGCGGGAAGAGGTTGCGCCCCGCCTTCTGTTACTGGGGCTGCCGGGCCGCCGGCGGAGCGCACGGAGACGACATCGTGCGACTCGCCTCGTCGTTCGAGCTCTTGCACACGTTCGCGATCGTGCACGACGACATCATGGACGCGGCGCCGCAGCGTAGGGGACAGGACTCGACCGTCGCGCGGCTCGGTGTGTCGCAGGCGCTGCTGGTTGGGGATCTCGCCCTCGTGCTCGCCGACGCCGCGTTCTGGAGCGCAGCTTTCCCACCCGAGGTTCTCGCCAGCGCGTTCGAGGACTTCACGATGATGCGCGAGGAGGTCATCGCGGGGCAACATCTAGACGTCATCGCGACCGGCCGGGACATCGATCAAGACCACGCGCGTCTCATCGCGCGGCTCAAATCAGGCTCGTATTCGATCGAGCACCCGTTGCTGATCGGGGCGCGGCTGGCCGGTGCGCCGGCCGTCCTGGTGGACGGCCTACGGAGAGCGGGCCGGCCGCTGGGCGAGGCGTTCCAGCTCCGCGACGACCTGCTGGGCCTGTTCGGAGATCCCGCAACGACCGGAAAGCCCGCCGACTCCGATATCCGCGAGGGCAAGCGCCACCTCCCTTACGCGCTGACCGTCGCCCGCCTTCGAGGAGACGAGCGAGAGTGGTTCGTCCGCTCGTGGGGACGCGGCCCGGACCTCACCCTTGCCGAGGTCGACTCGCTGCGCGCGCTGGTCGAGAGCTCCGGCGCGCGCGCGGAAACCGAGGCGTTGACGGCGGATCTCGCGGCCCAGGCAGCTGCGGCGCTCGAACCGCTGGATATCGCGCCCGACGCGCAGGAGGCGCTCCGGGAGCTGATAGATGCCGCGGTCGTGCGCGTTCGCTAGATAGCGAGGACCCGCGCCGCGAGACGGGTAGATTTACCGCCGCTGCCCCACGACGCGATCAGGAGAAGACGTGGCCGATCCGGAAGAGATCTACGCAGAGGTGCTCGCCGAAGAGCAGGCGAAGGGATCGTCGGCCCCGGTCGCCGAGGGACGCGCCAAGGCCGCGCGGGCGCGCGCCGAGGCCGGATCGCCGCACCCTAAGGAGCCCAAGTGGTGGCCGGGCGCCCAACCGCACCTCGAGGGTGGCGACGCCGGAGGCGGGGCTGACGAAGAAACCGAGCCCGCGGAAGCCGAAGAAGCCGAACCCGAGGTCGAAGAGGCGGCGCAGGACACACCCGCGGCCGCGCCGGTGGCGGAGGAGACACCTGCCGCCACCGCCGACGAGCAAGCGCCGCAGGTCCCCCAGGAGCAAACGGCACCACCACCAGAGTCGGTCCCCGCGGCTGCCACGGCCTCGGTTGCACCGGCCGCTACGGCCGCGCCGGCCGCCGCCGCCGAGGCGCCTCCGACCCAGAAGCCGTCGGGCGTGTTGCACGGCACGACCACCGGGACGCGCCTGCGACCGGAGGACGAGGCGACCACCGATGCGCAGTTCCAGGGCCAGCAAGACATGTACGCGCGGCGCAAGCTGATCGACGAGCTCGTCGGTACGGGCGTGCCCGCAGTAGCCGCGTCGGAGACGCTCGAGCCGAAACGCTCACCGGGGCTGGCGTTGCTCTACCTGCTCATCCCGATCCTCGCGATCGCGTTCGTGCTGGCGCAGAACCCCTCCGCGCCGGCCGAAGAAGGCGGTCACGGTGAGGAAACGACGGAACAGGAGGGGGTGCTGAGCTTGACCGCCGCGAACGTCGCGTTCGAGCGCAACGAGCTGGTGCTGCCCGCCAACGAAGAGACGACGCTGCACTTCGTCAACGAAGACTCGGCACCGCACAACGTCGCGATCTACACCGACGACAGCGCGACCGAGGACCTATTCGTCGGCCGCACGATCGACGGCGGTAGCGAGACCGACTACGAGATCCCGGGACTCGAGCCCGGCGAGTATTTCTTCCGCTGCGACGTCCATCCGACGATGACGGGCACCGTGACGGTCGAGTAGCACTCGAGGCACGGCCCCGGCGCCCGAGGAGTAGACTCGTTCAGGACCTTGTGAACGTTTTCACAAGGTTCCCAACACCCTCGACGGCTCGCCAGGGAGGACGCACCGATGACCACCGAGTTCGACGTAGTGATCGTCGGTGGGGGGCCCTCCGGTGCGGCGACCGCTCACTATCTCGCCGCCCGCGGCCACTCCGTCCTCGTATGCGAGAAGAAGTCGTTCCCCCGCGAGAAGACCTGTGGCGACGGCCTGACCCCGCGCGCGGTCAAGCAGCTCGAAGTAATGGGACTAGGAACCGAGCTGCACGCGTGGGAGTCCGTCCGCGGCCTGCGCATCCACGCGGCGGGTCGGACGATGGAGCTCCCGTGGCCCGACCTCGAAGGCTGGTGCAACTACGGCCTCGTCAAGCCGCGCAAGGACCTCGACAAGCTCGTTCTCGACAACGCCGAGGCCGCGGGCGCGAAGGTCCTAGAGAACACACAGGTGGTGGCGCCGATCTTCGAAGAGGGCGTCGTGCGCGGCGTCGTGGCGAAGCGCGACGGTCAGGACGAACGCGTAACCGCGCGGTACGTGGCGTGTGCGGAAGGCGCGGCGACGAAGTTCGCCGGCGCGCTCGGCCGTAGCCGGAACACCGCTTACCCGATGGGCTGGGCGATACGGCAGTACTTCGAATCGCCGGTCATGGCGCACACCGGCTGGTTCGACGCGTACCTCGAAGTGAAGTCGGGGCCCGACAACCTCCCCGGCTACGGGTGGGTGTTCCCGGTCGGCGACGGGACGGTCAACGTCGGCGTCGGGCTGCTGACGACATACGGCGGTTGGGAGCACGTCAACCTGAACGACCTGCAACGCAACTTCGTCACGCAGCTGCCGTCCGAGTGGGGGATCAACTACGACACCGTGTGCAGCAAACCGCGCGGTGGGCGCCTGTTCATGGGCCAGAGCGTCTGGCCTCCGCACGGGCCTGGTTTCGTCCTCGTCGGTGATGCCGCCGGGATGATCAACCCGTGCAATGGTGAGGGCATCGCGTACGGCTACGAGACGGGGGCGATCGCCGGACGCCACATCGACGAGGCTCTGCGCAACGGGGGGCCGGATTCGCTCGCGTCCTACACCGCCGAGCTCGAATACACCTACGGTCCGTATTACCGGTTGGGACGTCGCTTCGTGAAGCTGATCGGTCACCCCGAGCTGATGGAGCGCCTGGTCTCGATGGGCATGCGCTCGAAGAAGACCATGAGCTTCGCGCTGACGTTCATGGCGAACCTCGAAGACGACAAGGTCTCGGGCGTGCAGCAGTTCGGTCTGCGCGCACTGAAGAAGGTTGCGGAGATGAAGCCGTCGAAGGGGTCGCGTTCATGACGCTCCCCGCATACCTCCCCATCCTGTTCCTGGTGATCTTGTCGACCGGCTTCGCGGTGGTGTCGATGTTCGTCGCGTCGAAGCTGTCGCCGCGCAAATGGACGCCGGCGAAGCTCGACCCGTACGAGTGCGGGATCGTTCCCGAGGAGGGGACCGAAGGCGACGAGCGTTTCCCGGTCAAGTTCTATCTGATCGCGATGCTGTTCATCATCTTCGACATCGAAACGGTCTTCCTCTACCCGTGGGCGGTCGCGTTCAAAGAGCTCGCGCTGTTCGGGCTGATCGAGATGGGCGTCTTCGTCGCGCTGCTCGTCGGCGCGTACATCTACGTCTGGAAGCGAGGTGGCCTCGAGTGGGCGGAGTGAGCGATGCGATCGGCGCGAACTTCCTCACCGCGCGGCTCGACAAGCTGGTCAACTGGGCGCGTAAGTCGTCGCTGTGGCCGGTCACGTTCGGCCTTGCGTGCTGCGCGATCGAGATGATGGCGACGACCATGCCGCGCCACGACCTCGCGCGCTTCGGCATGGAAGCCTTCCGCGCGTCACCGCGCCAGGCGGATCTGATGATCGTTGCCGGACGCGTGTCGCAGAAGATGGCGCCGATCCTCCGAACGATCTACGACCAGATGACCGAACCGAAGTGGGTCATCTCGATGGGAGCGTGTGCCTCGACGGGCGGAGTCTTCAACAACTACGCGCTCGTTCAAGGTGTCGACCAGATCGTGCCGGTCGACATCTACGTCCCAGGGTGCCCGCCGCGGCCGGAGATGTTGATCGACGGGATCATGCTGTTGCACGAGCAGATCAAACGCGGTGAGTACGCCGCGGGACGGGTCACCGCGTAGATGGAGCTCGTCTCGGGGCGCGAGTGGCACGACCGCGCGCGCGAGCTGCACGACGGCAACTGGCAGCTGGTCGACCTGACGGCGATCGACCGTCTCCGTCTGATCGAGTCGGACCCTCGGTTCGAGGTGGTCGTGCAGCTCGTGAACCACGAGACGAAAGAGCGGATGACGCTTCATGTGACCGCAGAGGGAGAGCCTCCGACGGTTGCATCCGTCACACCGATCTGGCCCGGCGCGAACTTCTTCGAGCGCGAGGTCTACGACCTCATGGGGATCGTGTTCGACGGGCACCCGAACCTGATCCGGATCATGCTGCCGGAGGACTGGGAGGGCCACCCGTTGCGCAAGGACTACGGCGTCGGCAAGGTCCCGATCGACTTCGTGCCGCAGCCGCTCATCCAGATCGATGCACCGGGTCAGTCGCCGCGCAACGACGAGGCCGCGATCCGGCTAGATCGCCTCGGGCAGGCGGTCGTGGAGGGGGACCAGCCATGAGCTCGCACGACATGGAGACTCGCGAGATCAACACGGTCGACAAGCTGGCGCGCGAGGTCGAGGCGCGCGGTCATGGAGCCTTCGTCGAGTCCTACGATCCCCGCGACGACCGGATGGTCATCAACATGGGTCCGGTGCATCCGTCGACGCACGGTGTGTTGCGTCTGATGCTCGAGCTCGACGGCGAGACCGTCGTCAGGTGCCTGCCGGTGATCGGCTACCTCCACACCGGGATGGAGAAGGAGTGCGAGGACCAGAACTGGCGCGGCGCGGTGACGATCGTCACTCGTATGGATTACCTGGCATGCCTGTTCAACGAGCAGGTGTATTCGCTGGCGGTGGAGGGCCTCCTAGGGATCGAGGTGCCGCCGCGAGCGAAGTACATCCGGACGATGATGGCCGAGATGTATCGCCTGTCCTCGCACCTGGTCTGGTGGGGGACGCAGGGGCTCGACATGGGTGCGATGTCGGCGATGTTCTACGGATTCCGCGAGCGCGAGCTGCTCCTCGACTTCTACGAGATGGTCACCGGGCTTCGCATGAACCATGGCTATTTCATCCCGGGGGGCGTGTGGGAAGACCTGCCGCAGGGATGGGAGCGAGCCGTTCGCAACATCACGTCGCAGATGCCGAAGCGCATCGACGACTACGAGAACCTCCTGACGATGAATCCCGTCTTCCTCGAGCGGACGAGGGGGATCGGCGTCCTCAGCTCGGATCAAGCGCGCGCGATGTGTGCCAGCGGGCCGATCGCACGTGCCTCCGGGATCGACTGGGACCTCCGGCGCGACGCGCCGTACGAGGCGTACGCCGACGTTTCGTTCGACGTGCCGATCGCCACCGAAGGCGACGTCTACGCGCGCTATCGCGTCCGGGTCGCGGAGATGCGCGAGTCGGTGAAGATCATCGAGCAGCTCGCCGGCAACATGCCCAGTGGCGACTTCAAAAACATGGACCCGAAGATCATGCCGCCGCCTCGTGAGGACCTCAACCGGTCGATGGAGGCGGTGATCCACCACTTCAAGATCACGACGCAGGGCTACAAGGTGCCTGCCGGCGAGACCTACGCGTTCGTCGAGTCCCCCCGCGGCGAGCTCGGCTGCTACGTCCTCTCCGACGGCGGCACGTCTCCTTATCGCTGCCACGTCCGCGACCCGAGCTTCGTGAACCTCCAGACGCTCGCGCCGATGGTCGAGGGTGGCCTGTTGGCCGACCTGGTCGCATCGATTGCTTCGATCGACCCCATTATGGGCGGAGTAGACCGGTGAGCGTTTTCTCGCCCGAGGTCCGCGCCGAGGCCGAAGCGATCGTCGCGAAGTATCCGAACTCCCGCTCCGCGACGTTGCCGCTGCTGTTCCTCGTGCAGTCGGTCGAGGGCTACGTCAGCGAGGACGGGATGCGCGAGGTGGCGGAGATCCTCGACCTCACACCCGCACAGGTACTGGCGTCGGCGAGCTTCTACACGATGCTCAAGAAGAGGCCGCAGGGCGAGTACCTCATCTCGATCTGCCGCAACATCTCGTGTACCCACCTCGGCGCACGCCGCGTGATCGAGGCGGCCGAAGAGGCCCTCGGCATCCACGCAGGCGAGACCACGGCCGACGGGAGGTTCTCGCTCGAAGCAGCCGAATGTCTCGGCACCTGTGACGGCGCGCCGAGCATGCAGATCAACTACGAAGACTTCTACCGCGCGGCCCCCGATGACGTACGGGCGCTGATCGCGCGGCTCGCCGACGGTGAGGAGATCCGCAGCGTCCGTGGCGAACCCGTCAAGACCGCGAAGGAGATCGCGCGCGAGACGGCGCTGGCAGGCGTACGGACGTCGCCGGCCGATCGCAGGTCCGGCCGCACGATCGGCGGCGAGGTCCCGCCGCCCGATGCGAGCCCAGGTTTCCGCCCCCCCGTGCTCGGAGATTCCGATGCGTGAGGAGACAAGGGTGACTACGCGCCGCTTGCGCGAGTTCGGACAGGACTCGTGGACGATGCAGCGCGCGCTGGACGACGGCGCCTACGAGGCGGCACGTACCGCAGTCACGTCCATGACGCCCGACGAGGTGATCGAGCTCGTGAAGGCATCCGGTCTCCGCGGCAAGGGCGGTGCCGGGTTCCCCACCGGCGTCAAATGGGGGTTCGTCCCCAAGGACGTCCTTCCGAAATACGTCGTCGTCAACCACGACGAAGGCGAGCCCGGGACGTTCAAGGACCGCGAGCTCGCCGAGCGCGACCCGCACCAGCTGATCGAGGGCATCATCATCGCGGCGTGGGCCAACCAGGCCGAGAAAGCGTTCATCTATTGCCGCGGCGAGTTCGCGCTCGGCTCGCGACGGATGGACCAAGCGATCGCGGACGCGTACGGCAAGGGGTTCCTGGGCAAGGGCATCTTCGGCTCTTCCTTCGACCTCGACATCGTCCTGCACCGGGGTGCCGGTGCCTACATCTGCGGCGAGGAGTCGGCGCTCCTCGACTCGCTGGAGGGCTTTCGCGGGCAGCCCCGCCTGCGGCCCCCATTCCCCGCGATCAAAGGTCTCTACGGGCAGCCGACCGTGATCAACAACACCGAGACGCTGTCGTCACTACCGTCGATCGTCACGAACGGCGCCGAGTGGCACAAGAAGATGGGCACCGAGAAGTCTCCCGGTACCAAGGTCTTCTCCGTCTCCGGCCACGTGAACGAGCCCGGCAACTACGAAGTCGTCTACGGCACGACCCTCGCCGACATCCTCGAGCTGGCCGGGGGCATGCGGCAAGGCGCGCAGCTGAAGGCGATCATCCCCGGTGGCGCGAGCGCGCCGCTGCTGACCTCGACCGACGTCGCGTGTGACTTCGAATCCCTGAAGGACGCGGGGACGATGCTCGGGTCGGGTGCCATCGTCTTCATGGACGAGTCCACGTGCATGGTGCGAAACGCGTTAGTCACGACCGAGTTCTTCGAGCACGAGAGCTGCGGCAAGTGCACGCCCTGCCGCGAAGGGACGTGGTGGGCCGTGAAGGTGCTCGAACGAATCGAGCACGGCGAGGGGCGTCCCGAAGACATGGACCTGTTGCTCGACATCGCGGACGGCATCGACGGCCGGTCCTTCTGTCCGTTGGGTGACGCGGCGTCCTGGGCACTGCGGTCGAACGTCAAGCTGTTCCGCGACGAGTTCGACCAGCACGTCGCGGAACGCCGTTGCCCCTTCGAGGGAGAGCACGGGGAGCACAAGGTGCTGGTGGGAGCGCGCCCGCGCGGTGTCGGTCTCGGCGATGCCGGCATCGTCGACCAACCTGCTGCCGGCATCGCGACCGACGCGTGGGAAGAAGGGAAGGGCATGTGACGTCCGGCAACGAGGTCGTCAACGTCACGATCAACGGTCTGGAGACGAAGGCGGAACCGGGTCGCCTGCTGATCGACGTTGCCGAAGAGCTCGGCATCTTCGTGCCGCGCTTCTGTTACCACCCCGGCATGAAATCCGTCGCGGTCTGTCGCATGTGTCTCGTGCACATAGAGGGCAGCAACAAGCTGTTGCCCGCCTGCGCGACGCCGGTTGCGGGCGGCATGGTGGCGAACACGGTCGAAGAGTCGGCGGTGGATGCGCAGGAGGGCATGCTCGAGTTCCTCCTCATCAACCACCCGCTGGACTGCCCCATCTGCGATCGCGCGGGCGAGTGTCCGCTGCAGGACCAGACGTACGCGCACGGGCCGGGAACCAGCCGCTACATCGAGCCGAAACGCACCTACGAGAAGGCGTTGGAGATCTCCGAGCTGGTCGTGCTGGACCGAGAGCGCTGCGTCCTGTGCTGGCGGTGCGTGCGGTTCTCCGACGAGATCGCGGGCGACCAGTTCATCCAGCTCGTCGACCGCGGCCCCGGGACGCAGATCCTGACTTTCTCCGACGAGCCGTTCGACAGCTACTTCTCGGGCAACACGATCCAGATCTGTCCCGTCGGCGCGTTGACGTCGAAGCCGTACCGTTTCGTCGCTCGCCCGTGGGACCTGAAAGCAGCGCCGAGCGTCTGCTCCTACTGCGCCGTCGGCTGCCCGTTGACGAACGAGGTGCGCACGGACGAGGTGGTCCGCTGCCAGGCACTGCCGAACGAGCAGGTGAACGACTTCTGGTCGTGTGACAAGGGGCGCTTCGGGTACCACTACGTCGATGCCGACGACCGCCTCACGAACCCGCTGGTGCGCGACGGCGAGGAGTTCATCCCGAGCTCGTGGGCCGATGCGTTCGACAAGATCGCCGCCGCCGTCGAAGGCAAGGAGCGCATCGGCGTCATCAGCGGCGGGCACCTCACCACAGAAGATTCGTTCGGGATCGCGCGGCTCGCGCGCGACGTCCTGAAGACGAGCAACGTCGACTCGCGCATCCAGGACGCAGGCGCTCCCTACGACCGCGTGCTCGAGGTCGCTCCCGTCGCAGGGTCCACCGCGCAGATCGCAGACCTTGCGAAGGCTCGTACCGTCGTTTGGATCGGACCCGATCCGAAAGAGACGCTGCCGGTCCTGTACCTGAAGCTCCGCCATGCGGTGCTCGAGTGCAACACGAAGCTGATCGTCGTCTCACCGCGCGCGACTTCTCTCGACCGGTGTGCCACCCACGTCGTTCGCTCGACCGACTCACTGTCGACCGACGCTGCGATCGTGAACGACATCGGCGATCCGCTCGTCGTGTGCTGGGGACCGGCCTCCCCCGGCGAGGACCACTCGGCATCTTTCGACGCGGCGCGTGCCCTGGTTGCAAAGCGGGGAGCGAAGCTCCTCGTGTGTCCTCCGCACGCAGGGTCGCAGGGCGCGATCGACATGGGCGTGCTCCCGTCGCTAGGTCCCGGTTACGAGCAGCGGCAGGAAGCGGGCCTCGACACCCGCGCGATGCTCGAAGCCGCCGCGGCGGGAGAGCTCGACGCGCTGTTCGTCTTCGGCGCCGACCTGATCACGGACTTCCCCGATGCCGGTCTCGCGCGCAGAGCGCTGGGGAGCGGGGTCTTCACGGTCGTCGTCGAGCTGCTGCCGACGGAGACGGTCTCGCATGCGGACGTCGTCCTTCCCAGCGCCGCGTACGCGGAGCGCACCGCGACCTTCACGAACCTCGAGCGCAGGTTGCAGAAGCTCGAGCCGGTGAAAGCACCACCGGGGACTGCGCGGCAACCATGGGAGATCTGTGCCGGTCTCGCGGCGCGCTTGGGGGACGACTGGGAGTGGCTGTCGTTCGACGACGTCTGGGCCGACATCAAGAAGCAGGTCCCGACGCACAAAGACGTCGACCTCGCCGCGATCTCTCAGCGCATCCCCGAGTCGACGTTGCAGTACGAGTCGCAGTTCGAGAACGACGCACAGCAAGGTGATGCCGCGGTCGCGGGGCCGGGCGGGCAGTACCCGAAAGGTTTCCGCCAGGGCTTCCCGATCCAGACGGGGCAGAACTGGCCTCTGTCGTGGGAGCTGCGCGCCTTCGAAGCGCGTCAGCGCCCGGGTTACGTGCCGCCGCTTCCCGACGGCGGGGACGGCGCGTCGGCCTCTGCGCCGGCTTCGTCATCGTCATCACCGCAACGAGGCGACGGGTCGTTCCGGTTGCTCACCGGCAGGCTGATCTACGACGAGGGCAACATGGTGTCGCGCTCGGTCGCGCTGCGGAGCATCCAGCGCAAGCCGTATCTCGAGATGAACGACGAAGACGCGAAGGAGCTCGAGCTCGCCGACGGCGACGAGGTCGTCGTGGGCGCGAACGGCACCCAGACGACGCTCGCCGTCGCTATCTCCGACATCGCCCGCGGCTCCGTCTTCATCCCCTACGACCAGGAGGGTCTGCGGGCGAACACCCTGATGGCCGGTGTCGATCCCCACGTCGAGGTGAGGCGACCGTGAGCTGGCTCGTCGACTTCCTGGGCCCCGCGGTAATCACGGCCCTCGCCAAAGTGGTGATCACGTTCGTGGCGCTGTTGGTCGTGACACTGATCGTTATCTGGGCCGAGCGGAAGATCATCGGGGACATGCAGGCACGGATCGGCCCCAACCGGTGGGGGCCGTTCGGATTGCTACAGACGCTCGCCGACGGGATCAAGCTGTTCTTCAAGGAGGACTTCCGGCCTCGCAACGCGGATCGCTGGGTGTATGCGATCGCGCCGGTCGCGGCGATGGTGCCTTCCTTCCTCGCCTTTGCGGTGGTGCCAGTGGGTGACGACGCGCACCTGTTCGGGCGCGACATCGGGCTCGTCGTCAGCGACCTCAACATCGGCATCCTGTACTTCCTCGCTATGGGTTCCCTCGGTGTCTACGGTGTCGTGCTGGCGGGGTGGGCTTCGGGGTCGAAGTACCCGTTGCTCGGTGGCATCCGGTCGACCGCGCAGATGATCAGCTACGAGATCGCGCTGGGGCTGTCACTGGTGCCGATCGTGATTGTCGCGGGGACGCTTTCTACGGTCGACATCGTCGCGGCGCAGGCCGGCACGATCGGAAACGTGACGTTCTTCGACGGCATACCGGTCCTCGAGCAGGTGCAGAAGATCTTCGAGCCCGTCCCGAGCTGGTTCATCTGGTCGCAGTGGCCCGCGTTCCTGCTCTTCTTCATCGCAGGTATCGCGGAGACGAACCGCGCTCCGTTCGACCTCGCCGAAGCCGAGACGGAGCTTGTCGCGGGTTTCCACACGGAGTACTCCGGCATCCGCTTCGCGATGTTCTTCCTCGGCGAGTACATCCACGTCGTCGTGATCTCGGCTATGGCAGTGACGTTGTTCTTCGGCGGGTGGAACGGACCCCGCTTCGACTTCCTCTCGTGGATCTGGCCGCTGGTGTGGTTCACGATCAAGACGGGCCTGTTCGTGTACCTGTTCGTGTGGCTGCGCGCGACGATGCCGCGGCTTCGTTACGACCGCTTGATGTGGCTGGGATGGAAGCGCCTGATACCGGGCGCCCTCCTCTGGATCATGGTGACCGCGGTGGTGAACACCGAAGGGGTTGGGCGCAACGTGCGCCTTGGGGTATTCGCGGCCCTGTTCCTGATCGTGCTCGTGTGGGTCGGACGTGGTGACCCCCGCACGGTCGGCGCGGTCGCGCCCCAGCGCAAGAAGGCTGTTGTCTGATGGAGCGCGCGTAATGGCGATCCCCGAGATCCTCACCGGCATGCGCACGGTGATCAAGAACGCGTTCCTGCGCAAGGACACCGTTCGTTACCCCGAGGTCCGCCGGATGCCCTTCCCGCGCTACAAGGGCCGTCACATCCTCGACCGGCACCCGGACGGGCTCGAGAAATGTATCGGTTGCGAGTTGTGCGCGGGCGCTTGTCCCGCGGACGCGATCCAGGTCGTCGGTGCAGAGAACACTCCGGAAGCGCGGTTCTCACCCGGCGAGCGGTACGCGCAGATCTATCAGATCAACTACCTGCGCTGCATCTTCTGCGGCTTGTGCGTCGAAGCGTGTCCCACCGAAGCCTTGCTCATGACGACGGAATACGAGATGTCAGGCGACTCGCGCGAGGGATTGATCTACACGAAGGACCAACTGATCGTCGACTCGCCCATCATCAGGCACTGGGAGACGAGGAAAGAGCTGCCGCCGGACCGCGACTTGATCCCGGACGCATCCGGTAGCACGCGGGTCGATCTCGAGGAGAACCGAGCGACGGTTCCCGGCGGAGTCACCCGCTACTCGGAAGGGCAGACACCGGTTGTGAAGGGCCCGCGCGACCGATGACCTGGGAGCAACTCGTATTCGGGGGCGTCTTCGTCATCGCGCTGGGCTCGTCGCTCGCGATGCTGTTCATGCGCAACGCCGTACATGTCGCGCTCTATCTCGTTGCCGCGCAGATCGCGCTGGCGCTCGCGTTCCTGCTACAGGGCGCGTTCTTCATCGCCGCCGTCCAGATCATCGTGTACGCGGGCGCCATCATGGTGTTGTTTCTGTTCGTCATCATGCTGCTGGGGATCGACAAACGCGAGGCGCTGATCGAGCCGTTGCCCGGGCAGCGAACGCTGGCGATCGGCCTGGGAGCGGTTCTCGCCGCCGAGATCGTCTATGTGGCGTGGCGGGGGATCGATCTCGCCGCCAGCCCCGGCGCGGGATCGACCGCGCTCGACCAGATCAATCGTGACCCCGGCAACGTCCAAGCGCTGGCGCGCCTGTTGTTCAGCCGCTACCTGCTGCCGTTCGAAGCGACCTCGATCCTCCTGATCGTCGCGGTCGTGGGCGTGATGGTGCTGGCGCGCCGCCTCGGCTCGGCCTCGCGTGCGGCGGAGCACGCCGACGAGAACAGGAAGGCCGCGTGAACAGCGTCGGCCCCGGCTACTACCTGGTCCTTGCGACGTTGATGTTCACGGTCGGTGTGGTCGGCGCGCTCGTGCGGCGTAACGCGATCGTCATCTTCATGTTCATCGAGCTCATGCTGAACGCCGTCAACCTCGCGTTCGTCACGTTCGCGCGGATGCACGGCGAGATCGTTGGGCAGGTGCTCGTGTTCTTCGTTCTGGTGGTGGCCGCCGCCGAGGTAGTAGTCGGCCTCGCGATCATCCTCGTGATCTTCCGGCACCGGGCAAGCGCGAACGTCGATGAGATGAACCTCCTCAAGTGGTGATGACGGTCGTATGGAGCTGATCCCCGGTAACGACGTAAAGACCCTAGCCACCAGCGCCATCTACTTCCCCCTGATCACCGCCTTCCTCCTCTTGGTACTCGGCGGACGCCTCGAATCGAGCCCGATCGGCAAGCGGGTCCGGGGGTGGACCGGCTGGCTGGCGTCACTCGCGATGGTGCGTGCGTTCGCCAGTGCGGTGATTCTGTTCATGGAGATCGTCGGTCGTCCGGAGCACCGCCGCACCGTCTCTATCCATCTGTTCGACTGGATCGAGGTCCCCGGTCTAGCGGCCGGTTTCGACCTGTTGATCGACCCTCTGTCGGTCGTGATGCTGTTGGTCGTCACGGGGGTCGGGGCCCTGATCCACATCTATTCGATCGGCTACATGCGCGGGGACGACCGCTTCGCGCGGTTCTTCGGTTACCTCAACCTGTTCGCCGCCGCGATGCTGGTCCTGGTGCTCGCCGACAACCTCCTTCTCCTGTATCTCGGCTGGGAGGGCGTGGGCCTCTGTAGCTATCTGCTGATCGGGTTCTGGTTCGATCGGCCTTCGGCGGCGAACGCCGCGAAGAAGGCGTTCATCGTCAACCGGATCGGAGACTTCGCTTTCCTGCTGGGGATATTCCTGCTCGCGTCCGCGGCCGGCTCGCTCACGCTCGGGCAGGTCAACGCATCTGCCGGCGCGCTGGGAGCGGGCGTCGCGACCACGGTGTCGTTGCTGCTGTTCGCGGGCGCCACCGGCAAGAGCGCGCAGATACCGCTGTATGTCTGGCTGCCGGACGCAATGGAAGGCCCGACGCCTGTGTCCGCGCTGATCCACGCCGCGACGATGGTGACTGCCGGTGTCTACATGGTCGCGCGCTTGAGCCCCGTGTTCGAAGCAGGCGACGCCTTGATCGTGGTCGGATGGATCGGAGCGTTGACCGCGCTGTGGGCCGCAGTCATCGCGGCCACCGAATACGACATAAAGAAGGTCCTGGCCTACTCCACCGTCTCGCAGCTCGGATACATGTTCATCGCGCACGGCGTTCACGCGTATTCCGCCGGTGTGTTCCATCTCGTCACCCACGCGTTCTTCAAGGCGCTGATGTTCCTTGGCGCAGGAGCCGTCATGCATGCGCTCGCGGGCGAGACGGACATGCGGAAGATGGGAGGGCTCCGGAAGGTCATGCCGGTCACCGGTTGGACCTTCATGGCGGGGTGGCTCGCGATCTGTGGCGTGATCCCGTTCGCCGGTTTCTTCTCGAAGGACGCGATCCTGGCGTCGGCGTGGGAGCAGGGGCGCTACGACCTCTGGGCGATCGGCGTCGTGACGGCGCTGTTGACGGCGTTCTACATGTCGCGGATGTACTTCCGTGTCTTCGAGGGTCGGGTGAAGCTGCCCGAAGGCGTACACGTTCACGACGCGCCCCCCACGATGGCGGTTGCGCTCGTGCCGCTGGCGGGCCTCGCGATTGTCGGCGGCGCGATCAACCTGCCCGGGCTGTTGACGCTGGAGCACTTCCTCGAGCCTGTCCTCGGCGCCGCGCACGTGCCGGAGGGTCTCGTCGCGTGGGTGCTCGGCGGAGTCGCGCTGTTCGTCGCGGCGACCGGGATCCTCGTCGCCCGCGCCCTGTACGGGTCGCGCGCTGGCAGCGTCCGTAGGCGAACTCTCTACGCGCGAGCTCCGTGGCTCGTGGATGCCGCGCGGAACAAGTTCTACGTCGACGAGCTTTATGGACGGACGATCGTCGGCCCGGGTAAGCGCGTCGCTGCGTTCGCTACCGACGTCGTCGACGCAAGGCTCGTCGACGGGTTCATCGTCGGAACCGGGCGGACTGTCGCCACCGTCGCCGAACGGTTCCGTCGATTCCAGACCGGATACGTCCGGAGCTACGCAGCGGTGTTCCTGTTCGGCGTGGTGCTGATCCTGTCCGTGCTGGTGGTGAGGGTCTCGTGACCGAGCTGCCGATCCTCGACATCACGATCTTCCTGCCTCTCTTGGGCGCGGTTGTGCTCGGCTTCGTCCCGCGCGAGCGTGAAGCGTCGCTCAAGTGGGGGGCGGTCGGCGTCACGCTCGCGACGTTCGTCCTGTCGTTGTGGATATTGCTCGACTTCGACCCGGGGTCGGCCGCGTTCCAGATGGTCTCGGAGGTCTCGTGGATCCCCGAGTGGGGCATCAGCTACATCACCGGCATCGACGGGATCAGCCTGTGGATGGTCATGCTGACAACCTTCTTGATGCCGCTGGCCGTCCTCGCGTCGTGGTCGATCACGACGCGAGTGAAGCCGTACTTCGTGTTCCTCCTCGTCTTGGAGACCGGGATGATCGGCGTCTTCTGCGCGCTCGACCTCTTCCTCTTCTATCTGTTCTGGGAAGTCACTCTGATCCCGATGTACTTCCTGATCGGGATGTGGGGCTACGGCCGACGCATCTATGCCGCGATGAAGTTCTTCCTGTTCACGCTCGCGGGATCGTTGTTGATGCTGGTGGCGATCCTGTTCCTCTACTTCGCGCCGGGCGGCGACCCGACGTTCGACTATCGCGAGCTACTGGGGACGTCGTTCGCGCTAGACGTTCAACGCTTGTTGTTCCTCGGCTTCTTCGCGTCGTTCGCCGTCAAGGTTCCGCTCGTTCCGTTGCACACCTGGCTCCCAGACGCGCACACCGAGGCCCCGACGGCCGGCTCGGTCGTCCTTGCCGCGGTCATGCTGAAGATGGGCGCCTACGGCCTGCTCCGGTTCGCGATCCCTCTGTTCCCGGACGCGGCACGGAACCTGGCCCCACTCGTGATCGCGCTCTCGATCGTGGGGATCGTCTATGGCGCTGCCGTGGCAATGATGCAGAAGGATCTGAAGCGGTTGATCGCCTACTCGTCGGTGGCCCACCTCGGCTTCGTGACGCTCGGCATCTTCGTGGGAAGCGCGACCGCGATGAACGGCGGGATCCTCCAGATGGTCAACCACGGCCTGTCGACAGGAGCGTTGTTCATGTTGGTCGGAGCCCTGTACGAGCGTCGCCACACCCGCTTGATCGCCGATTTCGGGGGACTCTCGGCGACGGTCCCCGTGCTGTCGGGGCTGTTCCTCTTCGTTGCCCTTTCTTCGATCGGGCTGCCGGGCCTCAACGGCTTCGTCGGCGAGTTCCTGATCCTGCTCGGCACGTTCCTTGTTTACGAGTGGTGGGTGGTGCCGGCCGCGTTCGGCATCGTCCTCGCCGCGGTCTATCTGTTGTGGGCGTACCAGCGCGTCTTCCACGGCCCGGTCACCATCGAGGAGAACCATTCGTTGCGCGACCTCGGGCCGCGCGAGCTCGTGATGCTCGCACCGGTGCTCGTGCTGATCGTCGCCATCGGCGTCTACCCGAAGCCGTTCCTCGACCGGATCGGCCCTTCGGCCGAGAAAGTCACCCACCAGCTGCGCGAGTCGTCGGTGCTTCCCGGAACCCCTGGTGTCGCCGATGCGGACGCAGACGCCGCCGGCGAAGGTGAGGCGCCCTGATGCCGTTCACGCCGCCGGAGGTCCAGCTCTCGGGCGTCGCGCCGGAGATCGCCCTATGCGTGTCGGCGTTGTTGCTATTGATCTTCGACGCGTTCATGGCGGACTCGATCCCTAGCCGGCTTCACCTGCCCGTCCTGAGCACGGCCGCACTCGTGGTCGCGGCGTGGCTCGCCATCGACCAGTGGGGTGCCGCAGAGCTACAGCTCGCCGGCATGGTGGCGCTCGACGGCTTCGCCATATTCGTCAAAGTCGCGTTGATCGTTTTCGGGCTGCTGACGGTCTGGCTTGGCCGCGAGTACCTGATGCGCGCGGGGCTGGAGGAACCCGAGTTCTACGGGCTCACGCTGTTCGTGATCGCCGGGATGATGCTGATGGCTTCGTCCGCCGACCTGATCGTCACGTTCCTCGCGCTCGAGACCTTCTCCATCGGGTTGTACGTGCTGGTCGGTTTGCGCGTCCGCTCCCTCGTAAGTCAGGAAGCTGCCTTGAAGTACTTCTTGCTCGGGAGCTTCTCTTCTGCCTTCTTCCTGCTCGGGATCGCGTTGGTCTACGGGGCAACGGGAACGACGAACTATTACGGCGAGACCGCGCCCGGGGGGGCCGAAGGGATCGCGCACTTCATCGCAACGACGCCGGCGTCCGAGCTGGGATTCCTCGCACTTGCCACCGGTCTGCTGATCATCGGGCTCGGCTTCAAGGTGGCGGCGGTGCCGTTCCACCTGTGGACGCCCGACGCGTACCAGGGTGCACCGTCACCGGTAACGGGTTTCATGGCGGCGGCTTCGAAACTTGCCGGATTTGCCGCGATCCTGCGGCTTCTCGAGGTCGTCCTGTTCCCGTTGCGGTGGGACTGGCAGCCCCTCGTCGTGGGGATCGCGGTCGCCACGATGGTCGTGGGTTCGGTCCTAGCCGTGGTGCAGGAAGACGTCAAGCGACTGCTCGCGTACTCATCGATCGCGCACGCCGGCTTCGTCCTCGTGGGGGTCGTCGCGGCGAACGACGGTGCGGTTTCGGGTTCGCTGTTCTATCTCGCGACCTACGGCCTGACCGTCCTCGGCGCCTTTGCCGTCGTCGCCGTCATCGGGGGACTGGACGAGCAACGCACGCGGCTGGTCGACTACCGCGGGCTGTTCTACGAACGCCCTCTCGTGGCCGCTGCGCTCACGTTGTTCCTTCTCTCTTTGGCCGGTGTCCCGCTGACGTCGGGCTTCGTCGGAAAGTTGCTGGTCTTCGGAGCCGCGGTTCAAGAGGGCTACACCGCGCTCGTTGTGGTCGGTGCTCTAGCGAGCGCGATCGCCGCGTTCTTCTACCTGCGCGTGATGGTCGTCATGTACATGCAGGAGCCGGATGAGACTTCCGCCGCCGCGCGCGCGCTTCCGTCTGCGGCAGGACCCACGGCGAACGCTGTGATCGCCCTTACCGCCGTGGCAGCGCTGTGGTTCGGCATCCTCTGGGGCCCCCTGTTCCGAGCGGCGGAGAGCGCCACCTTCTTCTTCTAGCCGCGCGTCTTCGCCTTCGCGCGCGCTCGGTAAGCCGCCACGTTCGTACGCGACGAGCACACGTCGTTGCAGTAGCGGCGCGATCGGTTGCGTGAGGTGTCGACGAACACGTCCTCGCAATCGTCGGCCGCACAGATGCCGAACCGCTCGAAGCCGTAGTCGGCGATCAGCGTCGCCACTCCCATGACGACGTCGGACGCGACGCGCCGGCCGATGGGCGTGTCCTCCGGCGCGTAGTGGAAGTGCCACCTCCCGTCGTGATCGGTCAGGTGCGGCTTCACCTCGTATTCGCTGAGCAGGTCGTTGACGATCCCGGTGGCCTTTTGGTCGTCACCGGCGAAGAAGACGTCCTCGAGGCGGTCGCGCACCCGGTGGAGCTCGGTGAGATCCTCGGCGCTCACGTGCTCTGCCCCCGAGAAGCCGTGGTCGGCGAGGAATCTTGCCGCGAGCTCGGGAGTGCCCATGTGCTCGCGGCCGCTGGGATGCCCCCGCGTGTTCACGAGGTCCGCCGCGGCCATGATGCACTGGTCGCTGTAATGACTGAAATCCACTTGACTTCTTACCTCCCGTCCCCTACTGTGTAAGAACCATCAATAGTATAGGTCCTTACGAAGGGAAAGGCAATGCACCCGTATCTCTTGCTCGACCTGGCGAACCAGCACCACCGGGACCTGGCCGCAGCCGCCACCGGCATCGCCTCGCCCGCAGCGGCCGCGTCGCCCGGCGCGACGGTAGCGGGCGGCCCGTGCGCCCGGGTCGCCTCGGTCGTGCCCTCGGGATGAGCGGTCTCGCTCGTATGCCCATCGGATCGGGAGCAGGGAAAGGAGGAGGAGAAGGATGGAAGCGATTCTGATCATGACCTTGATCGGTCTCTTCGTGGCGCTGGCCGTCACCCTCGGCGTCGACAGCCGCGACGGCGACGACTGGATCACGCACAGGCCTGCATGACACGCGTCGTACGGAACGCCGGCCCCGGCAGCGGCATCATTCGGCTACCCCGGGGCCGGCGTCTGGACGCAGCCTCCCAGGCGGCCGAGCTGTGTCAGGCCGGCGAGGTCGCCGGTGCCCCACACTGCGGGTGACGACACGAGGCTCGCGTGCATGACCTGCGCGGGGTCCTCGACGTGGTCGAGGCCGAGGACGTGGCCGAGCTCGTGCAGGACGACCTTGCCCCACGTCTTCCCGGGGGCGAAGCCGTTCGCCAACTGCTCCGAACCGTTCAACGCGACGCGGCCCGAGACGTAGACGAGACGGCCATCGCCGTTCTCGACCACCGCGCTACCGGCCACTCCGACATCGTCGATCGCGAAGATCTCGGAGTCGTGAGCCATCCACCCGATCAACAACGGCGCCCAGCGGTCTCCGTAACGTTCGGGCTGGAACGGCTCCCGATCGGGACCGACCGGTTCGTCGGTCTCCCCCTCGTAGACGAACTCGATACCGGTCGCCTCGGCCGTCAGCGCTATCGCTTTACGGACGTCGCGGAAGCCTCCGTTCGGTGCGTTCGCCGGGTTGAACACCCAGCGCAACGGCGTGCACGGGTCGTAGCGCACCGGCTGGCCCGAGGCGGGATCGAGCGCGAGGAACTTGAACCCTTTCGGGTCGGCGACGGCTTCCAGCGGGACCGCAGGGTCGCTCTGGCGGAGCGCCGAGATCAGGTAGGCACCCGCGTACGCGGCCCCCAGAGCAAGGATCAGGACGAGAGCGATCATCCGGACGGCACCCGAGCGCGGGATGTCCGAGGGCTCGCTCCAGTCGTCGGGCTCCGTCGGGTCGTTCCAACTTCCGTCGTCCATGGCGTTCATCGTAGGTGCGCGTAGCGCTTAGCAACGGCGTCCGCGCGGTGGTTCACGAACGAACGAACGAGGCGCTGAGCGCGCGGGACCAGGTGTTAGTTTCTGGCCTGTTTCCAGGGGTTTTGGACCTTCCGTGACCACCCGACGCAGGGAGCGAACACCTCAAGTGCCTGAGGGCTACTTCGGCCAGTACGTCACGATCGGGATCTTCGTCGTCGTCGGCATGCTCCTCGTGTTCGGCACCCTCGCATTGTCGAAGCTGCTGCGTCCGAGCGTTCCCCACTACGAGAAGCTCACGACCTACGAATCGGGCATCGACCCGATCGGCCAGGGATGGGCTCAGTCGAACGTCCGCTACTACGTCTTCGCCCTGCTGTTCGTCGTCTTCGACGTGGAGGCGATCTTCCTGTTCCCCTGGGCGCTCGTCTTCGAGCGGCTCGGGACACAGGCCTTCGTCGAGATGATCATCTTCATCGGGATCCTGGCCCTGGCGCTGCTCTACGCCATCAAGAAAAGGGTCCTCGAATGGCTGTGATGGAGAAAGTGAAGCTCCCCGGCCCCGCGTCGTGGCTGCTGAACTGGTCCCGCAAGTACTCGCTGTGGTGCATGCAGTTCGGCCTCGCGTGCTGCGGCATCGAGATGGGGGCCGCGTTCGCGACGAAGTTCG
This sequence comes from Actinomycetota bacterium, assembly GCA_035550975.1. Lineage (GTDB taxonomy): Bacteria > Actinomycetota > CADDZG01 > CADDZG01 > WHSQ01 > DASZOC01. The sequence continues at coordinate 13,151 of DASZOC010000010.1, read as the reverse complement.
ACATCATCCGGTTCGGGGTGATCCCGTTCCCCGCCTCGCCCCGGCAGGCCGACCTCCTCGTCGTCGCCGGCACCGTCACCGACAAGATGGCCGCCCCGTTGAAGCGGGTCTACGACCAGATGCCCGAGCCGAAGTACGTGATCTCGATGGGTAGCTGCGCCAACTGCGGCGGCCCTTACTGGGACTCCTACTCGGTGACCAAAGGCGTCGACCAGATCATCCCCGTCGACGTCTACGTCCCCGGCTGCCCGCCGCGGCCCGAGGCGTTGCTCCAGGGCGTGATCCGGTTGCAGCAGATGATCCAGGACGAAGACATCCGCGAGAAGTGGAAAGGCCACGTCGCGGAGATCCCCCACATCCCCGAGCCGGGTCTCGCCGGAGGCATCTGATGCCGATCGTCGAAAGGGTGAGCTCCGAAGACGCGCTCGATCGCGTCCGCACGGCGCTCGGCGACACCGCGCGTGACCTCGGTTTGAACCACGGGCAGGTCGACCTCCAGTGTGCCCCCGCGAACCTGGTCGAAGTCGTTCGCACGCTGCAGACGACCGACGGCCTCCGTTACGAGTTCTTCACGTTCCTCTCGGCGATCGACCGCACGGAGTTCGGCGGCGCCGAGAGCGACAACGCAGGCGGGCTCGAGGTCTTGATCCACCTCTACTCGCCGGACCACGCGATCCACGTGAACATCCACGTGCCGGTCGACCTGGACAACCCGGTGTGCCCTTCGATCAGCGATGTGTTCAAGGGCGCGCTGTGGCACGAGCGCGAGACCAACGAGATGTTCGGCATCGACTTCGACGGGCACCCCAACCTCGTGAACCTCTATCTCCCCGAAGACTTCGTCGGGCATCCCGGTCGCCGAAGCTTCAAGCTGCCGTCGCGCGCGATCAAGGAGTGGCCCGGCGCGAAGGATCCCGAAGAGGCCGCGGCGGGTGGCCGGTGACCGTAGACCAGTCGAGATCCGAACGATGGTGATGCAGGGAGGCGGAGCCGGCCAGCTCGCGGATGACGCGGCGACCCGCGAGATAGCCGAAGCCGTGAAGCAGCGCAGCGACTCGATGGGGACCCAGGAGATGGTCCTCAACGTCGGTCCGCAACATCCTGCGACGCACGGGGTGTTCCGTCTGCTCGCCACGATCGACGGCGAGGTCCTCACCGACGCCGAACCTGTCATCGGTTACATGCACCGCGGCTACGAGAAGCTCGTCGAGGCGCGCGACTACCGGCAGATCACGAACCTCGTATCGCGCATGGACTGGCTTTCCGGCATCAACAACGAGCTCCCGCTCGCGATGGTCGTCGAGAAGATGATGGGCATCGAGGTGCCACGGCGCGCGCAGTACCTGCGCGTGATCATGGTCGAGATGAACCGGATCCTCAATCACTTGATGTTCTTCGCCAGCTTCGGTGCCGAGCTGGGTGCGATCACGCCGACCTTCTACGCGTTCCGAGAGCGGGAGGACATCCAGCGCGTCCTGGAGGACGTCACGGGGGGCCGGATGCACTTCGGGTTCATGCGTCCCGGGGGCCTCAAAGAAGACGTTCCGCGCGGTTTCTACGCCAGCGCCCTCGCTGCCGTCCGGCAGGTGATCGCGCGGCTGCCGGACTACGAGGACCTGCTGATCGGCAACGAGATCTTCAAGGGGCGGACGATCGACGTGGGCATCCTCGACAAGCAGACGGCGTACAACTACGGCGTGTCGGGCCCGATCGCACGTGGCTCGGGGATCGACATGGACGTGCGGAAGGACGAGCCCTACCTCGTCTACGACGAGTTCGACTGGCAGGTGTCGACGGCTCCGAACGGCGACTGCTTCGACCGCTTCTGGGTCCTGGTCCACGAGGTCGTGGAGTCGGCGAAGATCGTCGAGCAGGCGATCGAAGGCATCCCTCCGGGTCCGATCCTCGGCAAGGTGCCGCGCGTCGTCCAGATCCCCGAAGGCGAGGCCTACGTGCGGGCCGAGAACTCGCTCGGCGAGCTCGGCTACTACCTCGTGTCCGACGGTGACAAGAAGCCCTACCGCTTGAAGATCCGCACGCCCAGCTACAACAACGTGTCCGCGCTGCCCCCGGTGCTACGCGGAACGTTGGTCTCCGACATGATCGCGATCCTCGGAAGCTTCTTCTTCGTGCTCGGGGACATCGACCGATGACGGCGGACTGGTGTCGCGGGGAGGTCCGCCGCTAGATGTACGAGATCTCGATGTTCGGCCTCTCCGTGACGATCACGGCGTGGCAGCTGTTGATCGTCAAGCTGATCGTGATCCTCACGGTGGTGCCGGTCGGCGCCCTCGCCGGTGGCTACGCGATGCACAAGGAGCTCGGCCACCTGCAGCATCGTCTCGGTCCCATGTACGCCGGCGGCTTCCACGGGTGGGCGCAGACATTGGCCGACGGCCTCAAGTTCATCTACAAAGAAGACATCATCCCGGAGCGCGCCGACCGGCGGGTCTTCACGCTGGCGCCGGCCGTCATCTTCGTCCCGGTGATCTTGCTGTTCCTCGTGATCCCGATCGACCGCACGCTGATCATCGAGGACCTCGACATCGGTCTGTTCTACCTGCTGGCGATCGGGTCGGTCGGCGTGATCGGGGTGCTCATGGCGGGCTGGTCGTCGGCGAACAAGTACGCGTTGATCGGCGGGTTGCGCGCGGCCGCGCAGCTGATCGCATACGAGCTGCCGATCGTGCTGTCGGCAGCCGCGGTCGCGATGCTTGCCGGCACGCTGTCGATCACCGGCATCGTGGAGGCGCAGGACTGGCCGTTCCTCCTGTGGCCTCCGGGGATCGGCTTGCTCGCGTTCCTCGTGTTCCTCGTCGGCAACATCGCCGAGATGAACCTGCCGCCGTTCGACATGCCCGTTGCGGAGTCCGAGATCATCACCGGCGCGTTCACGGAGTACTCCGGGATGCGCTTCATCTTCGGGTTCTTCTTCGCCGAGATGGCACACATGGTCGCGTTCAGCGCGATCGCAGCGACGTTGTTCCTCGGCGGCTACAGACCCATCGTCCCGTGGGGTCCGCTCGAGGCGATCCCCGGCATCCTGTGGTTCTTCGGCAAGTTCGCGTTCATGTTCTTCTTCATCGTGTGGGTCCGCTTCACGTTCCCGCGTCTACGTGAGGACCAGCTGCAGAAGTTCGCGTGGAAGTTCATGATCCCGGTCTCGCTCGGTCTCGTGCTGGCCGCGGGGGCCTGGGTCCTGTACGCGCCGGAGCAGCTATGGCGCTAGACGAGAAGCGCGTCTCCGACGCGTCCGCCGGCGTGGGGTCGACGGGCGAGAAGTCGTTTCCCGACGCGGCGGCACGTTACGAGCAGACGCGCCTGAAGAAAGCCCGCGGCATGACATTGGGGATCGGCCTTCTCAAAGGCATGGCCGTGACCTTGAAGCACCTCTTCAAGCGCAACTCGGTGATCCAGTACCCGGACGAGCGCCAGGACCTCTCCCCGCGGACGCGCGGCGTGATCGCGCTGAAGGAAGAGAACTGCACCGTCTGCATGCTCTGCGGTCGCGAGTGTCCCGACTGGTGCATCTACATCGACTCGCACAAGGAGACGCTGCCGCCGAAACGCGAGGGCGGACGTCAGCGCAAGCGGAACGTGCTCGACCGGTTCGCGATCGACTACGCGCTGTGCATGTACTGCGGGATCTGCGTCGAGGTCTGCCCCTACGACGCGCTCTTCTGGAGCCGCGAGTTCGAATACGCCGAATACGACATCCGTAATCTGACGCACGAGAAGGAACGGCTGTCGGACTGGATGGCCACGGTGCTTCCGCCGCCTCCGCTGGAGGAGGGCGCGCTGTTGCCGGGGCAGCCCGAGCCGGAGATGGCGGCACCGGAGGCACCCGCCGCGGCGGCACCGACGACCGCGGCGACCGGAGCCCGTCCCGCGACGACGACCGCGTCCGCGGTCGAGGCGCGTCCCGAGCAGGCGGAGGCTGCGCCGAAGGGTTCGAGCGCGGCGACCGAGCCCGCTCGTCCGACCGAGACGCTGCCGGAGGGCGAGCAGAAGGACGAGACGATGACCGTCGGCGGCCCCGAAGCTCCGAAGGAGCAGCCGGCGCAGATGACCGAGGAGACGAAGGACCAGGGAGCGCCATCGGAGCCGCGCGTCGCCAAGGAACCCGGACCAGCGGAGGCATCGGACGCGTCCGGAGGGCGAGTTGCGGAGGAAGCGTCCGCGTCAGCGGCCACTTCCGGAGCAGAGCGAAGCGGCGAGCCTGCAGGACCGTCGGACGCCGAAGCGGTCCCCGCGGAGGAACCTGCTGAGCTGACGCCGGCGCAGAAAGCGCAGTTCCAGGCCGAACCCGGGCCGAACGTCGAGGTGCCGCACGAGGACCCGAAACCGATCGCTCTCGAGCGGACCGAGGATCCCGAGGAGGTCTACCGGCAGGTGCTCGAAGAACAGCGCGCGAAGGGGTCGTCGCCCCAGGTCGCCGAAGCGCGCGCCAAGGTCGCGCGCGTGAAGGCCGAGCGCGGGATCAAGCGGGGCCCGACGCCCGTCGAGGTCGACAAGCCGGTTCCCAGCGCGCCGACGAAGGGTCAGCCCGCGGAGCCGGAGCCGAGCGGCGCGCCGGAGGCGAAGGAGATCACGCCCGAGCCGGGTCCCGTCGCGCCGACCGAGGACGAGTCGTGAGCGCCGACGTCTGGCAGCAGGCGGTCTTCTGGGTCCTCGCCGTCGGGATGACGTTCTCCGCCCTGCGGGTCGTGACGGCGCAGAACGTCGTGCACGCGGCCCTGTACCTCGTGGGGACGCTGCTCGGAGCCGCCGCGCTGTACGTGTTGCTGTTCGCAGAGTTCGTCGCGTGGGCGCAGGTGCTGGTCTACGTCGGCGCGATCGTCGTGCTGATGCTGTTCGGTCTGATGCTGACCCAAGCCGACATAGGCAAGGGGAACTACGACAACAACCAGCGACTGCTCGCCGCGGTGTGCGCCGCGGCTTTGTTCGGCGTGACGAGCTGGGTGATGTTCGACACGTTCGAGGGCCAGGAGATCTCGTTCGAGCGAACACAGGGTGTTTCCACCGAGAGCGTCGGCGAGGTCATCTTCGCGGCCTACGTCCTTCCCTTCGAGATCGTCTCCGTCCTGTTGCTGGCCGCGCTCGTGGGCGCCGTCGTGATCGCGCGGCGCGATGTGGGCGACGAATCCAGTGGCGAGATCCGCGCCGAGACCCGCGCGCGCGTCCCCGACCTCGATCGGGACGCGGCGGAGAGGACGCCGGAGGTCGTGCGCTGATGCCGGTCCACTACTTCCTCGTGCTCTCGATGTTGCTGTTCTCGATCGGCGTCTACGGTGTGCTCGCGAGGCAGAACGCGGTGCTGATCCTGCTGTCGATCGAGCTGATGCTCAATGCCGTGAACATCAACCTGATCGCGTTCGGCGCATACCTCGGTGATGCCGGGATCCCGGGTCAGGTCTTCGCACTGTTCGTCATCGCGGTGGCGGCCGCCGAAGTGGGTGTCGGTCTCGCGATCGTGATCCTCATCTACCGGAACCGCCGAACGGTCGACGTCGGCGAGATGTCGCTGATGAAGTGGTGACGATGGAGGGCCTCGTCGTTGCTGCCGAAGCCGCGTCGAGAGACGGATTCCTGACCGAGCACATGTGGCTCGTCCCGTTGCTGCCGTTCCTGTCGTTCTTCGTGATCCTGTTCTTCGGCAAGAAGACGAGCCACGGAGGCCACGCGTTCGGCATCGCCGCGATCGGCATCGGCTTCGTGATGTCGCTCGTCGGCTTCATCGAGCTGGCGTCGGGGGCCGCGGCGGTCGAGAAGGCGTGGACGTGGTTCGAGTTCGGCGGCGGCGAGAGCCTGCATCTCGAGTTCGGGATGAACTACGACTTCCTGACGGGGATCATGTTCGTCGTCGTCACCCTCGTCTCCCTGCTCGTCCACATCTATTCGACCGGCTACATGCACGGCGAGGAGCGCTACACGATCTTCTTCGCGATGCTCTCGTTGTTCACCGGATCGATGCTGTTCATGGTCATCGCGAACAACCTGCTCCAGCTGTTCGTCGGCTGGGAGCTGGTCGGCGTGTGTTCCTACTTCCTGATCGGCCATTACTGGGAGGAGAAGGAGAATTCCTCGGCCGCCATGAAGGCATTCATCACGAACCGCGTCGGCGATATCGCCTTCCTGTTCGGCATCTTCGTGCTGTTCTTCGCAGGGCACGGCTTCAACATCGCCGCGCTCAACCACGCCGTCCACGAAGGGCACCTCACCGGCACGGTCCTCACCGTCGGCGCGATCCTGCTGTTCGGCGGCGTCATCAGCAAGTCGGCGCAGTTCCCGCTGTACGTGTGGCTGCCGGATGCGATGGCAGGGCCTACGCCGGTCTCCGCGCTGATCCATGCCGCGACTATGGTCGTCGCCGGCGTCTACCTCGTCGCGCGGATGTTCCTGTTGTTCGAAGGCGCGGGCGCCGCGCTGGACGTGGTCGGGATCATCGCGGCGATCACGATGCTGCTGGCCGCGGTCCTCGCCCTCGTCCAGGACGACATCAAACGGGTGCTCGCGTACTCCACCGTCAGTCAGCTCGCCTACATGGTTGCCGCGCTCGGTGTCGGCGCGTATACGGCCGGTGTCTTCCATCTGTTCACGCACGCGATGTTCAAGGCGTTGCTGTTCCTGGGGGCCGGGTCGCTGATCCACGCGGTGCACAGCAACAACATGAGCGACATGGGCGGGCTCAGGAACTACATGCCGCACACGTTCAAGACGTTCTTGATCGGCTCGCTCGGCCTGGCGGGGATCTTCCCGCTCGCCGGGTTCTTCTCGAAGGACGAGATCATCGGCGGCGCGTTGCGCAGCGCGACCGACCTCGGCAGCTTCAGCGCGTGGACCGTGCTCGTCTCCGCGACGGTCACAGCGTTCCTCACGGCGCTCTACGTGACGAGGATGGTCGTCAAGACCTTCTGGGGCGAATACCGCGGCCACGGGGAGCCGCACGAGAGTCCCGGGTCGATGGTCACGCCGCTGTGGATCCTCGCCGGCGCGACGATCACGGTCGGCTTCCTGGGTGTGCCTCCGACCCCGTGGACCGACGCCGGCCCCTTCGCGACGTGGATCAGCGTGCCGGGTCACGAGCACCACGGGTTCGAGGCCCTCTACAACGTGGGGCTTCCGATCGGCGCGACGCTCCTTGCTCTCGCCGCGATAGCGCTGGGCATCAGGCTGTTCGCGGGCGACGGGAGGGGGGTCGACCTGCTGAGGAGCCCGTTCGCGTGGGCCTACCGGTTCGTCGCGAACAAGTACTACCTCGACGATCTCTACCTACGCGGCATCGTCAGGCCGATCCAGTACCCGGGGGCGCGGGCCGCGTATCGCTTCGATCAGAAGGTGATCGACGGCGTCGTCAATGGGGTGGGAGCCGGAACGGTTGCGCTGTCGCACCCCGTCTACGACGTGCTCGACCAGCAGGTGGTTGATTTCGCGGTGAACGGAGCGGCGGGGCTCACGGGATACTCCGGCGGTCTGCTCCGCTACATCCAATCGGGGAACGTGCAGCGCTACGCCGCGGTGCTCTTCGGAGCGATCGCGGTCTTCGTCGCGCTGTTCGTACTCGCCTAGGCGTAAGGAAAGGGGCAACAGGTTATGGAGTGGTTCGATGCTGGCTGGGGGCTGAGCCTCGCAACGTTCCTCCCGGTGGTCGGCGCGCTCGTCCTGCTCTTCGTGCCGGCCGGTCAGGAGCAGACGATCAAGCTCGTCGGCACGGTGTTCGCGGGCCTCTCGCTGATCGCGGCGATCGGCGTCGCGCTGCGCTTCGACTACGGCCAGACGGACCAGATCCAACTGGGCGCGAACCTCGAATGGATCGCTCAGATCGGCGCCCGGTACCACATCGGTGTCGACGGTCTGTCGCTGCCGATGTTCGTGCTGTCGGCGCTCGTGACCTTCCTCTGTTGCATCTATATGTGGTTCCACATCCCCGACCCGGGCAAGCCCAAGGCCTTCTTCGCCCTCGTGTTACTGCTTGCAACGGGCATGAACGGCGCCTTCGTCGCGCTCGACCTGATCCTGTTCTTCATCTTCTTCGAGATCGTCCTGGTCCCGATGTACTTCATGATCGGCATCTGGGGGGGGCCGCGCCGCGAGTACGCAGCCGTGAAGTTCTTCCTCTACACGTTGTTCGGCTCGATCTTCATGTTGCTCGGGTTCCTCGCGCTGTGGGTGAACTCCGGGGGACTCGACGGCGGGACGTTCGACATGATCGCCCTGCGCGACCAGGGCGTGCACGCATCCGAGCTGTTCCAGAACCTCGTCTTCCTCGGGTTGTTCCTCGGGTTCGCGATCAAGGTGCCGATGTGGCCGTTCCACACGTGGCTGCCGGACGCTCATACCGAGGCGCCCACGGTCGGCTCGGTCCTGCTGGCCGCGATCCTGCTGAAGATGGGCACCTACGGCTTCATCCGTATCGCGTTGCCGATCCTTCCCGACGCCGCGGTCACGTATGCCCCGATCATCGGCATCCTGGCGGTGATCGCGATCATCTACGGGGCGTTGTGCTGCCTTGCGCAGACCGACCTGAAACGCCTGATCGCGTTCTCGTCGGTAGGTCACATGGGCTTCGTGATGCTCGGGATCGCGACGCTGACGGATGCCGGCATCAACGGCGCGATCTTCGCGATGGTGGCGCACGGGCTGATCACCGGGATGCTGTTCTTCCTCGCCGGGTCGATCCACGAGCGCTATCACACGCGCGAGATCGCGGAGCTCGGCGGGTTGCTCAAACAGATCCCGCGCTTCGGCACGGTGTTCACGTACGCCGCGATCGCCTCACTGGGTCTTCCGGGCCTCGCGGGCTTCTGGGGCGAGATGCTGGCGCTGCTCGGCAGTTACAACCCGGCCCCCGACCTCGACCCGGTCCTGTTCCGCGTCCTGATGGTCGGTGGTGGTGTCGGAACCGTCCTCACGGCCGGTTACCTGTTGTGGACGATCCAGCGCGTGAACCTCGGTCGTGTCCCCGAACGTTTCGCCGACGGCCACGGGATCCACGACGTCGTTCCACTGGAGTGGATCGCGTGGGCTCCGTTGCTCGTGCTGATCCTGGCGGCGGGGGTGTTCCCGAAGCTGATGCTCGGCGTGACGGATGGCGCGGTGCAACACCTCGTTCAGGTCTTCGGAGCGGTGGCGGGGCACTAATGACCGACCCGACGAAGACCCAGCTCCGGCGCCATCGGGTCGATCATCCGTAGATGGAACTAGCCCAGGCAGTGGTCCAGGCAGACATCGACCTGCACGCGCTCGCGCCCGAGCTCGTGCTCACCGCGACCGCATGCCTCGTGCTGGTCGTGGATCTCTTCATGCCGCGCGAGGCGAAGTGGGTCGCGATGCCTCTGTCGGCGGCCGGCCTGCTGGGGACGCTCGCGGCGGTCATGTCGCTGGTCGGCGAACACCGCACCACGCTCGCGGAGTCGTTCGAGGTGGATGCGTTCTCGTTGCTGTTCAAGGGCCTCTTCTGCCTGATGGGTCTGCTCATCCTCGGCATGTCCTTGCATCACTTCCGGGAGTCGACGTATCACGAGGGCGAGTACTACTTCTTGTTGCTGTGCGGGCTGCTCGGCGGCGTCGTGATGGCGAGCGCCCGCGATCTCATCTCCATATTCATCGCGCTCGAGCTGATCAGCATCCCCGGCATCGTGATGACGGCGTTGCGCAAACGGAACGCGAAGTCGAACGAGTCGGCGCTGAAGTTCTTCCTGTTCTCCGTGCTGTCGTCGGCGGTCATGCTGCTCGGCATGTCGTTGATCTATGGCGTCACCGGGACGACGCAGCTCGACGGCATACGTGAGGCGTTTGCGTCGGCGCTAGGCGGACCTGCGGTGTCGCCGGGGATCTCACTACCGGCGGACCATCCGTTCGTCGTCATGAGCGTCTTCTTCATCGTGATCGGCTTCGCGTTCAAGATCTCGGCGGTGCCGTTCCACTTCTGGGCCCCCGACACCTACGAAGGCGCGCCCTCACCGGTCGCCGCGTTCCTCTCGACCGCATCCAAGATCGGCGGCTTCGTCGGGCTGCTGGTCCTGATGTTCGTTGCCTTCCCCCAGGTTGCCGACGGCTGGCGGCCGGTGTTCGCGGTGCTGGCGGCGCTGACGATGACGGTCGGCAACCTGATCGCGTTGCGCCAGCAGCACATCATCAGGCTGCTCGCGTACTCCGGCATCGCGCAGTCGGGCTACGTCCTGGTGGCGTTCGCGTTGATCGACCCGGGGGCCGCGGAGACGAACCGTCAGGCGTTCGAGTCCGCGCTGATCTACCTGGCCATCTACGGGATCATGGACCTCGGTGCGTTCGCGGCTGCGGTGGCGTTCGCGCGCCGGGGCGGCACCTACTTCATCGAGGACTACCGCGGCCTGTGGAACCGCAGTCCGGTGCTGGCGACGCTGCTGGCGGCGTTTCTCGTGTCGCTCGCCGGAGCTCCACCGATGGCAGGCGCGTGGGCGAAGCTGTTCGTGTTCCTGGCGACGATCGATGCGCAGGTGTACTGGCTCGCGGTCGTCATGGGGCTCAACGCGACGATCGCTGCGTGGTACTACCTCGCGGTCGTCAAACGGATGTTCTTCGACACGACCGAGGTGTCGACCGAGCCGATCGAGGTTCCGGCGGTCCTGCGCGTCGTGATGGCGGGGGCCGCCGCGTTGTTGTTCGCGGGATTCGTATACCCGCCCCTGATCACCGAGCTAGCGGAGCGCTCTTTCCTCTAAGCCGGCCCCACCTTTTGGTGACCTAGGCTCGGAACCATGTGCGGCGTGGCGGGCATCGTGGGCAGCTGCCCGAGGGCCGTGGCCGAGGCAGCGATCCGCCGCATGACGTCCGCGCAAGCACATCGCGGCCCGGACGACGAGGGTACGGCGCTGCTCGAGGTGGCGACCGATGATCAGCGGGGCGTGGTGGCGCTCGGCAGCCGTCGGCTCGCGATCATCGACGTCACTCCCGCGGGCCATCAGCCGATGACGGATCCGGCAACGGGTAGCGTCCTGGCTTACAACGGCGAGATCTACAACTTTCCCGAACTGCGAGGCGAGCTCGTCGCGAAGGGGCACGAGTTCCGGGGCCGGACCGATACCGAGATCGTCCTCGTCGGCTACCGCGAGTGGGGGCGCGGAGTCCTCGACCGGCTCCGCGGGATGTTCGCGTTCGTCCTCTGGGACGCCCAGCGAGCGCGGCTCCTGGTGGCGCGCGATCACCTCGGCATCAAGCCTCTGTACTACTCGACGGCAGGTGGACACTTCTCGTGCGCGTCCGAGCTCGGCGCGCTGTTGGACGGGGAGCTGTTCACGCCGACGCTCGACCGCCGCGGACTCGCGGGGTTCCTCGCCTACGGAGCCGTGCAGGAACCGCTGACGATCGTCGAGGAGGTCAAGGCGCTGCCGGCGGGGTCGTGGATGGAGATCGACGCGGCTGGCATGACCGTTGATGGGGACCGCTACTGGGACCTCCCCGAACCCGACGAGTCTTCGGCGGAGCGGTTGTCGGAGCGCGATCTGGTCGCGCAGGGGCGCGAGCTGCTGGCGACGTCGGTCGAACGCCACATGCTCAGCGACGTCCCGCTCGGCGTGTTCCTCAGCTCGGGGATCGATTCGACCGCGGTGGCCGGGCTGGCGCGCAAGGCCTCCGATCACGACGTGCACGCGTTCACGGTGTCGTTCCCGGGCGAGGCAGAGCTCGACGAGTCGCCCGTTGCGCGCCGGTCGGCGGAACGCCTCGGGCTAGTGTTCCACGACATCCCCGTCGATCCCTCGACCGCGCTGGAATGGGCGTCGCAGGGTCTGTCTGCGATGGATCAGCCGTCGATGGACGGGCTCAATACCTACATCGTGTCGCGCGCGGTGCGACAGGCAGGCCTGACGGTTGCGTTGTCGGGGCAGGGCGGCGACGAGATCTTCGGCGGTTACCAGTCGTTCCAACTGGTCCCGCGCATCGCGGCGCTGATGCGAGCGGGTCGTGCGGTTCCTGCCGGGGTTCGCAGCGCGCTCGCAGGCGCGGCGGCGCGGCCCGGTGGGCGGCTGCGCGCGGCGAAGGCGCGCGATGTGGTCGCGGTGTCGGATGTAGACGACATCTACTTCATGTTCCGGCGCTCGTTGGCCGATCGTGACATGGCTCGTCTGGGACTGGATCCGCGCACGAGCTCGCTCACCCGAAGCTTCCACGTCGCGGAGGCGCGGCGCGACACATGTCCCGACGGGGACCCCATCGCGTGCGTGAGCCGGTTGGAGACGCGCTTCTACCTCGGCAACACGCTGCTGCGCGACGGTGACGTGTTCGGGATGGCGAACTCGCTGGAGATCCGCGTCCCGATGCTCGACCGTGACGTCGTCGACTGGGCGATGCGGCTGCCGGGGCCGACGCTGCTCCCCAAAGGGCGACCGCCGAAGCACCTGCTACGGGAGATATGCGCCGACGTGCTCGGCCCCGAGCAGCTCGACCTCACCAAGCGCGGCTTCAACCTTCCGCTGGCGAGGTGGATGAAGGGCCCGTTGGCGGAGTTGCGCGCGCAGAGCCTTGCGACCGTCATCGACGCCGGTGTGGTCGATCCCGATGGAGTCCGGGCCATCGAACGCGTCTACCTCGACGATCCCTATCGCTCGGCCTGGACGAGGGTGTGGACGTTCGTCGCGCTCGGGAGATGGCTCGAGGACAACCCGCGCGTTGCCATTCCCGATCGCTGACGGCGAAGGCAGCGACCTGCTGTCGGGTTGCTCCCCTCTCGGACGCGGGAAGTCGGTGCCCTCTCGGGATGTTGTTCCTCGTGCATGGCCTGCACGGATAAACCACCCGTTTGGGCCATGTTGCTAGCGAAACGGGACAAATAGGCTTCAACTTCCGGCCCAGGAATGCCGTTGTTATGGGTAGGACTGGCCGCCGCGTGGCGAGCGAAGGCCGGGTGCGGTGCTCGCATCGCCTGGTGGTCTACAGGTCGCAGCAACTCTTCTGGGAGGGCTTTTTTGACGGTGAGAACGACGGCACGGCTGGCGCTGGCGCTGGTCGTCCTCGTGGGTAGCTTGCTCGTCGTTCCCCAGGTGGGGTTCCGAGCCTCTTCGGCGCGTGCGGCCGTCATCCAGGGGCCGATCCCGACGCCTCTTCTTTCCGACCTCCTCGGCGATCCCACACCCCAGCCGAGCGAGTCGGGGGGTGGGTCCGGCGGTGGCGGT
>DASZOC010000009.1:0-41245 GCA_035550975.1 Actinomycetota bacterium | reverse complement strand
GGGCGGCGGCGGGACCGTCGTCGTAGCAGGCCGGCAACCGGTGTGCGCGGGGTTGCTGCGGCCCACACCGTTGTTCGCGTCGCACTCGTAGCCGGCGTTGCCGTCGTGGTTGCCGTCCGGGTACTGGCCTCTCGGGTTCTTGTAGTCGGCGCTGCCGACGCAACCCGCACAGGGGCGGCCCGTGGCGCTGCCGCCACCGTTGCCGGCGAGCGATGCAGATCCGTCACAGGTGCTGTCATAAGGACCGCTTCGGTTGGCACCGTTCCCGCTGAAGTTGCCTTCGTCGTCGTTGGTGCACGTGGCGGCGGTCTCGCCACGCGGCTCACCTTCGCCGTCGTAACGCTTGCCTTCGGGATCCTCGTCGCCGGTCGTCGGGTACGGCTTGGGCCCCTGCGACTGCGACGAGCCGTCGTCGCCCGAAGACGAGGTCGAGCTCCCGCTCGACTTCTTCTCGCGGCCCGGCGCGCTCTCCCGCTTCTGGCTGGATTCCTCGGACTTGGAGCTCGACGCCTCCTGGTCGGCCTGCTGGTGGTTCTCGGTGGCCTCTTCCTTCTTCTCCTGGCCCCTGTTCTCCTCATCCGCAAGCGCGGGTGCGACCGTCATGGCCATCATGGCCACCACGGCGGTGAGACAGAGGAACAGCGATGCGAAACGCCTCAACTTGACCTCCTTGGTCGGGTGACGCTTTGTGTTCGTGTGACTACGATTCGAGCCGCGCGCCGGTTTTTCCTGCCGGACCGCGAGAAAAACAGGAAGAATCTGTAGGTTGTCCGCTATGCGTAGGTTAGCGCGTGCCGGGCGGCGGCGCCGTGGAGCGCAGATGCAGCTCCCGCAGCTGATCCTCGTCGACCGCGGCGGGAGCACCTGTCAACGGGTCGAAGGCGCTCTGGGTCTTCGGGAACGCGATGACCTCACGGATGTTCTCCTCCCCCGCCGCTAGGGCGACGAGGCGATCGATACCCGGCGCGATCCCTCCGTGCGGAGGAACGCCGTAGCGGAACGCGTCGAGGAGGAAGCCGAAGCGCGCCTGCGCCTCCTCCGAACCGATGCCGAGCGCAGAGAAGACCCGCTGCTGCAGCTCCCGGTCGTGGATACGGATGCTTCCGGACGCCAGCTCCCACCCGTTGAGGACGATGTCGTAGGACTTGGACACGACCTTCCCGGGGTCCGTCTCGAAATGCTCGAGCGTCTCGGGGACGACGCCGGTGAACGGGTGATGGATGAAGTCCCACCGCCCCTCGTCATCGTTCCACTCGAACCAAGGGAAGTCGAGGATCCACGCGAACTTCCACGCCTCGGGGTCCGACCGGTCCAGCTGCGGGATGAGGTCGTATCGCTGCGCCAACCGGCCGCGCAGCGCGCCCAGCACCTTGTGCACGATCGACCGCCGCTTGTCGGCTACCACCAGGATCAGGTCACCGGCGCCCGCACCGGTGGCCTCGACGAGGCCGCGGCGTTCGTCGTCGGAGAAGAACTTCTCGACCGGTGACTTGAGCCCGTCGGGTGTCACACCGGCCCAAACGAGACCGCCCGCGCCGAGAGCCTTCGCCTCGTCGACCAGCGCGTCGAGCTCCTTGCGTCCCGCCTCACCCTTCCCCGGGACGATGATCGCTTTGACGGCGCCGCCCTCGTCGAGGACCGAGCGGAACACCTTCACCTCCGTGCCCCCGAAGACCTCCGCGAGGTCGGTCAGCTCCATCCCGAAGCGCAGGTCGGGCTTGTCGACGCCGAAGCGATCGACGGATTCCTCGTAAGGGAGCCTTATGAAGTCGCCAAGCTTCACACCGAGGACCTCACTCCACACCGACTTGAACATCCGCTCGGTCACGTCGAGGACGTCGTCGACGTCGACGAAGCTCATCTCCAGGTCGAGCTGCGTGAACTCGGGCTGGCGATCAGCGCGCAGGTCCTCGTCGCGGAAGCACTTGACTATCTGGTAGTAGCGGTCGAGTCCCGCCACCATGAAGAGCTGCTTGAAGATCTGTGGCGACTGCGGAAGGGCGAAGAACGCGCCGGGGTGGAGCCGGGAAGGCACCAGGTAATCGCGCGCGCCCTCGGGTGTCGAACGAGTGAGCACCGGAGTCTCGATCTCTACGAAACCCTCGGCGTCGAAGAAGCGTCGGATGGCGCTGATGATGCGATGGCGCAGTTGCAGGTTCTCCTGCATCGCCTCCCGCCGCAGGTCGAGATAGCGATACTTCAGACGGAGCTGCTCGTCGACGTCCTGGTGCTCTGCGATCTGGAACGGAGGCGTCTCGGCCTTCGACAGCACTTCCAGGTCGCCGGCGGCCACCTCGATCTCGCCCGTCGGCAGCTGCGGGTTCGTCGTCCCCTCGCGGCGCGCGCGGACCGCACCGGTAACCCGCACGACCCACTCGCTGCGCAGGTCCTGCGCGATCGCGTGCGTCGCATGGTCGATGTCGGTGCTGAAGACGACCTGGACGAGGCCCGAGGTGTCACGCAGGTCGATGAACGTCACCCCGCCGTGGTCGCGCCGCGAATGGACCCAACCGCACAACGCCACCTCTTCGCCCGCGTCCTGCGCGCGCAGATCGCCGCACCGGTGAGTCCGCATCATGGCCGCACGACCTCCGCCACCTGGTCGACGTCGACCTCGCGCTGGTCGGAAGTCGTCAGATCCTTGAGCGTCGCCTTCCCGGACGCAAGCTCACGCTCGCCGAGGATCGCGGCCCACCGCGCGCCCGAGCCGGAAGCCTGCTTCATCTGCCCCTTCATCGATCTTCCGGCGAGATCGAGGTCGGCGCCGATGCCCGCACGCCGCAGTTGCGTCGCCAGCTTCAGCGCGGCGCGCGCGGCGGTCTCGTCCCCCACCGCGACCACGTAGACGTGCACGCGCCGCGGCACCTCATGGGTCCCGCGTGCGATCACGATCCGGTCGATCCCCAGCGCGAAGCCGATCCCCGGTAGCGCGTCACCTCCCAGGCTCTCCGCGAGGCCGTCGTAGCGCCCGCCGCCTCCGACCGCGTTCTGCGACCCGAGCTCGCCGGAGACGAACTCGAACGCGGTGCGCGTGTAGTAGTCGAGCCCTCGCACGAGGCGCGGCTCGAGAACGTACGGGACCTCGAGATCGCCGAGGAGAGCGCGGACCGCGGCGAAGTGCGCATCGCAATCTGCACACAGGTGGTCGGTGATGAGAGGTGCGTCCTTCATGACTGCGACCGTAGCCCGCTCCTTCGAGTCGAACGTTCGCAACGGGTTCCTGTCGACCCGGTCCCGATCGTCCTCGGCGAGGTCGTCCCGCCGCGCCTGCAGGAACCGCCGGAGCTCCGCCAGATATCCGCCGCGGCAGTCGGGGTCGAGGTGACCGATCGAGTTGAGCAGTAACGTCGTCTCGACACCGCAGTCGCGCAGGAACCGCTGGCCAAGCTCGATCACCTCCGCGTCGAGAGCGGCGGCGTCTACGCCGATCGCCTCGATGCCGACCTGCCAGAACTGCCGGTATCGCCCTTTCTGCGGACGCTCCTGGCGGAACATCGGCCCGGCGTAGGCGAGTTTCAGCGGAAGGGGCCCTCTGTGGAGGTTGTGCTCGAGGACGGCGCGCACGACGGGCGCGGTCCCCTCGGGGCGCAACGTCAACGAGCGGTCGCCGCGATCGGTGAACGTGTACATCTGTTTGCCGACGACCTCGGTCGCCTCGCCGACCCCTCGCTCGAACACCTCCGTGTGCTCGAAGATCGGCGTCTCCACGGGGTCGTAGCCGGAGAGCGCGAAAACATCCATCGCGAGGCCCATCACGTGGCGCCACTCGAGCGACGCCGGCGGCAGCAGGTCGTAGGTGCCTCGGGGCGCGCGGAAAGATGTTTCTTGCTCGGACATCGGCGGGAGTCTAGTTGCCTGCCGAACGACGACCCCGGACATCGCTCGCCTGATAGAAAAGACACCGGCGTTCGTCAGGGAGGTTAGATGCCGGTAGGTCGTCGCGTCGATAACGAAGAACTGGAAGCGATAGCGAGAAGACTGCGCAAGCACATCGTCGAAGCGACGACGAAAGCTGCGTCCGGGCACCCGTCGACGTCGCTGTCGATGGTCGAGATACTGACCGTGCTGTATTTCGGTGGCGTGCTTCGTTACGACCCGCAGAACCCCGACGACCCCGACCGCGATCGGTTCATCCTCTCGAAAGGACACGGCGCGCCGGCGCTGTATGCGGTTCTCGCCGAGGCGGGTTACTTCCCCGTCGACGACCTCCTCACGTTGCGCGCGCTCGGTTCTCCGCTGGAGGGGCACCCGAACATGTGCCGCCTCCCCGGTGTCGAGGCTTCGACCGGCTCGCTCGGGCAGGGGTACTCGATCGGCATCGGCCACGCTCTGGCGGCGAAGCTGGACGGGCGCGATTACCGCGTCTACGTGATGGTGGGAGACGGAGAGAGCGAGCAAGGACAAGTGTGGGAGGCGGCGATGTACGCGGGCAATCACGCCCTCGACAACCTGACGTTGATAATCGACCGTAACGGCAACCAGCAGACCGGCCGCGTCGACGAGATCCAGCCGCTCGACCCGCTCGACGAGAAGCTCCAAGCATTCGGGCTCGCCGGTCGCACGATCGACGGACATTCGCTCGAAGAGGTCCAGGACGCGTTCGACTGGGCGCGCTCGATGGCGGGCGGCGCTCAGGTGATCGTCGCGAACACGATCAAGGGCAAGGGTGTGGCGCTGCTGGAGGCGGGCCAGGACAAGTGGCACGGCAAGCCGATCCCGGCGGACGACGAAGCGGCTGCGCTTGCAGAGATCGGAGCGACACCGTGAGCTTCGGATTGACGAGGTTGGACCTGCCGGAAGGGGCCGCGACCCGCGAGGCGTTTGGCGAGACGCTGGCAGAGCTCGGCGCCGACAACGACCGTATCGTCGTCGTCGACGGCGACGTCAACAACTCGACCTTCACGAACCACTTCATGGCGCGGTACCCGGATCGCTTCTTCAACGTCGGGATCGCGGAATCGAACATGGTCGGGATCGCAGCGGGACTCGCGGCGTGCGGGAAGATCCCGGTGGCGGCATCGTTCTCGACGTTCCTGTTGTCCAACGCGTTCGACCAGATCCGGATGTCCATCGCGTTCCCGAACCAGAACGTGAAGCTCGTCGGCACCCACGCGGGCATCTCGATCGGCGAGGACGGCCCGTCGCAGATGGCGATCGAAGACGTGGCTCTCGCGTGCTCACTTCCAGGGTTCGCGGTCGTCGTCCCCGCGGACGGACCCTCCGCGGCGGCCGCGACGAGAACGATGATCGATCACGTCGGCCCCGTTTTCCTGCGCTGCGGGCGCCCGAAGGTCCCCGTCGTGTACCCCGCCGGGCCCGACTTCCACCTCGGCAAGGCCAACACCCTGCGAGACGGCGGCGACGTCACGCTGATCGCGAACGGGATCATGGTCGCGATGGCCCTGGACGCGGCGGAGACGCTGGCGGACGAGGGGGTCGCGGCGCGTGTGATCGACATGCACACGGTCAAGCCGATCGACGTCGAGGCGATCGAGCGCGCCGCGAACGAGACGCGCGGCCTGGTCGTCGCGGAGGAGCATCTCGCCTACGGCGGGCTGGGCGCGACCGTAGCGATGGTGGTCGCGGAGCGCAAACCGACGCGGCTCGCGTTCGTCAACATCGGAGACACCTATGCGACCTCCGGAAAGCCCGACGAGCTCCTGGTCCAGTACGGGCTGACCCCTGCAGCGGTCGCCGACGCCGCGCGGAGGGTTCTGAAGGACTAGGGACCGCGCTCGCCCCGAAGCTTCGCGCAGCACGACGTCGCGAGCGCAAGACCTACCCGTAGACCAGGGGTGGGCGGACCGACGACCCGGCCTCCATCCCCCGTCCGGCACGGGCGGGCGGACCGACCACCGCAAATCAGCAAAAAAGTGAGTACCGGGCCCATTTTCCCTTGACTTGGTTGCGCCGGATCGCCTAGTATCGAACATATGTTCGTTACCGGAGATCTCGGCCACAAGCTGCCTCCCCTGGAGGTCGACGAGGTGGAGCGGCGCCGGCGGGTGGCCGCGGTGGATACGGCGATCGGCGAGGCAGGCTCGCACATCAACGCGGCGATGGCCCGGCTGATCGACGACATCGCCTCCTTCGACGAGCTCGAGGGATGGGGCGACCACGGCGCGAAGACCCTCGCCGAGTGGGTCGCGTGGCGGCTGGGGGTGACCCCGGCAGATGCACGCCATCACGTGCGGGTCGCCCGGAAGCTCCGCGAGCTTCCCCAGATCGCGGCCGCATTCGGTCGCGGCGAACTCTCCTACTGGCAGGTGCGGGTCATGGTGCCGTGCGCGACGCCGGAGGTCGAAGCGGAGTTCCTCAACATGGCTCGCTACACCACCGCGGGACAGCTACAGAGGGTCATGCGGGCCTACAAGGGGTTTCTCGATCGCGCCGAGGCGGAGCTCGCGGAGGCCCGCCATACACAACGCTGTCTCCACTACTACTTCGACGACGATGGATTCCTGCGCATCACCGGCAAGCTTTCCCCGGAAGAGGGACAGATCCTGGTCGCCGCGCTGGAAGCCGCGGAGCAGACCCTGCGCGACGAGCTCGATCAAGAAACCGTCAAGGACACGACCGTCGAGCAGCTATGTGCCGATGCGCTGACGGAGGTGGCACGCGCCGCGCTGCACGGAACCCGTCGTGGGACGCAACGGCCCGTGGTCATCCCGAAGGTCGCCGTCCACGTCGACGTGATGTCGCTGCTCAACGGGACCGGCGAGCGTTGCGAGGTCACCGACGGTCCCACGCTGGCATCGGAGACCGCGCGGCGCCTCACCTGCGACTGCGCGCTGGAGAGCTACTTCGAAGGAGACGGCGAGCTCAAAGACCTGGGGCGCAGGAAGCGCGTCGTCTCGCCGCGGATGCGAAAGGCGCTCGAGAAACGCGATGCATGCTGCGTGTTCCCGGGATGCGACCGCAAACGGTTCCTCGAAGCACACCACGTCGTCCACTGGGTCTATCTCGGCGAGACCAAGCTAGAGAACCTGGCGCTGCTGTGCTGGCATCACCACCGTCTGGTCCACGAAGGCGGCTTCAAGATCCAGATCAACGAGGACATGAGCTTGTCGTTCTTCAATCCCGAAGGCCACCTGATCCCTCGCTCCCCCGCGCTCGGGCATGGTGACATGACGCGGATCGTCGAGGACAACGAGCACGCCGGCTTGGACATCGACAAAGAGACCTGCCAGACGCAATGGGACGGTGCGGGGATCGATCTTGCTTATTGCGTCGACGCGCTGCTCAGTGTGACGGGGAAGCTGGCTGTTCCGATACGGGGACAACCTGCGGCAGCGCGCCCTTAGTCCCCCTCGCCGCGCGGTTGCGAGAATCGACCAAAGCTCCGCTGCTACTCAGAAGCGTTTTTCCGAATCGAGCAGGATCGTTACGGGTCCGTCGTTGACGAGGCTCACCTGCATGTCGGCGCCGAACTCTCCCGACGCGCACGTAACGCCGAGCAGCCCCAGCTCGGCGATCACTTTCTCGTAGAGCCTCGCCGCTTCCGCGCCCTGCGCGGCGCGGATGAACGAGGGGCGGCGTCCTTTCCGCGCGTCGCCGTAGAGCGTGAACTGCGACACGACGAGCGCCTCACCGCCCGCGTCCAGCAGGGAGCGATTCATCTTTCCCTCGTCGTCGGAGAAGATCCGCAGGTTCGCGACCTTGTCCGCGAGCCACTTCGCCTCCCGGTCGCTGTCGTCCGGGGACACTGCAACGAGCAGCACGACTCCCGCGTCGATCGACCCGACGACGTCGCCCGCGACCGCGACGGACGCGGGACCCGACCGCTGCACGACCGCCCTCATGTCGTGGCTCGCATCATCGGACCAGCGGCAACACCGCGCTGAGGATGGCGCGGGCTAGAGGGGCGGCGACCTGACCCCCGACTCCCCCGTACTCCGACACCACCGCTACCGCCACCTTCGGGTTGCCGGCGGGCGCGAAGCACACGAACCACGCGTGGTTTCTTCGCTCCCCACCGACGTCGACCTCGGCGGTTCCCGTCTTGCCCGCCACCCGCACACCCGGGATCTGCGCACCGACACCCGTGCCACCCTGGACCACGCCTTCCATCAGCTCGGTCATCGTCCGTGCCGTCTTGCGCGACACCACGCGCTCTCCCGCTTTCGGCGCGCGCATCGTCACGCGTGGCTCCATGCGCTTGCCGCCGTTCGCGATCGTGGCCGCGATCGTCGCCATCTGTAGCGGCGTCGCGACGACCTGAGCTTGACCTATGGCTCCCCACATCAGGTCGCCGTGGTCTTCCGGCACGGGGAATGAAGATCGCGCGGCCCCCAACGGCATCGCCGGCTCGCGGTTGAACCCGAACAGCTCCGCATAACGGGTGATGCGTTTCGCACCGAGTCGCTCCGCGACCTGAGCGAAAGCCGTGTTGACGCTGTTGTGCAACGCGCTGGCGAACGAGAGCGTGCCGAACTCACCCGACTCGAAGTTGCGCACGCCCTTGTACTCGGCCGGGCCCGTCAACTGCGTGGTCGTCTTGACCTTTCCGCTGTCGAGAGCTGCCGCGGCCGTGACGACCTTCTGGGCCGACCCGGGGGGGTACAGACCCGAGAGGGCGCGGTTGAAAGGCTCGATCCCCGCGACGCCGACGTAGTTCTGGGGCCCGAACGGCGACGACGCGACCGCGGCCAGGATGTCGCCCGTGGCGGGATCGAGGACGACGGCGCCACCGGTCGTGGAGCCGTACGCGGCCTCCGCGGCCTGTTGCACGCGTATGTCCAGCGTCGTCCGCAGCGGGGCCGCCGGCGAACCGCGCTGCGAGGCGAGGACCTCGAGGCGCTTGGCTTTGCGGCCGAGGACCACGAGCTTCGTCGTCGGCGTCCCTGCGAGACGTTCTTCGAATCCTTCCTCGATGCCGGACTCGCCGACGAGGTCACCGACCTCGTGGTCGGGATGCTCCGCCACGGTCTTCTTCCCGACGACGCCGATGTGACCGATCGTCGTCCCCGCGGTCGCTCCGAACGGATAGCGCCTCCCGACGGCACCTCCGCGTGCCAGTTTGCGCCCGCTGCGGTCGAGGATCGCGGCGCGCCGGGGCCAGGTGCGCTGCAGGTCCAAGCGCCGTGCTCCCACGATGCCGGGCAGGAGCAGCGAACGATCCCACTCGATCACCCAACGATCTTCGTCATCGTCGAACACGACCGGCAACCGTCCATCCAGCACGCCGGTCGCGTCGACGGCCGCCGACACATATTCGATCGCGTAGTCGAAGGTCTCGCTGCCGTCGGACGCGTCGTTCTCCGAAGGAACCACGTCGTCGGCATGCAGATCGACCTCTTCGATGTCGGCGTGGGAAGTCACCGCTTCGATCGCCGTCTCGAACCGCTCGGCCGTCCATCGTTCGGCGTCTTCTTGCGCGAGCAACCCCGACATGGCGTCGTGGTCTCCGGCGTGCCACGCTCCGATGAACTCCAGGTGGGTCTCGTAGGCCGAGACGACGTCCTCCGGGCTCGCTCCCATCAGGTCGGCCGGGGTGCAAGCCGTCAGCAGCGACAAGACGGCGAGGCAGCGGAGAGACCGCCCGCGCGCCGGGCGAGGAGGCAGCGACACGATCGGATCAGGATCTGGCGCCGGACGGGACCACGCGGTACGCGTCGAAGACCGAATCGATGCCCTTGATCGACGTGATGAGGTGCTCGAGGTGCGCGGGGTCGGCGAGCTCGAACGTGAACGACAGCGTGGCGATGCCGTCCTTGCCCGAGCGGGTCGCGGACGACACGATCTGGATCCCATGGTCGGAGATCGTCGTGGTGACGTCACGGAGCAGCTTCGTGCGGTCGAGGGCCTCGATCTGGATCGCGACCACGAACGTCCCTTGCTGACGGTTGTCCCACCACACGTCGATCATTCGGTTGTGGTCGGTGTCCGACAGCACCTTCGCGTTCGGGCAGTCGTCCCGATGCACCGACACGCCGCGGCCGCGCGTGAGGAAGCCGACGATGCGGTCGCCGGGCACCGGAGTGCAACAACGCGCCAGCCGCACGAGCAGATCGTCCATACCTTCGACGATGACGCCCTTGCCGCGGCGGGCAGGCCGCCGCCGCCTGACCTCCTCGGTGACCTGTTCGGGCTCGGGAGCCGGTTCGAACAGCCGGATGACCCGCGTCGTAACCGACTGCGGAGACAGGTGGCCTTCGCCGATCGCGACGTGCATGGTCTCGAGATCTGCATAGTGCAGGTCCGCCGCGATCTCCTGCAGGACGCTGCCCTTCGCGATCTTGTCCACCGGCAGCCCTTGCTTGCGCATCGCGGAGACCAGTGCGTCGCGCCCCTGCGCCAACGCGTCCTCCCGTCGCTCGCGCGCGAACCACTGGCGGATTTTGTTGCGTGCACGTGGCGTGGCAACGATCTGGAGCCAGTCGCGCGACGGCGAGGCCGCGCCTTTCGACGTGATGATCTCGACGGAGTCCCCCGAGACGAGCTCGTGGCTCAGAGGCACGAGCTTGCCGTTCACGCGGCCCCCGACCGTGCGGTGCCCGACCTCCGTGTGGATCGCATAGGCGAAGTCCAGCGGAGTCGCGCCGCGGGGCAACGCGATGACGTCGCCCTTCGGTGTAAAGACGAAGACCTCGTCGGCGTAGAGGTCGATCTTCAAGGACTCCATGAAGTCCTTGGGGTCGGCGGATTCCTTCTGCCAGTCCATCATCCGCTGCAGCCACGCGATCTCTTCCTCCGGGACCTTGCCGCGGCGTTGCTCCTTGTACAGCCAATGCGCCGCGATGCCCGACTCTGCCGCTCGATGCATGTCGCGCGTTCGGATCTGGATCTCGACCGGACGTCCACCGTGACCCATGACGGTCGTATGCAGGGACTGGTACATGTTGAACTTGGGCATCGCGATGTAGTCCTTGAACCGGCCCGGGATCGGCGTGTAGAGGGTGTGCAGAGCGCCGAGCGTGGCGTAGCAGTCCTTCACGCTGTCGACCACGACGCGGACCCCAACGAGGTCGAAGATCTCGTTGAACTCCTTGCCCCGCAGGACGATCTTCTCGTAGATCGCATACAGGTGCTTCGGCCGTCCCGACACCTCGGCCTTGATCTTGACCTCACGTAGCTTGCCGGCGATCTCATTCGACACCTGCTCGAGCGCGCGCTCGCGCTCCGGCTGGCGGTCGTGGACCAAGGTCTCGATCTCCTCGTACCGCTTCGGATGCAGCGTCTTGAGCGCGAGGTCCTCCATCTCCCACTTGATCGCATACATCCCGAGACGGTGCGCGAGCGGCGCGTATATCTCGAGCGTCTCGCGAGCGATCATGTCCCGCTTATCGCGCGCCAACGGCTCGAGCGTCCGCATGTTGTGGAGACGATCCGCGATCTTGATCAGCAGCACACGTACGTCACGAGCGGTCGCGACGATCATCTTGCGGAGGTTGTCGGCTCGCGTCTGCTCCGCCGAGCGATAGCGGATCTTGTCGAGCTTCGTGACCCCGTCGATCAAGGTCGCGATCTGGAAGCCCATCTCGGTCTCGACGTCGGCGAGTGACAGCTCCGTGTCCTCGACCGCGTCGTGGAGGAGCGCCGCGGCCACCGTCTCTTCGTCGAGTCCCAGCTGCGCGAGGATCGTCGCGACGCCGACCGGATGGCTGATGAACGGATCGCCGGATTTCCGGACCTGTCCCGTGTGCGCCCTCTCGGCGATCAGGTAAGCCCGCTCGATCTTCTTGAGATCTGCCTTCGGTCGTCGTGCGCGGACCTCGCGGACCAGCTGGTCGAACGGAGCCAGAGAATCGGGCCGCGTCGAACGGACCTTCTTGAGCACCGCCTTGACACCTCGGCCGTCGGTCGGAGCCCGCGGTGCCGGAGGCGCCTCGACCTTCACCGGCACGCCCGCGGCGGGCGGGCCCGGCTCGGGCGCATCCGTGGCGGTGGAAGCCTTATGAGGTACGTCGATCTCCTCGCCAGAGGCCATGACTCATTGTAGGAGGACGGTGCGGTTCAGTAGGTGAGCAGGCTGAGCACGTCGTAGCCGCCGAGCCGGTCGCGGCCGCCGAGGAACGCGAGCTCCATGATCATCGCGATACCGCTGACCTTGCCCCCGCAGGTCTCGGTCAGCTCCGCCGTCGCGCGCGCCGTCCCACCGGTGGCAAGCACGTCGTCCACGATCAGGATGCGCTCGCCGGGGGTGATCGCGTCGCGATGGATCTCGAGATGATCCTCGCCGTATTCGAGGGAATAGCTCTGCGACTCCACCTGCCACGGGAGCTTGCCCTTCTTGCGCACCGGGATCAGGCCGGCGGTGAAGCGGTATGCCAGGGGGGCTGCGACCATGAAGCCGCGCGCCTCTATCCCGAGCACCTTGTCGATCTCGTCACGATCGTAATGGTGCGCAATCGCGTCGATCGTGTAGGTGAACGCCTTCTTGTTCGCGAGCAGGGGTGTGATGTCTTTGAAGGTGACCCCCGGCTTCGGGAAATCGGCGATGTCGCGGATGTGTTCCTTCAGCCAGTCGTGGTCCGGCGCGTACGGCATCCGTCCGCTAGCGGCGCTTGCGCCGCTTCGCTTTCTTCGAGCCCGCCCTCGCCCGCGTCTGCGTCGCGGTCTTGGTTCTCGTGGACGTCGCGGCCGGCGAGGCATCGGGGGAGGCGCCCTCGCCCGCGTTGCGGGCCGGCGCCGTCGAGCCACCGGCCGCTGCGACCGCAGGCGTGGCGCGTTGCTCGATACGACGCAGGCGCTCCCGCGTCGCCTGGTACTTCGGCTCGCGCTCCTTCAGCACCGTCAGCAGCGGAGTAGCGAAGAACACGGACGAATAGGTGCTGATGATGAGGCCGACGAGCAGGGCGAGCGAGAGGTCCTTCAGCGTGCTCGCTCCGAGGAACCCTGCACCGACGAACAGCAGGGCCGCGACGGGCAATATCGACGAGAGCGAGGTGTTCAGCGAACGCATGAAGACCTCGTTCAGGGCTCGGTTGGCGGCGTCCGCATAGGTCATCTTCCCGGACGTGGCGAACAGCGACGCGTCCTCCTCGACCTTGTCGAAGACGACAACCGTGTCGTAGAGGGAATAACCGAGGATCGTCAGGATCGCGATCACCGTCGACGGCGTCACCTCGAAGCCAACGAAAGAGTAGACACCCGCCGTGATCAGCAGGTCGTGCACGAGCGCGGCGACCGCGGACACTGCCATCTTCCATTCGAAGCGCCACGAGATGAACAGCAGAACCACGAGGACGAAGATGACCAGGGCGCGCACGGCCTTGCGGGTGATCTCGGCCCCCCACTTGCTGCCGATCCGGGAGCTGTCCGTTGCTTCGATCGGGCTCCCGACCGCGTCGGCGACGGCGTTGACCGCGTCCTGCTGGCGCTCGGGGTCGGCGACCTCTTTCGATTGCACGATCACGTGACGACCCTCGTCGTCGGTTGCGATCTGCACCTGCGCGTCCTCCGCGCCGACCGGCTCGAGCGCCTCCCTGACCGCCTGTTCGACCTCGGGCACGGACGCATCGGCCAGCGGGCCGTCGTCGTCGATCAGCGCGTTGATCGCGACGCCTCCCTCGAACTCGATCCCGTAGTTGAGGCCCCGCGTCCCCAGAAGGAGCAGACACAGAGCGACCGCCACGCCGGAGAGCGCGAACCACAGCTTGCGGCGGCCGATGAAGTCGATGTTCGTGCCGCCGCGGTAGAGGCGGCCGAGGCCGCCGGTCACGCTTCGACCCCCAGCGCCTCACGGACGCCTATGAAGCGACCGGACGAGAACATCTTCGTTCGGGCCATTAGGTTGACCGCAGAACGGGTGAAGAAATACGCGATGAGGATGTCCGCGAGCGTTGCGAGGCCGAGGGTCAGGGCGAATCCACGCACCGGCCCGACCGCGAGCAGGAACAGGATGAACGCGGCGGCCCCGGTGACGAAGTCCGCCACCAGGATCGTCTTGAACGCGCGCGCCATGCCGCGGTCGACGGCGGCGCGAACGCTCTTGCCCGAACGAGCCTCGTCCTTCACGCGCTCGAATGCCACGATGTAGGAGTCGGCCGTGACACCGACGGAGACGATCACGCCGGCGATACCGGCGAGGCTCAACGACAATCCCGATGTCTCGCCGAGGATCGCGAGCATCGTGTAGAGGACCGCGGTGAAGACCGCGAGGCCGAGCCAGATCACGAGACCGAGAGCCCGGTAGTAGACCAAGACGTAGATCATCACGAGCGCCAGCCCCAGGATGCCCGCCTGCAGACCTGCGTTCAGCGAGTCCCGTCCGAGGCTCGGAGAGATCTTCTGCACCTCCGACTGCTCCAGCGTGAGAGGTAGCGCGCCGGTCCGTAGCACCAGCGCGAGCTGCTTGGCCTCGGCACCGTCGGCAACGTTTATCTCGGTGCCGCCGCCGCGGATACCGACGTCACACTGGACCTGGGGGTCCATGCCCGCGGCCGACTGCACCTGGCCGTCGAGGACGATAGCTACCTGGCTCTTTACCTGCTCGCCCTGGTCGCGCAGGCACGCGAGCTCCGCGGTGAAGTCCGCCCACCGGTCGCGCCCGCTGTCGTCCATCTCGATCGACACGCGCCACCCCAGCCCCGTGGTCGTGTCGTTGACGGCTTCGGCGTTCTCGACCACGTCTCCCGTCAGCACCGCGGGCTTCAGCCGATAGAGCACGTCCTCGCCGTCGTCCTCGGCGGACGGGTACACGACCTCCTGGTCGTTCACCGCCGACCCTCTCTCCTCCGTGACCTCGGGCGGGTTCTTCTTCCCGGGCGGGATGATCTCCTCGACCTGGCGGAAGGTGAGCTGGGCCGTGCTGCCGATCAACTCCAGCGCGCGCTCTTCGTTCTCGACTCCGGGGAGCTGGATCAGGATGTTGTTCGTACCGGCGGCGCTGACCTCGGGCTCGGCGACGCCGAACGCATCGATCCGCTGCCTGATGATCTCGACCGTCTGTTGCAGGACCTCCTCGTCGACCTCCTCGCCCGATTCCGCTTCCGCGGTCAGGATCACGCTGATGCCGCCCTCGAGGTCGAGACCGAGGCGAGGCTGCATCCCGGTGGCGAGCACGGCAGCAAGCCCGCCGAACGCGACGAGCAGAGAAAGGAAGAGGTTGATCTTGTAGCGGCGAGCAGACCTCACGATGGGGGCCCTACTCGGTCACGTCGACGGTGGACTCGATCCCGGTCTCGTCTCCGACCCGGCGACCGATCGCCGACTTGAGGAACCGCACCGTCGTCCCGGGTGCGATCTCGAGCTCCATGTCGTCTTCGCCGATCGTACGTACGGTCCCGTACAGGCCGGTCATCGTGATGACCTGGTCGCCGATCCCTACGCTCTCGACCAGTCGTCGGTGGTTCTCCATGCGCTTCTTCTGCGGCCGGATCAGCATGAAATAGAAGATGCCGATCAACAGCCCCAGGAACACGAGACTCGAAAGTCCTGACTCCACGGGCGTCACTTCCCCTTCGTCATCGGTGGTCTAACGCGATTCGAGCCGCGAGGTGCGGCTCGGCAGCGATCGTACCAGGGGCGCCGCAGCCGGCCCGTGGCGAAGCGGGCGTCGGACGCGGGTCGAGCAGCCGCTACGACTGGAACAGCCGCGCAGCGCTCTTGGTCGGGGTAGCCCCCACGTGAGCGAACGCCGCCTCCGTCGCCACCCGGCCCCGCGGGGTCCGGCGGATGAAGCCGAGCTGCATCAGGAACGGCTCGTAGACGTCTTCGATCGTGTCGGGCTCCTCGCCGACCGCGACCGCGAGGGTGGAGAGGCCGACGGGGCCTCCGCCGAAACGGCCGATCAGCGCGTCGAGGATGGCGCCGTCGGTCTTGTCGAGCCCCTTGTCGTCGACCTTGAACACGGCAAGCGCGTCCCTCGCGGTCGGGCCGTCTATCGACCCCCCGGCTCGCACCTGCGCGAAGTCCCGCACCCTGCGCAACAGCCGGTTCGCGATGCGAGGTGTGCCGCGCGACCGGCGGGCGATCTCACTCGCCCCCTCGCGGTCGAGCTCGACCCCCAGGATGCGCGCGCTGCGGGCGATGATCAGCTCGAGGTCTTCGGCGGGGTAATGGTCGAGCCGTTCCGCTAGCTCGAAGCGACTGCGCAGCGGACCGGTGATCAGGCCGGCGCGGGTCGTCGCGCCGACGAGGGTGAAGCGGGGCACGTCGAGGCGGATGGTCTGGGCGCTCGGGCCCTTGCCGATGACGAGATCGAGCTGGAAATCCTCCATCGCGGGATACAGGACCTCTTCGACCGTGCGCGGCAGACGATGGATCTCGTCGATGAACAAGACGCCGGACTCGTCGAGGTTCGTCAGGATCGCCGCGAGGTCCCCCGCCCGTTCCAGCGCCGGGCCCGAGGTGGGGCGGATGTCGGCACCCATCTCGTGGGCGATCACGTGCGCGAGGCTCGTCTTGCCGAGTCCCGGCGGGCCCGACAGCAGCACGTGACCCACCGGCTCGCGACGCTCGAGCGCTGCCTCGAGAACGATGCTCAGGTGCTCCTTGAGCTCCGGCTGCCCGACGAACTCGTCGAGCGTCTTCGGCCGCAGCGAGCGCTCTGCCTCTCGCTCTACCGGGTCGACCGCTGCTGCCGCGAGCACCTCGTCCGTCACGACGCGAGCACCCTGAGCGCGGACTTGATCACTTCTTCGACGGGGTCCTCGGCGGACGGTTGCACCTCGCCCAGAGCGGCCCGTACCTCACCGGGCGAGTACCCGAGGTTCTCGAGCGCCGAGCGCGCCTGCGCCCAGGCGTCCGGTCGGGTGCCGACGAGCGCGAGGTCGGGCAGCTCGAGCTTCTCTTTGAGATCGAGCAGCACGCGCTGCGCGGTCTTCTTGCCGATCCCGGGGACGGACGAGATCGCAGCGACGTCGTCGGTGACCAACGCCTTGCGGAAAGCTTCCGGAGTGAAGGCAGAACACATCTGCAACGCGACCTTCGGCCCCACGCCCGAAACGCCGAGCAAGGCCTCGAAGATCCGCTGCTCGGCCTCCGTCGCGAAACCGAACAACGCGAGGACGTCCTCGCGGACGTGCGTGTGGGTCCAGACCTTGGCGCGTTCGCCCTCGCGCGGCAGCGCGCCGAGGGTCTGTGACGAGCATGCGACCTTGTACCCGACCCCGTTGACCGCCAGGAAACAGTGGTCAGCCGCCTTGCTCGCGACGATCCCGTCGAGGAAGCCGATCATCGAGCGACCTGCTTAGCGAGCGCAGCCGCCAGGCCCCCGCGGTTGATGTGGCAGATAGCCAGGGCACATGCATCGGCCGCGTCCGGCGGCTCGGGAGGAGTGCCCAGCCCCAGCACGGCGGCAACCATCGTCTGGACCTGCTGCTTGGAAGCGTTCCCGACCCCGACCACCGATTGCTTGACCTCGGGAGGTGTGTACTCGTGCACCTCGAGGCCTGCCTGGGCCGCGGCCGCCAGCGCGACGCCGGAAGATTGACCGACCGCCATCGCCGTGCGGACGTTCGCGTTGAAGAAGACCCGCTCGATCGCCATGACGTCGGGCGACAGCTCGTCGATCAACGCGGCGACCTCCCGCCACAGATAGGCGAGCCGAGCCGCCTGCGTCCCACCCCTGGGGCTTCGCAGCGCACCGATAGACAGGGCGCGCAGCGCTCCACCGTCTCGTTCGACGACCGCGACGCCCATCGTCGCGAAGCCGGGGTCGACCCCCAGTACCCGCACCGGTCCTCCTGTGACTAGCGAACGCCTGTTCGCTGCAGCCTACCGGAGACCCCTCTCACAAACGTGGTTTTCGGCCCGCGGCGCGCGGCCCGAACGTCGCTCCGGCGGCGACGCTCCCTCCCTAAGCTCAGACATCCACCCGCCGGCTTCGCCGGGGGGCGTAACTCGCCGGGAGGGACATCGCCGCCTGCGCTCCTCTCCTGGACGGAAACGCGCGTGAACAACGCACGTCTTGCGGAGCCGCCTGCGCTCCTCTCCTGGACGGAAACGCGCGTGAACAACCCAC
Source organism: Actinomycetota bacterium (assembly GCA_035550975.1). Lineage (GTDB taxonomy): Bacteria > Actinomycetota > CADDZG01 > CADDZG01 > WHSQ01 > DASZOC01. The sequence goes on along the minus strand of DASZOC010000009.1, from coordinate 23,337 downwards.
GTCTTGCGGAGCCGCCGGAGCGACGTCCGTTACCGGCGTTAACGGCCGAGGAGCTACAGGACCGTGACCGGGATGCCTCCGGCGTCGCGCACCGCCTTCTCCGGCGCGGCCGACAGCTCCGCGATCGTGCGGTAGATGACGCCGTCGGGGTCCACGCCTAGGGCGGCCGCATCCTCGTCGGCGAGGTGCTCGATCAGGCTCTTGGATGCCAGCACCTCCCCGTCGCGGGCGGAAGCCTGGATACGGGCGGCCTCGTTGACCCGGTCTCCCAACGCGGTCACCTCGAGACGTCCGCCGGTGACGAGCTGGCCCATGTAGAGCGCGCCGCCCCAGTGGAGTCCGACGTTCACCGCGCAGTCGGCGGACTCGATCAGCCCGGTCTCGTCGCCGACCTCCTTCGCCGCGCGCGCGGCAGCTTCGGTGATCTTGCGGGCCGCTCGTATCGCGGCACTCGCGGCGGCCGAATCGGATCCGAGGTCCTCACACAGGAAGAACGAAGTCACCCCGTCACCCGCGTGCTTGCCGACGATGCCTTTCTCGGCAACAACGACCTCGTCCATCGCGGTCGTGATGGCACGGACCAGCTTGAAGTAAGCCGCGCTGGGAAGCCGGCGAGACAGCACCGCAGAAGCCTGCAGGTCGGCGAACAGCACCGCAGCCTTGTGGCGTCCCGGCTGCACGAGCCGTGCCATTCGGCCGTACATCTCTTCGTCGCCGCGCGCGACGAGGCTCATGACGGTCGCGGGAAGAGCAGGGTCGAACATGATCACCGACCCGATCCGTTGGCCGTTCTCGTCGACGAGACGGAGGTAGAACTCGGTGATCGTGGCGGGCGGGAGATTGCCCTGCAGGAACTCGAACTGGTTCGTATAGAACGGTGGTGGCTCGACCGGCTCGATCCCTTGGAACAGTTGATCGATCACCTCGTCCAGGTTTACATCGGACGGGTTCAAAAACTCTTGGGCCTGAGGCCAACGGGGCCAGCACGCCTTGACCAGAGCCTTGAGCTCGTCCTTGCCCCCGGGCAGCACATGCATCACGCGGGGGAAGTCCTCGAAAAACATCTTCATCTGGCTCTCGAACGTGATGAAGCGCGACCAGCAGCCGGTCATGTAGGCCTCGACGATGTTGTGACCGATCTTGAGCTCTTCGTCGCTCGGGTTGCCGAACAGCTTGCGAAGCTCGTCGGACACCCAGACGAGAGTCAGATCCCGGTCGACGATCGTTGATGCGCCGCGCGCTCGATGGAGCTGCTCTGCGATCGCGGACAGAGCCGGATCGCTAGGAAGCGATCGCGGCGAGGACATCGTCGGAGATGTCGAAGTTCGCGTAGACGTCCTGGACGTCGTCCAGCTCGTCGAGCGCGTCGATCAGGCTCAGAACCTTCTTTGCATCGGTCTCGTCCAGCGGCGTGGTCGTCTTCGGTATCTGCGTGAGCTCGGCGGATTCGACGACCATCCCTGCGGCCGTCAATGCATCGCGCACCGCGCCGAGAGCATCGGGCGGTGTGACGACCTCGATGCCGTCGTCGGACCCGCGCACGTCTTCGGCCCCCGCATCGGCTGCGACCAAGAAGACGTCTTCTTCGGACGAGCCTGTGACGACCAGCAACCCCTTCGGCTCGAACATCCATGCCACCGCGCCGGGCTCGGCAAGCTTGCCGCCGCGTCCGTTGAACGCAGCCCGCACGTCCTGGGACGTGCGGTTGCGGTTGTTCGTCAGGCAGCTGACCAGCAGCGCGACACCGCCGGGGCCGTAGCCCTCGTACGACGTCTCCTCGTACGCCTCGCCCGCGAGCTCGCCCGTCCCGCGCTTGATCGCCCTCTGGATGTTGTCGTTCGGGACCGACGCGCCTTTCGCCTTCTGTATCGCCGTGGCGAGCGTCGGGTTGCCGTCCGGGTTGCCTCCGCCTGCACGCGCCGCAACCTCGACGAAACGAAGCAGCTTCGACCACACCTTCGCGCGTGCCGCGTCGTTCGCGCCCTTCTTGCGCTTGATCGTGGCCCACTTGGAATGACCCGACATCAGATGACCTGCCTCGCGTGATCGACGAACATCGCGTGGACCCTATTGTCTCCCGTCATCTCAGGGTGGAACGTCGAGCCCCACAACGTGCCCTGCCGTACCAGCACGGGCGCACCTTCGTGCGACGCGAGGACGTCGACGCCCGGCCCCGGGTCGTCGATGATCGGAGCCCGGATGAAGACGGCCCGGAAAGGACGTTCGAGGCCGTCGATCGTGAGATCGGTCTCGAACGAATCCACCTGACGCCCATAGGCGTTGCGCTCCACCGCGACGTCCATCACGCCCAGCCGGTGCGGTGCGTCGTCCCGCCCCACGAGGCGGTTTGCCATCAGGATCAGTCCCGCGCATGTGCCGTATAGCGGCATACCGCCGGCGACCCGGTCCTTCAATGGGCCGAGGAGATCGAAGCGGTCCAAGAGCTTGCCGATCGTCGTCGACTCCCCACCGGGCATGACCAAGACGTCTACCGCCGCGAGCTCGTCCGCGTAGCGCACCTCGACGGGTGTGGCACCTGCCGACTCCAGAGCGCGTGCGTGCTCTCGAACGTCGCCCTGCAGCGCGACCACCCCTGCCTTGAGCATGCTCGACCCGGCTACCAGCCCCTGGAGGCCAGCCTGTCGCTCGCGGGAAGCTTGTCCATCTCGATGCCGACCATCGCGTCACCGAGCCCGCGCGACACCTTGCCGATCATGTCCGGATCGTTGAAATAGGTCGTCGCGTCCACGATCGCGCGGGCACGCGCGGCCGGGTCACCCGACTTGAATATGCCCGACCCGACGAACACACCTTCGGCTCCCAACTGCATCATGAGCGCGGCGTCGGCGGGGGTCGCGATCCCGCCCGCGGTGAACAGCACGACGGGAAGCTTGCCCGTCTCCGCGACCTCCTTGACGAGGTCGTAGGGGGCCTGGAGCTCCTTCGCCTCCGCCATCAGCTCCTCGTCCTCTAGCGTCGTGAGTCGCTTTATCCCGCCCGCGATCGCTCGCATGTGGCGGACGGCTTCGACGACGTTGCCGGTCCCCGCCTCCCCTTTGCTGCGGATCATTGCGGCGCCCTCGCCGAGGCGCCGCAACGCTTCGCCCAGGTTCGTGGCTCCGCAGACGAAAGGAACGGTGAACTCCCATTTGTTCACGTGGTGTGCTTCGTCCGCAGGTGTCAGGACTTCGGATTCGTCGACGTAGTCGACGCCCATGCTCTGTAACACCTGGGCTTCGACGAAGTGGCCGATCCGGCACTTCGCCATCACGGGGATCGAAACCGCCTCGATGATCCCCGAGATCATGTCGGGATCCGACATGCGCGCGACGCCACCGTCGGCTCGTATGTCGGCCGGCACGCGCTCGAGCGCCATGACGGCGACCGCGCCCGCATCCTCCGCGATCTTCGCTTGCTCGGGGGTGACGACGTCCATGATGACGCCGCCGTTCAGCATCTCTGCGAGGCCTCGCTTGACGCGTGCGCCGCCGGTCTCCCTGTGGGTGTCGGTCATGGTTGCTCCTCCTCGTAGACCCTCCGTCCCAAGGGTACGAGATGGTTCAGTTGTAGTTGAGCGAACCTTTCACGTCACCCTTCTTCGAGGGCAGGAGCTCGACCCAGATCGGGCCGGGCGCGAAGACGAACTCGGCCCCCTTCTTCGTCCGGTAGTGAGGGATCCCGTTGTCTCCGGTCTTCCAGATCCCCGTGATCACCTTGCCATCCCTGAAGAGGAACGCGCGGCCGCGTCCTCTCAGCTTCAGACGCGGCGACGGGTTGCCCGCCGAGTCGAGCAACTTACGCGAGTTGTTGACGACCACTTCCTGGACGAGCACGTTCGGCACCGCGATCTGCTTGCCGCCTTTCGTCAGGAACGGACCATCCTCGAACCGCCGCCACAGACGCTTCTTGTAGCGATACTCGATGTTGATGTCCTTGTTGAAGTTGAGCCGGATCTTGCGCGCGCGTTTCGCCGCCTTCTGCACCTCGCCGAACTCGAACACCTCTTTGGGAGGCGCGAGCTTTCTCACGCGCTTGTCGGTCAGCAGCTCGGGCGTCCTGACGAACAGGTTGTGAACGAGGATCGTCCCGGGCGGCACCCGGTAGAAGGCCGTTCGCTGATTGAGCTCGTTCAACGAGACCATCTTGCGCTTCCTGAGCTCCGCCTCCACCAGCGCGTTCGATCCGGAGTAGGCGATGACCTTCGTGAACGGCTCCGCGATCTTCGGATCGTCGAAACGGGCACTGCGGACCGGCCCGGCGTCGGTGCTGGCGCCGCAGTGATAGATCGCCATGAAGCGCGTATAGCCGCCCTCGACGATCTCTTCGAAGACGAGATCGGCGTTGTCGAGCCCGCTCTGCGGACGAGCTGCCGCGGAGTTCTCGATCTTGACGGCGACGGCCGGCCGCTCGAGGTCGACGCCTTGCGGCGGCTGCCGTCCCGTCAGCGGGCACTTCGGCGCTTCCGCGACCGGACTAGGGGTCGGAGTCGCGCTGGGCTGCGGCTCCGGCTCGTCTCCGTCACATCCTGCTATCAGGGATACGGCCACCAGCGTGGCGCCGAGGAAGCGCCTACTTCTCAAAAGTGAAAGACCCCTTCAGCTCGCCCTTGGCGTTCGGGAGCAGATGGATCCACGTCGATCCGGGGGCAAGCACCATCGGATCGCCCTCTTTAGTCGTAAACCGCACCGGTGCCTCGAGGGATTCGCGCGACCACGTGCCGCGGATGATCCTGCCATCGCGGAACAACACCGCTTTACCGCTTCCGGTGACGTCCGCGATCTCAGTGGACGACGCGCCGGCGACGTCTTTGTCCTGCGAGAAGTTGACCGCGTGGATCTCGAGCAGCACGTTGTCGACGGCGATCTGGTTGCCGTCGTCACCCATGAACGCCTGTCCGTCCTGGAAGCGGAGATACTTGCCGTTCTTGTATTCGTAGCCGACCTGCGAGGCATGGCTGAAACTGAGCCGCACGATGCGGGCGCGCTTGTACGTCCCTTCGAGCTCTCCGAACTCGTAGACGTCGTCCGGAGGTGGCTCGTTGTAATCGTCGCGCGCCAGCTTCCGTACCGCCGCGGTGTCGGCGAAGAGGGTGTACTCGAACGAGTTGCCGGTCTCGATCCGCTGCATCGCGTCACCCGCCACGTTCTCTTCGATCTGGACGATCCCCGCCTCGTCGAGCTTGTCGAACACCTGCGCGTTCGCTCCGGAGAAAGCCAAGATGTAGGTAGTGGGAGTCATGATGGCGGGGTCGACGCTGCGCGCGCTGCGGATCGGCCCCGCCTCGCCGGCATCGGTGCAGTGATACATCGCCAGGAACCGCGTCAGCCCACCCTCGACGAGCTCCTCGTAGACGATCTCGGCGTCCTGCAGTCCACGCAACGGGTACGCAACCGAAGAGTTCGTGATCTTGACGGCGACCGCGGGACGGGCAAGGACCGACTCCTTCGCCGGCTCGATCCCACTCAGCGGGCAGACGGGCGGCGGCGGGTCGATCGCGTCTATGACACCGCCGACGACGGGCGCGTTGCGCCCGCCGAGGAGGAAGAAAGCGCCTACCGCGACGGCGACGACACCGCCAATTGCGACTCCGGCTTTCGTCTTGGGCGACACGACCTACAACCTCCTGCATCTGCTGGACCCGGGTCGCGACCGGCGTTCCGGACGCGAAAAACGCCCCGCTGTGGGCGCTTGACGACGCTACCACCGGCCGCCGCTTAGGAGGTGGATTGCACGCGCTAGAGGTCGAGCAGAGCCGCGACCCTGTCCGCCACGGGGCGATGTGTCGCGCCGTCGGCAACCAGGTAGAACGCGCCGTAACGACCGGTATACGGCTCGGCTTTGCGGAGCGCGGCAACCAGAGCCGGCGGGAAACGCGTCAGCGCCACCGCCCGAACGTCGTCGTCGTAACCGACCGCGACGCCCTTCCTGCCTGCGACGCGGCTACGAACCAGGCAGTGGGCGACGACGGCCTCGATCTCCGTCCGCGTGTACTCGTCGAGCAGCGATCGCGTCACGGCGACGACGGGTCGCTCGAGCCTGCAGGTCAGCGCGTTCGGGCCGCCGGTCTCGATCACCCACAGGTCGGGGGGGCCGGACGAAGCGCGCGCCGCGAGGCCCTCGGCGAGGTTGCGGAACCGCGGCCGCTCGCCGGCCGGCAGCCGGTGAGCCGCGGCCTCCTTCAACGCCTTGCGCGCCGACAGCTTCGGCGGCAGCCCGAGGCGAGACAGGAACCCGGCTCGCGGAGCCGTGCGCGCGGCGTCCGACGCGTTCCAGTCGTGCACCGGCGTGACGGACGCGCCGCTCATCGATACTCCGGCCCGTCCTGCAACGTGGCGGAGAAGGTCGTGTTGTAGCGACCGAAAACGCTCTCCAGCTCGACGCGCCCTTCGCTCTTGACGACCGCGGCGGTCGCCGGGTCGATCCATACCGTGACGTCGCCGCGGCCTTGGATCTCGCCCCTGAACGTCGTGGTCGTCCTGACGCGGAACGCTTGCACCGTCCCGCCGTCGACCTGGACGGCCTCCTTCCCCCCCACGCGGATGTCGTAGTCGCCGGAGGTGCTGTCTTTCCACGAGCCGCTCCAGCGATCCCCCTCGCGCAACGGGTAGCGCATCGCCTCGACCGGCGGGTCGGGCCGGTACGTGTTCGTGAAGCTGAAGCCCTCGTAGCTCAGACGGACGTGGACCTTCGTGATCCTGGCGCGGTCGGGCGCATGCAGGGTCGTAGTCTTCGTCAGCCGGTTGTGCGAACTGCGGGCTTCCGTCACCACCACGAGCCCGTCACCTCGCGTCCCTTCGTAATAGGTCTTGACGGTCTGTCGCGCCGGCAGCGTCTCGCGGCTACAGCTCGTCGCGTCGCAGAACTCCTCGAAGCCCTCCTGCGCGTACGTGTAAACGCCCGGAGCCGGTGCGTAGCGTGACGACCCGTCGTCCTCGGCCGTCTCTTCGTTGTCCGACCCGTCGTCCCCCTCGGTCTCCGCCTGGGCGTCGGTCCGGTTGGCACCGAAGCGCTTTCCTTTCGGTTCCGGAGCGGTGCCGTGCTTGCGCCGCGCCTTCTTGTTCTTCGACGCGCCGTCATCGTTCTCGTCGACCCGTTCCTGCGCTGCCGGGTCTTCGGTCGCGGTCGGCGCGTCGTCTCCGCCGCAGCCAGCGAACACGAGCAGCATCGCGACGAGCCCGGCGGATATCCGTCTGATTTTCATCGCTCCATGATGCCCGACGTCGGAGCGTTTCACTCGTAACGAAGCGACCCGATGATGGAGCCGCGCGCGGCCATGCGGCTCGGTACCGCTCCCACGGCGGCGGCGAGCGCCATTCCGCCGGTGACCGCCAGCAACCATTGCAGCACGGGGGCCTGGAAAGGGATGTTCCATGCGAACTGCGCCTCCATCGATTCGAGCATCACGATCCCGGATGCGGTTCCGAGGATCGCGCCCCCGATCCCTCCGATGAGCCCGATCGCCGCGGCTTCCAGCAGTACCGAGCGCGCGAGCTGCCGCCGGTCCATCCCGAGCGCTCGCTGGAGGCCCATCTCCCACCTGCGCTCGAGCACCGCGGTGAACATCGTGTTCGCGATCGTGATCGCCGCGACGACGAGGGCCGCTAGTTGTATCCCCTGTCCGAGCTCGAACGTCCCCTGGATCGTCTCGAGCAGGTCGCCGATCACCTCTTCTTTCAACAGCACCTTGGCGGGCGCGCCCGTGTCCTCGACTAGCGTTTGCAGGTCGCCCCTGACCCCGTGGACGTCCGCGCCCGGTTCTATGAGGACGCCGAATTGATCGACGTTGTCGTCGCGCCAGATCTGCCGGTAGTGCTCGTAGTCGATATACAGCGAGTCGAAGCTGACGAGGTCGTTATAGAACGCGCCGACCTCGAAGTCGCGTGCACCATCGGGCGTCTTCAGCGACAGCCGGTCCCCGACTTCGAGGTCATGGCGGCGGGCGGTTCCGATCGATACCGCTACCCCGCCCTCGGACAGCGTGCGCAGATACGCCTCGGGGTCTTCGGTGATCGCCGAGGTGTGGGTATCGGCACCATGTTCCAGCGCCTCTTCCACCGGAACCGCGAACATCAGGCCCTGCTCACCTTCGACGTCGAGGAACAGGAAACGCAACGGGTAGACGTACTGCACGCCCTCCACCTCCGATAGACGCGCGCCGAGGTCCGCCGGCAGCGGCTGGTCCGATGTGATCCCCGTGAAGGAACGAGCCGTGACATAGATCGGTGCCCCGATGAGAGCGCTTGCCTGTCGCTCGATCTGTGTCTGGTAGGAGCCGAGCGCGCTGCCGACCCCGATGACGAGGCCGAGCGTCAGCACGAGCGAGGCGACGGTGAACGTGGTGCGACCGGGATTCTTGCCCAGCGCGTCCGCGGCAAGACGCCCGACCGTACCGAGGCCGGCGCGCATGAGCGGACGGAGAATCCGCACCGCGAGCGGGACGACATAGGGAAGCAGCAGTGTGACGGCGGTCAGACCCGACACGAGCCCCACCTGGACGATCCAGCCCTCATCGGGACGGGAGCCGGTCGCCATGAACGCGACGGTCGCGATCGCGAAGGCGGTCGCTCCGGCCGCGGCTCGTGCGCGGTGGCCGCGCGGTGACGTCGAAGGACTCCACTCGTACGAGGCTTCCGGACGCAGCGCCTCGATCGGCGCAACGCGCAAGACGCGACGCGCCGGGATGTACGCGCCCAGCAGCGACACCGCGATACCGCTGATCGCCGCAACGGCGACGTGCGAGGGACGGATCACGAGGGGCCCCCCGACCTGGACCGGCAGCAACTGGTAGCCCTCTACCGCGCGCACAACGAGGAGACGAGCGAGCAGCAAGCCACCGGCGACCCCACACGCGGACGCGATCACACCGACCACCCCTGCCTCTGCGAGGAAGGCGCCGAACATGTGCCTGCGCTCGGCCCCCAGTGCCATCGCCATCGAGATCTCGCGCCGGCGTTCGGCCAGCGACATCGACATGGTGTTGAACACCACGAACAGAGCGACGAACAGCGCCACGGTCCCCGCGAGCGACAGGAGGTCGGCGAGACCACCGAAGACGCGTTCGACGCCGTCGCCGCGTTCCCCGGGAGCGCCCACTATCGCGCCGTCGTCGACGATCGACTCGATAGCGCGCTGGACGTCGCTCGTCGAGGACCCGGTGTCCACGACCACGTAGATCGAGTCCACGAGGGCGGTCTTGTCGAACACCTGCTGCGCGCTCGGCAGCAGCATCACTCCGAGGTAACCACCATTCAGCGCGGCGAGAGACCCTCCGCTGATCGTCCCCGACATGCGCAGCCGGACGCCTCCTCGCGGGGTCTCGGCGGTGAACGAGGAGTCGTCACCGAGCCCGAGCTCGGTCGCGACCTGCTTCGACAGGATCGCGTCGCGGGGGCCGGAGAACCCTCCCGAGACGCGCACCCGCGCCAGCGACCCCAGCCCACGCGGGAACAACGACACGAACTCGGGCGTGATGCCGAGGATCATCACGCGGCGAGACCCATCGGGACCCTCGACCAGCGTGTTCGACCGCGTAACGGGTACGGCGCGTTCGACGCCGGGGACGGCAGCGATCTTCTCGACATGTGACTCGCGTATGCCGACCTGGTCCGCTGCCGCGACTTCCAGCTCCGCGGCTCCGGCGAGGTTCTGGATGCTGGAGCGGAACGAAGTCAGCAACGTCGTGTTGATGACCGAGATCGAGAAGACGAGCGCGACGCCCGCCGCGATCCCAACGGTCGTCAACGCGGTCCGCAACCCATGGCCGAGCAGGTGGCGCAGGTTCGTCGTCCTGACGATGACCGCAAGCGTTCGCATCAGCCGGTCAGCAATCCGTCCGCAAGACGCACAGATCGATCTGCAACCTGTGCCGAGCGATCGTCGTGCGTCACCATGACTATCGTCTGGCCGTCGTCGGCGGCCGCACGAAGGAGCTGCAGGATCTCGCCCCCGGTCTTCGAGTCGAGGTTGCCGGTCGGCTCGTCGGCAAAGACGACGGCAGGGCGCGTGACCAGTGCGCGCGCCAGGGCGACGCGCTGTTGCTCGCCGCCGGACAGCTGCGCCGGCCGATGCGCTGCTCGCTGCGCCAGCCCCACCGCGCGCAGGCCGTCCATCGCCCGCTCGAGCGCGTCGGCGGCGCCGTCCAACAGCAACGGGAACGCGGCGTTCTCCGCGGCCGACAACGTCGGCAGGAGGTTGAAGAACTGCAGCACGAAGCCCAACCGCCTCCGCCTGATGAGCGCGAGCTCTTGGTCGTTCAGAGCAGAGACCGCCTCGCCGCCGATGAAGACGTCGCCTTCATCCGGGCGGTCGAGGCCGCCGAGGATGTGCATCAAGGTGGACTTCCCGGAGCCCGAGGCGCCGGTCACTGCGAGGAACTCGCCCGTCCGCACCGCGAGGTCGATGCCTCGCAGCGCGCGGACGATCTCGGTCCCTTGCGTATAGGTCTTGAACACGCCGCGCGCTTCTACCGCCGGGTCCGACACGCGCGCTCCTCGCCCTTACTGGCTCAACGGTGCGATCGCTGGTCCTTGGATCACGTTGCCGTCGGCGTCGAAGCGCGACCCGTGGCAGGGGCAGTCCCACGTGCCCTCACCGGTGTTCTTCCGCAGGACACAGCCCATGTGCGTGCAGCGTGGGTTGCCGCGATGCTCCGCCGACAACCGGTCACCGACGAAGTGCGTTGCCACCTCGGTGTTCTCCTGCACGAACTTCTGTCCCGACGCGAGCGGCTTTATGCGCTTCGAGTCGTAGAGGGAAGCCCAGTCGTTGGACCGGCCGACGATCAGGTCGGTAAGGATCAACGCGGAGACGGTCCCGTTCGTCATCCCCCACTTGCCGAACCCGGTTGCGGTGTAGACGTGGTCGGAACCGCGCGTCAGACGACCCACGTACGGGACGTTGTCGACCGAGACGTTGTCCTGCGTCGCCCACCTGTAGGGCGGGTCATCCAGGCCGTAGTGGTGCGACGCCCATCGCTCGAGCCGCCGGTAGAACTTCATCGTGTCCGGCTCGGTTCCGGTCTTGTGCCCCTCACCGCCGACGAGGAGAAGGCGCTCGTCTCCGTCCCGGATCGACCGGATCGACCGGGTCGAGCCGGCGCCGGTGGACAGATACATCCCACGAGGCATCGCGCGACCTTCGATCCGTCCGGCGATCGCGTACGAACGATAGGGATGGACCTTGGTGAAGAACATGCCGCGATCGAGGATCGGCATGTGCGTCGCAACGACGACGTCGGTTGCCGTCACCGAGCCTCGCTCGGTCCGGACCTTGCAGAGGTCGCCCTGGTCGACGCCGGTCACGGCCGATCCCTCGAAGACGTGGCTTCCGCCGCCGTCTATAGAAGCTGCGAGCGCGAGAAGGTAGTCACGCGGATGGAACTGCGCCTGGTTCGCGAAGCGCACGGCACCCTGGATCGGGAACGGAAGCTCGGTGTCGGTCGTGAAGTCGGCCGGCAGCCCCACCTTCTTCGCGGCTTCCACTTCGTCTCGCACGTCCTGCAGATAGCGAGGGTCCTCGGTGTAGATGAAGTTCTCGGCGCGCTCGAAGTCACAGGAGATCGAGAGCTCCTCGACGAGCGACGCGATCTTCTCGATGCCGGCTTGGTTGGCGCGTCCGTACGTGCGCGCTCCCTCCTCGCCGAACTTCTTCAGCAACGTTGTGTAGATCAGGCTGTGGCTCGACGTGATCTTGGCCGTCGTATAACCCGTGACGCCGCGCGAGACCTCTCGTCGTTCGAGCACCGCCACCCGGAGGCCCTCGCGCTTCAAGAGATAGGCCGTGGTGATCCCGACGATCCCGCCACCGATCACCGCTACGTCGACCGAACGGTCGTCCTCCAGCGGCGCGTAACCCGGAGTGGGCGCGGTACGCACCCAGTAAGACGTGAGATCAAGATCGGTCGGCATGTCGCGTCCCTTCCTCTATGGCCGTGCGGAACACGGTCTCTACGTTCACCACCAGGCGCTCCCAGCTGAATGCGTCCGCGGTCATCGACCCCACCCTCGTCATCCTCGCAGCCATCTCGTCGTCGTCGAGCACGCGCCGGATCGCATCCGCCAGCGCGGCTGGGTCACCTGTGGGCGTCAGCAGCGCGGCCCGTCCGGCGACGGCCCTGAACCCGGCGATGTCGGAGCACACGACCGGTGTCCCTGCCGCCATCGCCTCGAGGAGCACGATCCCGAAGGACTCGCCGCCGCGCGCGGGCGCGCAATAGACGTCGGCGCGGCGGAACAGGCGCGCCTTCGTGGCGTCGTCGACGTATCCGAGAAAGCGCGCCCGGACCTGCAGCGAGGCCGCGAGTCGGTGCGCATCCTTCTCCCCCGGCCCCCTACCTGCCACCAGCAACTCGGCGCCGGTCTCCCGCAGCCGGGCCATCGCTCGAACGAGCACGTCGAGGCCCTTACGACGCTCGATCCGGCCGAGGAACAGGACCTTGGGTCCGTCACCCGCGTCGAACGGTTCCGCGGTCGCGAAACTCGCCGGATCGACCCCGTTCGGCGTCAGGTCATACCGGCCGGAGATATAGCGCTCGATCAGATCTCGCGCTGCCTCCGAGACGGCCGTCCGCACCGCCAGACGGCCGGCCGCGCGCTCCAGTAACGGTTTGGCGAGCTGGTAGCCGGCACTGCGCGTTGCGGAGGCGTGGAACGTGCCGACCGCCGGCGTCCGCGACCGCCACAGCGCGAGGAACGACAAGCTGGGTATGAGGGGCTCGTGAAGATGGAGGACGTCGGGGCGGAAATCGTCGAGCACGACGCCGATCGACCGTGCCGCGAGGGGGCCGAACGCAAGCGGAGCTACCGACCCGTTCGCGGGGATGGGAACGGAACGGCCGACCAGAGACAGACGGGGCTCGGGCGGGATGCTGCCCGAGCGCGGGGCGATCACGAGAACCTCGTGACCCCTCGTCTCGAGAGCGCGCGCCAGCGAGCGGATGTGCGACTGGACGCCACCCGGCCGATCCCACGCGTAAGGACACACCAGCGCGACCTTCATGGCTTGCGGTCCGCGACCCAGAACGGCTGGAACACGTGCCATTCGGTCGGATAGCGCGCGATGTACGCCTCCAGGCGACGCACGACCTCGGCGGTCAGATCGCGCACCGACGTCTCGCTCGGCGCGTCGGGAAGCTCGATCGGCTCGCTGATCTCACATTCCCATCCCGCGCGCCCGTCGTCGAAGGTCAGCGACCGGACCCCGGCGAACAACAGTGGGACGCCGCTCTTCAGTGCCATCGCTGCGGCGCCGACCGGGAACGTCGCCGGCTCGCCGAAGAAGTCGATCTCGGGACCCGTCCCCTTCAGGTCGCGGTCGCCGAGGATGGCAACGACCGCTCCGGTATCCAGCTCCTCGATCAACTTCGACGTGACTCCCTTCTCGGCCGGGTAGATGGTCATCCCGAGCGCAGCGCGATGGTCGACGAAGAAGTCGAACATCCGCCGCGGCCGCAGTGGTTCTGCGACCGTAACCAGCCGGCGCCCCGTCGCTCCTATCCACGCTCCTCCGGCGTCCCAGTTCCCGAGGTGCCCGACCACAACGAGCGCCCCCTTGCCGCGCGCGCGGACCGACTCGATGTTCTCGTCTCCGAGCCCCACGAACCGTTCGAGGAAGAACTCCCGACCCTCGCGCACGAGCCGGAACGTCTCCAACCAGTAGCGCGCGTAGGAGCGGTACGCGTCGGTGACCAGCACCTGCATCTCGGGGGATCCCGGAGACGCCCCGGTGATACGAGCCAGGTTCTTCTCGACGATCATCCGTTGCTTGCGAGCGAAACGCGCGCCGGCGTCTCCGAGGAACCGGGCCAGCGCGTAAGCCCACTTCTCCGGCAGCGCACGCGCCAGAGCAGAGAACGCGACGTACGCGTGATAGACGAGCTGGAGGAGGCGTCCCTCGTCGGGCGGCCTCCTACGCGGCACGCGCTCGCTGGTAGACGTAGACGACGCGTTGCACGACCGTGATGACCGAGAGCAGCGCCAGAAGAACGAGGACGGGTGGGAGCAGGTCGTTGAAGACGAGCGCGAGGATCAGCAGGATCAATCGTTCGGCACGCTCGGCGATCCCGACCTTGCACTCGATACCGATCCCCTCCGCCCTCGCCTTCACGTACGACACCAAGAAAGACGAGATCAGCGCGACGAGCGCGACCGCTGCCACCCACGGCTGGTCGTGCTCCGGTGCGACCGGGTCTACTCCGTAAAGCCACGCGATGGGCGCGAAGAGCAGGGCGTCCGACAAGCGATCCGTCGTCGAGTCGAGGAACGCGCCGAACTTCGACGCGCTGCCGCGCGCCTTCGCCAGCGCACCATCCAGGGCATCGAACAGCGCGGCCGCGACCGCGACGAACCCGGCAGTCGTGAGCCGTCCCTGGACGATCAACGCGGCGACCGCGATCTGGATCAGCACGCCCAACACCGTCACCGCGTTCGGAGTGAGCGGCGTGCGGCCGAGCGCACGGCCGACGGGGCGCATCACCTGGTCCCACAGGCCGCGGATCTTCGAATCCAGCACGCGCCGAATCCTAGTGGGCACTCCCGAAGCAGGGTCTACGATTGCCCGCATCTCATCGCAAAAGACCAGGGGGAACCGATCGTGAAGACCTATCCCACGGAGAAGATCCGCAACATCGTCTTGGTCGGTCACGGCGGAGCAGGAAAGACGTCGTTGGCCGAGGCGATGCTCTTCAAGAGCGGAGCTACCACTCGGATGGGCAAGACGACCGACGGCAATACCGTCTGCGATTTCGACGAAGAGGAGATCCGCAAAGGCATCTCTATATCGACGGCTCTCGCTCCGGTGGAGTGGGACGGTCACAAGATCAACGTGCTGGATGCCCCCGGTTACGCGGACTTCACGAACGAGATGAGGTCCGCGATGCGCGTTGCGGACCTTGCCGTGTTCGTGGTCTCCGGGGTCGAAGGCGTCGAGGTCCAGACGCAGGTCGCCTTCAACTACGCCGACGAGATCGGCCTTCCCCGCGTGTTCTTCGTGAACAAGCTGGATCGCGAGAACTCGTCGTTCCGAACGACGCTCGAGCAGATGCGCGAGCTGTTCGGGAAGCAGGTCGCTCCCATCGCGCTCCCGCTCGGACGCGAGCACGAGTTCAAGGGCGTCATCTCCGTGATCGACGAGATCGCCTACGAATACGACGCCAACGGGGCCGTTACCGAGGTGCCGATCTCGGAGGAGCGCCAGGCGCGGCTCGAAGAGGTGCACGCGAACCTGCTCGATTCGGTCGCGGAATCCGACGACGAGCTCCTCGAGCGATACCTGGAGGGCGGGGAGATCACGCGGGACGAGGTGATCCACGCGATCCACGAGAACATCGATCACGCGCAGATGTTCCCGGTGCTCGTAGGTTCTGCGACCCACCTGATCGGCGTCGACCGGCTGATGGACGTGATCGTGTCGGCAGGGCCATCGCCACTCGACCTACCGCCGGTGGAGGGTGAGGGCGGCGAGGCACGCGAGGCGAAGACCGATGCTCCGCTATCGGCGCTGGTCTTCAAGACGATGACCGACCCTTACGTCGGCCGCGTCAGCTACTTCCGCGTCTACTCCGGGATCCTGAAGGGCGACCAGCCGATCTACAACGCATCGCGCAAGATCGAAGAACGTGCGGGCCACGCGTTCACGATGCGCGGCAAGTCACAGGAGCAACTGGACCAGGTCGTAGCCGGCGACATCGGCGCGCTCGCGAAGCTGACGGAGACGGTGACCGGCGACACGATCGCCGACAAGGCGAACCCGATCGTGCTCCCGGCGATCGAGCCGCCCGAGCCGCTGCTCCCGAAGGCGATCCAGCCGAAGACGAAGGGCGACGAGGACAAGCTGATGATCGGTCTGCACAAGCTGATCGAGGAAGACCCCGCGCTGAAGCTGGAGCGCAACGACGAGACCCACCAGACGATCCTGTGGGGCATGGGCGACGCGCATCTCGACGTCGTCTTGGAGCGGTTGAAGCGCAAGTTCTCGGTCGAGGTCGCGGAGACCGACTTCAAGGTCCCCTACCGGTCGACGCTTCGCGGCACCGCCGACGTCCAGGGGAAGCACGTGAAGCAGTCGGGCGGCCACGGTCAGTACGGCGTGTGCAACATCAGGGTGGAGCCGGTCGCGCGCGGCGAAGGATTCCAGTTCGTCGACTCGATCTTCGGCGGAGCGATCCCGAGCCAGTGGATCCCGTCGGTCGAGAAGGGCGTCCGGGCCGCGATGGAGAACGGCGTCGGCACCGGCTTTCCGATGATCGACGTCAAGGTGGATCTCTACGACGGGAAGTTCCATTCGGTCGACTCGTCGGACATGGCTTTCCAGCTCGCGGGAAGCGCGGCGATGAGGGAGGCGGTCGAGAAAGCGGGAATCACGCTGCTCGAGCCGGTGTGGACCCTCGAGGTCATGGTGCCCGAGGAGTTCACCGGTGACATCATGGGCGACCTGCAGAAGAGGCGCGGCATCCCCGAGGGGATCGACACCGTCCCCGCCGGGCGGCAGATCGTCAAGGCGAAAGTGCCGTTCGGCGAGGTCACGCATTACGCAACGGATCTGCGCTCGATGACCGGGGGCAAGGGCACGTTCTCGTGGTCGTTCTCGCACTACCAAGAGGTCCCGCACGACCTCGCCCAGAAGATCATCGACCAGGCGAGAGCCGAGAAAGCGTCCGCCTAGATCGGTTTTCACGTCACGCAGCCCCGCTGTGCGCGACTGAACGCGCTCAGAAGAGACTGATCCCCAAGCTTCCGTTCGTTCACCAGGGCCCGCTTCTTCTACCGTCGTCCAGTCCCGGTAGCCGGGACTGAGCGCGGTCAGAAGAGCGTGATCCCAAGCGCAGCCGCGATCTCCCGCTCGAGCTGGGCGGATCGCTCGTCGACGTCCTCTTCGATCACGTACTTCACCGTCCACCCCAGTGCCTCCAGACGGCGCTTCTTGTCCCTGTCCTTGAGCCACTCGCGACGGCCGGAGTGCCACCGGTAGCTGAGCGCTTCGATTGCCAGCTGAGAGCGTGGGTACGCAAAGTCGAGCCGCGCTACGTGACGGCCCTCGTGGACGACGCGGAACTGGCGAGTCGGCGGCGGCAGTCGAGTGGATCGGAACCAACGTGCCACCTTCGTCTCGAGCACGCTTTCCGCCGGTGCCTGCCGTGGATCCCTGCGATCCAGCAGGTTCCGCAGGGCGGCGGTGCCCGGCCGCCCGTTGCGACCGCGATGCCGGAGTTGCCAGCGCAACCGAGCGCAACTGACGAGCCCGCGGCGTAGAGCCTCCTCGAACATCGTTTCTAGTTCCTGGTCGCTGGTGACGGCGCCGACGTCGAGCAACGTCCGGGCCCCGGATGTCACCGGGATCTCGCGGACGATGACGATCTCTTGTGGGAGCACGTCCACGTTGTGAGGGACGATCGCCGTCCCTGTGGGCGGTCGCTGCCTGTTGGTGCCCGAAACATCGATGACTTCCGGCACCCGGTCGGTGAGGCCGAGCGCGAAGGATGCCGCTCCGTGTGACAGGACCCCGTCGCTCCACCGGGTCGCGGCGCGAGCATCCCGCCACCAGGTGCGCGGGACACCCGCAACTACGTAGGTGCGCGGCAGGACCCTCTCGATCCGGCCGCGACCCACGGCTCGATCCAAGGCCGAACGCGAGACGCCCGCACTCATGGCGTCTTCGTACGTGAACACGCCGTCGGCGGCCAGGGCTGCAGTGAGGAGACCCTCGAGGCCACGGCCTGTCGCGGCCAAGGAGCGTGAACGAGCCATCGGCACAACCTAGGAACCAAGTGTGACAGAAGCGGGCGCTGGGGAAGGAACCGCTCCTCTTCTCGCCGCGTTCAGTCGCGCCAGGCGGGACTCAGTGACGCGAGAAGGTCGCGGGCCTGAGGACGCGGCCCCTGCCGGGCGATCACGCGGGCGTAAAGCAGCCTTCTCGCAGCGTCCAGTCCCGCCAACCGAGACTCAGCGACACCGGAACGTCCCGCGGTGGGAGTCGCGTCGGCAGCGTGGATCGCCGCGCGTGATGTGCGTGTGTTCGTTCTGTGGTTGGACCTCAGAAGGCGGCGCGGAGCTTGGCGTAGGTGTCGTCGAGCATCTCCGGTAGCACTTTGGTGTCGCCGACGACCGGCATGAAGTTGGTGTCACCGCCCCAGCGCGGGACGACATGGACGTGTAGGTGTCCCGGTACGCCCGCTCCCGCGGCCACACCCTGGTTGATGCCGACGTTGAAACCCTGAGCACCCATCGCATCCTCGATCACGACGGTCGCGCGTGTCACCAGCTCCATGATCTCAGCGCGCGTGCCCGGGTCGAGCGAGTTGAGATCGCCGACGTGTTCGTTCGGGGCGATCATCACGTGCCCCGTGTTGTAGGGGTATCTGTTCAACACGACGAAAGAGTGGGCTGCTTTGTGAACCACGTGGGCCGCGGCTTCGTCGTCCGCCGCCGCATGTGCGCACAGGAAGCAGCCGTCACTTCCTTCGTCGCTGCCGAACGAGTCGGAGCTCATGTACGCCATGCGCCACGGGCTCCACAGCCGCTGCATCTATCCGGCTTCGATCGTGCGCTGCGCGATCTCCTCTGCGAGCTGTTCGGCGAAGCGCCCGACGTCCACTCCCCTGCTCTCGTCGCCCGAACGCCGCCGCACCGAGACGGTCTGGTCCGCGGCCTCGTCGTCACCGACGATCAACATGTAAGGAACCTTCTGCATCTGGTGGTGCCGGATCTTCGCCCCCATCGTGTTGTCGGAGTCGTCGACCTCGACTCTGGCGCCTTTGTCGCGCAGCCGAGCGGCTACCGTTTCGGCATACGCGATGTGACGATCGGCGATCGGGACGAGCACCGCCTGCACCGGTGCCAGCCACACCGGGAACGCGCCGGCGAAATGCTCCGTGAGCACACCGATGAAGCGCTCGACCGAGCCGTATAGCGCTCGATGGATCATCACGGGCGTGACGCGATGGCCGGATGCGTCGGTGTACTCGAGTCCGAAGCGGTCGGGTGTCTGGAAGTCGACCTGGATCGTACAGACCTGCCACAATCGCCCGATCGCGTCGCGGACGTGGATGTCGATCTTCGGCCCGTAGAAGGTTCCTTCGCCCGCCGCTACCTCGTACGGCAGCCCCGCCTTCTCCAGCGCGTCGCGGATCGCCGCCTCGGCCAACTCCCACTGCTCATCCGTCCCGACAGACTTCTCCGGCCGCGTCGAGAAGTGCGTCTCGTCGGGCCCGAGCCCTACCGTCCCGTACAGGGCCTTGAAGAAATCGACGACCCCCAGCATCTCGTCGATGATCTGGTCGGTCGTGCAGAAGATGTGCGAGTCGTCCTGCGTGAATCCGCGCCCGCGCAAGAGCCCATGCAGCACTCCGCTGCGCTCGTAGCGGTAGACGGTGCCGAGCTCCGACAGACGGATCGGTAGCTCACGGTAGGACCTGGTCTTGCTCCGGTAGACGAGCGCGTGGAAGGGGCAGTTCATCGGCTTCGCGAAGTACTCGGCCCCCTCGACCTCCATCGCCGGGAACATGTTGTCGCGATAGAAGTCGAGGTGGCCGCTCGTCTCCCACAACGTGGACTTCCCGAGGTGCGGCGTGAACACCGGCTCGTACCCGCGCTGGAGGTGCATCTCGCGCGCGAGGTTCTCGAGGGTCATGCGCACGATCGCCCCCTTCGGGTGCCAGATCGCCAGTGCGGGGCCGACCTCTTCGGGCCACGAGAAGAGCTCCAGGTCGCGGCCCAGCTTGCGGTGGTCGCGCTTCTCGGCCTCCTCGAGTCGATGCAGATACGCCTCGAGGGCGTCTCTCGATTCCCATGCCGTCCCGTAGATGCGCTGCAACATCGGGCGCTTCTCGTCGCCGCGCCAGTACGCGCCGGAGGAACGCAGCAACTTGAAGGCCTTGATGCGACTCGTACCGGGAACGTGGGGGCCGCGGCACAGGTCGACGAACGCTTCTTCGCCGCCGGACGTGTTGCGGTAGACGGAGATCACCTCGCCGCCGCCGCCCTCTCGCTCGGCCCCCTCGGCATCGCCGGCGACGCCTTCGATGATCTCGGTCTTGTAAGGCTGCGCAGAGAACAGGCTTAGCGCCTCTTCTCTGCTTACTTCGGCCCGCTCGAAGCGCTGGTTCTCCTTGACGATCTTGCGCATCTCGGCCTCGATCCGCTCCAGGTCCTCCGGCGTGAACGGGTTGTCGACGTCGAAGTCGTAATAGAAGCCGTCTTCGATGGGGGGGCCGATCGAGTACTTCGCGCCGGGGTAGAGACGCAGCACCGCCTGTGCGAGCACGTGCGCCGTCGAGTGCCGCATCACCTCACGACCCAGGTCCTCGTCCTGGGTTACGACCTCGACCGACGCTCCCTCTGGAGGGACGTAAGAGAGGTCTTTCTGTTGCCCGTCGACCACGAGGATCACGGGACCGGGTACCGACGCGGCTTTCGCGAGGGCGAAGCCGTCGCTCGCACCATCCGCAGTGACCGGGACTGTCATGACCCGATGCTACTTGCCCACCGTTTCTCGAAACCGCGTAAGCCGATGCCGATCGTCTGTCGCAACGCGCGCTCGAGATGCCATCCCGCCAACCCGGCAGTCACGCGCGCTCTTCCAAGCCGCTTGTAGAACGAGACGAACCGCTTCATGCCCCACGTGTCGATGAAGTACCGGACTGCCGACTGACCTTCCTGGTAGCTCAGGTAGATATCGTTTCCGCTGCCGGACGAGAAACTGAAGTCTTGCGGCAGCTTGTGGTCGAAGGCGCCGGAGCCGACGATCGCATCCAGGTACGCGAGTCCGGGCACACCGCCATAGCCCACGAACTCTGCGATGCCCTCGTCGATGAACAGCGGGATGAACGGTCCCGCGAGCTCGCGCGTCGCGACGTGAAGCAACTCGTGTGTGAGGATCCGGATGACTTCCTCGCGCGGTCGCCCCGCGATCACCGGTGGGTTGACCAGGATCCGGTTCCCTGCGTACGAAAGATCGTCCGGATCGATCGTCGCGTACGCGAACGCGACGAATCTCGACGGATCGAACGACGCCTGAAGCATCCTCGCGAGCGCGGCATCCGACGGCGGGACGACCAAGATGACCTTGCGCGACCACTCGACGGGCCACGCCGCGTCCAGCCTCTTGAGCGAGCTCTCGGCGAGATCCAGCAGCTCCGACTGGACACCGCAGTCACTCGAGCATTGCGGCCTCAGCGCCATGAAGCTCTCGCTCGTGGCCTTGGAGAGCCGTGCGAAGTCCCACGGGTGCCGCACGGAGAAGAGACCGATGTCCTCGAGGTCCGAGTCGCCCCCGATATACCAGCGCCCCTCGCGACGGACGAACGTAAAGTACACGTCCTCCACTGCCGGCGCGGGGTCGAACGACCTGACGCGGTATCGCTCCTGCGTCAGTGGTATTGCGATCGCGTCTGCGTCCGCGTACTTTTTGCCGTCGGCAGGCCGTGCCAGGTTCCCGTAACGGGTCCAGTCGGCGGTCAGATCGTAGGTCGCGAAGCGGATGGACCGTGCCCTGTCGAACATCCGCAGCTGGTCGCGTCGGAACGCGGTTGCTCCCGGATCGATCGTGGCGGCGAACGCCGCCCGATCGCGACTCAGCACCGCTTCCGCCCGCCGATCCAGCAGCTCCTGGATCGCGGCTCGCTCCCCCGCGGCCACCGGCGTCTGACCGTTCGCCGCTTCCAGCGGCAGGAACGTCGCAAGGAGGCACAGGGCAGCGACGAGGCGCGCGCCGGGCCTCATGCGTCTGCGCGTCTCAGGCGGCTTCGTTCTCCATGTCCTCGCTGTAGGAGCCCGACCGTGCCGCGCCGTTCAACTTGGCGCGGTGGAAGAGGGCGCGGCGTCCGGCCTCTACGTTGGAGGCTTCGCCCTTCCATGCCTTCAACGACGGTGCCTGCAGAGCGCGTCCGTAAGAGAAGCTCAGCTCCCAGGGGCCGTGGTCGATCCGATTCATCGCATTCAGGTGCGCGGTGGCCAACTCGTCGCTCTGGCCGCCCGAGAGGAAGACGATCCCCGGGATCGAGCTCGGGACAGTCTCACCCAGCACCTGAACGGTGCGGCGGGCGACCTCTTCGACGTCCGCCTGGTCCGCCGCGTCTTTCCCGGACAGCACCATGTTCGTCTTCAACAGGGTCCCTTCGAGCGCGACCCGCGCCGCGTCGAGCTCCTCGAAGACGGCCGTCAGGGTCCGCGCCGTGACCTCATAGCAGCGGTCGATGGAATGGTCGCCGTCCATCAGAACCTCCGGTTCGACGATCGGCACCAGCCCGGCTTCCTGCGACAGCGCCGCGTACCGCCCCAGTGCATGAGCGTTGGCGCGGATGCAGTAATCCGTTGGGATGCCGTCTCCGATCGTGATCACGGCGCGCCACTTCGTGAAGCGCGCCCCCAAACCCGCGTATTCGTTCAGACGGTCACGGAGCCCGTCGAGCCCCTCCGTCACCTTCTCGCCGGGATGGTTCGCGAGATCTTTGGCCCCGGCGTCGACCTTGATGCCGGGGATGATGTCCCGCGCCGCCAGGACCTCCGCGAACGCCGTCCCATCGCTTGTCGACTGGCGCAGGGTCTCGTCGAAGAGGATGACGCCGCTGATGAACTCTTCGAGCCCGGGCGTACCGAACAGCATGTCGCGATAGGCCCGCCGGTTGTCTTCGTTGTTCTCGATGTTGATGGTCTTGAAGCGCTTCTCGATCGTAGGAAAGCTCTCGTCGGCGGCAAGGATCCCCTTGTTGGCGGCAACGAGAGCGCGCGCCGTGGAGCTCAGTTGATCAGCCATCTCCCCTCCTCGGGTGGGTAGAGCCTGTGATTCCATTGATTGTATGGACTCTCGAGGAACGTCAGACGAGGCCACCTCTGCCGTCGAGCTCGTGCAGCGTTTCCTACGCGGCCAGAACCTCGAGCAGCTCGGCCGGATGGAAGAAGCCGTGCAGCTCTACGAACAGGCCGTTGCGGCGCGCTTCGACTCGCCCGGCCCCTACGACCGGCTGATCTATGTCTATTCCGACAGGGCCCAGCACGCAGAGGTCGTCCGCATCATCGAGCGCGCCCTCGAGCACGTACATACCCACCATGACAAGAGAAGGTGGTACGAGGACATGCGATCGTCTGCGTCCGCGGCCATGAAGAAGGTCCCGAAGGCCGCTCCCAAGCGACCGGGGTGAACCAGCTCCAGAACCGGCTGATCGAGCGGATCGAGGAGCGCGGCCCGCTTCCGTTCGCCGCGTTCATGTCGCTGGCTCTCTACGATCCGTACCACGGTTACTACGCGTCGGGTCGTCGCCGCACCGGGTGGAGCGGGCACTTCGTGACCTCGCCCGAGATCGACTCGGGGTTCGGTGCGCTGTGGGCGCGCGCGTTCGAACGCGTG
>DASZOC010000008.1:0-5755 GCA_035550975.1 Actinomycetota bacterium | reverse complement strand
CGCCCGGCTCCAGCTGACCGTGCACCGCCTCGGCTCCGACGTGATCGTGTGCAACGCGGCCCCCGAGTTGTGCCGCCTGATCGATCTAGCAGGTCTCGCCGACGTCGTAGCGGTGCGCGCCGATTAATCGTCGAGGCGCAGCGGCAGCCCGAACAGCGGGAAGAACTTCTGCGTATCGAGGAAGAAGCAGATACCGGCGATCTTGCCGCGCTCCAGCTCCAGGACCTGCAGCGACCACGCGTCGTAACCACCGTCCGGCGCCGGCTTGTACTGAGCGAAGGCCGGCGCGCCGTTCGCGCTCGTGGCGACGAGGCGCGAGCCGCGGCAGCCGATACCCGGCCCGACACACCACTTGACGATGTCGTCGTGGGTGTCCAGCCAGAGGTCGTATGGGGGCATGGTCCACGTCGCGTCTTCGCGGAGCAGCGCGGTCAGCGAATCCATGTCGTAACGCTCGAAGGCGTCGACGTAGCGAGCGAGGAGCGCCCGATGCTCGGCGTCCATGTCTTCCGCCCTGTGACCCGCCTGTTGTGTCGCCAGCGATGCACGCGCTCGTTGCAGCGCACTGTTCACCGACGCGACAGTCGTATCGAGGAGCTCTGCAACCTCGCTCGCCTTCCATCGCAGTACCTCTCGCAGGATCAGGACCGCGCGCTGCTGCGGCGGCAGATGCTGCAGGGCCGCGATGAATGCGAGGCGGATCGACTCGCGCGTCTCGGCGACCTCGGCGGGGTCCCCGCCCGCCGGTAGCACGCGACCGTCTGGCATCGGCTCGATCCACGTCGCCTCGGCAAGAGGTTCCGGCAGTGGCGTATCCGCCGACCGCGCGGGGCCGAGATCCATCGGCCGCGCGCGTCGCTCGCGCCCGTTCAGCATGTCGAGGCACACGTTCGTAGTGATCCGGTAGAGCCACGACCGCAGCGCCGCGCGGCCCTCGAAGCGATCGTGGCTCTTCCACGCGCGCAACAGCGCGTCCTGCACCGCATCCTCGGCCTCGAACGTCGACCCCAGCATGCGGTAGGCGTACGCGGTGAGCTCGCGCCGGTGCGCTTCGAGATCGCGCTCCAGCTGCGTCCCGTCGTCGGCGACCGCGGTGAGCGGCGCGTGGTGCATGATCGAGTCCGTCATGGTCACGAAGACTATGACCTACCGGAGACACGGGATTAACCGGCGCGACCGATGATTTTCTGATGGAGTGTCGGTCTTAACTGCCGGTGGACCAAAACCACCTGCCGTTTTTGTGCAGATCGCGGAGAGAAGGGTGTTTTCAGGTGGCAGACATGATCCGAACCGAGGGGCTTGTCAAACGCTACGGTGACGTCGTCGCGCTGGACGGGCTCGACCTGACGGTCCCCAAGGCGAGCGTCCTGGGCCTGCTGGGGCCGAACGGCGCGGGGAAGACGACCGCCGTCCGCATCCTGACGACCCTGTTGCAACCCGACGAGGGCCTGGCGGAGGTTGCCGGCCTCGATGTCGTTGCCCATCCCGACAAGGTGCGCGAGCGGATAGGGCTGTCGGGCCAGACCGCGGCGGTCGATGAGCACTTGACCGGCTACGAGAACCTCGAGATGGTGGGCCGGCTCTATCACCTCGGCCGGGCGCGTTCCCGCAGCCGAGCTCGCGAGCTACTGGATCGGTTCGACCTGATCGAAGCTGCAGACCGGCCCACCAAGACCTATTCCGGAGGGATGAGGCGACGGCTTGACCTCGCGGCCGCCCTGGTTGCCGAACCCGACGTCGTGTTCCTCGATGAACCGACGACGGGGCTGGATCCTCGCAGCCGCGCTCAGATGTGGGAGACGATCCAAGACCTGGTGCGCGCCGGTTCCACGGTGCTTCTGACGACCCAATACATGGAGGAAGCCGACCGGCTCTGTGATGACATCGTCGTTATCGATCGCGGTCGCAAGATCGCTCAAGGAACCGCCGAGGAGCTGAAGAGCCAGATCGGCGGAGAACGGATCAGGGTCGTCCTCGCGACGTGGGATGACTTCGCTCCGGCTCAGGCCATCTTGGATGGAGTTGCCGTCGACGACGTGCAAGTCGAGGAGCAAACGCGCAATCTCAGCGCAGGCGTCAAGGGTGGCGTCGACGATCTCCGGCAGGTACTCCAGCGTCTCGGTGACCCCAACGTTGCGGTCGTGGATATCGGCTTACACCGGCCCACGCTTGACGACGTCTTCCTGTCGCTGACCGGGCATTCCGCCGAACAGGTCGCTACGAACGGAGGCGGCCAGAAGCACACCGAATCCGAACATCCGAGCAAGAAAGAGAAGGAGGCCGTTCGATGAGCTCGGTCGCTCTTGCATTCGCCGACAGCGCCGTCGTCGCCAAACGAAATCTGATCAAGATCAAGCGCGTACCAGAGATCCTGATCTGGACGTTGATGTCACCGATCATGTTCGTAGTGCTGTTCGGCTACGTGTTCGGAGGTGCTATCAGCCCTCCAGGCGTGAACTACCGCGAGTTCCTGATCGCCGGGGTCTTCATACAAACCGTGATCTTTGGATCGACCTATACCGGGGCAGGACTTGCCGAGGACATGACCAAGGGCATCATCGACCGGTTCCGGTCGCTGCCGATGTCGCGGTCGGCGGTCCTAGCGGGCCGCACCGCCAGCGACGTCTTCTACAACTCCGCATCGATCACGGTAATGACTATCACGGGTCTCATCGTGGGATGGCGTATCAGAACTGGACCGGTGGAAGCCATCACGGGCTTCCTGATCGTTCTGCTGTTCGCATACGCGTTCTCGTGGATCATGGCTTACGTGGGGCTGAAGGTGTCGAGCGTGGAGGTAGTGAACAACGCGTCGTTCATGTTCATCTTCCCTCTTACGTTCATTGCGAACACGTTCGTAGACATCAATACGCTGCCCGGACCCTTGAAGACGTTCGCGGAGTGGAACCCCGTCTCGTCCGCGGCTCAGACGGCTCGTGAGGCATTCGGCAATACCGGAACTGGAGTTGTCCCAGACGTCTGGTCGCTGCAGAATCCGATTCTCTACACCCTGATCTGGGTGGGGATAATCCTGGCCGTCTTCATCCCGCTTTCGGTGCGCCAGTACCAAAAGGCTGCATCTCGCTGAGGCGGTGCAGCTAGGGATGTAGCAGGACCTTGATCACGCCTTGGTCTTTCTTTTGGAAGCGGTCGTAGGCCTCGGGAGCCTGGTCGAGCGGCAGCCGGTGCGACGCGAACGTCTCGAGACTTAAGACATCTTCGTCACCCGAGACGGCGGGCATCATCTCGTCGAGCCACCGCTTCACGTTTGCCTGCCCCATGCGCAGCTGTATCTGCTTGTCGAACAAAGTCAGCATCGGGAGCGGGTCGGACTGGCCTCCGTAGACGCCGACGAGCGAGATCGTCCCACCGCGCCTGACCACGTCGATCGCGGTGTAGAGCGCGGCGAGCCGGTCTACTCCCGCCGTCTTCATCAGCTTCTGTCCGAGTGGGTCGGGAAGGACGGCCGCCATCGCCTGCGCCATCTTCGGGGCGGGTGAGCCGTGCGCTTCCATACCGACTGCGTCGACGACGGCGTCGGGGCCGCGTCCGCCGGTCATGTCCCGGATCGTGTCGCCGAGCTCTTCGTAGTCGTCGAGGTTCAGCACCTCGACCCCGCGTGAACGGACGCGCTCGAGGCGATCCGGAAGCAGGTCGACACCGATGACGCGCTCGACGCCGTGGTGCAGCGCGACGCGGCAGGTCATGTCGCCGATCGGGCCGAGGCCGAGCACGACGAGCGTGTCGCCGGGCCCGACGTCCGCGTAGCGGAATGCTTGCCACGCCGTCGCGAGCACGTCCGACAGGTAGACGAATCGATCGTCCGGCGGCCCCTCGGGGACCTTGATCGGCGTGAACTGTGCCTCGGGCACACGCAGGTACTCGGCCTGTCCGCCGGGGACCTGTCCGTACAGCTTCGAGTAGCCGAAGATCGCGGCCCCCATGCCGTGCTCGCGGACCTGGGTCGTCTCACACTGAGTCTGGAGCCCGTGCGTACACATGAAGCACGTGCCGCAGCAGATCTGGAACGGGACGACGACGCGGTCGCCGGGCTTGATGTTCGTCAGCGCGCCACCGACCTCCTCGACGATCCCCATCGGCTCGTGGCCGAGGATGTCGCCCGGCGTCATGAAAGGGTTCAAGACCTCGTAGAGGTGCAGGTCGGAGCCACAGATCCCCGTCGACGTGATGCGCACGATCGCGTCGTTGGGCTCCTTGATGACAGGGTCCGGCACCTCCTCGACGCGCACATCGCGCTGGCCCTGCCACGTCACTGCTTTCATGCGTCTCTTCTTCGGGCTCGCGATCCGGGCCGTCCCGTCGGCCGCGCGGGATCTGGGAACGTCGATGCTCCCCCCGCAGGTCGTCCCGGTGCCGCGTCGGTTCGGAGCAGCGTCTCGTACGCCGACATCAACGCCTCGGCGGCGTCATCCCACGTGGGTAGCAGCGACGCGCGCGCGGCCGCGCGTTTTTCGAGCGTCCTGCGGGCGTCGTCGCTCCGCAGCAAGCGCACCATCGCGCGCGCGAAGTCGTGCGGGTCGTCTTCCACGACCATCGCGGAAGAGGCGCGCTCGATGCCTTGCGCGCCCACCGACGTCGTGACGATCGCTTTCCCCCGGCACAGCGCCTCAAGGACCTTGACTTTGATCCCGCCTCCGATCCGGAGCGGGCACACGAAGAGATCGGCGAGATCCAGGTACGGGGTGACATCGGGTACGCGCCCGGTGACTTCGACCGAGGACATCTTCTTCGCGAGCGACTCGATCTCGCGTGGCGGAGAGTTGCCGACGAGGATCAGCTTCGTGTCGGGCCGGTGGTGCGTGACGTAGGGCCAGATATCTTCGACGAGATAGCGCGCGGCGTCGATGTTCGGCTGGTACGCGAAGTTGCCGACGAAGACCACCGCCTCGGGATCGGACGTTCGCAACCGACGCCGGACGCGGCGCGCGGCGGCGCGATCCTCGCCGGCTCCGATCTCGGTCGCCCGGCCGAGGTGGTCGAAGCCGTCCGGTACGAGTCTGACCTTGCCGCGCGGTAACGGCGCCTGCATGACGTCGACGTCTTCGTGGGTGAGCGCACCGCAGAGATCGGCGCGTTCCCACGCTCGGGTCTCGGCTTCGAGGGTCGCGAAGTATTCCCACAGACATGCGGCCCGGTCGTCGGCATCTTCGCTCTGCGTCGCGCGCTGCTTCCACAGCAGGTACTCGATGTTCTGCTCCTGGAGGAAGACGGGAACCGACGCGCTCGGGGGGATGTGTTGAAGCATGTAGAAGCCCTCGACGTGGACGACATCGACGTCATGATCCGCGATCAGGCGATCGATCGTCGCCGTTGCAGCCGGACAAGAGTGCTTGCGCACCTGCAGTGGGTCGCGCTTCGCGCCGCTCATGACGGCTGGCAGGACGGTGACGGACTCGCACGTGTCTTCGAACACGATCGAGTTCTCGACGTCCTCACCGTAGGTCTTCGTGACGGCGACCAGGTGTACGCGGAACCGGCGGGCCAACCGCGTGAGCAGCTCGTATTCCCGCCGCCGCCCCCCGCTGATCAGCGGGTATGGCAGGTGGCAGGTGACGAACAGGATCGTGGGCATGCTCTCCTCCGCTAGACCAGCGAGTCGGGCTGGCTGCATAACCCGAGGTCGATCTTCCCATGGGGGAGCGGCCGCAAACTCCGGCAGGACCTCGCGGCCGCCATCGGCGGCGCGCGAATCCCGCGGAACGAAAAGGGGCACCTTCCTCACGGAAGGTGCCCC
>DASZOC010000007.1:0-35854 GCA_035550975.1 Actinomycetota bacterium | reverse complement strand
CCCCCGACCGGCGGCCGCACCAGTTCAGCAGCTGAAGCTTCGGTCGCGGCCCGGTCCCCCCGTACACGAATCCTTGCCGGGGCCGCCGAAGATCGTGTCGTGGCCCTTGCCGGCGAAGAGGCGATCGGCGCCCTTGTTGCCGCGCAGGACGTCGTTCCCGGCCTCGCCGTAGATCGTGTCGGCATCAGTGCCTCCCTCAAGGCGGTCGTCGCCGTTGCCGCCGCCGATCCGGTCCTTGCCCGACCCGCCGAAGACCGCGTCCTTACCGACTCCCGCAATCGCGGAGTCTGCGCCGTTGCCGCCCCAGATGCGGTCGTGGCCCTTCATGCCGAACAGCGCGTCTGCTCCGTCGTCCCCGGAGAGCGTGTCGTTACCGTCGCCGCCGGTGAGGTCGTCGGCCTCTCCCGCCCCCGACAGCCGGTCGTCCCCGTCGTGGCCCGCGAGCTCGTTGCGGCTCGCGTCACCCGACAACGTGTCGTCGAAACGGGAGCCGCGGATGCCTTCGACGGTGCTACGCGCGTCTGTGCCCATCGTGACGGTCGCGAAGGTGTCACCGGTCGCGTCGCCTCCGGCCGCCGTAAGGCCGGCGAGATCGACGATGACTGCTGCGGGCGAGCTCGCATAGTCGGCGATGTCGAGGCCGAAACCACCGTCGAGGACGTCGGCGCCGGCACCTCCGTCGAGGACGTCGTCACCCGCGAGGCCCGACAGCGTGTCGTCGCCGGCATTACCGACCAGGATGTCGTCCAGGGCGCTGCCGGTGAGCCGGTCGGCAGCGGCACCGCCCGAGATCGCTTCGATGTCGGGACCGATCAGATCGGCCTCGCCCGCCTCCCCGTCGTTCGCGAGCCCGTCGAGCGACAGAGAGACGGGTGCGATCCGTGCGTCGTACGCCACGGTATCCAAACCGGGGCCGCCTACCATTGTGTCGTCGCCGTTGATCGCGGCCTCCTGCGAGAAGACGTCGTCGCCTTCTCCACCCGACTCGGTGTCGTTACCCGAGCCTCCGTTGAGGACGTCGTCGCCCGCGTCCCCTTCGAGCACGTCCGGACCGATCCCGCCCTCGAGAAGGTCGAGACCATTGCCACCTCGCAGCGTGTCGCGTCCGTCCCCGCCGGCGAGGACGTCGTTCCCGTCGCGCCCTTCCAGCGTCTCACCGGCAGCGGAGCCGGTCAGTGTGTCGTCGCCGCTACCGCCGATGATCGTCTCGATGTCGGCAGCAACGTTATCCGCCTCGCCGCTCGCGCCGTCGTTCGCGACGCCGTCGAGGGAGACCACCACCGACTGCGTCCTCTGCTCGTAAGAGACGGAGTCGATCCCCAGCCCACCATTGATCGTGTCGCCACCGTTGATCGCCGGCTGCAAGAAGACGTCGTTGCCGTCTCCGCCATTCTCGGTGTCGCCCCCCAACCCGCCGTCGAGGAGGTCGTCGTCGGCACCTCCGTTCAAGGTGTCGACACCCGCGCCGCCGGTCAGCCTGTCGGCACCGACCGCGCCATTCAGAACGATCGCACCGGTCGTAGCAGCGCCCGTCCCCGCGCCTCCCGCCGCGCTCACGACGTCGTTGGCGCCGGCTCCGCCGACGATCAACGTCTCGACACCGTTGCCGACGGCTATGTCTGCGTCGTCGTCACCGTTCACGTTCACTACCGGCGGGAACCCGCCGACGACGAAGCTGTCGGGTTGAGGAGTCCCGACGACGTGAACCCTGTCGGCCGTTCCTCCACCCATGTTGATGGTGATCTCGATCTCGGGCAGCCCCTCCGCCTCGGCGGTCAAACCCGGTGCGAACAAACCGTCCGACTGGTCTATCTGGACGCTCGCGCTGCCACCGCCGCTCGACGTCACGACGATCTGGTCGGTGTTGGTCACGGTGGCCCCGCCGCATTGCACGCCGTTGACCCTGATGTTGCCGCCGGCCGACCTGTCGATGATCGCTTCTTCGTTGTTCCCCGTGACGGTCACAGAGACAACGTTGTTCGCGAACGTGCAGGAGACGGCAGCAAGCGCAGGTGGCGCCGTGGCCACGACCGCGATCAGCGCCAGGATCGAAGCAACTGCGAGCGTGCTTCTGCGTGAACCCATGTCAGCCCCCTTTGTCCCAGGTCGTCCCACTTGGTACCAACGTCTCGATGCAGACAAGGTTGTCTCAGAGGTCGAAGCTGATCGCGGTCACGGAATGCGCAGGAAAGCGATGCCACAGCGCACCCTGGAGCCCCTCGACCACCGTCTCGAAGAGGCGCACGCGGTTCGGGTGCCGCTCGGTGTTGTAGTCGAGGAAGTGACGGGCGCCGAGCGTCCATACCGTGGCCCGCCCGACGGCCTGTCCCGCGACGGAAACGGTCGCGGGAACCGCTCGCTTGCGGTCGCGATTCACCACGAGCACCGCCGGCTTGCCTTGCTCGTCGACGGTGGCGACCGCGACCAGCGCGTCCAGCGATCTCCCATCGCGGATCTTGCGGGTGGGGCTGTCGTCGATCTCGACCGCGACCTGCGTCGGCCCCAGCATCTGCGTGTACATCTTGAACACGTGCGCCGAGGCCGACGCGATGAAGCACGGAGCCGGACCGATAACCGCGGCGTCCGACGTGCGGGATCGCGTGTATCCCTCGGGCGGGTTGTCGGGATCGGTGTCGACCAGCGAGTGCTTCTGCGCCAGCGGGATGCCGAGGTCGATCCAGTGACGGATCAACAGCGCGGTATAGAGCGCACCGTCGAGCGACAGTAGGTAGCGCTTCGGCGCGTCGATCGAGTTGATCCCGTCGTTGAGCCCGGAACCGGCCGCGTACTCGGTGATACCGACGTCGATCTCGGCGCTACGTTCGGCCCCGGCTCCTCGTTCGATCTGTCTCTGGGACGCCGCGATGTAGTCGCGCTGGTCGTCGGGCAGAAGCATGAGGTAGTCGTGCAGGTGCTTCGGCTGCTCGGGAGCGTCCTTGAACGACCCGTAGGTGTGCACGACCATGAAGTCGTAGGGGTGCTCGGCTCCCATCAGCTGCGTGAACGTCTCGGTGTGGATCGCGGACCCGATCTCGAGAGCCGGATCGACCGCTTTCATCTCTCTGTAGTAGTCGAGGAAACCCGCATGCGGGCCGGATACGTAATCGGCCGTCAGGAGGGCGCCTTCCGGAGGGATGTTGCCGTTGACGCCGTCACCGAAGCGGACGCGGCCCGATCGCGGGTCGAACTCGTACACGTTGGTCTTGCCGGCCGACGACAGCGAGTCCACGCGCTTCCACGGGTCGCCGTCGACGTAGACCTGATCGGTTCCCGGACGCGCCGGCGGATAGCGCAGGTACCGGACCAGGTCGGGTTCGCCGTTGCTCGTCGCGCCCGCGTGCGAGTGCGCGGTCAGCGTCCCCAGCTTGTGATCCTTGAACGAGGTCTCGCCGCCGAAGATGTACTTAGTGGCTTTCTGCTGTTCTGTCTGGTCCTCGCCCATCCAGTAGACCTTGTCGGAGTTCATCTCGTTGCCGATCTCCCAGTACTTCGCGCCGTAAGGCTCCTCGGAGCCGTTCGCGGCGCGCACGGCAGCCCAGTCCTCGCCGCCGTTCGGGTTCGCGCCGACCGGGCTGTTCATGTACTCGACCCAGTCGGCCGCCTCCTGCGGCGTGCCGGTGGCGAAGTTCGCCACGATCGATCCCTCGGACTCGGTTAGCTGCATCAGGCGCCCGAATTCGTCCGGACCGAACTCGTTCGTCAGAGGATCACCGGTGCCTCCACCGTTCGGGTTGTCCCGACGCTGTTCCACCGGACCGATCGCGCGCTTCCACCGGTACGGGTTCGCCATGCGCCCACCGGGGAAGCGCATGATCGTGAAGCCTGCATAGCGGACGTTCTCGACGAAGTTCGGATAGGGACGGTTGTTCGCTACGTCCCAGGTTCCGAAACCGGCATAGGGATAGCGGTGGTTGATGCCGTAGACGCCGCGCTCGATGTGTCGCAGTCGCTCGTTCGGATCGATCGCGATGGTCGTCCCGGACGGGCCGCTGCGAGCGGCGATCGTCTCGGTCGGTATCTCGGGCGCGCCCGGACAACCGTCCGCGCCATCCGGCGAGACGGTCTGGTTCGGCGCGACGCCGGGTGCGTCACAGGCGGTTGCGCCGAGCGCGGCGATGCACACGAAGCCGATCCCCCGGGTGAGCAAGCGTGCTCTGGCATATCCGTACAAGCGACTCATCCTGGCATACTCGGGGTCGTGTCTCCCCCCGTCAGAGACCTCGCGTCCTTCGCCGCGCTCGCCGTCGTTGCCCTGTACGCGGGTTGCACGGAACCCGCGGTTCCGAACCCGGAACCACAGGCCTCGGCGGATGCGCAGCAACGCCCGAACGTGCTGGTCGTGATCACCGACGATCAGCCGGTCGGGACGATGCCTGCGATGCCCCAGACCAGGCGCGCTTTCGCCGGGGCGGGGACGACGCTGCGGAACATGTTCGCCACGACCCCCGTCTGTTGCCCCGCGCGCGCATCGCTCATGTCGGGCCGGTACGCGCACAACCACCGCGTCCTGACGAACGAGGACGCGCACGAACTCGACCAATCGACAACCGTCCAAGCGCATCTCGATCGCGCCGGGTACCGCACGGGGTTGTTCGGCAAGTACTTGAACCTGTGGAACGAACCTCCACCGCACTTCGACGACTGGTCGGTGATCAAAGGACGGTTCCGCTACTTCGACACGAACTGGGACGTCAACGGCGAAAAGAAGGTGGTCGAGGGCTACTGGACCGATTCGATCGCGGATTTCGCGGCCGGATTCCTCGATGCGTCGGAGGAAGACGACCACCGTCCATGGTTGATGTTCGTGACGCCACCGGCTCCGCACTCGCCGTACATCCCCGCGCCGCGCCACGAGGACACGGTCGTGCCGGCATTCGACGGCAACCCGGCGACGCGGGAGCGTGACAAGACCGACAAACCTCCTTACGTCCGCGCAGCATCGGCGCCCGAAACCGCGATAGCCGGGGTACCCCGCCAGCAGATGAGGACCCTCCTCGCGGTCGACGAGATGATCGGCAAGCTCATGGGCACGATGCGGGCGCTGGGTGAGGAGAACACGCTGGCGTTCTACGTTTCGGACAACGGATACCTGTGGGGCGAGCACGGCCTGATCGGCGCGTACATGTCGAAGGGCAACCCGTACCCGCGGTCGGTGAAGGTCCCCGCGCTCATGAGGTGGCCGGGACACATCGAGGCAGGCCGACAAGACCACAGGCTTGCCGGCTTGTTCGACATCACCGCGACGATCCTCGATGCCGCCGGGATCGACGCGAGCACCGACGGCCGTTCCCTGCTAGAGGACTGGGACCGCGACCGCATCCTCCTGGAGTACTGGCAGAAGACCGGCCGCCATCGCTCGACGGTGCCGGATTGGGCCGGTCTGAGGACGCCGCGCTACAGCTATACCGAGTATTACGAGGGCGACCGGGTCGTGTTCCGCGAGTACTACGAGGTGAGATCCGACCCGTTTGCCCTCGAGAACCTGCTGGGCGACGAGGACCCCGCGAACGACCCCGATGTCGATAGCCTGAGCCGGAGACTGGCGCGCGACCGAAGGTGCTCGGGAGGAGCATGCCCGTGACGGCGACCCGCACGATCTGCCTGACACTGGTCGCCGCGTTCTTCGCGGTTGCGGCCGCGTGTTCTGGGTCGAGTGAACCCGCGGTGGCAGAGGACGTCTCGCCCGAGCCCGCCGAAGAGGAGCTGGCGGATCTATCCGGCCCCTGGTTCGACGCCGCCTGCGACCTGCCGCCGCGCTACTTCGAGCGGATCCACCGGGACCACTTCGACGGCCGTTCGCCGGACCTGATCGCGCTACCGAAGGAGCCCAACTACTACGGGTCGTTCGTCGGAACGAGTCACTCGGGCCCGTGGGACTACCTGCAACGGATCCCGCTGGTGTTCTACGGCCCCGGCACGATCGCGCGCCAGGGCGACATCGCGCCCGGCCGCGAGGTCACGCTGGCCGACGTCGCGCCGACGATCGCAGAGATGCTGGGTGCCGAGTGGCCCGACGACCGCCCGGGGCGCTCGCTGAGCGAGGTGTTGCTCCCGGAGGGCGAACGCAAGGAGCCGAAGCTCATCATCACGGTCGTATGGGACGGCGGGGGATGGAACGTCCTCGAGGAGTGGCCCGACTCGTGGCCCGTCCTGGCGGAGCTCATGCGCGAAGGGACGTCGGTCACGAACGGACTCGTCGGATCGTCGCCGTCGAACACGCCGGTAGCTCACACGAACATCGGCACCGGCGCCTTCCCCGACCAACACGGGATCGTCGACATCCGGATCCGGCAGGGCAACAAGACCGTCGACACGTTCGTGAACAACGAGGGCCGCTACATCGAGGTACCAACCATCGCCGACACCTACGACCTTGCGGTCGACAACGAAGCCGAGATCGGGTTGTTCGGCTACCACCCGTGGCACGTGGGCATGATGGGTCACGGAGCGCGGCTCGAAGGAGCCGACAAGGATCTCGCCGCGCTCGTGAGCCACAAGGGCGAAACGATCGTCGGGTTGGACAAGCGCTACTTCGAGTTCCCTCCGTATGCCGACGACGTGCCGGGCATAGAGGAAGACATCCGCGAGACCGACGCGGCCGACGGCACGGTCGACGGTCTCTGGATGGGCCATGACGTCTTCAGTAGCACGTTCTCGTTGAAGAAGACTCCCGCGTTCATCCGCTACCAGACCAGAATCGTCCGCGAGATGATCGAGCGCGAGCGGTTCGGGGTAGACGACATCTCGGACCTGTTCTTCGTCAACTACAAGCCGATGGACACGATCGGCCACAAGCACAACATGGTCAATCCCGAGATGGACAGCGCCGTCCGCGCGTCGGACGAAGAGCTCGCCGCCCTCCGGACGATCCTCGACGACGCCGTCGGCGTCAACGAATGGGTGATGATCATGACCGCCGACCACGGACAGACCCCGATGGCGCGCACGACGGGCGCGTGGCCGCTGGACCTAGACGAGATCTTGAAGGACACCGCGGCGCACTTCGGCGTCCGGCAGCGCACGCTCTTCATCGACGGACGCGTCGGCTATATCTGGGTGAACAAGAAAGGCCTGAGCAGGATCGGCGTCACGACCGAAGACATCGCGAACTTCCTCGCGCGTTACACGATCGGCGACAACATCCCCGACGGTCGCGCAACGCCCGATGGCTACGAACGGCGACTCGACGAGAAGATCCTTGCCGCGGCCTGGCCTCCGGAGTATTCCGACGAGATAGCCGCCTGTATAGCCGGTTGAGCCGCGGGGCTACGTGGTGAAGCGGGACCAGCGCCAGACGCCCTTGTTGCCCAGGACATCGAGCACCGGACGCACGACGAGCGAATAGGTGCGCTTGCGGTCGAGCTTGCCGTACGGATCGAACTCGATGGTGTGCGACGACGTAACCCGGACCTCGCCGGCTATGCGCATCTCGGGGCCGCCGGGATGCCTCGGCTTCCTCACGAGCTTCACGGTCTCCGCCGTGACGCTGGAAGGAGCCACACGTTCGTCGTACCGCACGATGATGTCGGAGCCCAGCGGGACCCGCGTCGCCGAGGACCACGGCGAGAAGCCGGTTACCCGCGGCCCCCGCCCGTCCGCCGTCGCCCACGATCCCCGGGACTCGAAGCTCTGCGCGCCGTCGGCGCCTACCGCCGCTATCGCATAGCGATAGCGGTGTCCGTGTGTCGTCGCCACGTCTGCGAACTGCGTCGTCGTCGCGTCCACCCGTTGCACCAGGGCGTAGGCACCGCGCGACCGTGCCCGGTAGAGCGCGTAGCCGGTCGCGTTCTCCGTGGGAACCCACGTCAACCCGATCGCTCCGCCCTTTGCGGCGGCAGTCACCGGCGGCTGTGGCCGCGGCGTCCCACCGAGGACGAAACGGCCCAGGACGAACCGATGGTCGGAGTACGCCTTGTTCGTCGGGTGGCGCGTGCCCGGCGTCTCGCCGGCCCAGCCCGGGTGGTCCGCATGCGCGGCAGCGACGACGGCACCGCGGGCGAAGAGGTAGTCGATCCGGTTGCGGACATACGTTGCTGCGCCCGTGCACGACTGCTGCAGAGCTTTCGCTTCGAAGGTCCACTCGTCGGCGAGTGACTGCCCGGTTCGCCGAGTCGTCTCCCGCACCGCGTCCACGAAAGCCGGTTCCCCGACCAGCGACTTCGTCATCAGAGACCACCATTCGGTTGGGTTCGACCGCTCGTCCGGATCGCACTCGCGCGGTTTCTCGGTCGCGCGGTAGTTGAAATCACCACCGACGATGACGGGATTCGTCTCGCCCGCCAGTTGCCGGTGCAGCTCAGCGACGTTGCTCACGCGGCACCTCGACGGATCCGGCGCCTCCGGGTAGCGAGGCTGGAAATGGATGCCGGCAAGGGTGAACGTGAGGCCGGATGCCTTCTCGGCGAAGCGAGCGAACTGGTACATCCTGATGCCCTTGCCACCGGGGTCGCTCTTACACGGGTCCACCCACGCGGTCGGGGGACCGAGCAGCTGCAACGTCTCGGAGTTATACAGGAACTTGGCCTTCGAGCCGTCGGCAACCGCAAGCTCGTAGGCATAACGCGACCTCTGGTTGAGCAGGTTCTGGAGGATCTCGACGTTCGCCACGCTCATCTCCTGCAACGTCAGGACGTCGGGGGCACTCACCGCGCCGACGGAGCCTCCGTCGAATGCGACCGGGCGCGAGCGCAGCGCGATCGCGAGTTGGTAGAGCTGCTTGAACGTGTACAGACCGAGGACGTTCGCCTGTTCCGCGTTGACGGTGGCGACCACGACCTGCCCCGGCGGAGACAGCACCTCGCGCGCGAGCCCCTCGTTCGCAGCGCGGCCGGGGCCTGCCGACAACGAGACGAGGAGGGCCGCGCCAAGCAGAACGGGTACGTAGCGCCGCCGGCTCAAAGCTCTGACCCCCCAGGACGTAGCGTGATTTGGTGCTCTATGTCTGATTCGGCACCCACAGCCAGGCCTTTAGCGAGATCCGCGCCCCGGCGCGTTTTTTCTGCGCGGTCCGGAGCAGACGGCGCACGAGCGCTCGCCTTGCTAAGCGGCGATATCGGCCGGTTATGAACGACGCGCTGCTAGGGTCGGCGCTGTGGCGGCCGCCCTCCGGTCCGTGCCGGTTCGTGGACACGGACGCATCTTGCGATTCCCCTTCCTCGCGGCGGCCGTGTCGCTCCTCGTGCCGGGATGCACCGAGCCGGTCCTGCCGCGCATGGCGCGCGCGCAGCTCGAGCCCCTCAACGTCCTGATCATCATCACCGACGACCAACGGAACCGTGGGACCCTCGGCGTCATGCCCGCGACCCGGCGGATATTCGCCAGACGCGGCACCAGGTTCCCGAACGCGTTCGCGACCACCCCGCTGTGCTGCCCCGCACGCGCATCGCTGTTCACCGGCCAGTACGCGCACAACCACGGCGTGAGGAACAACGGCGACGCGAGGCAGCTCGACCAGGACCGGACGCTGCAGGCGTATCTCGCACAGGACGGATACCGCAACGCGCTGTTCGGAAAATTCTTCTATGCGTTCTCCGTCGACACCGACCCTCAGCACTTCGACGACTGGGCTACGACGAGAGCCAAGCGGTATTCCGACATCTTGTGGAACGTCCACGGACAGGCCGAGACGATCCAGCAGTATTCGACCGACTACATCCGCGACCGCGCAGTGGAGTTCATCGCCGATGGGGAGACCGAGGACCTACGCCCGTGGTTCATGGTGCTCGCACCGCAGGCGCCCCACAAGCCGTTCACGCCCGCAGCCCGGCACGCGGGGGCGCCGGTCCCACGATGGGCCGGCAATCCCGCGGTGCGCGAACGGGATAGGTCCGACAAGCCACCGTATGTCCGCAAGTGGAACGTCGACCGCGACGCTCTTCGGTCGACCCGCCGGAAACAGCTGCGGTCGCTGATGGCCGTCGACGACATGACGCGGGTGGTCTTCTCGACCCTGCGCGACCTCGGCGAAGCGAGGCACACCCTTGCCTTTTTCCTCTCCGACAACGGCTTGATGTGGGGGGAGCACGGTCTCCCCTCGAAACGCCATTCGTACACCGACTCGGTAGAGGTCCCCCTGTTCGTGCGGTGGCCCGGCGAGGTCCTCGCGGGCAAGAGAGATCGCCGCCTGACCGGCATCATCGATGTCGCACCGACGATCCTGAACGCAGCGGGCGTCACGCCGGACCACCCGATGGACGGGCGTTCATTGCTGAGCGCGACGACGAGGGATCGGATCCTGCTGGAGTTCTGGGCCGAGAAGAGCGTCCCGAGCTGGGCTTCGATCCGCACGAGAGGCCTCCAGTACGCCGAGTACTACCGCGACGACGGGACCCTGTCGTTCCGCGAGTACTACAAGCTCCGGCCCGACCCGTGGCAGCTGGTCAACCTGTTACACGATGGCGATCTGCGTACCCGGCCCGGGACTCGCGCCCTGCGCCGGCAGCTGCAGGCCGACCGCCGCTGTGCCGGCGCGGAGTGCCCCTAGGCAGGTCACTAACAAGAGAGGCCCGGCCGATGGCCGGGCCTCTGTCGATCGCAACTTCATCGCGACGCCGGACTTCGGCGCCCGACGCAGCACCTAGACGTCGGTAGCTGCGTCCCCTTCGCCGTCGCCGACCCCGGCCCCCGCGAGCTCTGCGGGCACCGCGTCGGGAGCACGCTCGGCCTTCTTGAAGACGATGTCGTCCTCTCCGTCCTCGTTCTTGCCGACATCGACGAGGATGGTGTCCCCGGCCTCGTACTCCTTCCACAGGATCTTCTCCGAGATCGGGTCCTCGACCATCCGCTGGATCGCACGACGCAGAGGGCGTGCGCCGAGGCTCGGGTCGTAACCCTTCGAAGCGAGATGCAGCTTCGCCGCCGGCGTGAGCTCGATGCCGACGTCCTGGCTCTCCAGCTGCGTCGCAACCCTGCGGATCATCAGGTCGACGATCGACGTGACCTCTTCCCTGCTGAGCTCGTGGAAGACGATGATCTCGTCGATGCGGTTCAGGAACTCGGGACGGAAGCCCTTCTTGAGCTCCTCGTTCACGCGCTCTTTCATCTTGTCGTAAGTCAACGCTTCACTTGCAGCACCGAAGCCCATCGCCGGCTTGCGCAGGCCCTGGGTCCCCAGGTTCGACGTCATGATGATGACGGTGTTCTTGAAGTCGACCGTCTTGCCCTGCGCGTCGGTGAGACGTCCGTCTTCGAGGATCTGCAGCAGTGTGTTGAAGACGTCCGGGTGCGCCTTCTCGATCTCGTCGAGCAGGACGACCGCGTAGGGGCGGCGGCGAACCGCCTCGGTCAGCTGGCCGCCCTCTTCGTAGCCGACGTAACCCGGAGGTGAGCCGACGAGACGAGACACCGTGTGCTTCTCCATGTACTCGGACATGTCGAGCTGGATCAGCGCGTCTTCGTCACCGAACAGGAACTCGGCGAGCGTTTTCGCGGTCTCGGTCTTACCGACACCGGACGGGCCGAGGAAGATGAACGATCCGGCCGGTCGCTTCGGGTCCTTGAGCCCGGCGCGTGTCCGGCGGATCGAGCGTGACACGGCAGCGATCGCGTCGTGCTGGCCCACGATGCGCTTGTGCAGCTCGTCCTCCATACGCAACAGCTTCGCGGTCTCCTCCTCGGTCAACGACATCACGGGGATGCCGGTCCAGGACGAGAGCACCTCCGCGATCTCTTCCTCGTTGACCTCGGCGAACGCCTCGCCTTCCGATTGCTTCCACTCGGCGTCTTTCTCGGAGCGCTCCGCAACCAGCGTGACCTCTTCCTCGCGGAACTGCTTCGCGCGCTCGAAGTCCTGGGCTTCGATCGCACCCTCTTTCTTCGTACGGACCTCGGCGATGCGGTCCTCGAGCTCCCTGTAGTCCGGCGGCGCGCTCATGCGGCGGATGCGCAGGCGCGACCCGGCCTCGTCGATCAGGTCGATCGCCTTGTCGGGCAGGAAGCGATCGGAGATATAGCGATCGGCGAGGTTCGCCGCCGCGACGAGACCCTGGTCGGTGATCGTCACGCGGTGATGGGCCTCGTAGCGGTCGCGCAGCCCCTTGAGGATGTCGATCGTGTGCGCCACGCTGGGCTCGGGCACCTTGATCGGCTGGAAGCGACGTTCGAGGGCCGCGTCCTTCTCGAGGTGCTTGCGGTACTCGTCGAGCGTCGTCGCGCCGATCGTCTGGAGCTCGCCCCGGGCAAGCATCGGCTTGAGGATGCTCGCGGCATCGATGGCGCCCTCGGCAGCACCTGCGCCGACGAGCGTGTGGAGCTCGTCGATGAACAGGATGATGTCGCCGCGGGTCTTGATCTCCTTCAGGACCTTCTTCAGGCGCTCCTCGAAGTCACCGCGGTAACGGGACCCGGCGACCAGCGCGCCGAGGTCCAACGTGTACAGCTGGCGATCGGTGATCGTCTCCGGGACCTCGCCCTTGACGATCCGCTGCGCGAGGCCCTCGACGATCGCCGTCTTGCCGACGCCCGGCTCTCCGATCAGCACCGGGTTGTTCTTCGTACGGCGAGACAGGACCTGCATGACGCGCTCGATCTCGTTCTCGCGCCCGATGACCGGGTCGAGCTTGTTCTCGCGCGCCAGCTGGGTCAGGTTGCGACCGAACTGGTCGAGGACCAGCGAGCCTTGCGCCGCTTCGCCGCCGGCACCGGCGCCCGGCGCGGCCCCCTCTTTCGAGGAGTAACCCGACAGCAGCTGTATCACCTGCTGGCGGACGCGGCCGAGGTCGGCCCCGAGCTTGACGAGGACCTGGGCTGCGACGCCCTCCCCCTCGCGGATGAGCCCGAGCAGGATGTGCTCGGTACCGATGTAGTTGTGTCCCAGCTGCAGCGCTTCACGCAGTGAGAGCTCGAGCACCTTCTTGGCTCGAGGAGTGAACGGGATGTGTCCCGACGGTGGCGATTGGCCCGCTCCGATGATCTCTTCAACCTGCTGGCGCACCTTCTCTAGAGAGATGCCCAGTGATTCGAGCGCCTTAGCGGCGACGCCCTCGCCTTCATGGATCAGCCCGAGCAATATGTGCTCGGTGCCGATGTAGTTGTGGTTGAGGAGCCTCGCCTCTTCTTGAGCGAGGACGACCACCCTGCGGGCCCGGTCCGTGAATCGTTCGAACAAGTGGGCCCTCCTTTGTCGTCCGGGAAGCCGCTCCCGGTGAACCGATTATACGGAGGGCATGTCTCTTCCCTCCGTCACCCTTAGAACGCTGTAGGGCTATGAAACGTTCCCCGATGCCGCCTCGTTCAATCGGACACCGAGGAACCGTTGGTACTACTCGCTCTCTGTGTTCGGACCCGACACCGCTAGTGGATCGGATCGGACCTCGCGCTGTCGACCGCGTAGCGCATCCGGCCGACGCGGGGCGCGGGGGCCTCCGGCGGGGGCGGGTTGCGGAACAGGTAGCGCCAGTCACGGTTGAGGATGGCCGTTCTGGCACCGTCTATGGAGAAACCACGCGCCAGCGGCAGCCACGGCAGCTCGGCCGCGGGTACCAGACGGTCGAACGCGGGGCGTGGTCGGACCCACAGGCCGACCGCCTGCTGCTCGACCGCGGTGTGGTCGTCGGGGCCGAAGGTGACGTCGAGGCCACCGAAGCGGGCGCCCTGCAGCAGCTCGAGGGCCGCCGCTACGTCCGATCCGGCGGGGGTTCGTTGCGACGCCCATCCGATCATGCTCGCGGCGTCGTAGGCGCGGACCTCCCACCCGAGCGGCTCGTCGCCGTCCCACCAGTCGCGGAAGCGGTCGCGGAAGCGTTCGAAGCTCGGGATCGGAAGGAAGTGAACGCCGCGGGAGTACGCGTCGGTCGCAGCCGTCCCGATGGGGAGCGATGGTGCGTTCGGGGCTATCGCGAGGTCGAACGCGATGACCTGCGGGGTCCATCGCGCCGTCTCGGCCGCTCGTATGCCGGCAGCGACCTCCGCGATGAACCGCGGCGGTCCGTGCACGACGACCGCCTCGACCCGCCGGCTCCGCAGGCGCGCGAGCTCGACGCGGGCGAGGCCTCGGATCGCAGGCGCGCGACGGTCACGCCGGTCGCGCGGCACCTTCACGATCACCCGGGGCGCAATGTCTGCCTCGTCGAACGCCGAACGCAGAGACGTAACCGCGACATCGGCGTTGAACGTGCGCTCCGTCACCACCCCGACGCGCTCGTACCGGCGGTCGCGACCGATGTAGCGCGCCATCGTCCGCGCCTGCCACAAGAAAGGGGGCGAAACCTGGAACAGATGGGGCCGGAGGAGGCGCGCGGAGTAGAGATCGCCGTAACAGAGGACCGCGGGTATCCCCGCCAGGGTAAGAGCGCGCTCGGCCGCGGGAAGTGCTTCGGCCGGGCCCGCGTAGACGATCCCGACGGTGCGCTCGTCACCGGCGAGCCGCTGCACCAGCGTGGTCGCGGTCGCGGGATCGCCTTCGTCGTCGAGGGTGACGAGCTGGAAGGGCGGCCGCCCCTCCTCGACGCCGCGGTTCATGATGTGCACGGCGAGGTCTGCCCCTTCGAAGGCGTCCTCTCCGCGCCACGCGTCGTCGCCCGACATGGACCCGACTAGCCCGATCACACGCACGTCCGCGGTGGTCGGCGTCGCGACCGGGAGCCGCGGTGACAGAGCCGCGTCGTCGTCAGCGCCGTCGAC
Organism: Actinomycetota bacterium; assembly: GCA_035550975.1. Lineage (GTDB taxonomy): Bacteria > Actinomycetota > CADDZG01 > CADDZG01 > WHSQ01 > DASZOC01. The sequence goes on along the minus strand of DASZOC010000007.1, from coordinate 21,235 downwards.
GCAGGCGGCAAGAAGCAGACAAGCGACCGATGCGGCACCGAAGCGCGTCACGATCGCCCGAGGTCGCGCGTCTATCGCTCTGGTTTCAGGGTCGGGAACATGATCACTTCACGTATCGAACCCAGCTCCAGGAGGTACATCAACAGCCTGTCGATCCCGAGGCCGAACCCTCCTGCGGGTGGCATCCCGTAGGACAGCGCCTCGAGGAAGTCCGCATCCGCGACCTGGGCTTCGTCGTCACCTTCGGCGCGCGCCGATGCCTGCTGCTCGAAACGACGTCGCTGCTCCTCGGGGTCGTTCAGCTCGGAATAGATCGGAGCGATCTCGACCCCGCCCATGACGAGGTCGGCATGCTCGGTGAACCCGCTGATCGAACGGTGGTTCTTCGCCAGCGGCGACACGTCCTTCGGCATCCCCATGATGAACGTGGGGTCGCCGAGCTCTTTCTCGACACGCATCTCGTAGATCTCGAACAGCAGCTTGCCTACCGACCAGGAGGCTTCCGTTCTCACGCCCAGTTCCTGTGCGTGAGAACGAACGGCCTCCTGGTCGTCATCCGTCCATGGTGTCTCCAGATCGCGGTCGGTCGCTTCCGCTATCGCCTCGAACATCGTCATCCGGCGGAACGGCGCGGCGAGGTCCCGCTCGGCCCCCACCGCCTCCGCGATGGTCACCACCAACGACTCGACCAGCGCCATCGTGTCTTCGTAATCGACGTATGCCTCGTACGCCTCGAGCATCGTGAACTCGGGGTTGTGACGCGTCGACACGCCCTCGTTGCGGAAGCTGCGATTGAGCTCGTAGACCTTCTCGGCGCCGCCGATGAGCAGTCGCTTCAGGTAGAGCTCGGGCGCGACGCGCAGGTACAGGTCGATATCGAGCGCGTTGTGGTGCGTGACGAACGGCCGCGCAACCGCGCCGCCCGCGACCGGTTGCAGCAGAGGTGTCTCCACTTCGAGGAATCCGCGCTCGTCGAAGAACGCGCGGATCGCCTTGTTCGCTGCGCTGCGCGCGGCCAGAACCTGTCGGGGGACCGGATTCGAGATGAGGTCCAGATATCGCTGGCGATAGCGGACCTCCACGTCCGACATCCCGTGCCACTTCTCCGGCAACGGCCTATGGCACCGCGCGAGCAGGGTCACCCGCGCGACCCGCAACGACAGCTCGCCGCGGCGCGTCATCACGACCTCGCCCTCTGCGCCAACGATGTCGCCCGCGCTCAAGCCGACGAACGCGGCCATCGCCTCGGCACCGAGCACGTCCACCTGCGCGAACAGCTGTATGCGCCCGGTGGCGTCGGCGAGATCTGCGAACGCGACCTTCCCGTGCTCGCGCATGGTCATGAGACGTCCGGCGACGCTGATCTGTTCACCCGTATCGGTGCCGGGCTCGGCCGCGCCGTGGCGATCGCGGACGGGTCCGATCGTCGCCGTCCGCTCGTAGCGGTACGGGTAGGAGGACGGCTCCGTCACGAGCCGTCGCTGTTGCGCTCGAAGATGAGTCGCAGGCCGAGGAGCGTCAACCGGGGCTCCACGTGGTCGAGACCGTGACAGTGCTCGGCGATGCTCGATGCGAACCCGCCGGTGGCGACCACCCGCGCGTGCCCCCCGAGCTCCTTGGCCACCCGCTCGACCAGCCCGTCCACCAGTCCTGCCGTGCCGTAGATGATCCCGGACTGCACCGAGGCGACGGTGTTGCGGCCGATGGCGAACGACGGAGCCACCAACTCGACGCGGTTGATCTGCGCGGTAGATGCGAACAGTGCCGCCGCGCTCGTGTCGACGCCCGTCGCGATCGCACCCCCCAGGTACTCGCCCTTCGCCGAGAGCGCGTCCACGGTGATGGCGGTCCCGAAGTCGACGACGACGATCGGATCACCGGGGAACATGTGGTGCGCGGCCACCGCGTTCGCGATCCTGTCGGCACCGACCTCCCGCGGGTTGTCGGTGACGATCGCGATCCCGGTCCTCACGCCCGGCTCGACCACCACCGGCGGATAGCCGAAGTACCTGGACGTCATGTCGCGGAGCTCTTGGGTGGCGCGCGGCACGACCGAGCAGATCACGACCCCCGTTATCTCGCTGGAGGAGAAGGACATACCGCCGAACTGCAGGAACTGGCCGAACATCAGCGCCCACTCGTCGATCGTCCGGCGAGCGTCGGTCGACGCGCGCCACTCGTGCGTCAACGAATCGCCTTCGAAGACACCGAGATGCGTCTGCGTATTACCTACGTCCACCGCGAGCAGCACCCCGTCCTCCTATCCGCGCTCGACCAGCATGTTGTCGATCAACCTGGTATCCCCGATGGACGCCGCGACGGCCAGGAGCACCGGGCCGTCTCGGCTGGGGGGGCCGAAGGTATCCGGGTCTACCACCTTCGCGTAGCTCGGCTGCAACCCCTCGTCCACGAGCAACTCCCACATGAGCTTCTCGACGGCTTCCGCGTCCCATCGCGCGAGCTCGTCACGCCCCAGTTCCAGCGCCCGATAGATGGCCGTGGCCTGCGTGCGCTCCTCGGCCGAGAGGTACGCGTTGCGGCTGCTGACTGCAAGGCCGCCGGCGTCGCGGACCGTGGGGCAGACGACGATCTCGATCGGATACGAGAGGTCGCGGACGAGGCGGCGCACCACGGCAACCTGCTGCGCATCTTTCTGGCCGAAGAACGCTACGTCCGGCTGAACGAGGTTGAAGAGCTTCGCAACTACTGTTGCCACACCGGCGAAATGCCCCGGCCGGTCCCGTCCTTCCAGGACCTCCGCGAGCTCGCCCGGCGATAGCGACGTCTGCGCGCCGGGCGGGTACATCTCGTCGCGCGACGGCAGGAAGACGACGTCGACACCCTCCGCTCCGGCGATCGACAGATCGTCTTTCTCGGTCCGCGGGTAGGCATCGAAGTCCTCGCGCGGGCCGAACTGCAACGGGTTGACGAAGACGCTGAGCACCACGACATCCGTCGCAGCGCGCGCGTGACGCAACAAGGAGCGGTGCCCCGCGTGTAGCGCGCCCATCGTCGGGACGAAACCGATCGATCGCGCGTCGCGGCGCGCGTCCGAGAGAGCGTCGCGCAGCTCGGCGGCGGTTCGCACCGTGTTCACCGAGGCTCCTCCAACAACGCGAGCAGCCGCGTCGCCGCATCTGTGTCGATGCGTCCTTCCAGTCCCGCTGCCTCGAGGACCAGCCGCGCTGCGAGCGTGTAGCCGGCGACGAGCTGGGGTGCGGTGCGCGCGAGGGCATCTAGATGCCGCACGAAAGTGTTGTGCTCGCCGCGAACGGCCGGGCCGGTCAACGTCAGTCCTCCTCCCCCACCGTCGATCGCGTTCTCGACCGTGCCGCGGGCGAGGGGGCCGAGAACCTCGTCAGGTTCGGCGACACCGATGGAGCGTAGGAGGTGCTCGCCGACCGCCATCAAGCCCGCGATGCCGTTCGACGCCGTGACCGCGGCCGCGTGCCACACGGGACGATCCGCTTCTCGCACCTCTACGGGCGTCCCGGCGAGTCCGTCACGCACTAGGGCGATGGCCCAGTCCCGCGCCTCGGTCGTGGTCGTGACACCCCAATAGGACCCGGGAAGCCGGGTTATCGCCGTGTCCACGTCGGGGCACGCCTGCACCGGGTGCAGCGCGCAGGCGCGTGCTCCGGCCACGACGGCAGCGGCGAGCGGCCTTATCCCGCTCGTGCCCGAGAAGTGGATGACGACGGTGCCCGGACGCAACGCGGGAGCGACGACACCCGCGACCTCCGCGAGCGCGGCGTCCGGCACCCCGAGCAGCACGACGTCGGACGGAGGCAGACGGTCCGGTTCGACGACCGGGACTTGGAACCTCGCTGCCGCCGCGTCCCGCCGCTCGTGCGACCGGGACGACACCCCTAGGGGTTCGTGTCCCGCGCGGACGAGCAGCTCCCCCACCGCCGTGCCAACGCGACCGGCACCGACGAGCACGAACGTGAAGGGGGATGGCGGGGTCGTTGCCATGGCTGCGCGCTCCAGTCCACTTGTGGGTACCGGTCGTCGCGGCGAGCATAGATGAGGCTACGGCACGGGCTGCGGCGAAGCGTGTGTGCCGGCTAGTGCGGGGTGGGGCGCTCTGCCGCTAGAACGGCTCCAGCAGCTCGACGTCGCCTTCCGCCTCCGTCAACGGATCCGAGTACGGCGTCCCCCACGGGTCGGCGTGGTCGGGCGCGATCTCGAGCAGCGGGACGAGCACGAACCGCCGCGCCGTCATGCGCGGGTGAGGGATCTCGAGGTCGGCCTCGGAGATCTTCTCGTTGTCGTAGCTGAGGATGTCCAGGTCGACGACACGCGGGCCCCACCGCATGTCGCTCTCCTCACGACCAAGCCGCTGTTCGATCGACTGGCACAGCGCGAGCAGCTCGCGGTGGTCGAGACGCGTCTGCAGCCGTACGACCATGTTGACGTAGGACCTTTGCGGAGGGCCACCGATGGGCGACGTCTCGTAGAGGCTGGACGTCGCAGTCACTTCGACGCCGTCGGCCGCGTTCAGATGCTCGACGGCAGCGCGACAGAACTGTGCGCGGTCCCCCACGTTCGAACCAATCCCGATGAACGACTCGATCATCAGCTGGTACCTCTCCCCGGTCTCGCGACGCGCACCGAGACGCCAGAAACCTCTTCGTTCACGGGCACGTCAACCTTCCTTACCTCTACCGTAACGCCATCAACCGCGTTTTTCGCGGCAACCAGGTCGCAGATCTGAGCCGCGAGCCTCTCGAGGAGGAGGCACTCGTTCGTGCGTACCAACCGCGCGATCGACGAGACGAGAGCGTCGTAGTCGACCGTCAGCGCGAGGTCGTCGGTCTCGCCCGCGCCGCGGAGGTCGACGTCGATGTGGACGTCGATCGATACGTCCTGCGGGCGCGAGCGCTCCTGGTCGGTCACGCCGATCCGCGTCTCCACCACCAGACCGCGGATCGAGATGCGGTCGCTCACGGCTGCGCCCGCGACGCGATCGCGTCCACCATCTTCACGACCCGGACCATCTGTCGCACATCGTGGACGCGCAGGATCTTCGCCCCTCGTGCCACGGCCCACGCGACGGTAGCGGCGGTCCCTTCCACGCGGTCGTCCTCGGGGAGGTCGAGCACCGCGCCGATGAACGACTTGCGTGACGTCCCGGCGAGGACGGGGTAGCCGAGCGCCACGATCTCGTCGAGACGGTCGAGGAGCTCGAGGTTCTGCTGCGGCGACTTCGCGAACCCGAAGCCGGGATCCAACACGATCCGCTCGCGCGCCACGCCGGCGGCTCCGAGGTCTCGTGCCCACCCCGCGAGGAACGTTCCGACGTCGGTCGCGACATCCTCGTAATGATTCAACGTCCGCATCGTCGCAGGCGTCCCGCGTGAGTGCATCAACACGGCACCCGCGTTCGATCCTGCGATGACGTCGCTCATCGCAGGTGTCGACTCCTCGCCACTCGTGTCGTTCACGATCACGGCTCCCGCCTCGAGTGCCCTTCGTGCAACTGCGGGCTTGCGCGTATCGATCGATACCGGGACCCCGGGATCTGCCGCCAGAGCCTCGATCACCGGAAGCACCCGCCGCAACTCCTCTTGCTCCGGTACGTCTTCCGCGCCGGGGCGCGTCGACTCGCCCCCGACGTCGACGATCGAAGCTCCATCGGCGACCATCGCACGGGCGTGTTCGATCGCGGCCTCCGGCTCGAGCCACAGGCCGCCGTCGGAGAACGAATCCGGTGTCACGTTGAGCACGCCCATCACGATCGGATGCGTGAGGTCGAGTGAGTGACCGCCTGCCGCGAAGATCACAGCCGGGTCAGTGGCGCTGGATGAAACCCATGGCCTCGGCGCGGGTCGCGTCGTTGTCGCGGAAGATCCCGCGGACCGCCGACGTGACGGTCTCGCTCCCGGGCTTGCGCACCCCGCGCATCGTCATGCAGAGATGCTCGGCTTCGATGACTACGAGGACGCCGCGGGGGTCGAGAGCCTGTTCGAGGGCGTCGGCGATCTGCGTCGTCAACCGTTCCTGCACTTGCGGTCGCCGGGAGACGACGTCGACGACGCGCGCGAGCTTGGACAACCCGGTGATCTGACCCCGCTCGTTCGGGATGTAGGCGACATGCGCCCTGCCGACGAATGGAACCAGGTGATGTTCGCAGAGGGATGCCAGCGGGATGTCGCGGACCATGATCATCTCGTCGTGGTCGGCTTCGAAGACGACGTCGATCTCGTCGACCGGGTCCGCGCCTATCCCGGAGAAGAGCTCTCGGTACATCTCGGCGACGCGGGCCGGCGTGCGCTGCAGGCCGTCACGATCTGGTTGCTCGCCGATCGCCTTGAGGATCTGGCGAACGGCCTCCTCGATCGTGGTCGCGTCGAACTGAGATGGCTCTGTCATGACATCAGGGTACGGCCCGCGCAGACTGCGGTGGCTAGGCCTCGCCGAGACGTGGCTTGGGCGCGCGGCGCGGGACGCGGGGACGTTTCGGCTCCTCGGCCCCGTCTTCGTCGCGCGCTTCGCGGCGGAGCTTCGTCCGCTCGAGGGGGTTCGAGGGGCTCTGCTTGGCGACCTCGGCCAGGATCTCCGCGACCTCCGACTTCTCCAGCGTCTCCTTCTCGAGGAGGCGATCGACCATCAGGTCGAGCTTGTCCCGATACTTCAACAGGATCTCGCGTGCTTCGTCGTGGGCCTCCTCGACCAAGCGGGTGATCTCCTCGTCGATCTTCGCGGCGACTACATCGGAGTAGTCCTGCACATGGCCGAAGTCCCGCCCCAAGAAAGGCTGCGATTCGTTGTGACCGAGGGCGAGGGGGCCGAGCTCGGACATCCCGTACTCCGTCACCATCTGCTTCGCGATGCGGGTGCAGCGCTGGATGTCGTTCTGGGCGCCGGTGGTGGGCTCGTTGAACACGATCTCCTCGGCCGTGCGGCCGCCGAGGAGCATGGCGAGCTGGTCGATGAGCTCGGAACGCGTAACGAGGAACTTGTCCTCCGTGGGCAGGTTCAGCGTGTAGCCGAGCGCTTGACCGCGCGACACGATCGAGACCTTGTGCACAGGGTCCGCGTTCGGCAACGCGTGCGAGACGAGCGCGTGACCGGCCTCGTGGTAGGCGATCACCTTCTTCTCTTTCTCCGAGATGACGCGGCTCCTGCGCTCGGGTCCTGCCAGCACGCGGTCGATCGCTTCTTCGAGCTCGTCCATACCGATCTCCGGGCGCGAGAAGCGAGCAGCCAGCAGCGCGGCCTCGTTGACGACGTTCGCGAGGTCGGCGCCGGTGAAGCCGGGAGTGCGGCGGGCGAGGACCTCGATGTCGATGTTCTTCGCGAGCGGCTTGCCGCGCGTGTGCACCTTCAGCACGCCGATGCGCCCGTTTAGGTCGGGACGATCGACGACGATCTGCCGGTCGAAACGACCGGGGCGCAGTAACGCGGGGTCGAGGATGTCGGGCCGGTTCGTCGCCGCGATCAGGATCACGCCACCCTTCACGTCGAATCCGTCCATCTCGACCAGCAGCTGGTTCAGGGTCTGCTCGCGCTCGTCGTGGCCACCACCCATCCCGGCGCCCCGATGACGTCCGACCGCGTCGATCTCGTCCATGAACACGATGGAAGGTGCGTTCGCCTTCGCTTGCTCGAAGAGATCACGGACGCGACTGGCGCCCACGCCTACGAACATCTCGACGAAGTCCGACCCCGAGATCGAGAAGAACGGAACGCCGGCCTCGCCTGCGACCGCCCGGGCGAGGAGGGTCTTGCCGGTCCCGGGAGGGCCGTAGAGCAGCACGCCCTTGGGGATCTTCGCCCCCATCGCCTGGAACTTCTGGGGCGCCTCGAGGTACTCCTTTATCTCGTGTAGCTCCTCGACCGCTTCGTCGAGACCGGCGACATCGGAGAAGGTGATCTTCGGTTGGTCCTTCGTGACGAGGCGCGCCTTCGACTTGCCGAAAGACATCACCCGGTTACCGCCGCCTTGCATCTGCTGCATCAGGAACACGAAGAAACCGACGATGAGGATGATGGGAAGGAACTGGAACAGCGCCGTCCACAGCGGCGAGCCGAGCTGTGGGTCGGCAGAGACCTCGACATCGTTCTCGATCGCCGCGGCCGACAGGTCGTCCAGCGTCTCCGTCACGAGGAAGAGCTCGTAGGTCCCACCGTCCCGCAGGTCACCGACGACCTTCTCGTCGCGGCTGAAGAACTTCGCCGTGAGGATGTCGCCCCGCTCGGTCATCTCGATGAAGTCGTTGACCGACTCGATCTTTACGGGTTTCTCCGCCTGCGCGCGATACAGGTTGTAGACCCACACGACCGCGATCACGAGCACGAGATAGAACACCGCGGAACGGAAGATGCGATTCATTCGAAAAAGGGTAGCAGCCCCCTGTTTCTAGCTACGTCCCCCACATTGACTGGTGACGAGCGGTTTGGGTCGGCCCGCTCGACTCGATGCTGCTGCGCCGGCGTGTCAGGAGTTGTACGCCTCCGGCTTGAGGACGCCGATGTAGGGGAGGTTGCGATAGCGCTCCGCGTAGTCGAGCCCGTAGCCCACTACGAACACCGGGGGGATCTCGAAGCCCGGGTAGCGGACGTCGAGAGGGACGGCTTGCTCGCCTTTCTTCCAGAACAGCGAACAGATCTCGAGCGATTCGGGGCCGCGCGCCTCGAGGTAGCGGAGCAGGTACGAGATCGTGAGACCGGAGTCGATGATGTCTTCGACGAGCAGGACATGGCGCCCGGTGATCTCGTAATCGAGGTCTTTGAGGATCCGCACGACGCCCGACGACTTCGTCGAAGATCCATACGACGACACGGCCATGAAGTCGAACTCGATCGGAAGCTGGATCCCGCGGGCGAGGTCGGACATGAACACGAACGCGCCCTTGAGCACGCCGACGAGCAGCAGGTCCTTGCCGCGGTAGTCCTCGGTTATCTGCTTCGAGAGCGTCTCGATCTTGTCCTGGATCTCTTGTTCGCTGATCAGGACCTTCTCGATGTCTTCGTGCAGCTCGGGCGTCACGACGGCATCCTACTCACGCGCACCTCGCCCTCCGAGAGCGAGATCTCGACTCCCGATGCAACCGCAAAGCGCGCAGCGATCTTGCCTGCGTCGAGCGCGGCCAACGCCGGCTCGATCCCGCCGGAGCGATCGCGCACGCGACCGACCGCGCGTTCGAGCAGCCGTCGCCGCAGTGCCCGAGGGATCTCGATGAGGTCCGCGCGCGGGAACGCCACGACACCGCCCTCTCCTGTAGCGAGTTCGGCATAGACGCGCGCCGCCAGGGTGTCGAGTCCTTCGGCGTCGTCGCGCAGCAGATCCGCCGCCGACGCGATCGCGCGGATCGCGCCGTCGCCCCAACGATCCTCGATCGCACGAACCAACAGGGAGCGGACCGCGGCTCGATCGAAGCGTTCGTCTGCGTTCGCCGGGTCGTCATCGAAGGTCAGCTCGCGTTCGGTGCAATACGCACGCGTCTCCGACCGCCGCGCGCCGATCAGCGGACGGATCCGGGTACCTGCCGCGGGCGGGATACCGGCCAACGATTCGGTCGCGCCACCATGAACGAGGCGCGCGAGGGTCGTCTCCACCCGGTCGTCCAACGTGTGGCCCGTCGCGATCTTCGACGCGCCGACATCGCGGGCGATCGTGTCGAAGAAGCCGTAGCGGAAATCCCTCGCGCGGGCATGCAGGTTCGGCCCCTCGAGACCGTGAGCACGCGCGACGTGCACGTCGAGCCCGGCTTCGGCCGCCAGCTTCGCCACCCGCGTCGCCACCGCCTCCGATCGCTCCGACAGGCCGTGGTCGACGTGCGCGACGACGACCTCGTATGCGGTCGTGGATGCGACCCGGACCAGGACGTCCAGCAGCGCGGTCGAGTCCGGCCCCCCCGAGACGCCCACGACGATCTTGTCGCCGTCCGCCAGCATCGAATAGCGCGAGATAGACGCGCGCGCGTTCTCGACCAGCGCGAAGCCGGGTCCCCCCAGCGACGGCGTCAGGCGACCCGGGTCAACCACGTCTGGGGGTCGCGGAGCTCGCTCATCGTCGGAAGGTGCGACGGATCGGCCCAGAGGTGGTGCAGCACGCCGGGACCCTCGCGTCCCACGATCAGCTCGCAGAAGCGCTGGCCGAGCTCGTACTGGCGCATCTTCATCTCGAGACCGAGGAGGTTGTTGACCGCGCGTTGGACCGCGGTCGCCTGCTTGCGACGACCCTCGAACGCCGCCCGCATGCGCGTGAACGACGGGATCTCCCGCGCTCCGACCGCGTCCATCACGAAGTTGCCGTGTCCCTCGACGACGGCCATGAGGGCCTGGATCTGATCGAGCCACTGGCGCTGTTCGTCACTCGACAGCAGGTAGACCGGATTTCGTTCCTCCGGCGGCACGGACCCGGACGCGAGCCGCCGCGCCGCCGTCGCGAGCCGCTTGCTGAGAACGCTCCCGTCGACCTCAACCGACGACAGATAGGAGTGGACCAACCCGAAGAAGCGATCCTTCAGCCACGGCACGCCGGCGAACTGGTACCGGTGCGTGACCTCGTGGAGCGCGACCCACAACGCGAACTCGTCGGGGACGAAGCCGAGCTTGCCCTGGGTGTGAACCATGTTCGGCCCGACGAAGTAGAGAGGGGCGCCTCCGGCCGGATGGCGCCGGTTGCTGCGGCGATCGTTCTCGTCGGGGACGAGCAGGTCGTACTGCCCGAGTACGCGGCGCGAGATGTATCCCACCAGCACCCCCATCTCGACCGACACGAGCGTCTTCTGAGCGAGACGGACCGGAAATGGCAGGGCGTCGAGGCGGTGCCCGACCTTGTCGACCAGCGGTTGGATCATCGTGGCCATCGAGCCGATGTTGGCTTCCGCCCACTGTGCCCGGGAGATCAGCGCCCAGCGCACGGGCGCCGGGCGCGCGATGCCACTTGCCTCGGCGACCAGGTCCTCCGAACGAGGCACCGCGGCGTCGAGGTCCCGCTGGAGGGTTTCGATCGCAGCCCGATCGTCGACAGGCGAGTCGCCCGCCACGCGCTTCGCGATGGCGGTCGCGATGCGGGGCTCGATCAGGCGAGCCATCTACGGCTGCACGACGTGGTTACGCCGCGCCCTTCTGCCGGCTTCCGACGAGCTTGTGATAGGTGCGGAACACGGCGAGCCCGAGCAGCACCAGCAACACGAGGCTGATCCGGGCCATCTGGTAGGTCCACGGCGGCCCGGTCTCGGTGGCCGCTTCCGCGCTGTCTTCCTCGGCGCCGGTCTCGGTCTCGGGATCTGCTTGGCCGCCGGGGGCCTCGCCGTCCTCGCCCTGTTCCGCCGTACCTTCCTGTTCGGTGTCGACACCGCTCTCGGTCTCGCCCTCTTCGACATCGCCGGTGTCCTCGTTGGCATCACCCTGGCCACCGGCGGGCTGCGCGAGCACGACTTCTGCGGCCCCGGCGGCGCCGGGGGCCGCGACAAGGAACACGATCGTCAACAGTGCGGCGAGAATCGCCCCTCGTGAGTGCACGCAAGAACCTCCGTCAACGCTTCGTCCGGCCGGCGTGCGTCAGGATATCTCTCCCCGACGCGCGGGCAACGAACGCGATCGGCGGGGTCGTCGTCCGGCGAGGTCTGCTCAGGCAGAGCCTGCCGCGGGCTTGCGCCCGCGCAGTCGCGGAACCTTCATCTCCGCGTGAGCCCAGCAACGCTCCCTACGGTTGTAGGTCGAAAGGCGTGTCTCGCACGAGGGCTCGGCACAGACCCGCCCTTTCGGGAACTTCTGTGACGCGCGCGGCAGAGCTTGCGCTCTGGACCCTCGGATCGCGTCCTTGCTGCTGCTGCTCACGGTCTTGCCTCCCCTCGGTGGGCTACGTCGCTATCTGTTCGGTTCGACGCAGCCCTGCGGTTTGGGGTTCCCTAGATCCTGTGGTTCTCATATGAAAGAACGCTTGACGCCCCGAAAAGGTTCCCTGCCGGCCCCCCTCAGATGGCTTGCGTTGCTGGTCCGCGCGGTCTTGGGAACGCCCGCTCGGGCGGTCCGGGGGACGGCCCGGCTGGTCGGCGACCCCGCCCGTCAGGTCCTGGATTACTGGAGCTCTGAGCGCGTCACGATGCGCCAGGCCTTCCTCGCCGTCTGCGTGGCATCGCTCACCTCGCTTGCAGCGGGTCTGGCGCTCGCCGGGATGAGCGGACGCATCGACGCAGTGAAAGGGCTCTTCGTCCTTATCCCGGTTTCGATCGGGATGCGAGGCAACATCTTCGGAGGGCTAGCGGCGCGCCTCGGTACGTCGATCCATTCGGGTCTGTTCGAGGTGTCGCGCGAACGAACCGGGATCCTCTACCAGAACGTCTACGCGGCAACGCTGCTCACGATCGGCACGTCGGTCGCGATGGGGCTGCTCGCGCGCGCGGTCGCCGCGCTGCTCGACATCGACACGGTCTCGGTCTGGGACCTGATCGTCGTCGCGCTGATCGGAGGATTGCTGTCGTCGGCCATCGTTCTGGTGGCGACGATCGCGATATCCGTGTCGTCTTTCCGGCGGGACTGGGACCTGGACTCGGTAGGGGCGCCTCTGATCACCGCCATCGGCGACCTCGTGACCCTGCCGTGTCTGTTCCTCGCGTCGTTCCTCGTCGGGTTCGACCCGCTCACGCCGATCGTCGGCGCGCTGTCGGTGGTCCTCGGGGTCGGCGCGGTCATCCGCGGGTGGACGTCGGTGCTTCCGGTCGCCCGGCGGATCGTCCGCGAGAGCTTCCCCGTGCTGTGCATCGCGATCGTCCTCGACGTCCTGGCAGGAACGGTCGTCGAGCCGCGCGTAGAAGACGTCTTCGTGCCTTATCCGGCGTTGTTGATAATCATCCCGGGCTTCCTCGAGAAGACAGGCTCGCTCGGCGCGATCCTCGCCGCGCGCCTCGGCTCGAAGCTGCACCTCGGCGCGGTCTCGCCCAGTGCAAAGCCCGAGGCCGCCGCTCTTCTCGACGCCAGCATCGTCTTCGTCCTCGGATTGACCGTCTACGCCATAACCGCCGTCAGCACGCTCGCACTCGCGGCTGCGATCGGCGCCGCCTATCCGGGAGCATTGCGCTTCGTCGGCATCGTCATGCTCGGGGGCCTTCTCGCGACCGTGCTCGCGTCCTTGATCGGTTATTACGCCGCCACCACGACCTACCGGTTCGGCCTCGACCCCGATAACCACACGATCCCCCTGGTCACGAGCGGCATGGACCTGCTCGGGATCATCTGCCTCGTGATCGCCCTCGTCGTGTTCGGAGTAACTTAGGAGGACATATATGGACGCAGGCGACGGTCCTAGAACCGTCAAGGGTCTCTTAGCCGAGATCAAGGATTCCTCCGAGCTGATGGTCGACCTCGCGTACGCGGCCGTTTTCTTCTCGGACGCAGACCTGGCCAAAGAGGTGGGCCGGCTGGAGCAGCGGATGTTCGGGCATCTCCACGACCTCAGGAAGATCGCGATCCTCGCGGCGCGCAGCCCCGAGGACGCCGAGCACATGGCCGGAGTCCTGTCGATCGCGGCAGCCGTCGAGAAGATCGCGGACGCGGCCGACGACATCGCGCGGGTCGTCTCGTCGGGGCTCGGCGTGCTCGACGACTTCAGGCGCGACCTGCGCCATGCCGACGAGATCGTCTCCCGGATCAAGGTGCGCGAGGACTCGAACGTGATCGGCCGGTCGCTGCGCGACCTCGCGATGCCCGTAGAGATCGGCATGTGGGTCATAGCGATCCGCCGTGGGGGCGAATGGGACCTCGATCCGGGGCCGGACGTGAGACTGGGGTCGAACGATGCCGTGCTCGTCAAGGGCCCCGAGGACGGCGTCCACCTCGCACGTGAGTTGATGGGTGCGCCTCCGCTTCCGGATCCGCCGGAAGCTCCCGAGATCCCCCTGAGCGACCTGGACCGCGCCGTCGACCTGCTGGTCGAGATGAAGAATTCGGCGGAGGTCGCGGTCGGACTCGCTTACTCCGCGCTGCTGTTCAACGACCAGGCGCTGGCGGCCGAGGTTGCGAACCTGGAGGCGCGCAGTGACACGATCCACGACGAGCTCGAGTCGTGGGTATTGCGCAGCTCGCAGGAGGCGCGCAACCCCGACGACCTGCGGGGGCTGATACGCCTCGCGCACGCGTCCGAGATGATCTTCGACTCCGCGCGCGAGATGACACGCATGGTCGAGCGGGGCGAAGAGTTGCATCCCGTGATCGCGGCCGCCCTCGTCGAATCCGACGAGGTCGGACACGAGACGATCGTCGTGGCAGGCTCGCCTGCGGACGGCAAGTCGATCAAGGACCTGTCGGTAGAGACCGAGACCGGGATGTTCGTCCTCGCGGTTCAGCGGGGGCGGCGATGGAACTATCGGCCGAAGCCTCGCTTCGTCCTCCAGGCGGACGATCGCGTCATCGCGATCGGGCCGCCCGAGGGGGCCGAGGAGCTCGATCGCCTCGTCGCGCCGCGCGGCGAGATGGTCGAGGCTTAGCGGGGCGGCGTGGAGGGAATAGGTCGAGCATGGGATTGAAAGACAAGACCGTCCAACCGGACGGGTCGGTACCGCAGAAGCCTTCGATGTTGCAGAACATCGGAGCGGTCCTCGCGGGGCTCCTCGCGGTGCGCCTGGCGACCTACGTAGTGACGACGGTATGGCGGCTGGTGACGCGTGAGGAGCCACCGCAGATCGACCAGGCGGTGCGCCCGGCGAAGAAGGCCGCCTGGATCGCGCTGATCGGCGCGACCACGGGCGCGGCCCGCCAGATAGCGAGAGACAAGATCAAGCCGCCGGTAGACGGCGCCGCCTAAACCCTCCACTGGAGGAAAAAGCTCGGATACCGCACCTAACGATCCACTCGACGCCCAAGGGGCGTACAGGTTCGGGTCGCGTTTGGGAGCCGGGTCTGGGAGCCGGGGAGGGGAATCGAACCCCTGACCTATTCATTACGAGTGAATCGCTCTACCGACTGAGCTACCCCGGCGTCGGGACCGAGTGTAAATCCTGGCCTTGACGGACCTTCCCACCGGCGAACGACACGGGCGCCGGACGACGTACATCGCCGCACGACCGTGGCGCCGAACGATCTGCCTCGCGCGTTCTGGGACAGGGATCTTCGGAAAACGAGTCACCGCGGCAAGAAAGCGTCCGACGTCCACGCACGCCCTCGCGGCCGGCCTCGGCGGCGCGGGAGCGGCTCAGCTTCGGACGCGCGCGTCGGCCGGGACCAGGTGGGCGATCTCGACGAGGGTCGCTTCGATCGCCAGGGTCAAGTTCGCGTTGCTGATGAACGACGACCGCGCCTCGATGCAACGCTCGCACGCTCTCAGCAACGCGGCGTCGTCGACCTCGGCTCCCGTCCACGTCTCCAGCTCGGCCATCGTGTCGATGTTGACGACCGCCTCCGCTCCACCGGACCGCAGCGCGATCACGTCGCGATAGAACGACGCGATCGTCTGGAGCGCCTCGCCGAGCAGCTCCTCCTCTTTCCGCTTGAGCTCTCGTTTGTGCTTCTTGGCCAGGGCGTTTCGCGCCGCCGCCGTGCCGCGGCGCTCGCCGATGACGTCGGCGAGCTCCTGGGCCTCGTCTTTCTGGTGCACCTCCAGCGCCTTCACGCCGCGTCTCACCTCGTCGAGGATCTCGGCGGCAGCGTCGAGCGCGTCGACGGGCGATAGGAGCTTGCGCGGGATCGACAGCCACAACGTGCGGCGGTCGCGCGCGGCATCGTCCAGGGCGACCGTGAGCGCCCGTTCGAGGTCGCCGCCCGCCACACGAGCAGCGACCAGCGCATCGTGCGCCGTGACGCCCTGCCTCTCGAGCAGCTCGACGATGCGCTGCTCGGGAACCGGTTCGAGCCTGACGACGCGGCAGCGCGAGCGGATCGTCTCGAGGAGCTCGTCCTCGCGGTCGCTGATCAGAACGAAGACGGTGTCCGGGAGCGGCTCTTCCAACGTCTTCAACAGCGCGTTCTGCGCGGCCGGATTCATTCGCTCGGCCTCTTCGATCACGAACACCTTCGTGCGCGCCTCGAACGGCGAACGCGCCGCTTCCGGCAACACGAGCTCGCGGATCACGTCGACCGGGATGAGGGGCCCCTCCGGCACGATGTGGTGTACGTCGGGATGCCGGTGTCTCAGGATGCGCAAGCAGGTCGAACACGTCCCGCAGCCGACGCCCGGCTCGACCGAGCACTGCAGCGCGGCGGCCATCGCGGCCGCGGCGGGGCGCTTGCCGGCGCCTGCCGGGCCGAGCAACAACCACGCGTGCGCTACCTCACCGGCAGCTATCTGCCGCGCGACTCCCGCGATCACCGGCGACGCCTCGAGCGGCCCCCACACGCTCATCGGGGCTCCGGCGGGCCGAGGAGCGGCGGAGCCGCCGGGCCGCCGGACGGCGACGGCGCACGGACACTCATCTGCGCTCCGGTGGGCCGAGGAGCGGCGGAGCCGCCGGGGCGCCGGACGGCGACGGCGCACGGACGCTCATCGCGGCACGGGGGGCCCCGGCGGGCTGGTCGGCGCGTCGAAGATGGCGACGCCACCTTCGCGATGGTGTTTCTCGAACGCGTCGACGATCGCCTGGTGTACCTGTTCCTGGCTTCCGGACGCGTCCAGCACGACGAAGCGCCGGGGGTAACGCGCCGCAAGCTCGAGGTACGCGTCCGCGACGCGCCGATGGAAATCGCCGTCCTCACGTTCGATGCGATCGCGATCGCGCCCGACCCTGCGAAGACCGGCGCTGTGGTCGACCTTCATGTAGAGGACGAGATCGGGGACGACCCCCTCCGTCGCCCACTCACTGATGCGGTAGATCTCGTCGACTCCGAGGCCGCGGGCGAGCCCCTGATACGCGAGCGACGAGTCGACGAAGCGATCGGAGACGACCACCTTGCCCGCTTGCAAGGCCGGCTTGATCACCTCGCTGACGTGCTGCGCGCGGTCGGCCGCGTACAGCAGTGCCTCCGTGCGGTCGTGCATGCCTGCCGAAGCGGGGTCCAGCAGCACCTGGCGGATGCGCGCGCCGATCGCGGTCCCACCCGGCTCCCGCGTCCGTACGACCTCTACGCCACGAGCTTCGAGCCAGCGCGTGAAGGCATCGATCTGCGTCGTCTTCCCGGCGCCTTCACCCCCTTCGAACGCAACGAGGTAGCCGCGACGCTCGAGCTCCTGGCCCGGAGGCCCTACTCCTCTTTCACCGATCGCGCGCATCGAGAAGAGCCCTCCTCCGATCGCGAACAGCCCCGCGATCCACAGCGTGATGCGGCTACCCGGAAGTGAGATCTGGCCGCCGAACGGGGACGACACGACGTGATCGCCGATCGCTCCCGCGAGGAACGGGAACAGACCGAGCCCCAACAGCGTCCCGATCCGGATGAGCGTGTAGGCGGCCGAGAACGTGCGCCCGCGCAACTCGTCGCTCGTGCGCTTCTGCATCAACGTGTAACCGGTCGAGTAGGCGAGGCCGCCGAAGAACCCGAGCGCGCTCACCATGGGGATCGCGGTGTTGAGGCTTCCCATGCTCGCGAGCCCGATCAATCCCGCACCGGACAGCAGGATCGCGGACGAGAACATGATGTCCGGCGCGAGCTTCTTCGCGATCGGGCCCGCGAGCAGCAGACCGATGATCATCCCCGTGGCGAGGAAGCCGATCAGGAACGCGAACCCACTGTCGGCCGACGCGCCGAGAACATCTCGCACGAAACCGATGCCCAGAGAGAACACGCCACCGGCAGCGGTGAACGTGAACGCGATGCCGAGCAGCCACGGGCGGACGCGCCGGTCGTCGCGGACGAAGCGCAGTCCCTCCAACAGGTCTCGCCCCGCTTCCTTGAAGTCGAGCTTTGCCTTCCGTGTCCGCGACGAGGCGATCGACAAGCTGCCGATCATCACTGCGGAGAAGACGAAGGTGAGTGAGTTGATCCACAGCGCAAGCGCCTCACGTGAGTTCCGAAGCCCCTCCAGCACCGGGACCGAGTCACCGATGACTCCCCCCAGCGCCGCGAGAGATGCGAATACCACCGATGCAAGCGGCCAGGGCGCGTAGATCGCGAACAACGACAGCGAGTTCGCGTGGCCGAGCTGCGCCGCCGGCACGACGTGCGGCAGGGACGCGTCCTTGGCCGGCCCCCAGATCAACGTGAGGCTCTCGAGGACTACCGACGCGAACAAGAGATAGAGCAGGTTCGGGAAGAACGGCAACGAGAAGATGATGAACGCGCGGGTGATGTCCGAATACACCATCGTCTTCTTGCGGTCCCAACGATCGGCGAGGACGCCCCCGACCGGCCCCGCGATGAAACCCGGGAGCACGCGCGCGGTCATGACCGCCCCTACGGCCCAGTCGCCCTCGCCGACGCGGCGCGCGAACACTGCGATCGCGATGACGCCGATCCAGTCGCCGAGGCTCGAGATCGTCTGCGCGAGGAAGAAGCGCAGGTAGTTGCGGTTCTTCAGAACCGTCCGGTAGGAGATGGTCTCGTCGGGCGTAGTGAGGAGTCTCAGATCGTGCTGCTGCGGCGCTCGCTGGATCTGGGCCTCCCCGGGTCGGCTTGCTAGACGAATCCTAGGCCGGAAGGGGCGTGTTAGGGCTGCTCGGGGGCTCGTTTCCCGGTCGGCAACCCTTTCGTAGCGGCGGATTTCTTGCGCGTGGCCTTCTTCGCCGACGTCTTCTTGCGGGTCGACTTCTTTCGCTTCACCGGCCCCTTCGCGCGCTTCTCCGCCAGCATCTCGGCGGCGCGTTCCACGTCGAGTGCCTCGGGGCTCACGCCGCGCGGCAGCGAGACATTCGTCTCGCCGTCGGTGACGTACGGGCCGAAGCGACCGTCTTTGACCGAGACCTCTTTGCCCGTCGCCGGATCCTCTCCCAGCTCCTTCAGCACGGTCGCGGCGTTGCGGCGCCCCTTCTTCGGCTGCGCGAACAGCGCCAGCGCCTCGTCCATAGTGACGGAGAAGACCTGCTCTTCGGACTCGAGCGAGCGCGTGTCCTTGCCCCTCTTCACGTACGGCCCGTAACGCCCGTTCAGCGCTTCGATCGCCTCACCGGTTGCGGGATCGGTGCCGACGACCCTCGGCAACGTCAGCAACCTCAGCGCATCGTCGATCGTGACCGTCGCCGGATCCATCGTCTTGAACAGCGACGCGGTGGCCGGCTTGTCCTTCGATCCCTCCTCGACGTCGCCGAGCTGGACGTAGGGGCCGTAACGACCCGCCTTCAGGTAGACCGGCTGTGACGTCTCCGGATGGAGCCCGAGCTCGCGGTCCCGGCTCGGCGCGGCGAGCAACTCCTCTGCTTTGGCGATCGTGAGCTCGTCCGGCGGAAGATCCTCCGGCACCGACGCCGTCTCCTCCGCCCGCAACAGGTAGGGCCCGTAACGTCCGACCCTCACCACGATGTCGCGGCCGGCGGAGTCCTTGCCGATAGGGATCGAGTTGACCTCGCGCGGGTCGATCTCGTCGAGCCGCGCCGAGACCATGTCGTGGAGCCCGACCTCACCGTTGCCGAAGTAGAAACGTTTCAGCCACGGGACCGTTTCTTCCTCGCCCGTCGCGATCTCGTCGAGGTCCTCCTCCATCGAAGCCGTGAAGTCGTAGTCGACGAGCTTCGCGAAGTGCGTCTCGAGGAGACCGACGACCGCGAACGCGATCCACGATGGGATCAACGCGCTGCCCTTCTTCCAGACGTAACCGCGGTCGAGGATCGTGCCGATGATGCTCGCGTACGTCGACGGGCGCCCGATGCCGCGCTCCTCCAGCTCCTTGACCAGCTTCGCCTCGCTGTAGCGGGCCGGCGGTTGCGTCTCGTGATGCTTCGGATCGAGCGCCAGCGCACTCAGGCGTTGCCCCTCCGAGAGCGGCGGGAGCCGGACCTCGCGGTCCTCGAGCTCGGCATCGGGGTCGTCGGACCCCTCCACGTATGCCCGCAGGAAGCCCGGGAACGAGATCACCTTGCCACTCGCGGCGAACTCGGCATCCTCGCTGTCGGTGCGGGCGCCGAGCCGCACCTGCACGCTCTTGCCCGTAGCGTCCGACATCTGCGACGCGACCGTGCGCTTCCAGATCAGCTCGTACAGACGGGCCTCGTCGCGGTGTAGCTCGCGAGCGACGTCCTGCGGAAGCCGGAACGACTCTCCTGCCGGGCGGATCGCTTCGTGTGCCTCTTGTGCGTTCTTCACCTTGCGCTGGTACTGCCGCGGCGCGTCGGGAACGTATTCCTTGCCGTACATCTGCACCGCTTGCTTACGAGCGGCGTTGAGTGCCTCGCTCGACAACGTCGTGCTGTCGGTCCGCATATAGGTGATGTATCCGTTCTCGTAGAGACGTTGCGCCGCCTGCATCGTGCGCTTCGCGGTGAACCCCAGCTTGCGGCCGCCTTCTTGCTGCAGCGTAGAGGTCATGAACGGCGGGTAGGGCGAGCGGCGGTAGGGCTTCTCTTCGACCGAACGCACCTGGAACGGTGCGTGCCCGAGACGCGCGGCGATATCGGTGGCTCGGCGCTCGTCGAGGAGCAGCGCGTTCGGCCTCGTCAGGTTGCCCGACTCGTCGAAGTCCTTGCCGGTCGCCAGTCGCTGCCCGTCGATCGTGACGAGGGAGGCCGCGAACTCGGTCGCTTCGGCCCCTTCGGCGCGGAACGTCCCATCGATGTCCCAATAGCTCGCGGCCCGGAAGCGCATCCGAGCTTTCTCGAGGTCGACGATCAATCTCGTCGCAACGCTCTGTACCCGTCCCGCCGACAGCTTCGGAAGCACCTTCTTCCACAGCACCGGCGACACCTCGTAGCCGTATAGACGGTCGAGGATCCGGCGTCCTTCCTGCGCATCGACGAGGCGACGGTCGAGGTCGCGCGGGTTCTCCAGCGACCGCTTCACGGCCGACGCAGTGATCTCGTGGAACACCATCCGCTTCACCGGCACCTGGGACGGGACCGACAGGACCTCCAGGAGGTGCCACGCGATCGACTCGCCCTCGCGGTCCTCGTCCGTCGCGATATAGACCTCGCTCGCGTTCTTGACGAGCTGCTTCAGCTTCTTGACCTGGTCCTTCTTCTTGTACGACACGACGTAGAGAGGCTTGAAGTCGTTGTCGACGTCGACACCCAGGCGCGCCCACGACTCGCCCTTGTACGCCGCGGGGATCTCGGCGGCGCTCGCGGGGAGGTCGCGGATGTGGCCGATCGAGGATTCCACGACGTAGTCCTTGCCGAGGATCTTCGAGATCGTCTTCGCCTTGGCGGGCGATTCGACGATGACTACTGGTTTCGACACGTCTCTCCTTATATATGCGGCCGCGGGG
>DASZOC010000006.1:0-7353 GCA_035550975.1 Actinomycetota bacterium | reverse complement strand
CCACGATGACGGAGGCGCGACCGATCCGATGCTGACGGAGACCGGGACCACGATCGACTTCCCGGTCCCGTTGCCGGCGGTTCGTCGCGGCGACCATTGGGTGGCGCGGGCGGGCGATATCGAGCTACGCCTGACGAACCTCACGAAGGTGTTCTGGCCCGAATCCGGATTGACGAAAGGGGACCTTCTCTCCTATTACTTCAACGCCGCGCTGACGTTGCTGCCGCACGTAGCCGGACGTCCCCTGACGCTGCGGCGAACGCCGGAAGGCGTCGACGGCCCGTACTGGTACGAGAAAGACGCCCCCGCGTACACGCCGGAGTGGATGCCGATCCTCGAGATCGACGCAACGAGCGAACAGCGCACGATCCGCTTCGCCGCGATCGAAGACGTCGCGTCGCTGCTGTGGATCGTCAACGTCGGCTGCATCGAGTTGCATCCGCATCACTCGCGCGGCCCGCAGCAGGACCGCCCGAGCTACGCGGTGTTCGATCTGGACCCGTTCCCTCCCGCGGGCATAGAAGAGGTGAGGACGGTCGCGGCTCTGGTGCGCGTGTCGCTCGGCGAGCTCGGCTTGACCGGTTTTCCCAAGACCTCCGGCGGTCACGGGATGCAGGTCTACGTCCCGCTGGACGAGAGCCACGCCTACGAGGACGTGCGCGCGTTCGTTGCCGCTGTCTCACGGCTGATCCAGGACGCGGCTCCCGACCTGACGACCCTGGACTGGCAGACGCGCAGGCGCGCCGGAAAGGTGTTCCTGGATGCCAACATGAACCGAGCAGGCGCCAGCTTCGCCGCGCCTTACTCGGTGCGGGCGCGGTGGGGCGCGCCGGTATCGATGCCGTTCCGGTGGGATGAGCTCGCCGATGTCGACCCGTCGGCCTTCACCCTCGCGACGTCACTCGAACGCATCGCGGCCGACGACGACCCCTTCGCGCCGGTCGCGGGTGGGCTGCAGCAGTCGCTGACAGAGCCATCCGCCCTGCTGGGGCTCTGAACGAGCAGATCCTCCAACCAGCGGCTTTACTTGAGGCGCGGCCCCCCCACGAGGCGTGACACCAAGCCCTCGTACTCGCCGGTCGGGCCTGCGTTCTGCGTGATGCAGTCGGTCATGCAGCTGTCGACGTAGACGCCGTAGGCCATGCCATCGGGGCCGATCTCGACGTCGATGAAGTCCATGACCATGTGGCATCTGCCCGGCCCGCAGCGCTGGATCACCAACGGCTCCTTCGGGTCGTTCACCGTCCCCGTGAAGAACGACGGGTTGCGCGACAGCGCGTCGTCGCTGATCGTGAGGTAGCCGTTCCACGTCGTCTTCAGGTAGTCGCCCGCCGCGCACTCTCGCTTGCACCTCTGGAAGGGAGAGTTCGTCGAGCCGTAATAGGAGAACGCGACCGCGCCGGGCTTGCCCGCGGCGATCTGCGGCAGGTTCGTCTCCCTGAGTCCCGGCGGGCCGGCGATGACCGGATCGCTCCACGTCTTACCGCCGTTCTTCGACACCGACAGATACGGAAGCCGGTTCTTCGAGGAGATCCACAGGTAGTAGACGTTGCCCTTCGAGTCCACCGCGACGCTTGGGTGTGCTGCTCCCTCGTCGGGCTGGCTGATGCTGCGGATCTTCTTCGACACGAGCACGCGGTCCCAGGTCCGACCCTCGTCGCGGCTCACCGCGACGTGGGGCTGCCCGCAGTACTCGCGCGGCAGGTAGACGGTGCCGTCGGGAGCGACCGCGCCGTGGCCGTGCAGACCTCCGCAGAATCCGTCGACCCCGAAGAAGCCCTTGTCCTCGCTAGCCTGGTCGTAGCCGAGGAACGCAGGCTCGCCGGTCGGAACGAACGTGATGCCGCCGTCGAGCGACTTCGAGCACGCGGACGAACCGACGTCGTTCCAGCAGTAATACAGCACCTTCGGGTAGCCGATCGTGTTGCTCGTAACAGGCGGCCCCGAGAACAACGTCTGGTGGTCGTTGACCGGCCGGCCGCACGCCAGTGGGTTCGTGATCCAGCTCTTCCCGCCGTCGTCGGAGAAAGACATGTACGAGCACGCGACGTAGAGATCGATCGAGAAGATGCGCGAGTTATCTCCGTCGACGTCGTCGACGAGGATGTAGGGGTCCCCCGTGATCGGCGACTGGTTCTGGGGGCCGATACGCGGCGAGGTGTTGGTCCACGTCTTGCCGCCGTCGGCCGAGTGCATGATCTCGGTCGTCGGGACCGCGGCAAAGCCGTAGGGGCGGTATTTCGCCGCGGCGACATAGATGTCGCCGCTCGGCGTGAGGCCAAGCGTCGGCTCGAGCGCGGGATAGGTGATCGAGTTCGTCACCGCGACCGGGATACGCCCGCCGCGTTTCACGGCCTTGCCGTCACGGTGAGCGACCGCTTTGCCGCCGGTCGGACGGGCGGTGGACTTCGCCTCGACGCCAAGGGTCAGAGAGAGGGCGGCGAGAACGACAAGGGCGATGAGCGGCAGGGTCGTGTGGCGCTTGATGATCACGGTCACCTCGTTGTGGGATCGATCCGCGGATGTCCATCGATAGTTAGGCACGGCAGGGTCGTCCTCCTGCCCGATTCGTCCGATATCGAGAGCCGTCACTGCCGGGATCTGGTCGCCCCGGGCACGTTCGCCCGCAACAGGACGCCTAGCTCAGGACGCCGGCCTCCCGTGCCGCCTGCTCCGCGGCCTCGATGTCTCGTTCGATCAGCGCCAGGCCGTTGTCCCAGAAGGCCGGGTCGGTGAGGTCACACCCCACGAGCCCGGCCAGCTCTTCGGGAGCACGCGACCCGCCGGCCGCGAGCATCTCGAGGTAACTCGGCACGAACTCCGGCCCCCGCTGTTCGTAGACGCCGTAGACCGAGGTCGCCAGAAGGTGGCCGAAGGCGTACGCATAGACGTATCCCGGGACGTGGATGAAGTGCGGGATATACGACCACCACGAGCGGTACTCGTCGTCGAGCTCCACCGCGTCGCCCAGCATCTCGTGTTGGGTCTCGATCCAGAGGTCCCCGAAGCGCTCGACCGAGAGCTCGCCCTCCGCCCGCCTCGTGTTGTGCACGCGCGCCTCGTAGGCGTTCATCGCTACCTGGCGGAACACGGTCGCGATCGAACCTTCGACCTTCTGAGCGAGCAACGCGAAGCGCGACAGAGCCGAATCGGACTGCTCGACGAGCCGGTTGAACACGATGGTCTCGCCGAATACGGACGCGGTCTCCGCAACGGTGAGAGGCGTCGAATGGTGGAAGGGACCTTGCCGCTGCCCCAGCGCCTGGTGGATGCCGTGACCGAGCTCGTGCGCCAGTGTCAGCACGTCGCGGCGCTTGCCGGTGAAGTTCAACAGCACGTAGGGGTGATGGTCGGCCGCGGTCGGCGCACAGAACGCACCCGGCACCTTCCCCGGCTTCGCCGGGACGTCGATCCACCGCTCGTCGAAGAAGCGTCGCACCAGGTCACCGGCGTCGGTCGAGAACGACGAATAGCAGTCGAGCACGGTGTCGCGCGCCTCACCCCAGCTGACCTCGACGTCGTCGTCGATCACCGATGCCGACCGGTCGTAGTACGCGAGCTTGTCCAGTCCAAGGACTCCCGCCTTCAGCGAATACCACCGCTGCGCCAGGTCGTAGCGCCCGCGCACCGCGGCGACGAGCGCCTCGACCGCTTCGTCGGATGCCTCCTGCGACAGGTTGAAGCTCTGCAACCAGTGATCGAAGCTCCGCAGACGGTCGTCGACCGCCTTGTCCTGCAACAGCATGTTGTAGATGAAGGCCCGCGTTCGTATCCCCGGTTGCAATGCTTCCGTGACCGCCGCGGCCGCGTTGCTACGCACGTCGCGGTCGTGGGACGACAGGCGGCTGAGGGCCTCCTCGAGCGTGACGGTCTCGCCGTCGAGCTCGACCTCGAGCGCGGACATCAGGTCGCTCGACAGACGCATCCACGCAGAGCGCCCGGTAACCGACTTCTCCACGAGGATCCGCTCTTCCGGCTCGCTCAACAGGTGCTCGCGGTAACGCCGCATGACCGTCAGGTGGTGACGGGCGATGTCGAGGCCGGGGTCGCGGAGCAGCTGCTCGGCCTTCTCGTCGGGCACCTTCGTCCACTCGAGCTCGAAGAACAACGTCAACGTCGTGATCTCGGTAACGCGCTCTTCGACCTTCTGCAGGAGCGCGCCACGTTCCGGGTCCTGGGCGTCGGTCGAGAAGGCCAGGTGCGCATAGGACGCGGCTCGTCCGATCAGCTCCCTGATGTCGCCCATCTCGCGCATGAACGCGGCGAGCTCGCCGCTGCCGAAGTCTGCGACGCGACCTTTCTGCTCGGCCAACCGCTGAGCGCGCGTCGCGGCATCGTCGAGGAGCGCGTCGACACCGGCTTCACCGCGGCCGTCGACCAGGGTCTCGATGTCCCAGGTCAGCTCTTGGAGTTCGTCTACCGCCACGGCTGCGCACGATAAACGCACCGTCGCCGGCGCGCCGCGGGTTCTAGAGCGAGCGCTGACCGGGCCGGTGCTCGGTCGGCACCGGCACGGGCCCCACCGGCGTCAGCAACACATGCAGACGCCCGCCGATCGCTCGCACCGGTCGAGCTACCGAGGCGGCGACGAATCGCGCCGCCCCTCTCGCTGCCCGCGCCATGCGGACGTGCAGCGGCGTACGCGGCAACGCGTCTTCGATCCTGCGTCCAGCCTTCGGGCGGGCGATCGCACGCCACCCGAACGCGACGACGCGGACGACGCTGGTGACGACGAAGCCGATCACCATCGCTCCTAAGAGGATGGCCGCGGCGACGGCCAGCGTGAGCGTCGTGTGGATATCCATGCGGTCCCTTTGCCCATTCCGGCGAGATCCACGCCCGGCCCTCGGGTTACCCTCGCCGCCGCCCAGGGTAAAGGGGACCGCATGCCCGAGCAGAACGAGCTTCCTCGCCGCGCCCGCCGTAAGGGGCGAAGGGGCGGCCGGTGGCGCCGAAAAATGAACAGTGGCTGGTGGTGGGCGGGGATCCTCGCCTCGATCGCGGTCGCGCTCGTCGCCGGAGACCGCACCGTCGACTACGCCCTGGCGCAGGTTCCCCTCCCCCCCGAGGTCAAGCTGCCGCAGTCCGCGCGTGTCTACGACCGGCACGGCAACCTCATCGCCACCTATCGCGACGAGGTCACGAGGTTCATCATCGACACCGCCGAGCTGCCGGACCGGGTCCGGAATGCCGTCATCGCGGCCGAGGACCGCAACTTCTTCCAGCACGAGGGCGTCTCTCTCGGAGGCATCGTGCGCGCCGCGTGGCGCAACGTCACGTCGGGAGCGGTCGAACAAGGCGGCTCGACGATCACGCAGCAATACGTCAAGAATGCAGTGCTCGACGACTCGAGCCGCACGCTCGAACGAAAGGTCGACGAAGCGATACTCGCGATCAAGCTCGAGCGTCGCTACAGCAAAGACAAGATCCTCGAGATGTATCTCAACACCGTCTACTTCGGCCGCGGTGCCTACGGCATCGAAGCCGCGGCGCGCACGTACTTCGCGAAGCATGCCGACCAGCTCACGCTGGCCGAAGCGTCGTACCTGGCCGGACTCATCCCGTCGCCCGCGAGATATTCGACGGGAGAGGCGGCGAAGGCGCGCCGCGCCTACGTCCTGGGCGCGATGAAACAAGAGGGATACATCACCGCGGCCCGCGCCGAGAAAGCTCTCGACGCGAAGCTCCGGAAGAAGCGTGCTCCCCAGCTCCGACGGCGCAAGCAAGACGCCGCTTACTTCGTCGAGTGGCTGCGCAAGGAATACCTCTACCCGCGCTTCGGCGATTGCCTCTACCGCTGTGGCCTGAAGATCTACACGACGATCGACGCGGGCATGCAGAAGGCGGCCGAGAAAGCGGTCCGGTCGACGCTGAACGAGAAGGGCGACCCCGAAGCGGCGCTGGTGTCGATGACGCCGCGGGGGCATGTGCGAGCGATGGTGGGCTCGCGCCGGCACTTCCATCGCATCAAGAAAGCGCGGGGCTTCAACTTCGCCACCGATGGCGGGCGCCATGCCGGCTCTGCGTTCAAGCCGTTCACGCTGCTCGCCGCGATCGAAGAAGGGATCTCGCTGAAGTCGCGGTTCTCGGGGCACACACCGAAGGAGATCGACGACCCCGTCTGCGCGGGGCCCGAGGGCATGTGGGAGCCGGAGAACTACGAGGGGAGCTCCTTCGGGACGATCGACCTGACGGCGGCCACGACATCGTCGGTCAACACGGTCTATGCCGAGCTGATCACCGAGGTGGGGCCGGACAAGGTCGCCGACCTGCTCGAGGACCTCGGCTTCTCCGGCGAAGACAGCGACGACGTCGCGCCGGTCTGCTCGCTCGCCTTGGGAACGCTCGACGTGACGCCGCTCGAGATGGCGCGGGCCTACGCGGCCCTCGCGGCGCGCGGGCGCCTGCCCGTCGTCCGTCCGATCCGCTACGTCGAGAACGGAAACGGACGCTGCGTGCTCGGCTTCGGGTCCCGCAAAGTCATGAAGAAGCAGCGCGATTGCCGCAAGATTGTGGAGACCGAAGGTGAGCAGGTCGTCGAGCCGAACTCCGTCGACGTCCTGACCCAGGCGCTGACGAACGTCGTAGAGGCGGGCACCGCGACGGGGGCGCAGATCGGGCGACCGGTGGCAGGCAAGACCGGGACGACCCAGGACAACCGCGACGCGTGGTTCGCCGGGTATGTGCCGCAGCTCGCGACCGTGGTGTGGATGGGGCATCGGGTGGAGAAGGGGCCGGATGGCAAAGCGGGAACCAGCGACGACATCTCGCCACTGATGCGCTACTGCTCCGACCCCCGCCGCTGCCGACCGGTTCACGGTATCGACGTCACCGGCGGCTCGTTCCCCGCCGCGATCTGGAGCGCGTTCATGCGGGTCGCGCTGGAGGGAGTCGACGTCGCGACGTTCCCGACGCCGTACTACACACCGTCGCGCGTGATCAACCCGCCGCCGCCACCACCACCGAAGAAGGAGGAGAAGCCGGACGAGCGCGGGAAGCCCGAGAAGACCGAAGACATCGATGAAGGTGGGCCGGGCAACGGCAACGGAAACGGAAAGAACAAAGACGACGACTGAGCCCAAGGGGCTCCATCACATGTCGATGATGCCCGCCTGCTGGAGCGCCAGCTGGAAGTCGTGCGCGTTGTTCGCGCCCGCTTTCGCGTCGTCGAGCGTGACGAGGCCTTCCTTGTAGAGGTCGATCATCGCCTGGTCGAACGTCTGCATCCCGTAGAAGCCCGACTCCTTGACGATGTCGTGGATCTCGTGGGTCTTGTCGCCGTCCATGATGCACTCCTGCACGCGGCCGTTCGATACGAGGACCTCGACGGCGGCCGCGCGGCCGCCCCCGACC
>DASZOC010000005.1:0-11325 GCA_035550975.1 Actinomycetota bacterium | reverse complement strand
AGCGTCAGGCGTCTAGCAACCGCTGCAAGAATCGGAGCGCGGCGGAGGGACCGTCTACGACCACGTCGGCCCGCTCGATCAGTTGCGGAGGCGCCTCGTCGGAGTCGACCGCGACCCGAACGGTTGCGAGGCCTTCGTCGGCGAGAACGTCGAGAGCGTCGAAGCCCGGCAGGTCCACCCTGTCGTCGCCGATGAACAACGCGGCTTCCAGCCGCAGGTCGCGCGCGCGTTCGAGGACGACCGCGGCCTTGGAGAACTCCTCCGGAGGCCGGAGCTCGAACGCGAGGCGCCCACCGGCGCGGATCAGACCGTGCCGGGAGGCGAGCTCTTCGGCCACACCGTCCAGGGCGCGCCGCGCCACCTCTACGTCCGAAGCCGCGCGGAAGTGAAGCCCGATCATGACGCGCTTGTCCTCCAGGATGACGCCGTCGATGTCGAGCTCCGCGAGAGCCGCACGTGCCTCGTCTCGGACCCTCCCCATCAGCTCCTCGTAGCGCGCCGCTCGTTCCGTCAGTGAGATCGACCCGCCGTGGGCGTATTCCGCACCATGGGTCCCCCAGATCTCAACGTTCGGTCCCAACCATTGCGATAGCTGGGCAGCGGAACGACCCGACACGATCGCCACGAGCGCGAAGCATCGTCCTAGGGAGTCGAGCAGGTCCGCGGTACCGTCGAGCGGACGCGCTTCGTGGGGGACGCGCACGATCTCCGACAACGTCCCGTCGAAGTCGGCGAAGATCCCGGCCGCGTCGGGACGAGCGCAGAGGAGCTTCAGCGCGTCGTTCTCGGTCATCGAACGAGCGTAGCGGTAGCGATCTCTGGCTCCTACACTCGGTGCGTGCACCCTCGTTTGGTCGCCGCCGTTCTCGTCTTCATGACTGCGTGTCTGCCCGACACCGTCGACCTGCGCTACGCGTTCGAAGAGGGAACCACCACCGTCTACTCGATGACCGCGCGCGCGGACGCGTCGTGGGATGTCCGCGGGGCAGGACGCGGAAGCTACGAGGTCGGTTTCGAGGTGACCGAGACGGTGACGCAGGTGGACGACGATGGGGCGGTGGTCGAAGTGCAGATGATCCCGACCGGGGCCGAGGAGCGCGGCCTGCCTTCGCCGGGGCTCGAGAGGCGGTCGTTCTCGCTCCGGCTGGACCCCGAAGGAGAGGTCACGGAGGTCCTGCAACTGGACGGCATACGCGCCGTCGCGCTCGATGAAGACGAGCTGGCGTTCATCGGCACCTATCGACCGTCACTGCCGCGCGAGCCGGTGACGCTGCGCGACGAGTGGTCCGAGTCGCGCGAGATCCGCATGGGGACCGAGACGCAGGGGATCGACACGACCGGACGGCTCGTGGCGTTCCGCCGCGACGACGGTCGCGAGCTGGCGGAGGTCGTCTTCTCCGGCAACAGCCCGCTGCGATGGATCACGGCGTTGCCTCAAGGAGAGGCCGAGCTCAGCGGGGAAGCGACTACACGCGGGCGCGGATTGTTCGAGATCGACGGCGGCCTGTTGGATTCGGCGACGTCACGGACGACCGGTCGATTCGACGTGCGGGTCGTCCCCGGCGCAGGCCAGGCACCCATCACCGGCGTCTTGCGCCTCGACCTCGCTCTCGAGGTCGAGCGCAGCGATTAGGAACCGGTTAGGAGGAGGACTTAGAGCTCGTCGTTGCCGACGACCACGTGCAGGTCGGCCGTCGACGAGAGGTTCGAGGGCTTGGGACCGGATCGCCACCCGAACTTCGCCGCCAGACGCTCCGCCGCCTCCCGTGCCTCGGGGAACGACCAGAAGACCGTCGTCGCGGAGTATTCCTTCGACGACCCCTGGATCGAAACGACCTCGTAGCCAAGCGAGCTCAGCCGGTCGGCCATGCGGTCGTCCGCCCCCGGATCACCCGTGGCGTTCAGAACCTGGATCGTGATGTCTTCGGTGATCAGCTCCTGGTCTGCCGTGCGGTCAGGCTTCGGCTCGTTCTTCTTCTTCTTCGGTTCGGCCCGCTTCGTCTCGACCGGCTCCGGCGTCTCCACGGGAGTCGGGTCGGGTGTCGCGCTGGCTATGACGACGGGAGTGCGCGTGTTCTGGGCCGCCGGGACTAGCTTCTCGTCGTCGCGGCCCACCGCATCGATCGCGATCCAGACCGCGATGACGACGACCGCTGCGATCAACACCCACGGCAACAGCCACACGACGATCGAACGGTAGAACGGGGCCTGCTGGGGAGCGGAGTGCTTCCCCATTCAGCGGCTCACTTCCGGCCGGGCGAGTACTCCGCGCCGAGCAGTCTCGCCACACGCTGGCGCTGGCGGTAGGTGCGCAGACGCTTGAGTCGTTTGACGAGGATCGGGTCGTGCGACATCGCGGCGGGGTTCTCGAGGAGCTCGTTCAGCACCTGGTAATAGCGGGTCGCAGACATCGAGAAGCGTTCCTTGATCGCCTGCTCCTTGACGCCGGCGTGCTTCCACCACGACCGCTCGAAGTCGAGGATGTCGATGTCCTGGTCGGTGAGCTTGTCCATGTCGGCCAGGGTAATTCGGGGGGGCCGACCGGAGGTGGATTTGACCCGCGTCTCTTCGTCGGGTCGT
Organism: Actinomycetota bacterium; assembly: GCA_035550975.1. Taxonomy (GTDB): domain Bacteria; phylum Actinomycetota; class CADDZG01; order CADDZG01; family WHSQ01; genus DASZOC01. The sequence continues at coordinate 8,745 of DASZOC010000005.1, read as the reverse complement.
GGGCCGCAGCCGCGTCGCGACCTCCCAGGACCCCGGGGAGGTGCCCGCTAGGGGAACAGGCCCCTGGTCAGGTGGGCTTCGGCGACGCGCCCGACGCCGATCCAGTGCGCGGCCTGCCGCATCGACAGCCCCTTCTCCTGGGCGAGGGCGTACACCTGTCCGAACGCGTCTTCCATGATGTCCCTCAGCCGGTCGTTGACCTCTTCCTCCGACCAGAAGTACGCCTGGATGTCTTGAACCCACTCGAAGTAGGACACGGTCACGCCGCCCGAGTTCGCCAGGATGTCCGGGACGACGAAGACCCCGCGTTCGTTCAGGATCTTGTCGGCCTCGAACGTGATGGGACCGTTCGCGCCCTCGCACACGACCTTCGCCTTGATCCGGTCGGCGTTCTTGACCGTGATCACTCCTTCGATCGCTGCCGGCACCAGGACGTCGCAATCGATCTCGAGCAGCTCGTCGTTCGTGATCGGATCTGCTCCCGGGAAACCGACGACCGACCCCGCCGTCTGCTTGTGGCGGTTGATCGCTTCGGGATCCAGACCCTTCTCCCGGTACAGGCCGCCGTCGACGTCGCTCACGGCCACGACGCGACACCCGGCGTCGTGCAGGAGCTGCGCGGCGAAGCCGCCGACCTTGCCGTAGCCCTGGATCGCGACGCTCACCTCGTCGATGCCGACCCCGAGCGTCTTCAAGGTCGAGAAGATCATGTACATCACGCCGCGCGAGGTCGCGCCTCCGCGTCCTTTGGATCCCCCGATCGAAACCGGCTTCCCCGTCACGACGCCCGGGACGGAATAGCCGGAGTTCATGGAGTACGTGTCCATGATCCAGCTCATGATGTCTTCGTTCGTGTTCATGTCCGGGGCGGGGATGTCGCGCTCGGGCCCGATGAACGGAAGGATCTCGGAGGCGTAGCGGCGGGTCATACGCTCGAGCTCGCCACGCGTGTGCTGCTTTACGTCGACCGCGACACCACCCTTCGCGCCGCCGAAGGGGATCCCGACGATGGCGCACTTCCAGGTCATCCACATGGCGAGTGCCTTCACCTCGTCGAGCCCGACGTCCGGGTGGTAACGGATGCCTCCCTTGGCAGGGCCGCGCGTGACGTTGTGGTGGATCCGGTACCCCTGATAGACGCGCGTCGAACCGTCGTCCATCCGGAACGGCACCGAGACGACGAGGGAACGCTTCGGCGCGCGGAGGATCGCGTGGACGCCGGGCGCGAGGCCCATGAGCTCGGCGACCTCGTCGAGTTGGGCGAGCGCGGTCTCCCACGCGGAGTCACCGGTGATGTGAGCCGGTTCGTGACTACGCAGTTCCGGATCCAAAGAGTCTCCGTTGACCTTGGCCGTCTAGAAACGAGCCGGGTGTCGGACTCGAACCGACCGCCTGAGCCTTACAAAGACCCTGCTCTACCAGATGAGCTAACCCGGCGGCGCGCAACTCGAAATCTCGCGCCCAGCGTACCTTCTTGTTCTGGCTGTTCTTGGCGGGCTCTACCCGGAGCGCGCCCCCTGACGTTCCGGGCAGTCCTCGACCGGAACTATGTAAGTCCCTCCGGTGTCGGGGCAGTAGACGCCGAAAACATCGGCTTGTCCCGTATAGCCCTGGTGGCAGTTCGAGATTCCGCGATTTGCAGGGTGGTGGTAAGTCGAGCTGCACGTCGGGAATCGCACTGCGCCATCCTTCAACCTTCCGGTCTTGCATTGCACGCGGATGAACGAGCCATCCTGGTCGATGACGAGGTCATATCGCACGTTCTCGCCGAAGGGGATCAGGACGCGTTCCCCAGCCTGCACTAGACGTGCGAGAAGCACTGCTTGCGTCTCGTCACCTATGTCTTTCGGATGCCGCCGCTTCCTAGCCTCCGCCATCGCTCCAAAGTAGCGAGACGGTGCGACAGTTTTGCCTTCTACGCTAAAGACGGTCGGTATCCGCTTAAAAGGGGGAGGGCCTCCCTAGCTTCTTCGGCGTCCAAAACCCGGCGAACGAGCGAACGGATCTCTACGCTGATCCGTCGAATATGTCGAGGCGTGGGCGGTCAGGACCGAAGGAAGAACAGCATGGAGTACAGGCGAACGATGTCAGCGATCGCTACGGGGCTCGTGCTCCTGACCGCGTGCACCTCATCCGATACCGCTGACCCGCCCAAGCAGGAGCAACAGGTACGCCTGGTTCAGGTGCCTGAGCTGACGAACCAGCAGTACTTCCGAGTTAAGAAGCTCATCGCTTCAGCGAACTTGGAAGTCGGGAATCTGGAGCGCGTCGGGAACGGAACCCGGGGCACGGTGCTCGAGCAAGACCCCTCTGCGGGAACCGCAGTACCGCAGGGGACACCGATCAATATCGTTGTCTCGAAGGTGTTCCCCGCGCCATTGCTTACGGTGCCTAACCTAGGAACCTTCGCATGGAGGTGCCGGCGCAATGCCACGGACATCATCTTCACGGTAGATCCCCGCGGAGCCTCCACGCGCGTTACCTATCCCGCACGTCCCGCAGAGGAACGATCAAAGCTCGTGCACCCCGGCCACTCCGTGGCAGCAGCGCGCGACGGCTCAGGATCGCACCGGTGGAGGCTCGTTCAGCGGACCAAGCCGCGCACGGTGACAGCAACAGTGTCGATACAAGAACCGAGGACATGCCTCGCCTACTTGCCACCCCGGATCAACTTCGACCTGCGGGCGAAGTCGCACTCCACCCTCTAGGCACGCGAAATGGTGGGAGTGCGGATCAGGAGGCGTCTTCGACGAGGTGCTGTTCGAGCTTGCGTTTGATGCGTTGTAGCGCGTTGTCGATCGACTTGACGTGGCGGCCGAGGATCTCGGCTATGTCTTGGTACGACTTTCCGTCCATGTAGAGCTGCAGCACCTCGGTCTCGAGCTCCGACAGGACCTTCCCCATCGAATCCTTGATCGCAGCGAGGTCTTCGGCCGAGATCAACAGCTCCGCGGGGTCCACGACCTCGCTGCTGACGAGCACTTCGCCGAGCGAGTGGCCCTCGTCGGACTCTCCCCCGCCGGTCGGCTTGTTCAACGAGACGTACGAATTCAAAGGCATGTGCTTCTGTCGGGTAGCGGTCTTGATCGCGGTGATGATCTGCCGGGTGATGCAGAGCTCTGCGAAGGCGCGAAACGCGGAGTTCCTATCGTCACGGTAGTCACGGATCGCCTTGAAGAGGCCGATCATCCCTTCCTGGACGATGTCTTCGCGGTCCGCGCCCGCGAGGAAATAAGTGCGGGCTTTCGCCCGTGCGTAGTGCCGGTATCGGTTGAGGAGGGTCTCGATCGCTTGGTCGTCGCCCTCGCGCGCTCGCTCGACCAGGTTTTCGTCTGTTTGGTCGGCGAGGATCTCCTTCGCCATTGGATCCCCTCGCTAGCCTGGCGTCAGGGTACTCCGGCGAGCGACCTCGAACATCGCGACCGCCCCCGCCACCGCTACGTTGAGCGAATCGAGCCTGCCCGCCGACGGGATCCCGACGAGACCGTCGCAATGCGCCCGCACGCCCTGCGACAGCCCACGGTCCTCCGCTCCCAGCACCAACCCCACCGGCCGCTCGAGCAACTCCGACGACCAGACGTCGTCTCCCGCGTGCTGGTCGAGACCGACGATCCACAGACCGTGCTTGCGGGCGGCATCGATCGCGCTGGAGAGGTTGTTGACGCGAGCGACCGGCACTACCTCCGCGGCCCCCGCGGCCACGCGTCTCACCGCGGCGGTGACGCCCACCGACCTGCGTGCCGGCAGCACGACACCGTCGAAGCCGGCTCCGTCGGCGGACCGCAGCAACGATCCGAGGTTATGCGGGTCGGTGAGTCCGTCGAGGAACAACACCGCGGGACGCGCCGTCTCGAAAAGGCGATGCAGCTCTGCGTACCGATAGCGCGCAGTCAGAGCGACGACCCCCTGGTGGTTGGCGCCAGGAGCATGCTCGTCGAGCTCGGCTCGCGGCACCACCTTCACCGGCACTCCCGCCTCCTGCGCCCGCTTCCGGATCTCCGCGAGCGTTCCCGAAGGGGAAAGGCCCTGTGCGAGGAAGACCGATTCGGGCGCGGCACCCGCCCGCAGTAGCTCGAGCACCGGTCTGCGCCCGGACAGGACGCGGTCGTCCGGCGCGGAGTTGCGCCCCTCAGGCGGAGGCACTACCGGTGCGCCAGCGCGGTCCGGCAGGCGTGTCCTCGACCGCGACCCCGAGCTCCGTCAACCGGTCGCGGATCGCGTCGGCGCGTGCAAACGCCTTCTCCTCGCGCGCCTGCTCTCTTAGCTCCAGCAGGAACTCCACCAGTGACCCGACGAGCTCGGACGAAACCTCGTCTGCTTCGAACGTCAAACCGAGGACACCCATCAACTCCAGGAAGTCCTCGGCGTGTTGCACCAGCTCGTCGCGGGCACCGGCATCGCCACGCTGAGCCGCCTCGAGGACCTTGTTGCCCGCGCGTACCAAGTCGTGCACGACCGCCAGCGCCTCGGCCGAGTTGAAGTCGTCGTCCATCGCGCTGATGAAGCGCGCGACATAGCCGGTGGGGTCGAGATCGTCGTCATCTCGGACCCGCGGGGTGGGCACGGGCATGTCCTCGCCGAGGACGTGGCGAGCGGAGGCGACGAACGTCTGTAGACGCTCGTACGCGAGGCGCGCATCCTCGAGGGCGCCGTCCGAGAAGACGACCTGGCTCCTGTACGACCCGGCGATCGCCCAGTAGCGCGCGACCTGCCCCGGGTAGCTGGCGACGACGTCTTTCGTCAGCGCGACGTTGCCGAGCGACTTAGACATCTTCTCGGACTCCATCTGGACCATCCCGGCGTGCATCCAATGGCGCACGAAGTGGCCATCTTCGACTCCCTCTGCCTCGGCGATCTCGTTCTCGTGGTGGGGAAATATCAGGTCGCTCCCGCCACCGTGGATGTCAAAGCCCATCCCGAGATACTTCGTCGACATGACCGAGCACTCGATGTGCCACCCGGGGCGCCCCGGCCCCCACAGTGACTCCCACGCAGGTTCGCCCTCCTTGGCCGACTTCCACAGCGCGAAATCGAGCGGATGACGTTTGCCCTCGTGCGGCTCGACGCGTTCGCCCGCGCGCATGTCGTCGAGCGTTCGGTTCGACAACTTCCCGTAGCCGGCGAAGTTCTCGACCGCGTACCAGACGTCCCCGCCGGCCTCGTACGCGAGGTTCCGTGCGACCAGGCCTTCTATCGCCCTGACCATGTCCGAGACGTGATCCGTCGCCCGTACGAGGATGTCTGCCGGCCGTACCCCGATCGCCGCCATGTCTTCCTCGAAAGCTTCGGCGTACTTGGTGGTGATCTCCTCAGGAGTCACGCCTTCCAGCTTCGCTCGCTCGATGATCTTGTCGTCGACGTCGGTGTAGTTCATCACGTACGTGACGGCGAAACCTCTGTAGGTCAGATACCGGCGGACGAGGTCGAACCAGAGGAACGTCCGGGCGTTGCCGATGTGGATGTAGTTGTAGACGGTCGGGCCGCATACGTACATACCGATCCGGCCCGGCTCGCGCGGGTCCAGAGCCACGTTCTTCCTCTGCATCGAATCGAAGATCTGGACCGGCATCAGGTCACCCTAGTGGAGGCGTTCCGCCCTCGTCTGTCGCGGCGACGAGCACTACGGCAAGCGCCGCGATGCCCTCACCGCGGCCGGTGAACCCCATCGAGTCGGTCGTGGTCGCTTTCACCGATACGCGGTCCGAGACGACGCCCAGTGCGCGGGCGAGGTTGTCGACCATCGCGGCGCGATGGTCGGCGCGCCGCGGGCGTTGCGCGATGACCGTCACGTCGGCGTTCGCGACCGCCCACCCGGCTTCGGTCACCGCAGCCATGCACGCACGCAAGATTTCGACGCTGTCGGCGTCGCGCCATTCGTCGATGGCCGGAAAACGATCTCCGACATCCCCGAGGCCCGCGGCTCCGAGGAGCGCGTCGGCAACCGCGTGGCTGACGACGTCGGCATCGGAGTGGCCGGCCAACCCCGGCACGCCCTCGATCCTGACACCACCGAGAACCAGCGGACGAGTGTCGTCGAACGCGTGCGCGTCGAACCCGAGTCCGACCCTGGTCATCGCTCGTGCGTCGCGAACAGCTCCGCGAGAAGCAGGTCCGACGGATAGGTCACCTTGAGGTTCCGTTCGTCGCCCGGCACCGGAACGACCCGGTAACCGAAATGCACCAGGAGCTGCGCGTCGTCGCTCGCGTCGTCGATCCCCTCGGCGACCGCACGAGCGTGCGAATCCTCGAGGGCCGCGGTCCAGAATGCCTGAGGCGTTTGCACGCTGACGATCTCCGCGCGCGGAACGATGCCGGTCATCGCGCCGTCGCGGACATGAGCCAGCGTGTCGCGGACACCGACCGCGGCGAACACTCCATCCGCACTATCGAGCGCGGCGACGACATCGGTGACGAGCTCGTGCGTCACGAGCGGGCGGGCGGCATCGTGAACCACCACCTGCTCGGTCTCGATCACCGCGAGCCCGCGCGCGATCGACGCCTGACGCGTCGCTCCACCGGCAACCGCCTCCGACGCGGACAAGCCGCGGAGCTCGTCTTCCGGAGCGACGACGACGACGGGGTCACACACGGCCGAAAGGACCTCGTAGGACCACTCCCACAGACCACGGCCGTGCAGGGACCGGAACTGCTTGGGCCGCGCGTCGGAGGAGTCGCGGGCACGGCTCCCGCTGCCGCCGGCGGCCAGGATCGCCCCGACGGATGGCTGGCTCAGTTAGCCCAGTACCTCGTCGAGCAAGGCCTCGGCGGATTCCTGATCCACGCTCTTCGAGAAGCTCAGCTCCGACACGAGGATCTGCTTCGCTTTGGTCAGCATCCGCTTCTCACCGGCGGCGAGGCCCTTCTCGCGATCGCGCTGATGGAGGCTCCGCACGACGTCGGCTACCTGATAGATGTCACCGGACTTGAGCTTCTCGACGTTCGCCTTGAAGCGGCGCGACCAGTTCGTCGTGTTCGTCGTGGGCTCGTGCTTCTTGAGCGCCTTGAGGACCTTCGGAACCTCTTTCGCAGGCGTGACGACGCGCAGCCCGACCTCTTCGGTCGAATCGACGGGCACCATGAGTGTGAGGTCGCCGTAGGCGAGCTTCAAGATGAAGTACTCGCGCTTCTCACCGAACATCTCTTTGTTCTCGAGCCGCTCGATGATGGCCGCTCCGTGATGTGGGTACACCACCTTGTCACCTACACGAAAACCCACTCGATGAACCTCCCTGCGAACGTGCCTCGGGTGTACGTGACGCCCCTGGAACGAGAGGAATGCTCGGCAGAAGCGGAGCACTCTCGTTGCTAGATGGTAACACGCGCCCCTTCTCCCCGCCCTTTGCCAGCGCGATCGCGGGGGCCGCGCGCCTGATGGAACGCGGCAACGACGTCCGGCACGCGTAGCAAACGCAAACCCGCGATCGCCTCGTCGAAGCTGTAGGGAACGAACGCGCTGGTGAATCCGAGCCGGCGCGCTTCGCCGAGTCGGCGCGCGATGCCCGGCACTCGTCGTACCTCACCGCTCAGACCGACCTCTCCGAGCGCGACCGCGCGGTCGTCGAGTGGAACCCCGGTCGCGCCGGAGAACATCGCGAGACAGACCGCGAGATCCGCGGCAGGCTCGCGGATCGCAAGGCCGCCCGCGGCAGCGACGAACACGTCGTGGTCTGCCAATCGCACCTCTGCGCGTGCGGACAGGACCGCGATGAGCAACGACAGCCGTCTCTGATCCAACCCGATCGCCACTCGCCGCGCTTGTCCCGGCGGGGCTTTGTCGACCAGCGCCTGGACCTCGACCAGGACCGGTCGCGAGCCCTCGATGCTCGGGAACACGATCGATCCCGGAACGCCCGAACGCCGGTCGGCCAGGAGCAGCGCGGAAGGGTCGCCGACGGGATCGAGGCCCTTCGTCGTCATCATGAAGACGCCGGTCTCGTCGGTCGCGCCGAACCGGTTCTTCGCAGCACGCAACAATCGCAGCGGCCCGCTTCGTTCGCCTTCCAGCGACAGGACGACATCGACCATGTGCTCGAGGGTCTTCGGACCGGCGACGGCGCCGTCTTTGGTGACGTGACCGACGAGGACGAACGTCGTGGAGGAACCTTTCGCATGCTGCACGAGCGCGCCGGCGCACTCTCTGATCTGCACGAGCGACCCTGCCGCGTGATCGAGACGGTCGTCGACCAGCGTCTGGATCGAGTCGATCACGACGACGTCGGGCCGCGTCGTCGCACAGGTACCGAGCACGTCGGTCAGCGACGTCGATGCGGCGACGTTCAGGCGAGTCGGGTCGACCGCCATACGCGCAGCTCTCCCGGAGATCTGCTCGGCCGATTCCTCGCCGGAAACCAACAAGACGTGCGCCCCCGCGGCCGCGAGCGAGTCCAGCAGCTGGAGGACGAGCGTCGACTTGCCGATCCCCGGCTCGCCTGCCAGCAGGACCGCCGAGCCGCGCACGACGCCGCCGCCGAGGACGCGGTCGAGCTCGTCTATGCCGGTCGCGGCGCGCGGGGCGTCGGGGGACGCATCTGCCAGCGGCGCGACGACCAAACCTGTGGACGCCCCGGGCGCTCCGGTCGTCGCGGTGCTCCATGCGCCGCACTCGGGGCAGCGACCGAACCACTTGTGGGATGCGAACGAGCAGCCGGAACAGGTGAAGATCTCAGACATGGCTCCACCGTAGCCACCCGCTGTGACAGGTTTCCGGTCCTCGCCGACACGTGATGGTTCGTGGTGGGGCCCCCC
>DASZOC010000004.1:0-22259 GCA_035550975.1 Actinomycetota bacterium | reverse complement strand
GTACGGTCGGTACGGTCGGTACGGTCGGTGCGGTCGGTGCGGTCGGTGCGTCGGGGCAGCGTGTTCTGCGATGGATCCTGGTACTGACCGACTAAGTCTTCAGGAGGTCGGGCGTACTAATAGCCGGGGTTGGCATTCGGCGCGTCGCAGCCGCTCGTGGCGCAGAGGAAACGACTCAAGTTGACCGTCCACCAACCCAACTTGGCGTCCGATCCGCTTGCGGGATCGGCTGCCGGGTCCCAATAGTCGTCGTTGCCGTAGTCATAGACGATCGGCATCGTGGGGTCATAGGGGATCTTCACGTCGCTGGCTGTGCACATCCGATCGTTGCCGTAGTCGTTGCAGTGACCACCGCTGAAGTTAGGAGCTGCGGTCTGGAGAGCGCCCATCGCGTGGGTTAGCTCGTGAAGCACGGTGCCTCGTCCGCACCAGCCTCCGTCGGCGACGGTGCTATCCCTCTTGACCCTATAGACGGTCGATACCGTCCTGCCCTCGCTGACGTTCGTCGACGTCCGCTGCGTGTCGTACAGGAGCTGACTCTGGCCACAGGCAGTGGTAGAGAACGCGTCCACGAACACCAGGTACTTCTTGTTCGGGTTCTTGAACAAGGAGTCGATCTCGCTCTTGATCGTCGACCACGCGTTGCTCGACTGCAGTCGCTTCGTGCTGTTCTTGCTCTTCACCACGGAGATGTCGAGGTACCGGGTCACCCCGTCAGCGCCAAGCCGCTCGTCGTAGCGGATCTGTCGTCCAACCGAGTGCGCCAAAGCGGCCGAGGCAGAGCGTGAGGCCCCTTGGAAGAAACCCGCGTAGGTCGCGAAACGGCTCGGAGCGTCGCTCGGGTAGAGGTAGACCACGTGAACGGTCGGTAAACCCACCTGGACCGTCATGTCCGGGGCGTCAGTCGTGAAGACCTTGCCGTCGTAATCGCCCGAAGACCAGGTGAAGGAGGGGCCCAGGTCACCACCGGCGACGGGGCGGTCGAGACGAGCGAGGCCGATGCCGTCGGTATGAACGTGCTCCTCAGCAGTGTCATACGCGTGATCCGAGAGGGGTGGGCTGGTCCGCTCCCGAGCTCCCGCAGGGCCTGCCAACGCGACCGCCATCAGGGCCACGACCATGGCCACCGCTGCGAAAGGTCCCCATACCGTGTGAGATCTGTTCATGTCCGCCCCCTGTCGATCCGCCGTTGGACACAAGCTACGGAACGCGGGTTCCCGGCGATATGGCCCAAAGGGGCCAAAATCGGACATAAGCGAACTAGTCCGTCATCGGCGGCTGCTCTTGGCTGACGCCGCGAAGTTGGATGCGGAGAGTAGTTGACCGATCCCGGTCGGTTGTCGCTACGGGGGCGCAGGACTCGTGGTGGGGGGGGCGAACCTTTGGATTACACCTGGTCAGAGAGGCAATCCGAGACCGGGTGGAGATGCGAACAAAACGGGACACGAGAGACAGGGGAAAGCGACAGATGCGCAGGTTCGTCGGAGCGATCGCAGCGGTCACCCTCATCGGGGGCCTGTTCGCCGCGCCGGCATCGGCGCGGATCGCTCGTGGCGGAGCGCCCGACGGAGAGACGACGGCCTCCTACATCGTCCCGACGCGCCACGGCAAGATCTACCTCGAGGTTGTCCACCCCACCAAGGGCGGCGACATCGTCAAGGCCCCCGCGATCCTCACTTACTCGCCGTATGACGCCGCGCTCGCCAGTCGCAACGCCGACGCGGCGGACTTCGTGCCGAAGGGTTACGCACGTGCGACCGCCGACCTCGTCGGCACCGGGAACTCCGGAGGCTGCTACGACTACGGCGGCAAGCGTGAGCGCGAGTCCGGCTACGACCTCGTCGAGTGGATCGCGAAGCAGAAGTGGTCGACCGGCAAGATCGCGATGTACGGCGGCTCTTACGAGGGCACGACCGCGACGGCCGCGGCAGTCGAGCGTCCTCCGCACCTCACGACGATCGTTCCGGTCGCGGCCATCTCACGCTGGTACGGCTACGCGTACTCCGGCGGTATCCGTTACACCTACAACAACGAATGGATCGGCCACGAGGGCGCGAGCGCGGTGGACGACGAAGGTTTCGACACTCCGCTGGCCTTCGACTTCGGTCTCGCGATCCCGCCGCCGATCGACGCGCACAACGCAGACTGGGCCGGTCGCGTGCAGTCGACGATCACTCCATGTGACGAGGTCGCTCACACCGAGCACGGCTACGACGACACCCCCGACTACGACAAGTTCTGGCTCGAGCGTGACTACGTCAAGGACGCCGGCAAGGTAATGATCCCGGTGCTCGTCGCGGGTAACTGGGGCGACTGGAACGTCAAGCAGGAAGAGAGCTGGAACCTCTACAAAGCGCTCGACAACTCCAAGAAGCGCGTGCTCTACATGGGCAGCCGGTGGGACGACCACGGTGGTCCCGTGCACGGCACCGCCGCGAAGAACAAGTACGAGGCGACGGTGCTGAAGTGGTTCGACCACTACCTCATGGGCAAGGACAACGGCATCGACAACCTCCCGTCGGTCATCAGCCAGACGGCGAACCTCGACGGTCGCGGCAAGTGGTCCGCGGGTGCTCCCAAGACGCGCAACCTCACGCTGTACGCGCAGTACGAGCCGCCGACGCGGCCGGGTCAGTACGCGTGGAAGCTCAACCCCTACAAGCCTCGTCCGCCGATCGCCATCCCGGGCCAGTCATCCGAGCCACCGTCGTCTGCGTTCCCGATCACGAACGCGAATCTCGAGACCCACGGGCTACACCACGGCCAGGCCAACCACGAGTGGTTCTGGTTCGAGTCCCCGATCCTGACGAAGGACCTGCACGTGTTCGGCCAGCCCAAGCTGCAGATCTATTCGAGTGTAGGACGTGAGTGGGTCACGCTGACGCCGACGATCGGCGACATGGACCACGCGCGGATGATCATGCGAAACGGCATACATGTCGCGAACACCGACAAGAATATGGTCGTCGGCACCACCCGCGGCTTCCTCGACTCGCGCTACCGCAACGGCCTCTCGAAGCAAAAGCCCGTCGAGCCGGGAAAGCCGTTCGAGGCGACCGTCGAGATGAAGCCGATCGACTACGTCTTCAAGGCCGGCCACTTCATCGGGCTGAACATCCAGAGCGAGATCGTCGAGTGGATGCTGCCCAAGCCGTATGCAGGCTGCGAGCAACTCCCCGACGTCTCCGACCCAACCAAGGTGCGTCAGAAGGAGAGCTGTGCCACGCTGTTCATCCACACCGAGGAGGCCCGCACGCGCCTTATCCTTCCGGTGATCGATGCGCCGAAGAACCCGACGTCGTTGTTCTGCTTCAAGCCGAGTGGGTGTCACATCCATGAATAGCAAGATGAGCCGTCGCATCGGATCCCGCCGCATAGCGCTGCTCCTCGCCGCGACGCTGGTCACGGGTGCGTTCACGGCACTGGCTCCGGCCCCCGCGGGCGCATGCGGCGCCGTGCTGCGGAATAAGGACGTCTTCCGCTCGCTGCGCGACTCTTCGAGCGACAGCTCCACACGCGGTGGCGCGATGGAGACGATCGGCCTGCGGACCCTGCACCTCGAATACAAGGCCGACAAGAAGATCTACGAGATCGGCGACATCGCGCAGATCAAGGTCACCGTCACGCGTCCCGCCGACGAGGACCCACTCGGTCAGGGGATCCCGATGGACCGTCCGTTCGTCGAGCCTGCCGCCGACGTCAACGTCGGTGTCGGCCTCTCGATCGGCCGAGTGTTCCTCCCGGGCGCCGGCCTGACGAACGAGAAGGGCGTCGCCATCGTGAAGATCAAGATCGAGAACTACGCGCCCGCAGGCAAGTGGGCCGACGCCAGCGCCTACGCGTGGCGTGTCGTGCAGTCGACCCCCTGCGCGACGGTTCAGGAAGACGGTTACCGGATCCAGCCGCGCATGTTCCGGACGGCTCCCCGCATCTAGCCGCTAACGCGCTGGCTGCTCCGCCAACAGCAGGGGGCCTCCGCCCGCGACTAGTCAGTCGCCGTGCCACGGCTCGACCAGTAGGACGAGGCCCTCGGTCGCCTTGACCTGGACCTTCTGGCCCGCGGCGATCCCCGTCTCCATCGTGCGCGCGCGCCAGAGCACCCCCTTCGTCAGGACGGTTCCCTCCGGCGCTATATCGGTGTGTGCCTCCGCGACGTTGCCGATGATCCCTTCGGAGTCGTCGATCGGACGGCGGAGCCGCACGCGCAGCGCGGCCGTCATCACCGATACGAAGAACACGATCGACAGCACGATCGCCACCGCGATGCCGAGCGGGCCCACGTCGAGGGCCGGGTTGCCACCCGGGAACAGCAGCCACGAACCGACACCGAGCGCGGCTAGGCCCCCGATCGTCCAGATCCCGAACCCCGCGACGTGGACGTCGTAGACGAGCGCGCCCAACGCTCCGACGATGACGAGCAGCGCCCACCAGTTCGTCGGTAGCACGTCGAGCGCGTAGAACCCGAGCCCCAGCAACGCGGCCCCAAGGATGGCGGCGATCCCGATGCCGGGGTTGTAGACCTCGAAGATGAACCCGAACGCGCCGAGCAAGATGAGGAACAGCGCGACCTCGGGATCCACGACCGAGTGCAGCAACCGGTCCCACAACGGGAGCTCCTGGAAGCGGAGCACGACACCGGGGGCCGCGAGGTCCTCGTCCCACGATTCGATGACTTCGCCGCCGACGGTCGTGCCGTCCAGCGCCTGCAGCAGGTCCGCCAGCGACGACGCGCGTCCCGACGTAGAGATGCGTCGCTCGACCTCTTCGATCGGCCGGCCGTTCGTGCGGATCTCGGCGCCATCCGCCGCGAATACGACGTCGCTCATGAGGACCAGCGTGGCCGCCTGGTCGATCGCCTTCGCACCGCGCGGGGCGACCCACGCGACGACGGGGACCTCCGCCTCGGCAACGGCGGGGACGAACTCGTCGATGCCGACGGAGGTCGAGCCCGGCGCGTCGATCCGGAACACGACCGCCTGAGCCCCATCTCGTTCGGCGGCGGCGACCCGCGCCTGGATGTAGCGGGACAGCGGCGGGTCGATCAGGCCCTCGATCTCGACGATGTCGATGGGGCCGTGCTTGGGTTCGGGGTGCGTGGTCGCGGCGGCGCCGCCGAGCGACAACAGACCGGACGCGATCGTCAGACAGGCAAGGAGCTTCGGGGCCGACACGCGCCCATCGTCGCAGGTTCGGAGCTAGGGCTTGTTCTTGTTGCCATGTCCGGGAGGGGCTTCGGCCGGCGCGGCCTCGGACGGATCGTCCGAAGCATCATCGGTTGCAGTTGCGTCGGAGTCCTGGGCTGGAGGGACCGGGTTGGTGGAGGGGCGGCTACCGGTTGCTGCAGGAGCTTTCGGCGCGGGGCGTGCTGCACGTGCCGGCTTAGCTGTCTCCAGAGCCTTTCCTCCGGGAGCCCGTCGTTGCGCCCCTGTTGATGCGGACGCGGCGGCGGCTTTCGCTGCTTCGCACGCGGCCTCCGCCGTCGCCACCGCTGCGTCCTTGTCCTGCGCGACCGAACGTACGAGCTCGCCGTGCGCCCGTCCGGTCAGATCGCAATGAGCTGCGGCCGAGACCGCGGAACCGTGGTTGCCGCCCTTCTCTCCGTCATCTTCCGCGTGGCCGCCGGCGTCATCTTGCTCGGTGACGGCGGGTGTGGGAACGACTTCGACGACGGTCGTCTCCTCGGGCGTCGGCGTGGTCGCGGCCAGTGGCATCTCCTCGGTCACGGTGCCTTCCTCGGCGGAGACCTGCAGCGCGTGCGGCATCGAGTACGCGAAGCCGGCCGCGAGGACGGACAGAACCAGCGCTATCAGCACTGCGTGGCCGGGGCGGGCGACGGCGGGCTCGGCCGTAGCGGGTCGAAGTCTGTCGTGGAGCGCCATGGTCCGCGTATCGACACCGCATGACTAGTTCTTTAGGACTAGTCAGCCATCGCAGCCACGGTGGGTGGGATAGAAAGCCCGGCGATGCACATCGACGAGTTCCTGGAGCCGCGCGTCCTGATCGTCTCCGGCAAGGGTGGCGTCGGCAAGACCACCGTGGCCGCGGCTCTGGCTCTCGTCGCGGCGCGGCGCGGGCGCACCGTCTGTCTCGCGGAGGTGGATCGCAAGGGTTCGCTGCCGAAGCTGTTCGACGCGCCGGACGTCGGCTATCAGCCGAGCGAGATGGCGCCGGGCGTGTGGGGGATGAACCTGATCCCGGAAGAGGCGCTCGCGGAATACCTCGACGTCCAGTACCACATGAAGCGGATCTCGAAGGTGTTCTCGTCGACGCACTTCGTCGACTACATAACGACCGCGGCTCCCGGGTTGCGCGACATCCTGCTGTTGGGAAAGATCTGGTACCTCGAACAGGGCCGCGGTCATGGGCGCGACCAACCGAGCTTCGACACGATCGTGGTCGACGCTCCCGCGGCCGGACACATGCTGACGTTCTTGTCCGCCCCTTTGGGGCTTGCCGATGCGATCCGTGTCGGGCCGGTCAGACGACAGTCGGAGTGGTTGCTCGAGATGCTGCGCGACCCACTCCGCTCGCGGGTCCACCTCGTGACGCTTGCGGAGGAGATGCCGGTCAGCGAGACGCTCGAGACCGAAGAGGCGATCCGGACGCGCGTCGGGATCAACGCGGGAGTCGTGTTCGCGAACGCCGTCTACTCCGAGCTCCTGACCGCGGACGAGAAGACGACGCTGGCGGAGCTGGAGAGCAACGGCACTTTCGATCCGCTCCTGAACGAGGCCGCGAGTGTCGGTCTGCAGCTCGACGCCGACGACGTCGAGGCGCTCACCGGCTACGCCCGGTTCCTCGACGCGCGCCAGCAGATCCAGGCACGCCACCTGCGCGCGCTCGAGAAGGGTGTCGAGGAACCGGTCGTGCAGCTGCCGTTCCTGTTCTCCGCCGGGTTGGCGCTGCCGGACATCGAGACGCTCGCCGACACGATCGAGACGGAGGTCGAACATCTGTGAACCCGATCTCCGAGCTGATCGCGACGAAGCAAGTCATCGTCTGCGCGGGCTCGGGCGGCGTCGGCAAGACGACGACGGCAGCCGCGATCGCGATGCAAGCGGCGATCGAAGGCAAGCGGGCTGCCGTGCTCACGATCGACCCGGCGAAACGTCTCGCGTCGTCGCTGGGGCTGAAAGAGCTGTCGAGCGAGCCGACGAAGGTCAGCGCTCGCAAGTTCAGCGACGCGGGCATCGAGGCGAAGGGCGAGCTGCACGCGCTGATGCTCGATACGAAGTCGACGTTCGACAAGGTCGTGACGCGTTACGCGCCTTCGCCCGAGCAAGCGCAAAGGATCATCGACAACCGCTTCTACCGGAACATCTCCGGGACGCTGTCGGGCACACAGGAGTACATGGCGATGGAGAAGCTCTACGAGCTCTACGCCGACGGCGCGTTCGACCTGCTCGTGATCGACACACCGCCGACGCGCAACGCGCTCGACTTCCTGGACGCGCCGAAGCGGATGACGGACTTCTTCGAGAGCCGCGTGTTGCGCTGGTTCCTGATGCCCTACATGAAAGCGGGCGGCGGCATCATGCGGGTCGCGAACGTCGCCGCGATGACGTTCCTCAAGGTCGTGAAGCGCATCGTCGGCACGGAGGTCCTGCAGGACACTGCAGAGTTCTTCGGCAACCTCGAAGGTATGTACGAGGGGTTCAAGCAGCGTGCGCGCGACGTGGCGCACCTGTTGCAGTCCGACGTGACGTCGTTCGTAGTGGTCACGTCCCCGGCGAAGGACTCGGTGAACGAGGCGACGTTCTTCGCCGCGCGCCTGAACGAATCGCATCTGCCGTTCGGGGCTCTCGTGGTGAACCGGGTGCACCCGAAGCTCGGCGACGGCATCGAGGCGAAGCCGCGCCAGCTCTCGAAGCTCGAGTCCGGCAACGAGCACGCGCAGCTCCTCGCGAAGCTCCTGGACAACGAGCACGCCTTCATGCGCGTCGTCGCGCTCGAAGAGAAGAACCTCGACGCCCTGGCTCGCAAGATCCCGCGGCATCGATGGGTCCGGGTCCCCTACCTCGAGCGCGAAGCGGTCGACTTCCCCGGCCTCGCCGCGATCGCGGAACAGCTCTTCGAGCAGGATCACTCCCATTAGGATGACCGCGTGATCGCAGCGTTGTTCTGGGCCCGCGCCATCGAAGGCCTCGTCTTCGTTCTCACCGCCGCCGGCGGCCTCTTCGCCCTCTACATGCTGGTCACGCTGTTCCGCCTGCGCCGGAGCCAGAAAGGGCCGCATTACAAGGGTGGGATCGGCCAGTGGTCCTGGGTCGCCCATCGCGTCACTGGGGTCGGCGTGGTGGCCTTCCTGTTTGCCCACATCGTCGACACCTTCGCGATCGGATTCGGCCCCGAGCTCTACAACGAGACGGTCTCGCTCTACAAGCAGTGGTGGTTCGCGCCGTTCGAGGTGATGCTGGTTGGGGCGGTGCTGTTCCACGCGCTCAACGGGATGCGGATCATCCTGTTCGACTTCTGGCCGCGCCTGGCTCTCAAGCAGCGGCCGTTCGCCTACGCTCAGCTCGTGCTCTTCCTGGTCGGTTTCGTCCCCGCCGCGATGTTCATGCTGCGCGGCGCAATCGAACATTCGCCGTTCAAGGACCTGATCTAGTGCATCGGGCGGAGCACTGATGGCGCTGCGCGCTCCGGCTTACGAGACGGCGCTGCAAGACATCCTCGACGAGGTCGCTCGCGTCATCGGCCGCCAGGGGATCAAAGAGGGCGGGGCCGCGGACGCCAAAGCGTTGCTGCGCGTCGAACGGGAGCGAGGTGTGAAGCGCGTCATCCGCGCCTACTGGACCGGCTTCGAGGTCAACCTCCCGGGGGAGTCGATCGCTCTGCACCTAGAGGTCGCCGAACCTCGCGTCCACTGGGCCGAGTGCTATCTCTCGCCCGAGTACCGCAACTGGGTCCTCTGCTTCGCCGAGCGCGACGACGGCGAGGTTCAGCTCGCCTACTACCGCGACTTCGCCACCTCGTCGGAAGCGATCGAGGGCTTCGTCGACCTGTCTACCTGGTACACGTTGACCGCCACCGACCTCACGTGGAACGACGTCGTCTACCAGCTCGGTGACGGCGTCGAGCTCACGCCGCACCTCGAGACGATCGCGAGCGGCGCGACGTCGGCGGCGATCCAGGAGTCGCTGAAGAAGTCGACGATCCTGTGGCTGAAGTGGGACTCACCCGCGGGCGAGCAGACGATGCCGGTGTGGTTCCTCTACGACGCGAAGACCGGCAAGATCCACATCCTGTCGGGTGAGCGCCAGCAGACGATCCCGGGGGCCGAGAACCTGCGCGAGGCGACGATCGTGTTGCGGTGGAAGGGGAAGAACTCGCAGGTCGCCGAGATCCCGGTCGACGTAAGGGTCCTGGAGCAGGGGCCGGAATGGGACGAGGTGGCCGAGAAGATCGCGGAGAAGCGGCTGAACATCCCGGGCCTCCCCGAGGACACCGCCCGCCGCTGGCGCGACGAATGCGTGATCCTGGAGCTGACCCTCCAGGCCTGATCCGGTAGCGGCCCGTCGCCGCTAGGGTGGGACCGGCGGCGCAGGAGGCGGTATGGGGTCGGAGAACCCTAGAGATATGAGGATGGCTTTGCTTCTGCGCGCTTCGATCCTGGCCCTCGCGCTGGTCGGCTGGAGCGCGGCGCCCGCCCTCGCCGCGCCGCAGATGCTGTCTTCCGATCCCGAAGAGGGCGCCCAGCTGCACAAGCCACCCGCACGCGTCAGCGTCACGCTCTCGGAGCCGCTCACCGGAGAGTCCGACATCAAAGTGACAGACGACTGCGGTGCCGTCGTCAGTGTCGGCGATGCGAAGGTGGGGGGCACGGCGAACAACGAGCTCAGCATCGCGGTCGGCGACGCGCCGCATCACGGGACCTATCTCGTCCAGTGGTACGGGACCGGCGTGACCGGGACCGGCTCCGGCCGGTTCACGTTCTCCGTGCACGCGGGGAGCGGCTGCGACGGTGGCGGCGATAACGGAGGCCACGAGGGTCACGGCGGCAAAGGTGGCTCCGACGGCTCCGGTAACGGCGGCGGCCATCAGGGCCACTCGGGCGGCAGCGGTAACCGAGAGGGCTCCGGCCACAGCGGCACACACTCCGGGAGCGGGTCGGGCATGGAGCACTCCGACACGGCCGGCCACTCGAACATGAGCGACCACTCCGGTTCGCGCCACACGGATTCCGGCCGCCACGACGACGGCGGCATGCACAAGGGCCGCGGGCACGGCAAGAACCGAGGTAAGCACAACGGCGGCCACGGCAACCATCAAGGCGGCCGGCACGGCGACGACCGCGACGTCATCGCCGGCGGTCCCGGCGGACCGCCGACCGACATCCCGACCGTCACGACGGTCGTGATCGCGCTTGGGCTTGCGGTCCTGATGGGGGCCGTGGGCGGCTGGGTGCTCCGCGTAGCCACCCCTCGCTAGCGTCAGTCGCGGCCCGTCGTCACCGGCGGCCCCGGGGGCAACATCGTCTGCCTCGTCTTCGACTGCCCGACGAGCCACCCCGTCATCGCCATGATGAGGACCGCGATCACCAGCTCCGTTGCGATCGTGACGCGGAAGGTGCGTTGCGCCGAGCGGGCCCGGCCCGCGTTCGTGCCGCGGCGCAACCGCTCGCGCAGAACGAGGTGGTTGACGCCCCCGAGAGCGAGGACCCCGAGGAACAGCGCGATCTTCGTCGACAGGCTGAGGCCGTAAGGGGATCGCCACAGGTCAGCGAACTTCGCGACGTTCAACAGTGAGTTGATCGTGCCCGTCACCGCGACCGTCGTTATCGAGATCAGCGCGACCTTCGAGAAGCGCACGACCGACGGTCCGAGCAGCTCGAGACTCGTCAGGTCGTCCCTGCCGCGCCATGCATCCGGTAGCAGCACGGCCAAGATCACGATGCCGGCAAACCACACCGAGGCAGCCCCCAGGTGGACGATGTCGTTGACCAACCCCAGCGCGCGCGGGGACGAGACGGCCGCGTGACCCGTGAAGCTGCTGGTCGCCAGCAACGCCAGTGACAAGCCGAGCCAGCCGCCCCACCAGACGCGCGACGCGCCGCCGCCGGGGCGTAGCGACCATTGCTCGACCTTGCTCGACAACAGCACGAAGAGCCCGGCGAGCAGCGGGTAGCGGAACAGATGCCACTGGCCGAACGTGGTCGAGAAGACGGACAAGAACGACGGCGTCGCGAGGTCTCCCTCGTCGAGCTCCGCGACCAGCGTCGCCTGTAGCGCGATCGCTACCGCGGTGGCGACGGCGGATGAGATGAGCGCGGAAGCCGTCAGGCCCTCGAGCCGCCGGGCAACGCGCGCCCGGCCCTCGTCCCACCGCTCGTGTGCCGCGTCGCGGAAGGCGGGTCTTAGCACCAGAAGGATGACGACCGGGGCGCCGAACAGGAATGCGTGCGCCGAGAACGCCATGAACCGAGCGATCGTGTACGCGACGTTGCGGAGGATCTCTTCGAAACCCATGTTGTCGTCCTACACTAAGAAGAGGTCATGACATCGGCGCAGCTCATCCTCGTTTCCGTCACCTCGGCGTTGGTCGCCGTGTTCGCGATGCTGGTCGTCGCGACGATCAAGCGGGCGCGTGCCCGGGACGACGCGCCTAAGGACGAGAAGGACGCCGAGAGCTAGCTCTTGAAGCCGGCGGCGGCTTCCTCGACCGTCGGCGCGATCGAGACGCCCTCACCGAAACCGGTGATGGTGAAGAGCTTCAGGTGCTGCTCCCGGGTGCAGGCGATCGCGAGGTCACCGCCCGCTTCGCGCAGGCGACGGACACCGCCCATCAGCGCGCCGAGACCGGACGAGTCCATGAACGGGACCGAGTCGAGGTCGACGACCACCTTGGGCGAGTCCTCCTCGACGATCGAGCCCAACGAGTCGCGCAGGGAGCCGACCGTGTAGACGTCCAGGTCCCCGTCGGGCTTGAGGACCTTGTAGCCGCCCTCGTCGGTCATGTCGATGTGGATCTTCTGTTGCGCCACCTAGGTCTCCTCTACGTCGAACCGGCTACGCCGGGGCGGGGCCTGCCGCAGGCGGGGCGCCGGTGCCGACGTACTCGATCACGAGCATCGTCAGGTCGTCATCGAGCTTACCGGCTGCGAAAGACTCGACCTCCCGCACGAGCTCGTCGACGATAGCGGCCGAATCCAGCCCCGTGAGACGCACGAGCGCGTCTTCCAGGCGGTGCTCGCCGAAGACCTCTCCGCCCGACGACTTCGCCTCGAGGAATCCGTCGGTGAAGAGGACCAACCGATCGCCGCGTTCGAGGAGCACGCTCGTCGTCTCGAATCCCGGGTCGGCGAACCATCCCACGGCGCGGTTGCGAGGGCCCTCGACGTAGTGGCCGCGCCGGTCGGTGCCGGGCGTCGGGAGGAGGTACGGGGCGGGGTGGCCCATGTTGAGCATGCGCAGTTGCCCCGAGGAGCAATCGAGCACCGCGTAGAGCAGCGTCGTGAACGAATCCGCGTCGGTTGCGTCCCGCAGTGCGGTGTTGACACGCGCGACTATCTGCCGCGCCGCGGAGCCGGCCGAGCGTTCAGCCCGCAATGCGGATAGAGCGACCGTCGCCATGAGGGCCGCGCCGATGCCCTTGCCCGAGGCATCGCCGACCGCGACCGTCAGCTCGGTCGCGGTCGCGTCGACGTCGTACCAGTCGCCCCCCACCAGGTTCGCCTGGCGCTGCAGGGGCACGAGCCGCGCGCCGTCTGGCTCCGGGACGGTCCGCTGCAAGAGGTTGCGCTGGATCGACGCCGCGATCTCCAGCTCGCGGTCCTGCAGCGCGAGCTGCTGCAATCGCTTCAGTCCCGACTGCATCTCGCGGAGACGCGTCGCGAGCTCTTCGACCTCGTCGCCCGAATGGATGTCGATCTCCTGGTCGAGGTCGCCGCGCCCGATCGCGCGAGTCGCGTCGACGAGCTTCGAGAGGTTGCCCACCAGCGCCCGAGGGAGCAGGATCGCGAGGAATACGCCGAGGAGCACGATCGCTATGGTCACGAGCAGCAGGATCACGACCGTCTGGTTGGAGGCCCTCCTGACGCTCTCCTCGGTCGCGGCGACCACCTCGCCCTGAGCTTCTCGAAGGAGCGTGCCGAGCCGTTCGATCTCGGAGATCAGCGGCGTCCCCTCCTGGCCCAGGACCCTGAACGCCTGCGAGCGCTCGCCTGCTTCGGCCAGTGGGAGGACCTCGTCGTCCACCAGCAGCTGGAACGACGAGCCCGCCTCGACGAGGTCGTCGAGCAACGCACGCTCGCTCTCGTCGGTGAAGAGGTTCTCTGCACGTTCCTCCCAGAACTCCGCGATGTCGAGCTCGACGCGGTACTGCGCGAGCAACGTCTGCTGGCTGCCGATGAGATAGCCGCGCACGGCCGCCGATTGGGCGGTGTACGACCGCACGATCTCGTCGACCGCGACGAGGCCGGGGATCGCGTCGTCGAACACTTTGCGTTGCACGCCCCGCAGGGAGCCGAACAAAGAGAAAGTGATCCAGCTCAACGCGAGGATGAGTACGACGAGGATCCCGAAGCCGCCGGCGATCTTCCAGCGCAGTGACAGTCTCACCGGCTAAGTATCCTCGACCGGATGCAACCGCTACTCGCCGCGCTGGGCCTTGCGACCGCGGCTGCCTATCCGTTCGTAGAAGCGCGCTGGTATCGGCTCAAGCATGTAGACGTCCCCGTGGCGCGCGCTGTTCCGCGCGTGACGATCCTGCACATATCCGATACGCACCTGAATGCGAAGGACGCGTCGTTGATGCGGTTCCTCGAGTCGTTACCCGCGCGCGTCGGACGGCCCGACATCGCCGTCGCTACCGGAGACCTGATCGAGGACGACTCGGGGATCGAGCCGATCGCGGCCGCGCTGAACGGCATCGAGGCGACGATCGGACGGTTCTACGTCCTGGGATCACACGACTACTACCAGACGCAGTTCCAGAGCTACCTCAAGTACTTCGGCAAGCGCGCGCCGGGTATGCGCGCTCCGTTCGCCGACACCGATCGGTTGGAGCAGCTTCTGCGGGCGGAGGGGTGGGTCGGGCTCACGAATACCACCGCCGTCGTCGACACGCCTCACGGAAAGATGCGGTTCGCCGGTGTCGACGATCCCTACCTCAAGCGGCAGGACATCCACCACGTCGAGCGGGCCGCGGGCGAGGTGCTGGCGGTCGGTCTCACGCACAGTCCCGACGTCGTGTCCGAGTGGATGCTGCGCGGGTTCGATCTGGTGCTGAGCGGCCACACGCACGCCGGCCAGGTCCGCTTCCCGTTGGTGGGTCCGCTGGTCACCAATTCGTCGTTGCCGACAACCCTCGCCGGAGGTCTGCATCCGATCGGCAATGCGTACCTGCACGTGAGCCCCGGCCTCGGAACGGGCCGCTTCGCGCCGATCAGGTTCAACTGCCGCCCCGAAGCAACGCTGCTACGGGTTGCCTCGGATGGCGCAGGTGATGGTCGTGCGGGCTAGGATGCCGCCGACGGGAAGTAGCGCAGCTTGGTAGCGCGCCACGTTCGGGACGTGGAGGTCGGGGGTTCAAGTCCCCCCTTCCCGACCAACTGATCTGCACCTCGTGGTTACTGGCCCCTGCCGGTGCGCTCCTGGAGCTCGTCGATCTTCTCGGATGCTTCGGCCTTCGTCAGGTCCTCCGGCACGTCTTCGCCGGCTTCCCGCGCGAGCGTCTCGACGTAGGACTCCTGCGGCCCCGTCATCGGCTCGTCCGCGGTGACCCACTCCTGCGGGTCCTTCTCCGGATTACGCCCTTCGGTATCCACCAGTACCTCCTCGCCTCGTCGGGCCTGCAAGATCCATACCCAGGTTCACCGGTTCCCGAACGCACGTTCGGTAACGGGATCACCGGCCGCGGGCGTGGCTCGTGAAGCTCCTCCCGCCCGGACCTGCGACCGTGGTAGGAGGTAGTGATTCGGTGCGTCGGGAGACTCGCAGCGAAGACGTCGACGAACCGGAGGATCGATGCCCCCGAAGAGCACGGGCGAGATGCTGGCAGCGATTTCCAACGAGATGGTGCGGCTCAAAGCCCAGCACTACGGCAAGGGTGCGGTCGAGGCGAAGACGTACCTGAACGACGACTTCCTGTTCGTGGTGCTCAAAGGCGGAATGACCAAGATCGAAGAGACGCTGGTCGACTCGGGTGACGAAGCTCTGGTGCGGCAGGTGCGATTGCGGTTCCAGGAGCAGATGACCGTCGCGTTCACGGATGCGGTCGAGAAGGTCACCGGGTGCAAGGTCCTCGCGCATCAGAGCCAGGTCGTGTTCAACCCGGACTACTCGTTCGAGATCTTCCTTCTCGATCGAAACGACGAAGACCCACGGGACGCCGCCGACGGCGGCGGGTAATCTGAACGACGGGTCGAGGTAACACGCGGACGGACCGTGAGACCACGACCTCGTTGGGGCACCAGGAGCGTCTCGCAGGTTCCGCGCGGAACAGGCGAGGCGAATCTCGAGCTCGGGAGGGTTCGTGGACGAAACGGGTGGTGGCAACCCGTCGCCGGATCGAGCGCGTCCACCGACGCCGCCCGACCTCGGGGACGTCGCGGAGCGCCGCGTCGAGCGGACCGGCCGGCGGAGGCAGCTCGATCGGGAGCTTCAGCCATATCTGGCGGACCTCGAACGGTCGCTCGTCGCGGCGAGCGTTCGCGAATCGCACGTGCATGATGCCCTCGCCACGCGTACCGTGATCGGGCAGGCGATAGGACTGCTGATGGCGCACGAGGGGCTTACCTCTGAAGAAGGGTTCGCGAGGCTCGTGGGCGTGTCGCAGAACGCGAACATCAAGCTGCGCGATATCGCAGCCCGCTACGTAGAGGCGTGGGAGGAGAAGGTGAACGCGGGCAAGCCGACGTAGCGACTACGTGGTCTTGCTCTCGTGCGAGGCCATCAGTGGTTCCTCAGCGCCGAGATCAGCTCGCTCTTGTCCATCTTCGAGCGTCCTTCGATGCCGACCTGCTTCGCCTTGTCGTAGAGATCGTCTTTCGACCAGTCCTCGTATTCCTGTGACGACCCGCCGCGTCGCCCGACCTCTTCGCGCGAGCTGTTGGCAGACGCGTTCGCGATCCGCGCCGCCTTCTCCTTGCTCATCCCCTCGTCGCGCAGCGCCTCGTACTGCTCGTCGTCCTTGACCGAGCTTCCGTGGTCCTTTGCCATCTCCACCTCCTGTACGCAGACGTATCGTCCTGCGACAAGAGCATGCCCCCAGGCGCCGGATGCGACACCTGCGTCCGGGGCCTAATGCCCCTCTTCGGGAGGAGTCTGCTTCGAGCCGGGCGGGTGATCTGTGCCCCGGTCGAGATCGCGAAGCTGCGCCTCGTCGTCGCAGGCGCCGACGAGAGCCACGGCAGCGATCAACGCCGCGATACGTAGTCTGCCCGTCACACTGCGACCCGCGTTGTCCACACCACGCTTCCTCTCGGTATTCGCATCAAGGCGTCCGTATCGTAGTCCGATATGCTGCGGCAGCACGCGTGCCTGCCGGGGTGTAACCCGGGGTATATCGGGATACGATGAGGATGAGGATCTTGGAGGTTCTTCGTGGCTAACCTCATCCGACATCAGCGTCCGCAGTGCTTCGTGCTGGTGGGCGCGGTTGTGTTCGCGCTCGCGCTAGGAGCTTGCGGCGATGCCGACCCCGACGTCGCGGTGGAAAACGACACGGCAGTAGAAGACGCGTCCGAGACCGCGACGTTCTTCTCGGATCCGGCTCCACTCGTCGGTGAACGAGTAACCGTGCATGCGGTCGTCGATGAGGTAGTCGATCCCAACGGCTTCCGCATGGTGGCAGAAGACCCCAGTGGTGACAGCTTCCTCGTGATCCATGACGGCAGAGAGGAGCTCAGCGCGGGCGACTTCGTCATCGTTGCCGGGACCGTCAGCGAATTCGACGTGGCTGTCGTGGAGAACGAGATGGGGCTGGACCTCGACCAAGAGTCGTACGAGCTCTACGAAGGGGAGTACGGCATACAGGCCGAGACGATCGAGACGAAGGTCGAATGACCGGATGCCCAACGAGACGCAGCGTGAGCGTCAACATGGCGGGTGCGGCAGGACGAGGAAAGCTGGGATGAGTGGTGTCGGGTCGGCGCGGCAACAGGAGGTCTTGTCACTCTTGTCATCGCGGCGACGGCAGCGGCCATGGACGGGATCCAGTCGTACGCGGTTCCGCTCACGCTCGTGGGGATCGGGCTCGTCGCAGTGGCACTCGTAATTGCCACCGCAAAGCGACGTACGCGTTAAACCGACGGCACACATTTCTGTCCTACGTATCACCTAGTCTTCGGTCATGGACAAGGCTGAGGACGACTGATGACGCGCGCCCTGGTGACCGGCGGTGGCGGGTTCCTCGGCTCCCATCTCTGCGAACGGCTGCTCAAAGAGGGCTGGGAGGTCGTGTGCTACGACTCCTTGATCACCGGATCGGAGACCAACGTCGTCCACCTGTTGGCCAACCCGAAGTTCACGTTCGTGAATTTCGATGTGGTCAACCACATATCTTTCGACGGCGAGCTGGACTGGGTGATGCACCTGGCATCGCCCGCTTCCCCGCCCGACTACTTCCAGCACCCGATCCACACGATGAAGGTGAATGCGATCGGAACACTAAACGCGCTGGGGCTAGCGAAGGCGAAACGAGCCTCCTTCTTCCTGACCTCAACGTCCGAGGCCTACGGAGACCCGCTCATCCACCCGCAGCCAGAGTCGTACTGGGGCAACGTCAACCCGATCGGGCCGCGCGGGGTCTACGACGAGGGCAAGCGGTTCGCCGAAGCATTGACGATGGCGTACCACCGAGAGCACGGCATTGACATCCGCATCGCTCGCATCTTTAACAGCGTTCTAGCGGATCAAGTCGTGGTCGTCTTCAACGACGATCAGCTCCATGTCGATCCTGTGGGGGAGTACGCCGATCGGGCAGCGCTCGATGTCCTCGGGACTCGCACCGTGCGCGTTCCGTGTTTCGATCCTGCCACGCTCCGGATGAAGCTGCGGCAGGCAAGCGCAACGATTCGACACGTGGCGCAGCAGGAGGCGTTCGAGCTGAAGCTGCGTTACGGGCGGTCCGTCAAGGTAACGGGCGACCACAGTGTCTTCGTTCGAGCCGCAGACGGTCGCCCCATCGCCAAACCCGTTCGAGACATCAGACCGGGCGAGCATGTTGCCATCCCCGGTCAGCTGCCTATGGTGGAAAAGAACCGGCCACGGGTCGTGATGTCTGAAGAAATATCAACTGGACATCCCGAACAGCTCTGGGATTGGCGAATCAAACACCAGAGCGTTCCAGACCTGGTCGAGTCCCATCGGGACCGGCTGCATGCGGCGCTTCTGCGCTCCCGCCGCTACAAAGACACGCCAAATACCCGGAACACAGTCAGCTCCACTTTGCGGAAGTGGAAGAAGAACCAAACGCTACCTCTGTTTGCGCTCGCGGTGCTCAACCAGGACGCACCGAATGATTCGCTCTTCGGCTGTTATGGCGGCAGTAACAAATGGGTTCCCAATGAAATAGAGCTGAGTGACGAACTCCTTTGGATCTGCGGCTTCTACCTCGCGGAGGGCGCGGAGCACTCTGCAAATGGCGTTCACTTCATCAGCTTCGCATCGGACCAATACTTGTTGGACAGGGCACAAAAAATCCTCGAACGGCAACTCTGTGTCGCCACCGGCATGACGGCGCCATCCGCGGGTCGGGCACCCAGCCTCTACTGTCACTCAAAAGCTGTGCATCGTTTGTTCTGCAACGTTCTTGGGCTTCGTGAGCGCCGGATCCCGAGCTGGGTTCTGCAGCTTCCCCTGAAACAGGCGAAGCACTTCCTCGAAGGCTTCCGGTGTGGTGACGGCACCCATTCGGGGAAGAAGGTGGGGAATGAGCTTTGTTTTGACACCACGAGCGAGAAACTCGCCATCGACCTCAGTTACCTGCTCCTTCGGTTCGGTCTTGTCGCATCCTTTGGTCGATACGAGACAACGTTCACCGGCAGGTATGGCGATCGAAGATTCCCTTTTTTCCGTCTCACTGTCTGCGAGATAGACAACTGGGACATTCTCAGTTGGGATCAAGGAGTTCGTCAGGCTCTCAATGCCCGACGGACCGGAGACATTGTCTGGTCTCTGGTCAGGTCCGTCGAACCCTGTGTTGTGACTGCCAACGTCTTCGATTTCTCGGTTCCCGATGCGGAAAACTTCGTCGCCGGCAACGGCGTTTTTTGCCACAACACGTATGGACCGCGGATGCGGCGGCGCGACGGACGTGCCGTTCCGAATTTCATCGACCAGGCGTTGAGAGGCGAGGACCTGACAGTTCATGGTGACGGGTCGCAGACCCGTTCCCTCTGCTACGTCGACGACGAGATCGAAGGCTTCTGGCGGTTCATCAACTCAAGCCACATTGGGCCGATGAACATCGGGAACCCACACGAGGTCACGATTCTCAGACTCGCAGACATGATCGCGAACCTCGCGGGCAGTGGTTCACAGATCACCTACATCGAGAGGCCGGTCGACGACCCCGAGGTGCGATGCCCCGACATCAGTCTCGCGCACCGGGTGCTGGGATGGGAGCCGCAGGTAGCACTGGAAGACGGACTCCAGCGCACGATCGACTGGGCGCGGAATGCCTGGAGCGTCAGTTAGGCGAACCGGCCACAGGGTTGGGCGCGTTCGCGAGACACACGACGGTGCTCCCGCGGGCGACGAAGGCATCGCACAGATGCGATCCGACGAAACCTGCGCCGCCCGTGATGAGGACTCGATCGGACATCGTCAGTTGACGAGCAGCTCGGCCACCTGGATCGTGTTCAGCGCGGCCCCTTTGCGGAGGTTGTCCGCGACGCAGAACATCTTGAGCGCGCGATCATTGAACGGATCGCGCCGGATCCGGCCGACGAAGCACGCATCGCGACCCGCGGCCTCGAGCGCGGTCGGGTAGACACCGTTAGCGGGATCGTCGAGGACCTCGACCCCGTCTGCCTCCGCGAGCCACTTGCGCGCGTGATCGGGATCGATCGGCTCGGCGAACTCTGCGTGCACCGCGACCCCGTGGCCGACGGCAACTGGAACCCGCACGCAGGTAGCCGTCACCATCAGATCGGGCAGCCCCATGATCTTGCGCGTCTCGTGGCACAGCTTCAGCTCTTCGCTCGTGTAGCCGTCGTCCTTCACCGACCCGCATTGCGGGATGAAGTTCATCGCGATCGGATGCGTGAATGCCTTGCCCGGGCTCAGCACCTCGCGACACATTCCGACCTCGACCTGCTCGGGGGCCGCGGCAACTTGCACCGTCTGATCCCACAGGTCGTCGATCCCGGCCTTGCCGGACCCAGACGCCGCCTGATAGCTCGACACGATGAGGCGCTCGACCGGGATCTGGCGGTGAAGGGCCGCGAGCGGCACGATCATCGCCAGCGTCGTGCAGTTGGGGCTCGCGATGATCCCCTTCGGCCGGTCGTGGACGGCGTCGGGATTGACCTCGGGCACGACCAGCGGGACCTGCGGGTCCATCCGCCACGCGGCGGAGTTGTCGACCACGATCGCACCTGCCGAGGCCGCGACGGGGGCCCATGTCTCGGCGAGCGGGTCGTCGACGTCGAAGACGGCTATGTCGGCGCCATCGAAAACGTCCGGCGTCAGGCCTACGACCTCTACGGGACCGTCGCGGAACGGAAGCTTGCGCCCGATCGAACGCGACGACGCGACCGGCACCAGCTCGTCGACCGGGAAGTCGCGCTCCTCCATGATCGACAGGATGTTGAGTCCGACCGCGCCGGTTGCACCGACGACGACGACCCTCATTTGCGTTCCAGTGGTTCGCCGTCCACGCGCAACGCCTGTAACTGGCCGGTCGCGGTATCGGGATGGATCTCGCGTAGGACTGCCCCCGCGTCCAGCGCGAAGCGCTCGTGGATCACACGTACCGCCCTCTCCACCTTGTCTGCTGCGATGACACACGAGATGCGGATCGAGGACGTGGAGATGATCTCGATGTTGATGCCCTCGTCGGCGAGCGCATCGAACATGTCGGCCGCAACGCCGGGGTGGGTCTTCATCCCCGCGCCGACGAGCGAGATCTTCGCGATGGCAGAGTCGGTTTCGACGCCCTGGGCGCCGACGTCCGATGCGATCCTCTGAAGGATCGGCTCCGCCCGTCGCAGGTCGTCTTTCGGCACCGTGAAGAAGATGTCGGTCGTGCCGTCTTCGGAGGAGTTCTGCACGATCATGTCGATGTTGACGCTCTCGTCGGCGAGTGGACGGAAGACGCGCGCGGCGACCCCGGGCTGGTCGGGCACGGCTTTGATCGTCACCTTTGCCTCGGAGGTGTCGTGCGCGATCCCAGAGATGATCGCTTGCTCCATCCGACGGTCCTCCTCCCTCACCCACGTGCCTTCCTCGTCGGAGAACGAAGACCTGACGTGGACGAGCACTCCGTAGTTACGAGCGTATTCGACGCTTCGCAACATCAGCACCTTTGCTCCGCTCGCGGATAGCTCGAGCATCTCCTCGTAGGACACCGCGTGCAGCTTGCGAGCCCCGGGCACGATGCGCGGATCCGCGGTGAACACACCGTCGACGTCGGTGTAGATCTCACACGCGTCCGCGCCGAGAGCTGCCGCGAGGGCAACCGCCGTCGTGTCGGAACCACCGCGGCCGAGCGTCGTGACGTCGAAGTCGGTCGACACGCCCTGGAAGCCGGCGACGATCACGATCTTGTTCGCTTCGAGCGCTTCGTGCACCCGTTTCGCGCGCACGTCGACGATGCGGGCTTTGCCGTGGACGGTGTCGGTGACGATCCCCGCCTGCGAGCCGGTGAACGAGATCGCGTCCCGGCCCAGCTCGTTGATCGCCATCGACAACAGCGCCATCGAGATGCGCTCGCCCGCCGACAGCAGCATGTCCAGCTCGCGAGCGTGAGGGGCAGGCGAGATCTGGGCTGCGAGCTCAACGAGCTGGTCGGTCGTGTGTCCCATGGCGGACACGACCACGCACACTTTCTGCCCCGCGTCCGCAGCCCCCACGACGCGCTCCGCCACGCGCTGGATCCGGGCGGCGTCGGCAACCGAGGTGCCGCCGTATTTCTGGACTATGACTGCCATGGCTCTATTAGAGCCGACCGACTCGCGCTCAGTCGCAGCTGTGCCGGCGCTGGTGTCCCTTGCCGGGGGCGTTCTCGTGAGCCTCGTTGCCGTCGTGGCCTTTGGCCTTGCCCCGGGGGCCGCACTCGTCGTCGTGGTGGGGGTCGGTTGCCCGGTCCGGCTC
>DASZOC010000003.1:0-4970 GCA_035550975.1 Actinomycetota bacterium | reverse complement strand
GACCGCGATCGCGTCGGCGGCGGGCGTGAAGGCGTCGTCACCGGCGAAGCGCGCGGTGAGCTGGTACGCGCCGGGTCTCTCCGACAGCCGCGATCGGACCGTCCCGATCCCGTTCTCGTCGCTCGTCGCGGACAAGCTGCGGGTCGATGCCTCGCCGACGAGGTCGAAAGCGATCTCGGTTCCCGCGATCGGGTCGCCTGACGAATCGGTGAGGCGCGCCTCGAGCACGACCTCGTCGGAGTGCTGCCCGCCCGTGGCCGAGCGCTCGGTGAAGGTGAGCGACGTCGTATCGGGGGCCGGATCCTCGGTCGGGTCGGGCTCGGCAGATACGGTCGGCGAAGAGGTCGGATCCGCGCTCTCGGTCGGCTCCGGCGACGACTCGGGAGCATCGACATCGATCGGGCGCAACGCGCACGTCAACGCGAAGCACGAACGCACCCAGACCCGGTAGGGCGCCGGTGGGACGTCCAGCGTAGCGTCGAAACGGCCACGTGCGAGGCTCACCGAGGAGAACACGACGTCGTGAGCAGATGCACCGGGCGAACCGACAGCGAGGGCGGCCTCGACGCGGGGCAGCTCGGTCGCCGGCAGGTCGACCCCCTGAACGCGACCGGTGTCCCCCGCGGCGCGGTGGCCCAGCGCGGCATAGGCACGGAGACCCGTGAGGGCGTCGCCCTCGGCGAGGCCGAGGGTCTTCACCGGCACCGTGGCACGCGCCTCGGCCCCGGTCGTGCCGAACGACCCGGCGAGGTCCCCCACGTGGACACAGTCGCCGTTGCAGCGGTAGAGCTCGGCACGCGTCGCGAAGATCCTGGTGGACGGGAGGTCGAGGCGAGGGTGCTCCTGGATGCGGATCTCGTAACGTCCGATCGGGGTCGTGAAGGAGAAGCCGAGGTACTGGAACGGCACCGGCCCGCGCGGCGACGGCATAGTGAGTACGCCGTTGAGGCGCCACCGGAACAGCAGGTCCTCTTCCTCGGGGTGGAAGTAGAGCTGCGCTTGCTGGATCTCGATCCCGGAGTCTTGGATCAAGAGCTGACGGATGGGAGACTGCGACAGCAGGCCGCCGGAGAAGACCGCGCCGCCGGTGACGCGGGCGCGGTTACCCGCGGAGCCGAGGCGTAGGTCGACCGAGTCGAGGGGCAGACCACGCGTTCGCACGAAGACGTCGGGATCGGTGTCGGTTTTGTTCGGCACGAGGTTGGTCGACGACCCGAAGAACGCGACGGTCGAGGCGTCAGGCGTCATCGATCCGACCGATGACGTTCCGTCGCCTTCCACCTCGCCGTTGCCGAGTGACACGCGCTCGGTGCGGACGAGCTGCCGGTCGTGGACGAACACGTCCTTGCAGCGGGCGAGGTTCGTGATCGTCGGAGGACAGTTGTTGTCGCCGCGAACGAGGTTCGACGCGATGCTCGTGAAGACCACATAGCGACCGTCCGGCGAGATCCGCGGCGTCTCGGAGCCGTGGTTGCCGACCTCACCCGCGCTGCTGGCAGAGATGAGCTCGGTAGTCCTCCGCTGACGGTCGCGCACGTAGATGTCGAACGGGAAGATGTTCGCGGTCGCCCCGTTCGGCACGAGGTTCGTCGCGTGACTCGCGAACGCCACGAAGCGACCATCCGCGCTGATGCTGGCGCGGTTGGAGGAGTTGTTGGCCTCACCGCCGTTCCACGAGAGGGAGACGCGCTCGGTCGTCCCGGACTCTCTGTCGAAGACGAAGACGTCATCGCGCCCGTTCGTGTCGTTCGGAACGAGGTTGTTCGAATCGCTGTGGAAAGCAATGAAACGCCCGTCGGAGCTGAGGGCGGGAAAGAACGAGGTGCCGTTGCCTTCGACGCCGGCGGTGGAGCGCGATGCGAGCTCCACCGTCCCGCTCACGAGATCCTTGACGAAGATGTGCAGCCGGTCGCTCGTCTCGCCATCGATGAGGTTCGTCGCCCTGCTGGCGAAGGCGACGTAGCGACCGTCGCTGCTGATCGCCGAGTTCTGCGACGCGCGATTGGCCTGGGTCCCGTCTGCCGCCACCGATACCCGACTGGTCGCACCCGTGATCGTGTCGTGAAGGAACGTGTCGGTTGCGGCGTTCGTGTCGTCGGGGACGAGGTTGGACGCGAAGCTGGTGAAGAGGACGTAGCGACCGTCGCCGCTGATGCCGGCCGCGTGGGAGCTGCTGTTGGGGGACGTCCCTTGGCTCGAGACCGAGACGCGCTTGGTCGTCTGGGTCTGTAGATCGCGAACGAAGACGTCGGTCGTCCCGGTCGTCTTCTCCGGCACGAGGCCGCGGGCGTCGCTCTGGAATGCTACGTAGCGGCCGTCCGCGCTCAACAACCCACCCGTCGAGAACCCCGCTCCCGAGGCTCCGTCGGGAGCGACAGAGACCAGCTCGGTGCGACCCGGACGCGGGTACGCGTGCACCGACACGACATGGGCCAACAGCACCGCAGGAACGAGCACGAGGACGAGCGAGACCCGCACGGCGCGCCAGCGCGAAACAGTGGAATCGACCCGCTCGGCCAATCGCAGCTCCCGTGCCCGCTACACCCGGCCCCTTTTGCCGGGTGTGGTGCTGTTCGATTCGCCCTTGCTCCCTCCGCTTCCTGCCCCGGGGATGTCCTATTCAGGTCAACGTCTAACCAAAAGAGGGCCGGCCCTGGCGGACCGGCCCTTTTTGGTTGCGGACTAGCTATTCGCAGTTGCGCACTACGTTGTCTCCCGGACCAGGACGGCACACGTCGTTGCCGCCACCACCGTTCAAGACGTCGTCGCCACCACCACCCCACAGGCGGTCGCGGCCCCCGCTACCGCGCAGGATGTCGGAGCCACCACCACCGCGCAACCGGTCCCTGCCGTCGAATCCCTTCATCACGTCGTCGCCGGCATTGCCGCGCCCGATGTCGTCGCCGCCACCGGCCTGGACGATGTCGTTGCCGCCACCACCCACGAAGGTGTCGTCACCGGCGTTGCCCTTCAGCGTGTCCCAGCCACCCTGGCCCGACAGGACGTCGTTGCCGTCGCCCCCGCCGATGTTGTCGTTGTGCTTACCGCCCTCGATACGGTCGCGGCCGGGGCCCGCGATGATCACGTCCTTGCCGACGTTGCCGAAGAGGTCGTCGTTGCCGTCGCCGCCGTTGATCGCGTCTTTGGCGCCGTTGCCGTAGATCGTGTCACCACCGCAGGCACCGTTGATGGTGTCGGCACCGCCGAGACCGCAGATCAGGTCACCCGACTCGCTGCCCTGCAGCGCGTCGGCTCCCGCGGTCCCCACGATCACCAGGCCGTCACCGTTCGGATCCTGATGCACCGACCCGGTGGTGAAGCCGGCACAGGGGCCGTTCTGCACCAGCTGGCCTCTCTCGCCGCCGAACTCCTGCTGCGGGAAGCCCGACTCCGAGTCGTCGGAGGGGCCGGTGCAGTCGGTGTCGCTCGGGTAGTCGATGTCGCCGTCGTCGTCGTTGTCGATGCCGTCGGAACACTCCCGCGGCGGTGGTGGCGGCGACTGTGAGGGAGTGCTTGTTGCGGTCGAGGTTGGGGTTGTGGTCGACGTCGGGGTCACCGTTCGCGTCGGCGTCGGGGTCGGCGTCGCCGTCGGACAAGCGGTCGGCGTCGGCGACGGAGAGCCGGTCTGCGTCGCCGTCGGCGTTGCTGTCGGCGTCGCCGTCGGCGTCGCGGTAGGCGACGGCGAACCCGTGGACGTCGCGGTAGGCGACGGCGAACCGGTCGGGCACTGCCACGTCTTCTCGATCACGTCGGTCTCGTCTGGCTCCGCCCTGCCAGGTTGGGCGACTTCGTTTTGGCCTTCGGCCTCGTCGGCTTCGGTCGAGTTGTTGTTCTTGTCCGAGTCGATCCACGCGCGATAGGTCGTGGTCCCGGGCGAGCTCGTCGCTGAGTGCCTGAAGCTACACGTCGGCATCGTGGACGTCGTGGTGCATTCGAAGTCCGGCAACGTCGGCGAGTAACCGTCGTGATCGTTCGCCCCGGTCATCTCCACGTCGATGTTGGTGTCGGCCGGCGTGACGCCGTCGTTGTTCCTCGGCGTACAGGTGAAGGTGTGAGAAGTGTTGGTCGGATTCGTGAAGGTCTCTGGATCGCAATCCAGGCGTGTGGCGGCCGAGGGCGGCTGCCACGTCTTCTGCACCACGTCCTGGTTGTCGTCCACGGGCTCCGGTGCATCCGCGCCCGTCGCATCGTCGTCCGGATCATTCAAGCCTTCCGCATCACACGTCCGGTTCCCGCCCGTGTCGGACATCGTCGGTCCCTGGACGCCCGTGGTCGTAGCGTTGTGGTCGAGGTAGACGCACACCACATCCGTGCCTGCGGTGGTGGATTGCGTGTACGTGATGGAACATGACGAACCGTTGCTGGGCGGAGAACACGTGCGGTCCGGGGTCTCGGGCGTGTTCCCGTCGGCATCTGTCGGCGATCCCGCGAAGAACTCGAAGTAGACGGGTTCAGGTCCTATGAAGGCGTCGCCGAAGTTGCTATAGACGTGCGCGGTGATCGTGTGTTGCTCGCCGAGGCGGTTCGTGTCGGTCTCGGGTTCTGCATCTACGGCAGTCGCCTGCGCGTCCGCCCACGTCTTCTCGACCTGGTCCGCCAGGTCGTTGCCCGAGTCACTGCCGTCGGCCGCGGCCGCCTCGAGTGTCGCCTCGGTGTTGTTCACGCAGTCCTGACGCCCCGAAGTAAGGGTCGCGTCGTTCGGATCCTCGACCCAGAAGCAGATCTCCGCCGTACCCTTCTCCCCCTCGGACTGCGTCACGGTGATCGTGCAGGTGCCGTCGGCATTGCCGACGATGCACGAGTAGTCCGGTGTCGACTCGGAGTCGGAGTCAGGTTCATCGGGATCGTTGATACCGTTCTCGTTCTCACCCCGAACCCGGTAGTTGTTTGCGGTATCCGTGGTGTTCCCCGTCGCTCTGTCGGGTGGCTCTGACGTCGCGACGCCGGCGACGTCGCGCACGGTGCACGTG
>DASZOC010000002.1:0-1635 GCA_035550975.1 Actinomycetota bacterium | reverse complement strand
GGGCATGCCGAGGATCCGCGGCAGGGAGACGAGCTCCTTGACGAGGGCGAGGATGTCGTCGTGCGTCAGCGTGCGCGTCTCGAGGTCGATGTCGAGGCCCAGGCGCGCGTTGAGCTTGTAGCGCCCGACGCGCGTGAGGTCATAGCGCTTGGGATCGAAGAACAGCTGGTGCAGCAGCGCGCGGGCGTTGTCGACGCTCGGCGGCTCGCCGGGGCGCTGCTTCTTGAAGAGCTCGACGAGCGCGCCCTCCTCGGTCTTCGTCGGCTCGGTGTCGGCCTCGAGCGTGTTGCGGACGTAGAGGCTGTCGTCGAACAGGCCGAGGATCTCCTCGTCCGTCGCGTAGCCCATCGCGCGCAGCAGCACGGTGACCGGCAGCTTGCGCTTGCGGTCGATGCGGACGAAGACCTTGCCCTTCTTGTCGATCTCGAGCTCCAGCCACGAGCCGCGCGCGGGCATGAGGTTGGCGATGAAGACCTGCTTCTCGCGGTCCTTGGCCTCCATGAGGTAGGCGCCTGGGGAGCGGACGAGCTGCGTGACGACGACGCGCTCGGTGCCGTTGATGATGAACGTGCCCCGGTCGGTCATCCACGGGAAGTCGCCCATGAACACCGACTGCTCGCGGATCTCACCGGTCTCGCGGTTGACGAACGCGACGGTGACGGTCAGCGGCCGCGCGTACGTGAGGTCCTTCTCGCGGCACTCCTCGATCGACGCGACCGGCTCGTCGAAGTGGAACTCCCCGAAGTCGACCGCGAGGTTGCCGGTGTAGTCCTCGATCGGGGAGATGTCGTCGATCGTCTCCCGCAGGCCGCCCTGCTCGGGATCGGTCAGCCACGCGAACGAGCGCCGCTGGATGTCGATGAGGTTCGGGACGTCGTGAACACGGTTCAGACGCGCGAAGCTCCGGCGCGTCCGGGGGGCGTCAACAGGGGGCAAGACGGCGACTCCTCGAGGGGTCGGAGAGGACAAGCATGGGGGGCGGCGCCGCGACCCACAGGCCTTCAGGCGCGGACCGCCCAGGATAGCACAGCACGAGGCGACCCCCCTCCGGGGGCGGTCGACGCTCACGGACCCCGCCTCGAAGTTCACGCTATGTGGGCGCGAAACCCGTTCGGGAGGCGGCTGCGACTATCGGTCGACTCCCGGCAGCGTAGCGCGATTCGCCAGATCTGGCCACGTCGGTCGGCCGGCGGCGCGTCGAACGTTCGGGCGCGGCCGGCTGGTTTGACGGCGACCGAGCCTCTAGCCTCGTCCTCGTGCGCTTCGATCACGTCGCCCAGCAGGTCCCGGACATCGCCGCGGCTCTGGCGTGGTGGTCGCAGACCGTGCCCGGCGCGCGGGTGCTCTACGCCGACGAGACGTGGGGCCTGCTCGAGGCCGGCGGGGCGAAGCTCGCGTTCGTCCTCGCCGAGCAGCACCCCAACCACCTGGCCTTCAAGGTGTCGCTCGAGGAGCTCGAGCGGCTCGCCGGCTCATACGACGTGTCGATCTGCGGCCATCGCGACGGGAGCCGGTCGTTCTACCTCGAGGCGCCGGGCGGGCAGCGGATCGAGATCATCGCCTACCCCGACGCCGTGGACGAGGCGACGGAGTAGCGCGCGCGGTTGCCGAACGCCGAAGAGCGCCGCACGGGCG
>DASZOC010000001.1:0-5117 GCA_035550975.1 Actinomycetota bacterium | reverse complement strand
GCTTGGGAGCGGGGTCCGCGTGTCCCCCGAATCCCACCACTATCTTGCACGGGTCCCAGGGATCGGCTCCGCGTCCCGCCTCCAAGAGCGTGACCTTCGCACCCTCGATCGTCAGATAGGTGTAGCCGAGGTTGTCCCGTTCGTTCGACTCCAGGATCTCTTCCACCGGGTCGGCAACGAGCCGAACGACGTAGCGCCCGTCTGCGTTCAAGCCGAAGTCGATGTAGTTGCCGGGTCGGTCCCACTCGTAGATGTCGGCCCACCCGGGACTGAGGCCGATCCCGAAGCGAGGCCATACGGGATAGAACGTGTTCCAGTCGCGCAGCAGCTCCTCGCGGTGGGCGAACCCTTTCGTCCGCGGCTCACTCGCGGCCTCGAGCTTCCCCTTCTTCGCGTCGGTCACCTTGTAGAGCTGCAGGCCGATCGCGGCATCGTGATGCCAGTGACCGTGGGTCTTGTGGTACCTCGCAAGCCCTGCGGCGCGATCGAAGTAAGTCTCGTCGGCGCGCTGGACCCGCTGGAACAGCGGTGTCGTCACGCCACCGGCGCCACCCTTGTGGAAGAGCTGCAGAGGCCCGAGGCCGGTGTTGCGCACGCCGTAGGCGAAGCGCAAGCAACGCACCGCACCATCCTCCGCGTGCTCCTCGGGATGGCACGACTCGCGGCCTTGCGTGTCTGCCCCCTGAGGCGGATCGCCGAAGCCGCCGTTCGTGACCGGGAACAGGAAGCTGGCCTCGTGCGGCGGGAGGACCTGCAGGTTCGGCAACACGGGACCCTTCGTGGTCCCGAGGCTCGGAGGTCGCGCTTCGAGCTTCGCCCGTACGCGGAAGTTGGTCTCGTCGGCATCCGAAGCCGACACGGTGAGGGTGTAGGTCCCGCGAGGAGGATCTTCGATCAGAGCCTCGCCCGAATAGATGCCGCCTCCCGCGGCGGCAGACGCGGATACGGGACCGGACACTCTCAAAGAGAAGTCGTCGTCGACCTCGGGATGGTCGATGCCGACACGAAGCCGGCTGCCGGGGTCCTCGATCTTGAACCGGTAGGTCCACGACCCAGAGGGGCGGTCGACCTTGGGTCCCGTCCAGAACAGCGCCTTGCCCCGGTCGAGCGTGGGGATCTGGGCTTCGACGCTGTGGGGGGCCGAGACGAGGCCCGCGACCAGGGCCACGAGGAGCAGTCGAGCGCGCATGCCATTGAGGTTCGGTGCCTCCCGGCCGAACCCTTCCGGCGCCGACGATCGCCGAGCTGCACAATGGACGTGAACTCCCGCTCATAGAAGGTCTACGTCCATCGTGGCGCCCGGAACGGTCGGGCGGCCCCCAGCCGAGGCAACGCTAGATCCGGGCTAGGAAGTCGAGGCCCAGCCGGTCGAAGCCTCGCTGGATCCAGATCGACATCCGGAACAACGAGTCGGTCATGAACAGCAGGCCCATGACGATCAGCAGCACGCCGCTCGTGGTCATGAGCACCCGGGTGTGGCGCCGCAGCGCGGCGACGACGCCGGTGAGGCGCGCGATGCCGAGCCCTGCCAGCACGAACGGCACACCGAGGCCCAGCGAATAGAACAGCAGCAACAGCGCGCCCCGGCTGGGGTCCTGGCCGGCCGCCAGCGTCAACGATGCGCCGAGGATAGGGCCGATGCACGGGCTCCAGCCGAACGCGAACGCGAGCCCGAGCACGAAGCTGCCGAGCGAGCCGGCATTCGGCGTCGGGTGGAAGCGCGCCTCGCGG
Source organism: Actinomycetota bacterium (assembly GCA_035550975.1). Lineage (GTDB taxonomy): Bacteria > Actinomycetota > CADDZG01 > CADDZG01 > WHSQ01 > DASZOC01. Next base: position 3,386 of record DASZOC010000001.1, on the reverse strand, counting down.
TACAGGAGAGGGATCTTGATCACGCCGAGGAAGACCAGGCCCATCAGGATGATGAAGGCCCCGCCGATACGCGTGAACAGGACTCGGTTCTGGTCGAGGAACGACCCGAGCAGACTGGCAGTCACGCCGAGAGGTACGAAGACGGTCGTGAAGCCCGCGACGAACAACAGGGCCATCAGCCCGGCGCGACGAGGCGACCGCGCCTCTGTCTCCGTCCCCCCGAGGCCCGACATGTACGAGACGTAGCCGGGAACCAGAGGCAGCACGCAGGGCGACAGGAACGACAACGCGCCGGCTCCGAACGCGAGTGGGTAGAGAGCCGCTCCCTCAGGCATCCCGGCGGACCAGGACGTCGAGCATCTGAGCCAGGCTCTCCTCGGTCACCGGTCCCGGCACGTGGCGGACGAGGATGCCGTCGGCGTCGACGAAGAACGTCTCCGGCTGCCCGGTGAGACCGAAGTCCGCATAGATCTCCATCGTCTCGTCGCGGATGCTGGGGTAGGTCAGCCCGTAGGTCTCGACGAACTCCTCCGCGTCCGAGCGCGCGTCGCGGATGTCGATGCCGAGGAACGTGATGCGGTCCCCATAGGTCTCGTGCGCCTGCTGCAGCAGCGGCGCCTCGTCCTCGCACGGGCCGCACCAGGACGCCCAGAAGTTGATCACGGCCGGCTTCCCGCGCAGGTCGTCGCGACCGAGGTCGCCCTCCCCGATCAACAACGGCGCCGAGAAATCGGGGATCCGCTCGCCCGGGGCCGGAACGTGCGCGCGGTCGTAGGTCGCGGAGCCGAGCACGACGAGGAACCCGACGACGGGAATCAACAAGAGGTAGCCGGCAGGCAGACGTTTCCGGCCCGAGAACAGGTCCTCGATCACGAAAACATCTTCGCGTGGCAAGAAAGGTATGGACGCGTGAGGGGCCGCGCGCTATGTTCGTCGCAGAGGAGGGGTGGCTTCGGCCACCCCTTTCCGCGTCCTCTGGGCATACCGCTACGACCTGGAGGTGACGCGTGCAACGATCCGTCCTCGAACAGCTATCTCCCACCCAGCGAGAGCGACTGCTGGCCCGCGCGGTGCGGCGTGACCTCCCGCGCGGCGAGCTACTTCAGCTCGCCGGCTCGCCCGCCGAGCGCGTCCATCTCATCGTCACGGGCATCGTCTCGTTGTCGGTGCGTGATATCGATGGCGACGAGACGATCCTCGGGCTGGCGGGGCCGGGAACGTTCGTCGGCGAGGTTGCGGCGATCGACGGTGAGCCACAACCGTTCGACGCGGCCACTGCTACTGCCGCGCAGGTCGTGGGATTCGACGCGGCCGCCTTCGTCGACATCGTCTTCTCGTCGCCGCCGGCCGCGCGCGCTCTGGCTGCGCTCGGCACGGCGCGCTCGCGCTGGATGATCGATACCGCGCTCGAACGAACCACGGGTGAGGTAGACGCACGGCTCGCGGGGCGGTTGCTGGATCTGTCGCGGATGCTCGGGCGAACGAACGGTACGACGATCGAGCTGGAGCTCCCGCTGTCGCAGCGCGATCTGGGGCGCTTGGCGGGCATGTGTCGCGAGAGCGCGTGCAAGACGTTGCGGCGCATGAAGGCCAACGGGATCGTCGATTACGAAGGACGCAAGCTGCGCATCCTGCGGCCCGACTCTCTGCGGATGCTGAAGTGCGGTGGCTCGATGTAGCGCCAACGTTCGTTCTCTAGCTACCGCCGCTCAACGTGGGCATGTGCATAAAGGATGGTTGCGGATCGTGTTAGCCGGCGCGCAGCGCGCGGCGGAGGACCTTGCCGGTCAGCAGGTGCGGCAACGAGTCGACGATCTCTAGCGAAGTCGGGCATTTGAACCGCGCCAGCCTCGTCTGCACGTCGTCGAGCAGCTCCTCGGGCGTCGCTTCGACACCGGGTTCCAGCACCACGAACGCCTTGACGGTTTCTCCGGTGTAGGGATGGGGCTGTCCTATGACTGCGGCCTCCGCAACCGCGGGGTTCTGAAGCAGCGCGCTCTCGACTTCGGACGGGAACACGTTGAAACCAGACACGATGATCAGGTCGCGCTTGCGATCCACGAGGTAGAGGTAGCCCTCCTCGTCCTGGACCGCGATGTCACCGGTGCGAAACCACCCGTCCCTGAAGACCTGGCGCGTTGCGTCGTCTTTGTTCCAGTAACCCTGGAACACGTTCGGCCCCTTCACGACGATCTCGCCGGGGTCGCCGATCTCGACGTCGGTTCCGGATTCGTCGACAACGCGCAGATCGATGCCCGGTAATGGCTTACCAACCGAACCGGGCTTCGGTCTCTCCGTCATGCGGTTCGAGCACAACGTCGGTGCGGTCTCGGTCAGGCCGTAACCCTCGTAGATCTGGACCCCGAAGATGTCGCGGAACTCGCGCAGCACATCCGCGGGGAGCGGCGCGGCGCCCGAGATTGCCATGCGTACCGACGACAGGTCGTACTGATCGGCACCGGGTGTCGCGCTCCACGCGGTGTACATGGGGGGCGCGCCGAACAGCACCGTGACCTTGTATTTCTGGATCAGCTCGAGCGCCGGCACGGGCTCGAACTTGTCTACCAGCAAACCTTTCGCGTGGTTCATGACCAGCAGACCCAGGGTCACGTTCAGGCCGAAGATGTGGAACAACGGCAGCGCCAGGAACAACACGTCGTCTTCCGTCACGTGCATGTCCGGGATCGACATCTGTTGGCTCAGGTTGGCGAGCAGGTTGCCGTGCGACAGCATCGCCCCCTTCGGTTCGCCGGTCGTGCCCGACGTGTAGGCGAGGACCGCGAGCGAGTCTTCGTCGACGTCGGGATCCGGCGCGGGATCGCCGAGGTCGCCGAGGGCATCCCAGTCGGACGTCGAGAAGATCTTCGTGTCGGTGTCCGACGCTGCTGCCTCGACCGTCTGCGCGAACGGAGGAGCGATGAGCGCGGCCTTGGCCTGGGCGTCGTGCATGATGCGCCCGGCTTCGTCCTCGGTCAGCATCACGTTCAACGGCACGACCACCGCTCCCGCGCGCAAGATGCCAAAGTAGGCGTAGACGAAGTGGGGCACGTTGTGCATTCCCAGTGCGACCCGGTCACCGGGCCCGACCCCCGCGGATGCGAGGCCCCGGGCGACGCGGTCCGCCTCCCGGTCGAGCTCCGCGAAGGAGATCTTGTCGCCGCCCGACGCCACGACCAGCGCGGTCTTGGGTCCTGCGTCGGACGCCGCGCTGCGCAGGAGCCGGGACAGGTCCATGCTGCGATTGTGCCCGCTTCGGCCGCGTTCTGCAAACTCTTGCAAGCACTCGCTAGCGCGGCGCAAGAGAAGCTCAAGTACGAAGCGCCGCATGCCGAAGTCCCAGGTGGAGTTTCCAGAGCCGGGATCTCATGGACTGCGCGGCCCCCCGC